>NZ_JZKH01000053.1 GCF_000961885.1 Streptomyces rubellomurinus
ACCGGGCCGGACGGCGCCTCGCACCACGGCATGTGGGACATGTCGATCCTCCAGGTCGTCCCCGGCCTGCGGCTCGCCGCCCCGCGCGACGCCGACCAGCTGCGCGCCCAGCTGCGCGAGGCCGTCGCCGTCGACCACGCGCCCACCGTGATCCGCTTCCCCAAGGGGACCGTCGGCCCCGCCGTCCCCGCCGTCGAGCGGATCGGCGGCGTCGACGTGCTGCTGCGCACCGGCCCGCTGCCGGAGATCCTGCTGGTCTCGGTCGGCACCACCGCACCGGCCTGCCTGGACGCCGCCCGGCTGCTGCTCGCCGAGGGCTTCACCGCGACCGTCGTCGACCCGCGCTGGGTCAAGCCCGTCGACCCGGGGCTGGCCGAACTCGCCGCCGCCCACCGGCTGGTGGTCACCGTCGAGGACAACGGCCGGGTGGGCGGCGTCGGTTCGGCCGTCGCCCAGGCGCTGCGCGACGCCGACGTGGACGTGCCCGCGCGGGTGCTCGGCCTGCCGCAGGAGTTCCTGGCGCACGCCTCGCGCGGCGAGATCCTGGAGGAGGCCGGCCTGACCGGCACCGGGGTCGCGGCCCAGACCGCCGTCTTCGCCAAGAACCTGCTACCGACCCGAGGAGCGAACCCGCGCCATGCCGGCTGACCCCGACCGCCCCGCCTTCGACCTCGCCCAGCTGCTCGCCGAACGCGGCGGGGAGCGCTACGAGTTGAACAGCCGCTACGTCAACCCGCAGCTGTCGCGGATGCTGCACACCATCGGTTTCGACAAGTACTACGAGCGCGCCGAGGGCCCGTACTTCTACGACGCCGAGGGCCACGAGTACCTGGACATGCTGGCCGGCTTCGGCATCTTCGCGCTCGGCCGCCACCACCCGGTGGTGCGCTCGGCCGTCCAGCAGGTGATGGACCTGGACCTGCCGGACCTCGTCCGCTTCGACTGCTCGCCGCTGGCCGGGCTGCTCGCCGAGCGGCTGCTGTCGTACGCGCCCGGGCTCGACCGGGTGTTCTTCGGCAACAGCGGCACCGAGGCCGTCGAGACGGCGCTCAAGTTCGCCCGGTACGCCACCGGCCGCAAGCGGATCCTGTACGCCGACCACGCCTTCCACGGGCTGACCACCGGCTCGCTGTCCGTCAACGGGGAGAGCGGCTTCCGCAAGGGCTTCGACCCGCTGCTGCCGGACACCGCCATCCCGCTCGGCGACATCGGGGCGCTGGCCAAGGAGCTCAAGCGCGGCGACGTCGCGGCCCTGATCGTCGAGCCGATCCAGGGCAAGGGCGTCCTCGCGCCGCCGCCCGGCTGGCTGCGCGCCGCCCAGGCGCTGCTGCACGAGCACAAGGCGCTGCTGATCTGCGACGAGGTGCAGACCGGGATCGGGCGCACCGGCGAGTTCTTCGCCTACCAGCACGAGGACGGCGTGCTGCCCGACCTGGTGTGCGCCGCCAAGGCGCTCTCCGGCGGGTACGTGCCGATCGGGGCGACGCTCGGCAAGGGCTGGATCTTCGAGAAGGTGTACTCCTCGATGGACCGGGTGCTGGTCCACTCAAGTAGCTTCGGCTCGAACAACCAGGCGATGGCGGCCGGGCTGGCGACGCTGCGGGTGCTGGAGGACGAGCGGGTGGTGGACAACGCCCGGAAGGTCGGCGACCAGCTCCGCGAGCGGCTGGCCGCGCTGGTCGACCGCTACGAGCTGCTGGCCGAGGTGCGCGGGCGCGGACTGATGATCGGCATCGAGTTCGGCCGGCCCAAGTCGCTCAAGCTGCGCACCGGCTGGACGGCGCTGCAGGCGGCGCGCAAGGGGCTGTTCGCGCAGATGGTCGTCGTGCCGCTGCTGCAGCGCCACCGCATCCTCACCCAGGTGTCCGGGGACCACCTGGAGGTGATCAAGCTGATTCCGCCGCTGATCATCACCGAGCGGGACGTGGACCGGTTCGTGGACGCCTTCACCGACATCATGGACGATGCCCACCGGGGCAGCGGGTTGATGTGGGACTTCGGGCGGACATTGGTGAAGCAGTCGCTCGGCAACCGCTGAGCGGTCGGGGTGTGCGGAGCGGTCGGGGTGTGCGCGGAGCGGGAAGTCGGCCGGGCCGACTTCCCGCTCCGGGGAGACACCGCGTCAGAGCTCGGTCCGGCGGCGGCGGACGACCACCGCGAGGTCCACGGCGGCGAACAGGGTGAGCACGCCGCAGGCCACCGCGAAGCCGATCAGGGTGCCCCGGCTCGGGGCGCCGAACGCGGGGGAGGCGGCCGCCCAGAGCGCGAAGCCGAGCGTCGCCAGCGCGAACAGCGGCGTGAAGGCGAGCGAGAGCAGGAAGCGCAGCTTGAGGTCGCTGCGGGCGGTGGCGGGCTCGGTGCCGCTGCGCCACCGCCGTCGCGGGGTGGTGGTGCGCATGCCGGTCACCTCCGGGCCGCGGCGGGTGGGGCTACCCTTCCAGCGTACGTCCGGGATCGGTGCCGGTACGGGCCGGTGCGGCGGCGGGGCGAGTCCGGGGAGGGGCGATGGCGGAGGCGGCGGACGCCGGGCGTTACACGGGGCTGGGCGTCGAGCGGGCCCGGGAGCTGGCCGAGCGGCACGGCTGGGCGTCGGTCCGGGTGCTGGAGCCGGGGGCGATGATGACCATGGACCACCGGGAGGGGCGGCTCAACCTGGTGGTGCGTGACGGGGTGGTCGAGCGCGGCTGGGAGGGGTGACGCGCTCCGCGGCGCGGGTGTCGGGACGGGGTCGGCGCGGGTGTCGGCGCGGCGCGGGCGTCAGCGGCCGAAGCGTCGGGCCAGCCGCCGTTCGGCTGCGGCGACCAGCGGCTCCAGCAGCGGCAGCGACAGCAGCACCAGCAGGCCGGCGGCCCAGCCGGCCAGCACGTCGGTGACCCAGTGGGTGCCGAGGTAGACCGTGGTGAGGCCGATCGAGCAGGCCGTCGCGGCGGCGATCACGGCGCCGGTGCGCCGCCAGCGGGCGGCCAGGTAGGCGAGCACGCCCCAGGTGACCACGGCGTTGGCGGTGTGGCCGGAGGGGAAGATGGTGCCGCCGGAGAACAGCTCGGGCGAGCCGACGTACTGGGCGTAGTGCGGGCCGAGCCGCCCGGTGACGATCTTGACCGCGCCGACCGTGACGTTCAGCAGCAGCAGCGCGACCGCCATCACCAGCAGCGGCCGCAGCCGGCCGAGCCGGTGGGCGCGCCAGGCGAGCCAGGCGAAGGCGGCGATCGCCGAGGGGCCGCGCTGGCCGGCCACCACCCAGGTGTCGAGCAGCGGCTCCAGCCGGGGCCAGCGCTCGTACGGGCGCAGCAGCCGGACCGACCAGTCGAGGTCGACCAGTTCGGTGTTGAGCAGCACCCCGGCGAGCACCAGCAGGTAGGCGGCGCAGGTGGCGAGGAGCAGGGCGGTGTGGCGGCGGCTCAGCGGCGGCCAGGCGGGCTCGGGGCGGCCGGGGCCGGGCGGCCGGTGGGCGCGGTGGGCACGGTGGGCGTGGTCGGCGGCTCGGGGGCCGGGCCGGGCGGAGGTGCGGTGTTCCGGCCCGCGCCGCTGAATCGGGACGGCGGGGGTAATTCTGACTGGCACGGAGGTGACCATACCCATTCGGGAAGGGTCATTCCGAGGGGAATTGTCATTTTCCCGGGAAATCGACAAACAGGTCGATCGGGTGCGGTCGGGCGGTCGGTTTTCTCGATTATTCGAGCGAGGACCAGTGTTGTCTTCGAATGATTTCGCAAAAGTCCCGGTAAAGGAATAGGAGCGGGGAGCCGGCTCGGCCGGCTCCCCGCTCCGTGGTCACCCTGTGTAGGTTCCGTGCTCGGGAAGGGCTCAGTCGAGGGGGCCGCCCGCCACGTAGATCACCTGACCGGACACGAAGCCGGCGCCCTCGCTGGCGAGGAACGAGATGGTGTGGGCGACATCCTCAGGCTGACCGACCCGCTGGACCGGGATCTGAGAGGCTGCGGCGTGCTGGAAGGCCTCGAAGTCCATGCCGACCCGGGCCGCGGTGGCCGCCGTCATGTCCGTGGCGATGAAGCCCGGGGCGACCGCGTTGGCGGTGATGCCGAACTTGCCGAGCTCGATGGCCAAAGTCTTGGTGAAGCCCTGCAGGCCGGCCTTGGCGGCCGAGTAGTTGGCCTGGCCGCGGTTGCCCTGGGCCGATGAGGAGGACAGGTTGACGATCCGGCCGAAACCGGCGTCCACCATGTGCTTCTGCACCGCGCGGGTCATCAGGAAGGCGCCGCGCAGGTGCACGTTCATGACCGTGTCCCAGTCCGACTCCGACATCTTGAAGAGGAGGTTGTCGCGCAGGACGCCGGCGTTGTTGACCAGGACGACCGGGGCTCCCAGTTCGGCGGCGACGCGGTCGACGGCGGCCTGCACCTGCTCGGCGTCCGAGACGTCGGCGCCGACCGCCAGGGCCCGGCCGCCGGCGGCGGTGATCCGGTCGACGGTGTCCTTGCCGGCGGCCTCGTCCAGGTCCAGGACGGCCACCGCGTAGCCGTCCTCGGCCAGCCGGACGGCGGTCGCGGCGCCCAGGCCGCGGGCGGCGCCGGTGACGACGGCGACCCGGGTGGCGGTGCTCTGCTCGGTCATGCCCACAACTCGTCTCTCTCGGGGGTCTGCCTCCGGGGGAGCGCCCCCGGAGAGGGTGGCCACACCCTACCGGCGGGTAGGGGGCGCGGCCAGGGCGGAGAGCCGCAGGTGACGGTCGGTAAGGACCGACCGGTCGGCTTTCTGCTGAATCCGGGTTACTGCAAGCGGGTCGCAGCGCGTAAATATGCCAATGTTGCCGAACCTGCGTCTACTATCCGCCCCTGCCTGCCAGCAAGGGCCCGCCGTTTGTATAGTGTCCGCCAGCAGCCACCGGCTGCACGGCTGGAGCGCCCTCCCTCATAGCTGGACGCCCACTCGCCGTAACTGCCCCACCCGGGTGTCCCACACACACCGGGTGTGACATCGGGACGGATACATGGTGCTGGGGGAGATCCCGACAACCCGCGTGTCCGCGCGACTGCAGCAGTCGCCCGGACACCTCATTCGCGTTGCGCAGCAGGTTCACACCCGTCTGTGGTCCGAACACGTCGGAGCCGATCTCACGGCTCCGCAGTTCGCCGTTCTGCTGGTGCTCGCCCTGGAACCGGGCGCGGACCAGCGGACGGTCGGCGAGCGTGCCTCGCTGGACAAGGCGACGATGGCCGAGATGGTCGCGCGGCTGGTCCGCCGTGGCCTGGTGCTGCGCAGGCGCGACCCGGCCGACGGCCGGCGCAAGTTGCTCGCTCTCTCGCAGAGCGGGGCCCAGGCGGTGCGCGAGGCCACCGGCGGGGTGGTCCGCGTGCAGCGCGTCCTGTTCGAGCCGCTGACGGCGGAGGAGCAGGTCGAGATCGTCCGGGTGATGGCCAAGATAGCCAGGCTGGAGCCCGCGGCCGTCGCCGTCATGACGGACGCGCGGCCGATACTGGACGCCCAGCGGGCGATCGGCTACCTGATCAGGGTCGGCCAGCAGGTGCACACCAAGCTCTGGTCCGAGCACGTCGGCTCGGAGCTGACGGCGCCGCAGTACGCGGTGCTGGACGCGCTGGAGCTGGAACCGGGCGCGGACCAGCGCACGGTCGGCGAGCTGGCCTCGCTGGACAAGGCCACCATGGCCGAGATGGTCAGCCGGCTGGTGCGCCGCGGTCTGGTGCAGCGCCGGCGCGACCCCTCGGACGGGCGGCGCAACCTGCTCTCGCTCTCGCCGGCGGGGCAGGACCTGCTGCACCGGTCGGCGGCCGGCGTGGCCGAGGTCCAGCGGCTGCTGCTCGCCCCGCTGGCCGAGGAGGAGCACGAGGCTGCGCTCGCGCTCATCGGCAAGGCGGCCAGGCTGTAGCCGACGTCGCACACATCACCGCCAAAACGATTCGCCAACGGTCGGAAGGCTCCGGCGCGCGTCGCGTGCGGTGAGGTGGTGTCGCCGGGTGCCGTGCGGTGCCCGTGACGCGTGAAGGACCGCCGGCCCCCGTGTGGGGGCCGGCGGTCCTTCGGTCGTTCCGGGGGTGGCGGGGCGTCAGGACGGGCGCCGCCGCGGGGCGTTCGAGGCCGCCGCCCGGTGCTCCGTCAGTTCCAGTCGAAGCCCTGCGGGTCCGGACCGATCCGCTTGCCGGTGGCGACGCCGGCGACCGCCGCGAGGTCCTCGGCGTCCAGCTCGAAGCCGGCCACGTCCAGGTTCTCCCGGATGCGGGACGGGGTGACGGACTTCGGGATGGCGATCACACCGCTCTGCAGGTGCCAGCGCAGCACCACCTGGGCCACCGTGCGGCCGTGCTTCTCGGCGATCTTCACCAGCGCCGGCTCGGCCAGCAGCTCGCCGCCCTGGCCCAGCGGGCTCCACGCCTCGGTGGCGATGCCGTGCTCGGCGTGGAAGGCGCGCAGCTCCGTCTGCGGGAAGTACGGGTGCAGCTCGACCTGGTTCAGCACCGGGGTGACGGAGGACTCGGCCAGCAGGCGGGTCAGCTGCTCCGGGCCGAAGTTGGAGACGCCGACCGACTTGACCCGGCCGTCCGCCTTCAGCTGCTCGAAGGCCTTCCAGATGTTCGGGAAGCTGCCGTGCATCGGGCGCGGCCAGTGGATCAGGTAGAGGTCGACGTAGTCGAGGCCCAGCTTGGCCAGCGAGGCGTCGAACTCGCGCAGCACCGCGTCGCGGCCCTGCTCGCCGGACCAGTCACGGGTGCCCGAGTTCCACAGCTTGGTGGTGACGTACAGGTCCTCGCGGGCGACGGCGCCGCTCGCCAGCGCCTCGGTGATCGCCCGGCCGGTGCCGGCCTCGTTCTCGTACACGGCCGCGGTGTCGATGGAGCGGTAGCCCGCCTCGATCGCGGCGCGGACGGCGGTGGTGGCCTCGGCGTCCGGGACCTGCCAGACGCCGAAACCGAGCTGCGGGATCCGGGAGCCGTCGTTGAGGGTGACGCTGGGGATGGTGCTCACGGGGACGCGGTGCCTTCCGGTGGTGCGGGTGGTTTCACTCGGGGCAACCGGTGCCCGGGCGGGATTGTTCCCGCCGTTCGGGCGAATCTCGCGGCGGCCCGGCCGGGGCCCGGCCGGGGCCCGGCCGGGGCCCGGGCGGGGCCCGTCCGGGGCCTGGCCGGGTTGTGAGCGGGTTGGGGGCGGGGGGCGGCCGGCCGGGGCGGGAAAAACCTGTTGCGCGGATCACATTCCGGTTGGCAGGCTCGCGGCCATGACCTCCTGAGATCAGGGCCCTTCGTGCCCTTCCCGTCGTCCGTCGTCGCACGGCGCCCCGCCCCCGGCGGGTCGACGCCGTCGTTCCGGCGTCGCCTCCGACGCCGCCGCGCGGTCGGGCGGCCGGCCCGCCTCCCGAAGCCGGGCCCCGCGCCGCCGTCCGCCCCTGCCCCTGCGCCCCCGCGCCCTGTCCCCGGGCTCGCGCACCCCCGCACCGCCGCGTTCCCCCGCGCCCTTCCGCATCGGAGTGTCATGCCGCTCACCCCCCTGCCGCTGGCCGACCCCGGCCGGCCCGATCTGACCTCGCCCACCGCCTTCCTGCGCTGGCTCGGCCGCGCCCAGCGGCGCGGGCAGGTGCTCGCCACCCTGTGGGCCCTGGTGGAGATGGGCGGCCAGGCCGCCCTGCCGGTGGCGCTCGGCCACGGCGTGCAGGCCGCCGTCGACGGCGACCCGGCCGGGATCTGGCGGGCCGGCGGCCTCGCCGCGCTGCTGGCCGCCGCCGCGGCGGCCGGCGCCGTGCTGCTGCACCGTCAGGCGGTCTGGAACTGGATCCACGCGGCCACCCACGTAAGGCAGTTGGTGGCCCGGCAGGCCTCGCACCTGGGGTCCGGGCTGTCCCGCCGGATCGCCACCGGCGAGGTGGTCGCGGTCGGCAGCGGGGACGTCGAGCGGATCGGCTGGTACGTCGAGCTGAACGCCCGGGTGCGGGCCTCGGTGCTGGTCTGGCTCGCCGTCAGCTCGGTGGTGCTGCTCACCGAGCCGGCGCTCGGGATCGGCGTGCTGCTCGGCGTGCCGGTGCTGGCGGCCTCGATGTGGCCGCTGATCGGCCCGTTCGAGCGGCGCTACGCGCGCCAGCGCGAGCTCGGCGGCAAGGCCGCCGAGCTGGCCGCCGACACGGTGGCCGGGCTGCGGGTGCTGCGCGGCATCGGCGGCGAGGAGCTGTTCCTGGACCGCTACCGGGCCGCCTCCCAGAAGGTCCGCGCCGCCGCCGTCCGCTCGGCCCGGATCTCCGCCCTGATGCAGACTCAGGAAGTGCTGCTGCCCGGCCTGTTCGTGGTCGGCGTCACCTGGTACGGCGCCCGGCTGGCCGCCTCCGGGGAGCTGGCCGTGGGCACCCTGATCGCGGTGTACGGCGCCACCGCCTTCCTGGCGTCGCCGCTGCGCATCCTGGGCGAGGCCGCGCACGCCTGGAGCGTCGCCCGGGTCTCCGCCGGGCGGGCCGTCCGGGTGCTCTCGCTCAGCCGGACCAGCGGGGCGGCCGAGGCCGCGTTGACCCGCCCCGGCAAGGCCGACCTGCACGACCCGGCGACCGGACTCACCGCGCGGGCGGGCGAGTTGACCGCCGTGGTGTGCGGCGACCCGGACTTCGCCGGGGCGCTCGCCGAGCGCCTGGGCGGGCACGTCCCGCTCGCCGAGGGCGAGTCGGAGCAGCCCTCCGTCCGGCTCGGCGGGACGGAGCTGGACGCGGTGCCGCTGGCCGAGGCCAGGGCGGCGGTGCTGGTCCACGACAAGGACCCGGTGCTGCTCTCGGGCACCCTGGCCGAGCTGTTCGACGTCCCCGGCGCCGGGCGGGTGCCGGCGGCCGAGGCGCTGGCCGCCGCCCGCTGCGAGGACGTCCTGGAGGCCCTGGTCGACGGCACGCCGGACTGCGGCGGCGACGCCATGCGGGCCCGGGTCGCCGAGCGCGGGCGCTCGTTGTCCGGCGGGCAGCGCCAGCGGCTCGCGCTGGCCCGCGCGCTGCTGGCCGACCCGCCGGTGCTCGTCCTGGACGAGCCCACCAGCGCGGTGGACGCGCACACCGAGGAGCGGATCGCCGCCGGGCTGCACGGCCTGCGGGCCGGGCGCACCACCGTGGTGTTCGCGACCAGCCCGCTGCTGCTCGACCGGGCCGACCGGGTGGTGCTGCTGCGCGACGGCCGGGCCGTCGCGGCCGGCCGGCACCGCGAGCTGATGCGGGAGGAGCCCGCCTACCGGGCCGCCGTCACCCGCGACGAGGCGCAGCCGCTCGGGGAGGCGGTGTGAGCCGGACCCGGGCGAATCTCCCGAGGGGCCGGGCGCTCCCGCCCCGCCGCCCTCCCGCCGTCCATTCCCCCACGCATCCGAGGAGCACGTCATGAAGCCCCCCGTCCATCGGGAGCAGGGGCCGGCCACCACCCTGCCGGTCGGCTCCCCGGCCGCCGTGCGCGCCTACCTGCGGCTGCTCGCCAGACGCCACCGCGGTGGCTTCTCGGCGGTGGTCGCGCTGCACTCGGTGGCCACCGTGGCCGGCCTGGTCGGCCCCTGGGTGCTCGGCAGCCTGGTCGAGTCGCTGGCCACCGGCACCGCCGAGGGCACCATCGCGGTGGCGGTCGGCTGGTACCTGCTGGCCCTGGCGGTGCAGTCCGCGTTCACCGGCTGGTCCCGGTTGCGCGGGGCCGTGCTCGGCGAGCGGGTGCTGGCCGACCTGCGCGAGGACTTCCTGGTCCGCTCGGTGGCGCTGCCCACCGGCGTGCTGGAGCGGGCCGGCACCGGCGACCTGGTGTCCCGGGGCACCACCGACGTCGACCGGCTGGACAAGTCGATCCGCGAGGCGGTGCCCGAACTCGCCGTCGCCGTCGTGTCGTTGCTGCTGGTGCTCGGCGCGCTGCTGGTCACCTCGCCGCTGCTCGCGCTCACTTCGCTGGTCGGGCTGCCGCTGCTGCTGGTCAGCTCCCGCTGGTACTTCCGGCGGGCGCCGACGTCGTACCGCAACGAGGCGGCCGGGTACGCGGCGGTGAGCAACGTGCTGGCCGAGACGGTGGACGCCGGGCGGACGGTCGAGGCGCTGCGCCTGGGCGAGCAGCGGGTCCGGCTGACGGACCGCAAGCTCGGCGAGTGGCTGGCCTGGGAGCGGTACACGCTGTGGCTGCGCTCGGTCTGGTTCCCGACCATCGACACGGCGTACACCGCGGCGGTGCTCGGCACGCTGGTGCTGGGCGGGCTGTTCACGCTCCGGGGCTGGATCACGGTCGGCCAGTTGACGGCCGGCGTGCTGTACGCGCAGCAGCTGACCGCCCCGGTGGACCTGATCCTGCGCTGGTACGACGAGCTGCAGATCGGCCAGGCCTCGCTGGCCCGGCTGGTGGGCGTGCGCGAGGTGCCGGAGCACGAGGGGGACGAGTCGGCCCGTCCGGACGGCCGCCGGGTCGAGGCCCGGGACGTCCGCTTCGGCTACCGCGAGGGCGCCGACGTGCTGCACGGGATCAGCCTGGACGTCGCCCCGGGCAGCCGGGTCGCGCTGGTCGGGCCGTCCGGGGCGGGCAAGTCGACCCTGGGGCGGCTGCTGGCCGGGATCTACGCCCCCGGCCGGGGCAGCGTCACCCTGGGCGGGGCGGCGCTCTCCCGGATGCCGGCCGAGCGGGTGCGGGCCGAGGTCGCCCTGGTGAACCAGGAGCACCACGTCTTCGTCGGCACGCTGCGGGACAACCTGCGCCTGGCCGCGCCCGCGGCGGACGACACCGAGCTGCGGGCGGCGCTGGACGCGGTGGACGCCGGGGGCTGGGCGGCCGCGCTGCCCGAGGGCCTGGACACCGAGGTCGGCTCCGGCGGCACCGCGCTGACCCCGCCGCAGGCCCAGCAACTCGCCCTGGCCCGGCTGGTGCTGGCCGATCCGCACACCCTGGTGCTGGACGAGGCCACCTCGCTGCTGGACCCGCGCGCCGCCCGGCACCTGGAGCGCTCGCTCTCCCGGGTGCTGGAGGGCCGCACCGTCATCGCGATCGCGCACCGGCTGCACACCGCGCACGACGCGGACGTGATCGCGGTGGTCGAGGGCGGTCGGATCAGCGAGTACGGCAGCCACCCCGAGCTGGTCGCGGCGGGCGGCCCGTACGCGGCACTGTGGCGCTCCTGGCGCGACGAGCGCTGACGCCTCGTCGGCCGGGCTCAAACCCGCACGGGGCCGGATTGCCCCGTGCGGGTTACTCCCTCGCCCGGAAGGGCGCGTAACCGGGCAAATCGGTGCCGCCGCCCGCAGACTGCTCCGGTGACCAAGATTTCAGACGGCTCGGCCCGCCCACAGCGCAGCGAGATCGGTGGGATTCCCACCCGGTACATCGGGATCGGCGTCATCGTGATCCTCGCCGTGTGGTTCCTGTTCGCCAACCTCGACAAGGTGAAGATCCAGTTCTGGGTGTTCACCGTGACCGCGCCGCTGTGGATCGCGCTGCTGGCCACCCTGGTCGCGGGCGCCGTGCTGGGCTGGCTGCTGAAGGGACGGCGCGGCCGGTGAGCGCCGCCCCCGAGCCGGCCCCGGCCGGCGCCTCGTCCTTCACCCCGCTGATCGAACTGCGCGGCGTCAACAAGCACTTCGGGGACCTGCACGTGCTGCAGGACATCGAGCTGACGGTCGGCCGCGGCGAGGTGGTCGTGGTCATCGGTCCGTCCGGCTCCGGCAAGTCGACGCTCTGCCGGGCGATCAACCGGCTGGAGCCGATCGAGCGCGGCACCATCCTGATCGACGGCGAGCCGCTGCCCGAGGAGGGCAAGGGGCTGGCCCGGCTGCGCGCCGAGGTCGGCATGGTGTTCCAGTCCTTCAACCTGTTCGCGCACAAGACCGTGCTGCAGAACGTCTCGCTCGCCCAGATCAAGGTCCGCGGCCGGGCCAAGGCCGAGGCGGACGCCAAGTCCCGGGCCCTGCTGGAGCGGGTCGGCCTCGAAGCGCACGCCGGCAAGTACCCGGCGCAGCTGTCCGGCGGGCAGCAGCAGCGGGTGGCGATCGCCCGGGCCCTGGCCATGGAGCCGAAGGCGCTGCTGTTCGACGAGCCGACCTCGGCGCTCGACCCCGAGATGATCAACGAGGTGCTGGACGTCATGCGCCAGCTCGCCCACGAGGGCATGACCATGATCGTGGTCACCCACGAGATGGGCTTCGCCCGGGCCTCCGCGAACCGGGTGGTCTTCATGGCGGACGGCCGGATCGTCGAGGACCGCGCCCCGGAGGACTTCTTCAGCGCCCCCGAGAGCGAACGCGCCCGGGACTTCCTGTCCAAGATCCTGAAGCACTGAGGCGGCGCCGTGAACCGTACGACGACGCGCGCCGCGCGCCCGCGCACCCGCCCGCGATTCCGTCCGCGCACCCGTCCGCTGGCCGTCGCGCTCCTGCTCGCCGTCCTCGCGGCCGGCTGCGGCAAGGCCGGCACCCCGCCGCCCAAGGGCCCGCAGCCCAGCTCCCTGCCGAGCTACCAGGTGCGGGACGCCGCGTCGATCACCGGCTCGCCGACCCTGGACGCCGCCCGCGGCCGGGGCCACCTGGTCGTCGGCGCCAAGGAGGACCAGCCGTACCTGGGCCAGAAGAACCCGGCCACCGGCGTGTACTCCGGCTTCGACATCGAGATCGCCAAGATGGTCGGCGCCTCGCTCGGCTTCCCGCCCGAGCGGATCCAGTTCAAGACCATCGCCTCGGCCAACCGCGAGACCGCCCTGCAGAACGGCCAGGTGGACTACTACGTCGGCACCTACACCATCAACGACAACCGCAAGAAGCTGGTCGGCTTCGCCGGCCCGTACTTCGTCGCCGGGCAGTCGCTGCTGGTGCGCAAGAACGACGACCGCATCCACGGGCCGCAGGACCTGGACGGCCGGAAGGTCTGCTCGGCGGCCGGCTCGACGCCGTACCAGCGCATCCAGTCGCAGTACCCGAAGGCGCACCTGATCGGCTACGACACCTACTCGGCCTGCGTGGACAACCTGATCACCGACCAGGTCGACGCCGTCACCACGGACAACGCGATCCTGCTCGGCTACGCCGCCAAGGTGCCGGACGAGCTCAAGGTCGTCGGGCCGCTGTTCTCCAAGGAGCCGTACGGGATCGGGACCCCGAAGAACGACACCGCGCTGCGCGCGGCGCTGAACGACGCGCTGGCGAGCCACGAGCAGAACGGCGACTGGAAGAGGGCCTTCGACGCGACCCTCGGCCTGTCCGGGGAGCCCGCGCCGACCCCGCCGCCGATCGACCGGTACTGAGGAGGGCCGCGCTGTGAAGACGCTGACCGACAACTGGTCGACCTACTGGGACGGCTTCCTCGGCACGCTCTCGCTGTTCGCGGTGAGCGGCGTGCTGTCCCTGGTACTGGGGGTGCTGATCGCGGGCTTCCGGGTCTCGCCCGTGCGTCCGCTGCGGGTGTTCGGCACGGTGTGGGTGACGGTGCTGCGCAACACGCCGCTCACCCTGCTGTTCTTCATCGTGGTGCTGGGCCTGCCGCGCTTCGACATCACGCTGCCCTTCTACACCTTCGCGGTGCTCGCGCTCGGCTGCTACACCTCGGCGTTCGTCTGCGAGGCGATGCGCTCGGGCATCAAC
Organism: Streptomyces rubellomurinus; assembly: GCF_000961885.1. GTDB lineage: Bacteria > Actinomycetota > Actinomycetes > Streptomycetales > Streptomycetaceae > Kitasatospora > Kitasatospora rubellomurina. The sequence continues at coordinate 13,514 of NZ_JZKH01000053.1, forward strand.
ACGGTGCCGACCGGGCAGGGCGAGGCGGCCCGCAGCCTGGGCATGAGCTTCGGGCAGACGATGGGCCTGGTGGTGATGCCGCAGGCGTACCGCTCGGTGGTGGCGCCGATCGGCAGCGTGATGATCGCGCTGGCGAAGAACACGGCGATCGCCGGCTCGTTCAGCGTGACCGAGCTGCTGGGCACCTACCGGACCATCAACGAGCTCGGCTACAGCATCATCTGGACCTTCGTCTGGATCGCGGTCGGCTACCTGATCATCACCCTGGCCGTCAGCGCCGTCTTCAACCTGCTGGAACGACGAGTGGCGGTGTCCCGATGACCGTTGAATCCTCGGCGCTGTACGACATCCCCGGCCCGAAGGCGCTGGCCCGGCACCGGCTGTACGGCGGGATCGCGCTGCTGCTGATCGCGGCGCTGGTCGGCTGGGTGGTCTACATGCTGTTCCACACCCACCAGTTCACCTACGCCAAGTGGGAGCCCTTCGAGTACCGGGGCGTGCAGGACCTGCTGCTGCGCGGGCTCGGCAACACCCTGCGGGCCTTCGCCTGGACGGTGCTGTTCGCGCTGCCCTTCGGCGCGCTGTTCGCGGCCGGGCGGCTGTCCGACCACCGGGTGGTGCGCTGGCTCTCCACCCTGGTGGTGGAGTTCTTCCGGGCCATGCCGCTGCTGGTGATGATCTTCTTCGTGTTCGTCGCCCTCAAGGTGCAGCCGCTGTGGGCGCTGGTCGCCGGGCTGGTGCTGTACAACGGCTCGGTGCTGGCCGAGGTGTTCCGGGCCGGCGTCCTCGCGGTGCCCAAGGGGCAGCGGGAGGCGGCGTACGCGCTCGGCATGCGCAAGACCCAGGTGATGGCGTACGTCCTGGTGCCGCAGGCCAACCGGGCGATGCTGCCGGCGATCATCAGCCAGCTGGTGGTCGCGCTCAAGGACACCTCGCTCGGCTTCCTGATCACCTACGAGGAGTTCCTGCACGCGGGCAAGCTGATCGCCACCAACCTGGACTACGACCTGCCGTTCATCCCGGTGGTGATCGTGATCGCGCCGATCTACATCGGCATGTGCCTGCTGCTGTCCTGGCTGGCCCGCTGGGTCGAGCGGCGCAGCCGGCGCAGCCCGAGCGTGAAGGGCGGGGTGCCGGTCGCCAAGGCCGGGGTGGCGATGGGGCTGCCGCCGTCGGCGCAGCAGTGAGCAGGCCGGTTCGGGCTTGAACCATAGGTGCGGATGAGGTCCGGGCCGGTATCTCCAATTTCCTCTTATGATTGCGGGGATCGACGGCAGACGACCGGGCGGAGGGGCCATGGAGCCGGTGTTCGACTCGCGGCACATCAGGACGTTCCACGAGGTGGTCAGGGCCGGCTCGTACTCCGCCGCCGCGCGCGAGCTCGGCTACACCCAACCCGCCATCACCCAGCAGATGAAGGCCCTCGAACGCACCGTGGGCGTGCCGCTGTTCACCCGCGCCGGGCGCGGGCTGCGGCTCACCGAGGCCGGCGAGACGCTCTCCCGGCACGCCGAACTCATCCTCGGCAGCCTCTCCGCCGCCCAGCAGCAGCTCGCCGCGCTCGCCCGGCTGCGCGCCGGGCGGGTGCGGGTGTGCGCCTTCCCTAGCGCCAACGCCACCCTGATACCCGAGGCGATGGCCCGCCTCCTCGCCGAGCACCCCGGCGTGCGGGTCGAACTGCTGGAGGCCGAGCCGCCGGACTCCGTCCAGCGGCTGCTGCGCGGGGAGTGCGACATCGCGCTGGCGTTCCGTTACCCGGGCGCGCCCACCGAGGTGCCGGACGGGCTCGACGAGATCCCGCTGATGGAGGACCTGCTCACCGTGCTGCTGCCGGTCGGGCACCCGCTCGGCCGCCGGCACGCCGTCCGGCTCGCCGACCTCGACGGCGAGCGGTGGATCGCCGGCTGCCCGCGCTGCCGGGCCAACCTGCTGCAGGTCTGCGCGGAGGAGGGCTTCGCGCCGGACATCGTGTTCTCCACCGACGACAACCTCGCGGTCCAGAGCCTGGTCGCCGCCGGGGTCGGGATCGCGCTGATGCCCGCGCTGGTGCTCTCCTTCATGTGCCACCGCAAGGTCACCGGGCGGGCCGTCGAGCCGCACCTGCGGCGGCAGGTCAGCGCCTACGTGCTGCGCGAGCACCGGCGCATCCCCGCCACCGGGCTGGTGCTGGACCACCTGCGGCGGGCGGCGGCGAGCCGGGTCGGATGCTGACACATAAGCAGTAGTGGGGGTATCGCTTAGGAACCCTCGTTGGACGTGATGGGTCGGTTCGTCCGAACCTGCTCCCATGACACCCCCCTCCACCGTCGGCAGTGACCGACTCACCGAGCGGATGACCGCGCTGATCAGCGAGATCCGGGCCGTGGTGGACCGCGGACTGCCCCCGGAACTCACCGCCTACCTGGTCGGCGAACGCCTCGCCCCGCACCTGCTGGCGGCGACGGACGGGCCGGACGCCCTGCTCACCCCCGCCCAGCAGGAGGGCGACCCGCAGCGCTACCGCCAGCACGTCGTGCACGCCGAGGAGGACGGCAGCTTCTCCGTCGTCGCCCTGGTCTGGCTGCCCGGGCAGCAGACCTGCATCCACGACCACGTCTCCTGGTGCGTGGCCGGCGTCCACCAGGGCCAGGAGAGCGAGACCCGCTACCGGCTCGTCTCGGACGGCCGCACCGCCCGGCTCGTCGAGACCGAGCACGTCGCCGGCCCGGCCGGCAGCGTCGCCGCCTTCGCCCCGCCCGGCGACATCCACCTGGTGCGCAACGCGTGCAGCACCACCGCCATCTCCATCCACGTGTACGGCGCGGACGTCTCCCGGCTCGGCACCAGCATCCGCCGGGTCTACCGGCTGCCCGCCGACCAGGAGCAGTGAGCGGCGGCGTGGCACTCACCCTCAAGCAGCGCGCCGTCCGCACCCGCTCGCTGCCCCCGCTCGGCGGGGACGCCCCCGGCCTGCTGCTCGCGGCGGCCGGGGTGGCCGCCGCGATCGGCGTCCACGCGGCCGTGCCGGCCGTGCCCAAGCTCACCGCGGCCGTCGTGCTCGGCATGGCGGCCGCCCACCTGCCCGGGCTGCGTCCGGTGGTGCGCGGGGTCGCCCGCCCGGGGCTGTCCCTGGCCGGGAAGCGGCTGATGCGCCTGGGCATCGTGCTGCTCGGGCTCAAGCTGAGCCTCGGCGACGTGCTCGGCCTCGGCTGGGCCACCGTCGCCATGGTGCTCGCGGTGGTCGCCGCGACCTTCACCGGGACGCTGTGGCTCGGGCGCCGGCTCGGCCTGCCCGGCGACCAGCCGCTGCTGGTCGCCACCGGGTACTCGATCTGCGGCGCCTCGGCGATCGGCGCGGTCAGCCAGGCGGCCGGCAGCGACGAGGAGGACGTGGCGTCGTCGGTCGCGCTGGTCACCCTGTGCGGGACGCTGGCGATCGCCGTACTGCCGCTGCTCCAGCAGCCGTTGGGGCTCGGCGACGTGGAGTTCGGGCGGTGGGTCGGCGCGAGCGTGCACGACGTCGGGCAGGTCGTCGCCACCGCGCAGAGCGGCGGGGCGGGGGCGCTGCGGGAGGCCGTCCTGGTCAAGCTGATGCGGGTCGTGCTGCTGGCGCCGCTGGTCGCCGGGGTGGCCGTCGCGGTGCGGCGGCAGGCCCGGTGGGTGAAGGGCCGGGCCGCCGACGCCGGGACCGAGGCCGAGGGCGGGGCCGAGGGCGGAGCCGGGTCGGCGAAGGCGGGTGCGCGGCCGCCGATCGTCCCGCTGTTCGTGGCCGGATTCCTGGCGATGATCGTGCTGCGCACCACCGGGGTGCTGCCCGAGCGGGCGCTGGGCCTGGCCGGGGACGCCCAGGAACTGCTGCTGGCCGCCGCGCTGTTCGGGCTCGGCAGCGCCGTGCACCTGCCGACCATGATCCGCACCGGCGGGCGGATCGCCCTGCTCGGGCTGGCCTCCTGGGTGGTCGTCGCGGGCGTTTCGTACGCGGGAGTGCTGGTCACGACCTGACCGGGGCGTACGGGCGGCTCCGCTATTGTCGGGCGGGTACCCGGTCGGGCGTACCCGCCCGACCGGGAGCCCCTGCACCCGAGTTCGCCGAGGAAGCCGGATGACGACCGCACTGCCCGAACGCAACGGCGACGACGCCGTCGTGACCCTCGACCGCCGGGAGGGCCCGTACGGCGAGGCGGTCCTGCGGCAGCGCGGGCAGCACTACGAGATCATCGTCAACGGCTGCTTCCTGATGGACACCGTGGACGGCCGCTCCGAGCGGCTGCTGATCCAGGCGGCGCTGGACGAGCTGGAGCGCACCGGCGGCGGTGCCGAGCGGCCCTCGGTGCTGATCGGCGGCCTCGGCGTCGGATTCTCGCTCGCCTACGCGGCGGCCGAACCGCGCTGGGGGCGGATCGCTGTCGTCGAGCGGGAGAGCGCGATCATCGACTGGCACCGCGGCGGGCCGCTCGGCGCCTTCTCCGGCGGCGCGCTGGGGGACGAGCGGGTCGCGGTGCTCCACACCGACCTGCTGGAGTACTTGGCGGCGGAGGACGGCGAGCGCTTCGACGCGCTCTGCCTCGACATCGACAACGGGCCGGACTGGACCGTCACCGACTCCAACGACGGGCTGTACGGCGCCGACGGGCTCGCCGCGCTCTGGCGGCGGCTGCGGCCGGGCGGGGTGCTGGCGGTGTGGAGCGCGCAGCCTTCGAGCGCCTTCGAGGAGGCGCTGCGCGCGGCGGGCTTCGCCGACGTGGTGACGCACGAGATCCCGGTCAGCCGGGGCGTGCCGGACGTGGTCCACCTGGCCCGGAGGGTCGCCGACTGAGCTGAACCCGGCTGCTGCCGGGGGGAGTTGGCGAGTCGTCGGCCCTCCTCGGCGGTACGGGTGTCGGTCGCGCGCGAACGGAGAGCGGCGAACGGCGAACAGAGTTCAGCCGACAACTTTCAGCGAACAGATAACAGATGTTGAAATCTGTTATCTGTTCGCTGTTTGTTGTTTCTTGTTCCCTGGCCCCCGGGGGAGCCGGGCTCAGCCGAAGGGGCGGTGCTCCGGCGTCCGGTCCGCCTCGGCCTCGGCCGTGGGCTCGTCCGGCGGGGTGAGGGGCATCGTCGGCGGAGCGAAGGGGTCGAAGTCCGGCGGCGGGATCATCACGGGCGTGCCCTTGCGCGGCTTCGGCTCCTCGTCCTCGGCGGCCTCCGCCACGGCCTCGGCCGGTGCCGGGATGCGCGGCGGGGTGCTGGGCGGCGGCGGGACGGCCGGGCCGTCCGAGGCGACGGTGGTGCCGAACGGGTCGCGCGGCTGCTCGGCCGCGACCGTCGTGCCGAACGGGTCGGGGGCCGCGCCCGCTCCGGCGGCCGCCGCGGGCTCGGCGGCCGGGGTGAGGGGCATGGTGGGCGGGGCGAAGGGGTCGAAGTCCGGCGGGGGGATCAGGACGGGGGTGCCCTTGCGTGGCTTCGGCTCCTCCTCGACGACCTCGACGGCTTCGGCGACGGCCTCCTCGGCGACCGCTGCGACCGCCTCGGCGGCGGGCTCCGGGCTCGGCGCGGGGGTGGGCCGCGGGGCCGGCTCGGGTTCGGCGACCGGGGCGAAGGGGTTGAAGTCCACGGGCGGGGCACCGACCGGGGCGGCCGGCACCGGGTCGATCACCGGGTCGATCACCGGGTCGGTCGCCGGCGCGGGAACGGCGGCGGGAGCGGGCCCGGCCGCCGGCCGTACCGCCTCCCCGTCCCAGCCGAACTGGATGCTCTTCAGCAGTTCCGCGAACGCCCCGGTGTACAGCTCCCAGTCCTCCGGCCGCGCCGTGGACAGCTGGACGCAGAGCACGGTGCCGCCGTCCGGCAGCGGCACGAAGGCCTCGACCACCGAGGTGACGACCCAGCGCCGCTGCCCGTCCGCGGCGAGCGGCGCGGGCACCGGGACGGTCCGCGCCTCGACCAGGACGGCCGCCGGCCCGGCCGGCAGCAGGACCGTCCACACCTCGGCGTGCCGCCGTACGGTGGCCAGTTCGGTGGCGAGCCCGGTGATCGGCAGCGGGTGCCGGGCGAGCGAGACGACCAGCGCGGCGTCCGTGGCGCGCCCGTCCGACTCCAGGGCGCAGACGCCCGCGTAGGCCGTCCCGGAGTCCTGGAACAGGTCGGCGAGGGTGGCGGTGATCACCGCGAAGTCGCGGCGCGGCTCCGGGCCGGCGCCGCCGAACAGCTCGTCGGCGACCTCGCCCAGGTGTCCGGTCAGCTCCTCGGCCGCCGCGAGCGCGGCCGGGTCGGCTGCGGCCGTGCCGGGCCGCCGGGCCGGGACGGTCCGGGCGGTGGCCCCGGCGGGCCCGCCCGGGGAGGTCAGCGCGTGGAAGCCCGGCGGGACGACCAGCCGGACCTCGGCGCCCGCGCCGGTGGGCAGTTCGACGGGCTGCCGGGTCTGCTGCCCGGCCGCCAGCGCGGCCAGCGCCGGGGTGAACGGCGGGCGCAGCTTGGCGTCGGCGAACTCGCCGGTGACCGGCAGCTGGAACAGCGCGGCCGAGGTGGTGCCCCGGTCGGCGATGGCCCCGCGCACCGCCCCGCCGCCGTAGCGCTCGTGCAGGTCGGTGGTGGCCCGGTCGGCGAGGCGGGCGCCGCTGCCGGGGCGGGCCGTCCCGGCGGTGATCACCGTGCCGAGCCGGTCGAGGGCGGTGTGCACCGGCCCGTTGGGGGCCAGCGGGAGCCCGAACAGGGCCTCGGCGGCGGGGTGGTGGGCCTCGCGCAGGGCGGTCAGCGAGGCCGCCGGGTGGCGGGTGGTGCGGTGGTCGAACAGGGCGTCGGTGAGCGTGCCGAGGGTCGCGCAGACCTGTTCCGCGGCCGCGAAGGGGTTGGCCTCCGGGCTGAACTGGACGTCCTGGGTCACCTGGTGAGCCCCCCGCTCTGCTGCGTCTGTCGTCGGTGGTTCGGGTCGGAGCGGTCGCGCCCGGGGTGGCGTGCCGTCGGATCCCCGCCCATTCCTATCAGAGGCCGCCACCCGGGTTGAACCGCAGGATCACCCGATGATCATTCGACGGCGGTCCCGGCGCCGCCCTCGGTGGCCCGCGGGCCTGCCTCGGCCCCGGTGGCGGTGGCCAGCGCGGTGACCGCCTCCGGGAGGCCGGGGACGGCGAACAGGCCGGCGAGGTCCCGCACCAGGCGCCCGGTCGGGCCGTCCGGCCGCTCGTCGGCGAAGAACCCGGCGAGTTCGGCGGCGAGTTCCGGCTCCCGGGCGGCCGTGAGGGTGAGCGCCGCGACGAACTCCTGCACCAGGTGCAGCTGCAGGTCCTCCAGCGGCACCGAGCGCTCGGACAGCCACTCCAGCGAGGTGATCTCCGCGTTGGCGATCCAGGCCCGGACGGCCAGCCGCAGGCCGGGGCTCGGCGCGGGGAGCGCCAGGTGGGCGAGGATCTGGTCGTGCGCGGCCCGGCGGACCTCGTCGATCACCGCCGAGGTGCCCGCGCTGGCCGCCACCGAGCCGCCGCGCAGCAGCGCCGCGAAGCCGGGCCCGTGGCTGTGCACGAAGTCCAGGTAGCGGCCCATCACCCGGTACAGCCGCTCGGACAGAGGCCCCTCCATCGGTTCCTCGAAGCGGGCCGACAGCTCCTGCCCGGCCCGCCGCAGGGACTCCTCGTAGATCGCCTGCTTGCCGGGGAAGTAGTGGTAGACCAGCGGCCGGGAGGCGCCCGCGGCGGCGGCGATGTCGTCGATCGACACCTCCTCCGGCGGGCGCCGGCTGAACAGCTCCAGGGCGACGGCGATCAGCTGTTCGCGCCGCTCGTCCACGCTGAGGCGCCGGCGCGGCCGCTCGCCGGTCGCGCCCCGGTCGGCTGCGGAGGTCCGTTCGACGCGGTCGGCCGTCGGCGACGGCGTACGGGAGGCCATGCGCGCCACCCTATAAGGCGGGCGCTCGAACGCCCATGCGGCCGCGGGCCCGGCGCCCGGTCAGCCGGCCCGCAGCTCCAGGTAGCGGCGGTAGGCCTCCACGCCGTCCGGGACGAAGGCGTCCCGGGCGAGTCGCTCGGCGAGCTCGGCGTGGGTGATCCAGTCGTGCCAGGCGACTTCGGACACCTGCGGGGAGACCGGGCCGTCCCACTCGGCCTCATACGTGTCGCACCACCAGGACAGGCCGGCCGCGTCGTCCCGGTAGAGGAACTTGAAGAGCGGGCGCGGGGCGATGCCCGTCACGCCCAGCTCCTCCTGGGCCTCGCGGACGGCGGCGTCGGCGTAGGTCTCGCCGGAGCCGACGACTCCGCCGACGAACATGTCGTAGGCGCCCGGGGCGAACAGCTTGGTGTCGGTGCGGCGGTGGACGAAGATCCGGCCGTGCGGGTCGCGGACCAGGACGAAGACGCACCGGTGGGTCAGACCCTGCCGGTACACCTCCCCGCGCAGGGCGGTCCCGACCACCCGGTCCTGTTCGTCGACGACGTCCAGCAGTTCTTCGGAAGGGTTGCTCATGATCGACACGTTAAGGTTTCCGGGCCCGATTCGTAGGACGATCGGGAAACCATGACCTGGTCAGGAAAACGAGCTGAGGGCGGCGCGCTGTGGTGCAGATCTGGGGCGGGACGGCCGAGGGCTTCGAGCCGGTACGGGCGGCCTTCGCGCGCAACTTCGCCGAGTACGGCGAGCTGGGCGCGGCCTTCGCGCTGTACGTGCGCGGCCGCAAGGTGGTCGACCTGTGGGGCGGCGACGCCCGGCCCGAGGTCGGCGGGCGGCCCGCGCCGGCCGTCCCCTGGACGGCGGACACCGCACAGGTGCTGCGCTCGGTCACCAAGGGCCTGACCGCGACCGTCGCGCTGCTGCTGGCCGAGCGCGGCCAGCTGGACCTGGACGCGCCGGTGGCCTCGTACTGGCCGGAGTTCAAGGCGGAGGGCAAGGGCGAGATGCCGGTGCGCTGGCTGCTCTCGCACCAGGCCGGCCTGCCCGCGCTGGACGAGCCGCTGCGGCTGGAGGACGTGCTGACCTGGGAGCGCGCCGCGGCCGCCGTCGCCGCGCAGGCGCCCGCCTGGGAGCCCGGCACCGCGCACGGCTACCACCCGTACACCTTCGGCTGGCTGGTCGGCGAGGTGGTGCGGCGGGCGAGCGGCCGCAGCGTCGGACGGTACTTCGCCGAGGAGATCGCCCGCCCGCTCGGACTGGACCTGTGGATCGGCCTGCCGGCCGCCGCCGAGGCCCGGGTCGGCCGGCTGGTCGACCTGCCCGCGCCCGAGGCGGCCCGCAGCGGCCCGAGCGGGCTGCGGCTGCGCCCCAAGCAGTCCGTCCGGGACGCCTATCAGGACCCGACCTCGCTGACCGCCCGCTCCTTCGCCTCGGTCGGCCCCACGGTGGACCTCAACGACCCGGCGGTGCACGCCGCCGAGATCCCCGGGGGGAACGGCATCGGCACCGCCCGCTCGCTGGCCCGCTTCTACGCGGCGCTGATCGGCGCGGCCGACCGGGCGGACGGCTCCGGCGCGCTGCTGCCGCCGCTGCTCGGGCCCGAGGTGCTGAGCCGCGCGCTCGGCCCGGCGGTGAGCGGCCCGGACCGGGTGCTGATCGTCAACTCCACCTTCGGCCTGGGTTTCTGGCGGCACGGCCCGACCGCGCCGATGGCCTCCCCGGCGAGCTTCGGCCACCCGGGCCGGGGCGGCTGCCTGGGCTTCGCCGACCCGGACCTCGGGCTGGGGTTCGGCTACGTCACCAACGGCATGCAGCCGGGCGTCACCGGGGACGTGCGCTCGCGCAACCTGATCCGCGCGGTGCGGGGGTGCCTGGGGCTGTCCTGAGCCGTCCTGAACCGACCTGAGCCGTCCTGAACCGACCTGAGCCGTCCTGAACCGACCTGAGCCGTCCTGAACCGACCTGAACGGTCCTGAAGGTCCTGAACGGTCCTGGAGGGCCCTGCGGCCGGGGAGTCAGGCCTGGCCGGTCTCGAAGCGGCTGATCCTTCCGCCGCTGGTGACCGTGAAGCGCCAGGCGGTGCGCATCTCGCCCCAGGTCTCGTTGCGGAAGTTCGCGACCAGCGCGCGGCCGCCGTCCGCCTCGGTCTGGACCTCCATGTGGCCGTGGGAGCCGAAGATCTCCCGGTCGATCCAGGGCAGCAGGTCGCGGTCGGAGCCGTCGTCGGACATGGTCGCGTCCGGGGCGAGCAGGGCGAGGAAGGCGTCGCGGTCGTTCGCGTTGATCGCGGTGACCAGGGCGCGGACGGTCGGGTCGGAGAGCTTGGCGGGGGCGATGGTCATCGGGACTCCCTGGGTGCGGAGGGGACGGGAGTCCCTGTTTAGGGCGTTCGCGGGGGCCGTCCGGGCATGTCGGCGGCGCGTCGGCAAAATCACCGGATTGATGTGCTTGGATCCCGAATCGGGTGATTTCGCCCTGCGGGCCCGCCACGGGGAGTGGCGGTGGAGCGGGAGGTCCGTTCGGGCCTCCCGCTCCACTCCGTTCCGTCCGCCGGCGGCCGCTAGAACAGCCCGGTCGCGTCGGGGGAGTAGCTGACCAGCAGGTTCTTGGTCTGCTGGTAGTGCTCCAGCAGCGCCTTGTGGCCCTCCCGGCCGATGCCGGAGTTCTTGTAGCCGCCGAAGGCCGCGTGGGCCGGGTAGGCGTGGTAGCAGTTCGTCCAGACCCGGCCGGCCTGGATGGCCCGGCCGGCCCGGTGCGCGGTGTTGACGTCCCGGGTCCACACGCCGGCGCCGAGCCCGTACTGGGTGTCGTTGGCCAGCGCGACCGCCTCGTCGAAGCCGTCGAAGCGGGTCACCGAGACGACCGGGCCGAAGATCTCCTCCTGGAAGACCCGCATGCTGTTGACGCCCTCGAAGACCGTCGGCGTCACGTAGTACCCGCCGGCCAGGGCGCCGCCGAGGTCCGCGCGCTCGCCGCCGAGCAGCACCTTGGCGCCCTCGGCCTGGCCGATCTCGAAGTAGGAGAGGATCTTCTTCAGCTGCTCGGCGCTGGCCTGGGCGCCGATCTGGGTGTCGGTGTCCAGCGGGTTGCCCTGGCGCAGGCCGCGCACCCGCTCCAGGCCGTCGCCCAGCAGCCGCTCGTAGACCGAGGACTCGATCAGCGCCCGGCTCGGGCAGGTGCAGACCTCGCCCTGGTTGAGGGCGAACATCGCGAAGCCCTCGACGGCCTTGTCGTAGAAGGCGTCCTGGGCGGCGGCGACGTCCGCGAAGAACAGGTTGGGGCTCTTGCCGCCCAGCTCCAGGGTGGCCGGGATCAGGTTCTCGGCGGCGGCGCGGGCGATCAGCCGGCCGGTGCTGGTCTCGCCGGTGAAGGCGAGCTTGCGGACCCGGGGGCTGGCGGCCAGCGGCGCGCCGGCCTCCTCGCCGAAGCCGGTGACGATGTTGACCACGCCGGGCGGCAGCAGGTCGGCGGTGAGCTCGGCCAGCAGCAGCACCGAGGCCGGGGTCTGCTCGGCCGGCTTGAGCACCACCGCGTTGCCCGCGGCGAGTGCCGGGGCGAGCTTCCAGACCGCCATCAGGAGCGGGAAGTTCCACGGGATGATCTGGCCGACCACGCCCAGCGGCTCGTGGAAGTGGTAGGCCACGGTGTCCTCGTCCAGCTGGGACAGGCCGCCCTCCTGGGCCCGCAGCGCGCCGGCGAAGTAGCGCAGGTGGTCGACGGCGAGCGGCAGATCGGCGGCCAGCGTCTCGCGCACCGCCTTGCCGTTCTCCCAGCTCTCCGCGACGGCCAGCTGCTCCAGGTTGGCCTCCATCCGGTCGGCCAGCCGCAGCAGCACCTGGGCCCGTTCGGCGGGCGCCGTGCGGCCCCAGGCGGGCGCGGCGGCGTGGGCGGCGTCCAGGGCGGCCTCGATGTCCTCGGCGGTGCCGCGGGCGACCTCGGTGAACACCTCGCCGTTGACCGGGCTCGGGTCGCCGAAGTACTCGCCGCGCACCGGCGGGCGCCACTCGCCGCCGATCCAGTGCTCGTAGCGCGGGCGGTAGGCGACGATGCTGCCGGGGGAGCCGGGGGGCTGGTAGACCGTCATGCTCTGGTGTCTCCTCGCGACGTCGGGCGCGGCCGGGCGGTGGCCGGGCCGCGCGCCGGACCGCCCGGTCGGGGCGGCCCGGCGGGAGGGTGCGGACACGCGTACGGGCGGCCGCCCGCCGGGGGCGGCCGCCGTCGAGCACGATAGCCGCCGCGCGCCGGTTCGGCTACGGTCCGTACGTGGCGCCGGTACGGAGGGTGCGGCGGCCCGCTGTCGCTGCCCGCGATGGGAGTTGACGGTACGTCAGGCAGGCGCCCGGTCGCGCCCGGTCGCGTCAGACCACGTGGTACCGGCCGGTGCGGGCCTCCCAGCTGAGGTAGCCGGCCAGCCAGGTGAGCAGCCCGTCCGCGTACCGCTGGGCGATCGTCCGCTCGATCCGGGACAGGCCCAACTCGCGGTAGACGTCCGGGAGTCGGTCGCTCAGCTCCTGGCAGCGCTCGATCATCAGCCGGGCCTCGTCCAGGACCACCGCGCAGGCCTCCTCGGCCGAGCAGCGGCGCTCGCGCTGGACGATCATCACCAGGTTGTAGACGTCGCCGCGCGGGGCCTCCAGCGGGAAGGAGCGCACGTCGTTGCTCAACGACGGTATGTCGGCGGCCAGTTGGCGCAGCTGCCGGAGGACGGGGTGGTGCAGCACGGCGGCCGGGACCTCGAACTGGCCGAGGCGCTCGATCATGTCGAAGACGGTCTCCATCGCGGCGGTGCCGCGCCGCAGCACCAGGTAGCCGTCCCGGTCGGGCGGGCGGCTGGAGATCCGGCCGGCCGCCTCGGCCGGGTGGCTGGCCAGGTACCACTCCCAGTTGTAGGCGGCCCGGGCCTGCCAGCGGGCGGACATGCCGCGCACGCTGCGCTCCCAGAGATCGGCGAAAGCGGTCTCGACGGCCGACCGGGTGTTCGGGGCGGTGCCGTGCAGGACGGCGATCAGTCGCTCGCAGATCGGGGCGACTTCGGTGGGGCGGCGGCCGAGCGGGCCGTCGAACTGGTCGTCGAAGAGGAAGTAGAAGCCCATCAGGTCGGCGGCCAGCGCGATCTCGTCCGGTTCGGCGTCCGGGTACCCGAGGGCCGCCAGGTCGGCCACGTCCCAGTGCGCGTATCCCGGGTGGTCGGCGTCGGGCAGCAGCGGGTGGCGGACCAGCCAGTCGCGGTGCAGCGCCCTGGCGTACGGGCCGTGCGGACTGCGGCGGTGCGGGAACGGGATCTGAAGTGAGGTGTCGTCAGACATCGGACTCCCGGTGCGGCGGATGGTGGGGGCGCTTTTGGTTCTGGTAATGATCGTGGGGGATCGTGGGAGATCGTCGGGGGGTTGACGCGGCGGGGCCCCGGGGGTGAGGGTGGTGACGCAAGATCATCTGCGTCTTGAGGGCCGTAGGGTATCTGATGGAATGATCGGACGTTAGGGATATAGGGCAATTGCCCCCGGCAAGCCGTCCGAACCCTCACCGCCCGCCCCAGCCTGCGCGAATGTCACACGGCGGACCCGACGCGGCGCTAACCTCGGCTGCACGAGCAGTGATCGGGCAGTGACGGGATCGGCGAGGCGGAGGCGCGACGGTGACCGAGCAGGGCAACGAACTTCGGACGGGCACCGGCCAGGGCGGCGACGCCCCACGGATCAGGCTGCGCGACCGCGACTCCGAACTGCGCTCCGTGGAAGCGGCCGTCGACCGGCTCTGCCGCGAATTCGCCGCCGGCGGCACCGAGATCGGCGACCTGCTCGCCTTCTCCGGCCGCCCCGGCATCGGCAAGACCAGCCTGCTGCACGAGGTCCGCCGGATCGCCAAGCTCCGCGAGGGCGCCACCGTGCTGTTCGCCCGCGGCGGCGAACGCCAGCTCAAGGAGCCGTACCACGTGCTCCGCCAGCTCCTCCAGCCCGTGCTCAGCGACCTCAGGCCCGACGAGTTCCGCCAGGTCATGGGCACCTGGGAGGAGGTCGTCGGACCGGCCATCGGCCTCAAGCAGCCCAAGCCCGGCGCCCGCCGCCTCGACCCCCAGGGCGTGCGCGACGGCCTCGACTACGTCCTCACCCAGCTCGCGCCCCGCCGCGCCCCGATGGTGATGATCGTCGACGACCTGCACTGGGCGGACGCCGAGTCCCTCGCCTGGCTCACCAAGTTCGCCGTCCGCTCCGGCGAACTGCCCGTCCTGCTCGTGTTCGCCTACCGCGAGGACGAGAGCGACTGGCCCGAGGGCCAGGAGTTCCGCCGCAGCGTCCTCGGCCTCAAGGGCCGCAAGCACGAACTCAACCGGCTCAACCTGACGTCCGTCACCGACATGATCCGGGCCGAACTCGGCGACCGCGCCGAGGACGCCTTCTGCTACGAGTTCTGGAACGTCGTCAACGGCAACCCCTTCGAGGTCGTCGCCCTCCTCGACCAGGTCCGCGACCAGGAGCTCGAACCCGTCGAGGAGAACTCCCGGCAGCTGCGCGAACTCGCCGTCGACGCCACCGGGATGACCCTCAAGAGCTGGCTCGACCGGCTCGGCGCCACCACCCTGCGCTTCGCCTGGGCCTGCGCCATGCTGGGCACCGACATCCGGATCGACCTCGCCACCCGGATCTCCACCCAGAGCGCCGAGGGCGCCCGCGAGTCCATCAAGCAGCTGCGCAAGCAGCGCGTGCTCACCCAGGCCCCCAACGGGAACCTGGAGTTCGTCCACCCGCTGATCGGCAGCTCCATCTACAACACCATGCCGGACGCCACCCGGCTCGGCATGCACGGCATCGCCGCCGTCGAGATCGAGAACGCCGGGCTCGGCCTGCTCGCCGCCTCCCGCCACCTGGTCGAGACCCACGCCGGCGAGGGCGACGACCGGATCGTCAAGAAGCTGCGCCGCGCCGCCGTCGAACACCAGCTGATCGGCGCCCCCGAGGCCGCCCAGCGCTGCCTGCACCGCGCGCTCGACGAGCCGCCCGCCGACGACATCCGCACCGAGGTGCTGTACGAACTCGGCTGCTCCGCGCTGCTCACCGACCCCGTCGCCACCGTCAACCAGCTGAGGCTCGCCCTCGACCCGGACGAGGGACCGCTGCGCCCCGAACTGCGCGTCGACGCGACCTTCCGGCTCTCCGAAGTGCTCGCGCACAGCGGCGAACTCGGCCAGGCCGCCCTGGTCTGCCAGGAGGAGGCACGGCGCACCGCCGACCCGGCCGGGCGGCAGCGGCTGCAGGCCGCCTCCTTCATGTGGCACGCCTTCCGCAAGTCCGAGGAGGACGGCCCCGGCCGCTCCGCCCGGCTGGAGGAGATGTCCGCCGGCCTGGCCGGCCGCGAGGCCGCCGACCGGGCGGTGCTCGCCATGCGCGCCTGGGACCTGACCCTGCGCGGCAAGCCCTCCGCCGACGCCCTCGCGCTCGCCGACGAGGTCCTGGACGGCGGGCGGCTGCCCAAGGGCCTCGGCTGGACCGACACCATGTGGGGCTTCGAACTGCCCTCGATGCTCGGCCTCACCTACATCTACAACGACCGCATCGCGCAGGCCGAGCGGCTGTTCGCGGACGCCATCATCCAGTTCGAGGTGGCCGGCTGGAGCGGCGCCCACCGGGGCTTCGCCTACTTCCTGATGGGCCTGGCCCGGTTCCGCCGCGGCCTGCTCGCCGAGGCCGAGGACTTCCTGCGCCGCGCGTACCGGATCTCCGAGCGGATCGGGCCCCGGCTGCCGCTCGCCTGGGACGCGGTCGGCGTGCTGGTGGACACCCTGCTGGCCCGCGGCCGGGTCGACGAGGCCTGGAGCTGGCCGACGAGTTCGGCTTCCACCCGCCGTACCACGCCACCGCCATGGTGCTGCCGGACGCCGCCTCGCTGTACGGCAAGCTGCTCATCGCCAAGAAGCGCTACGCCGGCGCGGCCGCCGCGCTCACCGAGGCCGGCGCCCAGCTGGAGATCCGCGGCTGGCACAACACCGTCTGGGCGCCCTGGGCCGGCCACCTCGCCATCGCGATCGCCGCCGACGAGCCCGAGCGCTCCCGCGAGTACGCCCAGAAGGCCGTCGAGGACGCCCGCACCTTCGGCACCGCCTCGGCGATCGGCAGCGCGCTGCGGCTGCAGGCGCGGATCGAGGACGGCCAGCAGGCCGTCGAGCTGCTGGAGCAGGCCGTGGAGCACCTGGGGCAGTCCCCGGCCGGGTACGAGCACGCCGTCGCCCTGGTCGACCTCGGCGCCGCGCTGCGCCGGGTCGGACGGCTGGAGGACGCCCAGGAGTACCTGTACCAGGGCATCGAACTGGCCCAGCACTGCTCGGCGGAGCGGCTGGTCGAGCGCGCCCGGCAGGAGCTGGCCAACTACGGCCTGCGGCCCAACCGGCTGGGGCTGCGCGACTTCCGCGACACCCTGGACACGCTCAGCGGGCCCGAGTGGGAGGTCGCCCGGCGGGCGGCGCGGGGCGTGCCGCCGCAGCGGATCGCCGAGGAGCTGGGGCTGCAGCTGAGCCTGGTCAACCGGCGGCTGGCGGCGGTCTACCGCAAGGCCGGCAGCGGGCCGGACGGGCTGGCCACCGCGCTCGGGCTGCCGACGCGGCCGCAGGAGCCGGGTCCGGGCGCGGGCGAGGGCGCGGACGCGGACGCGGAGCACTGACGGACGGGCGGGGGCGGACGGGCGGGGCGGCGGGGCGGCCGGTGGTGACCGGGCGGCGCGCACGGGCGCACAAGCGCCCCCGGCACCCCCGCCGTCGCTAGGCTGACGGGGCCGGGCGGCCGCTGCGCCCCCGGCCGGACCGGAATCGGGTGGCCGCGCCGCGGCCGCAGTGAGGAGCAGGCCATGGCCACCAGCGTGCGGCACGAACCGCTCGCCCCCTCCGGCGCGGGCGCGGCGATCGGGCGCTGGACGCTCACCGCCGGCCGGTACCGGGCCGGCGTGCTCACCCTCGGCGCCACCCTGCACACCCTGGAGGCGCCGGACCGGGCCGGCCGCAGCGCCCAAGTGCTGCTGGCGACGGACGAGTTGGCCCAGATCCTCGGCCCGGCCCGGCACTACGGCACGGTGGTCGGCCGGTACGCCAACCGGATCGACGGCTCCACCGTCACCATCGACGGCGAGGAGCACCCGCTGGCGCCCACCGGCGGCGGGCTCACCATCCACGGCGGCCCGGACGGCTTCGCGAGCCGGATCTGGACGGCCGAGGAGGTCGAGGGCGGGGTGCGGCTGCGGCTGCACAGCCCGGACGGCGACCAGGGCTTCCCGGGCGCGCTGGACGTCACCGTCACCTACACCCTGGACGCGGACGGCGAACTGGTGATCGCCTACCGCGCCGCGACCAGCCGGCCGACCGTCGTCAACCTGACCAACCACGCCTACGTCAACCTCTCGGGTGAGGGTTCGGGCGACGTCCTCGGCCACCTGCTCACCCTGGACGCGGACGGCTACACCCCGGCCGACGAGCGACAGGTCCCGTACGGGCGGATCGAGCCGGTGGCCGGCACGCCGTTCGACTTCACCACGGCCACCCCGATCGGCAAGTCGGTGCACGACGACCACCCGCAGCTGGCCGGGCCGGGCGGCTACGACCACAACTGGGTGCTGCGGCCCCGGCCGGCGGACGGCGCCCCGGCGCGGGCGGCGCTGCTGGAGGACCCGGTCAGCGGCCGCACCCTCGAGGTGCTGACCACCGAGCCGGGCATCCAGGTCTACACGGCGAACAAGTTCCAGGGCGCGGTCACCGGCGCGAGCGGCGTCCCGTACGGGCCGTTCGCCGGGATCGCGCTGGAGACCCAGCACTTCCCGGACTCCCCGCACCACCCCTCCTTCCCGAGCACCGTGCTGCGGCCGGGCGAGGAGTTCCGCTCGACCACGGTGCTGCGGTTCGGGATCAGCTAGCGGGCAGGTCCCGGCGCATGCAGATCCGGGGCCACCGGTCCAGGCCGTGCGCGGCCTCCTGCCGGCGGATCTCGCGCAGGCCGGGGGTGAGCTCGTGGTCGGCCAGCGGGCGGAAGCCGAGCCGGGCGTAGTAGGGGGCGTTCCAGGGGACGTCGGCGAAGGTGGTCAGGGTGAGCGCCGGGGCGTCGGTGGTCGCGGCGAGGTGCTCGATCAGTGCCCGGCCGATGCCCCGCCGGGCGTACGCGGGGTGCACGGACACCTGCTCGACGTGCAGCGCGCCGTCCACCGGCTCGGCGAGCAGGTAGCCGGCGACGGTGCCGTCCACCTCGGCGGCCAGGGCGGTGCCGTGGTCCAGGTAGTGGGCGAGTTCGTCCGGGGCGGGCGGTTCGTCGTCGGCGATCTCCTGCATGCCGATGGCGGCGAAGGGCGCTCCGGCGGCCCGTTCCAGTGCGGTCAGCAGGGGGAGTTCGCCTCGGGTGACGGCTCTGATGCGCATGCGTCCAGTCTGCTGCAGGCGGCTTCCGGCCACGCACGGTGGTCCCGTCGGCCACGGGCGATCGGGGCGAATCGGACGAATCGGGATGTTCGGCGCGACGGTCAACTACCGTGCGGCTACGTCCAGGACACGCGGCTGTAACGATCGCCGTTTCTTGCAGAAACTTGCTGCAAGGACTTTCCGTCGATCTTTCACCGCTGTTAACTTCCTTCCCGAGCCCGACGGCAGCAACGGTGCGGTCGGACGAGGCAGCCATTATGCGCCTGTCTTCTTACATCTCGGGCACCCCCACCCTCCAAGGAGTTCTCATGCGGCGTGGCATCGCGGCCTCTGCCCTCGTTGTGGCCCTCGCGGTCTCGATGGCTGCCTGTGGCAGCAGCGGCTCCAGCTCCGACGGCAAGGCCGACGGGCCGGTCACCCTCACGTACTGGGACACCTCGAACGCCACCAACGAGGCGCCGAACTACCAGGAACTGGTCAAGAAGTTCGAGGCCGCCAACCCGAACATCAAGGTGGACTTCGTCAACGTCCCCTTCGACCAGGCGCAGAACAAGCTCCAGACCGCCATGGGGGCCAAGGGCGCTCCGGACGTGTTCCGCTCCGAGGTCGGCTGGACCGCCGCCTTCGCCAAGGCCGGCTTCCTGGAGCCGCTGGACGGCACCCCGGCCGCCGCCGACACCTCCGCCTTCCAGCCCAGCCTGATCCAGCAGGCCCAGTACGCGGGCAAGCTGTACGGCGTGCCGCTGGTCACCGACACCCTCGGCCTGATGTACAACAAGGAGCTCTTCGCCAAGGCCGGCATCACCGCGGCGCCGAAGACCTGGGACGAGCTCAAGACCGACGCCGCCGCCATCAAGGACAAGGCCGGCGTGGACGGCTTCTGGCTGAAGGCCGCGGACGGCTACTACGCGATGCCGTTCCTGTTCGGCGAGGGCACCGACACCGTCGACGCCGCCAACAAGAAGATCACCGTCACCTCGCCGGAGGCCGTCAAGGCCGTCGAGACGTACAAGTCGATGTTCACCTCGCCCGGCACCGCCAAGGCCGACGTCACCACCGACGCCTACGCGCACATGATGGACGCCTTCAACAGCGGCAAGGTCGCGGCGATCATCCAGGGCCCCTGGGAGATCACCAACGTCTACAAGGGCTCCGCCTTCGCCGACAAGAAGAACCTCGGCATCGCCGCCGTCCCCGGCGGCTCCGCCGGCAAGTCCGGCGCCCCCACCGGCGGCCACAACATCTCCGTCTACGCCGGCTCCGACAAGGCCCACAAGGCCGCCGCCGAGAAGTTCGCCGCCTTCATGACCTCGGCCGAGAGCCAGGCCTTCATCGCGCAGAAGAACTCCACCCTGCCGACCCGCTCCGACGCCTACACCGCGGATGTCAAGGCCGACCCGGGCATCGCCGGCTTCCAGGCCATCCTCCCCAGCGCCAAGCCGCGCCCCGAACTGCCCGAGTACAGCTCGCTGTTCGCCTCGCTCGGCGAGAACCTCGGCAAGTCCCTCCAGGGCACCAGCACCCAGGACGCGCTGAACACCGTCTCCACCGACTACGCCAAGCTCCTGCCGGGCTTCGCCAAGTAGTCCCCCGCGCCCGGCCCGCCGACGAACGGCGGGCCGGGCCGTCGGCACACCCGAGGCCGCCTGCTTCCCCAAGAATCCCCGAGAAGGTGCAAACGATGTCAGTCGCCGTGCAGGGCGCCACCGGCAAGGGCAGCCGGGAGCGCGACCAGCGTCCGGGCCCGTGGGAACGCCTCAAGCGCTCCTACGCCAAGCACTGGTACGCCTACGCGATGATCGCCCCGGTCGTGCTCGTGCTCGGCGTGCTGGTGCTCTACCCGCTCGCCGAGGGCATCTGGCTGACCCTCACCGACGCCAACAGCCTCAACATCGCGCGCAAGATCGGCGTCAACGAGATCCCGGCCAGCTACCAGTACATCGGCTTCCACAACTACGCCGACATCCTCTGGGGCCCCGGCTCGTACGACCGCTTCTGGTCCCACTTCGTGTGGACCATCGCCTGGACGGGCACCTGCGTCGCCCTGCACTACACCCTCGGCCTCGGCCTCGCCGTCCTGCTCAACAAGAAGCTGCGCGGGCGGGCCGGCTACCGGATGCTGCTCATCCTCCCGTGGGCCGTCCCGACCTTCGTCACCGTCTTCTCCTGGCGCCTGATGCTCTCCGACGGCGGCGTGATCAACAGCGCGCTCGGCGCCCTCCACCTGCCCGAGCCCGGCTGGCTCACCCACCCGTGGGCCCAGAAGGCGGCCGCGATCCTGGTCAACACCTGGGCCGGCGTGCCGTTCATGATGATCTCGCTGCTCGGCGGCCTGCAGTCGATCCCGGCCGAGCTCTACGAGGCCGCCGAGATGGACGGCGCCACCCGCTGGCAGCAGTTCCGCCACATCACCCTGCCCGGGCTGCGCAGCGTCTCCTCGACCGTCGTGCTGCTCGGCGTGATCTGGACGTTCAACCAGTTCAACGTCATCTACCTGCTGTTCGGCAAGGGCGCCCCCGACGCGCAGCTGCTGGTCACCTGGGCCTACCGCCTCGGCTTCGGCCAGATCCCCGCGGACTACGCGCAGTCCGCCGCGTACGGCGTCATCCTGCTGTCCATCCTGATCGTCTTCACCGCCTTCTACCGGCGCTGGCTCGCCCGCAACGAGCAGGCCAACGGCTAGCAGGCCCTCGGCCACGCGCCGACGGCCCAGCCCCCGGACCCAGTCGACCCCCGAAGGCAGGTAACCCCCGATGACCACCACCACCGAACGCCCCGCCCCCGCGGCGGCCGCGGCGCCGGCCGCCCGGCCCGCCAAGTTCCGCCCGCGCGGCGAGAGCAGCCCGCTGTCGAAGGCGCTGTCCCACGGCGTCCTGATCCTGGCCAGCCTGATCGCGCTGTTCCCGATCGGGTGGATCCTCTTCGTCTCGCTCGGCCCGGACAAGACGGATTACCTCCACCCCGGCCAGATCCTCGACAAGCTCACGCTGTCGAACTACCAGCACGTGCTCGGCGACACCGACTTCTTCACCTGGTTCGGCAACGCCCTGCTGGTCTCCGGCATCACCACCGTGTTCGGCGTGCTGCTCGCCGCCACCACCGGGTACGCCGTCTCCCGGATGAAGTTCCCCGGGCACAAGCCGCTGATGTGGTCGCTGCTGGTCACCCAGATGTTCCCGATCGCGGTGCTCATCGTGCCGATGTACACCATGCTCTCCGAGCTCAACCTGCTGGACAGCTACACCGGCCTGATCCTGGTCTACTCGACCACCACCGTGCCGTACTGCGCCTGGCTGCTGAAGGGCTACTTCGACACCATCCCGGTGGAGATCGACGAGGCCGGCCGGGTCGACGGGCTCAGCCCGTTCGGCACCTTCTGGCGGCTGGTGCTGCCGCTCGCCCGTCCGGGCCTGGCGGTCGCCGCGTTCTACTCCTTCCTCACCTACTGGGCCGAGGTGCCGTTCGCCTCCACCTTCATGCTCAGCTCCGACAAGTACACGCTGGCCGTCGGCCTGCAGACCTTCGTCAGCGAGCACGACGCCCAGTGGAACCTGATGGCCGCCACGGCCGTGCTGATCGCCATCCCGTCCGCGGCCTTCTTCTACCTGGTGCAGCGCCACCTGGTCACCGGCCTGACCGCCGGTGCCTCCAAGTCCTGACGCTCCCGCCGTACTTCCAGCGCTCCCCACTAGTCCCCAAGGGATACCGTCCATGACCCAGAACCTGGCCGACACCTCCCGGCCCGCCGCCGACGCCACCGCTCACGAGGCGACCGTCAGCGCGTCCAGAGGCTGGTGGCGGGACGCGGTCATCTACCAGGTGTACCCGCGCAGCTTCGCCGACTCCAACGGCGACGGCATGGGCGACCTGCCCGGCATCCGCAGCCGCCTGCCCTACCTGCGCGACCTCGGCGTGGACGCCGTCTGGCTCTCGCCGTTCTACGCCTCGCCGCAGGCGGACGCCGGCTACGACGTCGCCGACTACCGCGCCGTGGACCCGATGTTCGGCGACCTGACCGACGCCGACGCGCTCATCCGGGACGCCCACCGGCTCGGCCTGCGGGTCATCGTCGACCTCGTCCCCAACCACTCCTCCGACCGGCACGAGTGGTTCCAGCGCGCCCTGCGCGAGGGCCCCGACTCCCCGCTGCGCGAGCGCTACCACTTCCGCCCCGGCAAGGGGGTGAGCGGTGAACTCCCGCCCAACGACTGGGAGTCCATCTTCGGCGGCCCGGCCTGGACCCGCACCGAGAACCCGGACGGCACCCCCGGCGACTGGTACCTGCACCTGTTCGCCCCCGAGCAGCCCGACTTCAACTGGGACAGCCCGGCCGTCGCCGACGAGTTCCGCTCGATCCTGCGGTTCTGGCTCGACATGGGCGTGGACGGCTTCCGCATCGACGTCGCCCACGGCCTCGTCAAGGCCCCCGGCCTGCCCGACATCGGCGGCGCCGACCAGCTCAAGCTGCTCGGCAACGACGTCATGCCCTTCTTCGACCAGGACGGCGTGCACGAGATCTACCGCAGCTGGCGCGCGATCCTCGACGAGTACCCGGGCCAGCGGATCGGCGTCGCCGAGGCCTGGACCCCGACCGTCCAGCGCACCGCCAACTACGTCCGCCCCGACGAACTGCACCAGGCCTTCAACTTCCAGTACCTGGGCACCGACTGGGACGCCGCCGCGCTGCGCGAGGTGATCGACCTGTCGCTCGACTCGATGCGCCCGGTCGACGCCCCCACCACCTGGGTGCTGTCCAACCACGACGTCACCCGGCACGCCACCCGCTTCGCCAACGAGCCCGGCCTCGGCACCCAGATCCGCACCCCCGGCGACCGTTCGCTGGGTCTGCGCAGGGCGCGCGCCGCCACCCTGCTGATGCTCGCGCTGCCCGGCTCCGCGTACGTCTACCAGGGCGAGGAGCTCGGCCTGCCGGACGTCACCGACCTGCCGGACGAGGTCCGCCAGGACCCGTCGTTCTTCCGCCAGGCCGGGCAGGACGGCTACCGCGACGGCTGCCGCGTCCCGATCCCGTGGTCCGGCACCGAGGCCCCGTACGGCTTCGGACCGGTCGCGGGCGGGCCGTCCTGGCTGCCGCAGCCGGCCGAGTGGGCCGAGCTCAGCGTCGAGGCGCAGACCGGCGACCCGACCTCCACCCTGGAGCTCTACCGCAGCGCGCTGGCCGTGCGCCGCGCGCAGCCCGACCTCGGCGCCGGCACCGACGTCGAGTGGCTCGACGCCCCCGAGGGCACCCTCGCCTTCCGCCGCGGATCCTTCGTCTGCACGGTCAACACCACCGGCCAGCCGGTGCGGATACCGGCCCCCGGCCGACTGCTGCTCGGCTCGGCCGACCTCGTGGTGGACGGCGGCGAGACGGTGCTCGCCCCGGACAGCACCGGCTGGTGGGCGGTCTGACGTGGGTGCAATAGGCTCTGGGCCCGTGACTACGGCGCGACTCTCAGACATCGCGGCGCAGGCGGGGGTCAGCGAAGCCACCGTCTCCCGCGTGCTCAACGGCAAGGCGAACGTCTCCGCCGCCACCCGGCAGACCGTGCTGGCGGCGCTCGACGTGCTCGGCTACGAGCGGCCGACCCGGCTGCGCCAGCGCAGCGCCGGGCTGATCGGGCTGATCACGCCGGAGCTCAGCAACCCGATCTTCCCGGCGCTGGCGCAGGTGATCGAGCAGGTGCTGAGCCGGCACGGCTACACGCCGGTGCTCTGCACCCAGACGCCGGGCGGCTCCACCGAGGACGAACTGGTCGAGATGCTGGTCGACCGGGGCGTGGCGGGCATCGTGTTCGTCTCCGGACTGCACGCCGACACCACCGCCGACCACGACCGCTACGCCCGCCTCGCCGGGCGCGGGGTGCCGTTCGTGCTGATCAACGGCTACAGCGAGCGGATCGACGCGCCGTTCATCTCGCCGGACGACCGGGCCGCGATGTGGATGGCCGTCCAGCACCTGGCCGAACTCGGCCACGAGCGGATCGGGTTGGCGGTCGGGCAGAAGCGGTACGTGCCGGTGCTGCGCAAGATCGAGGGCTTCACGGCCGCGCTGCGCGAGGTGCTGGGGCTCGCCCCGGAGGAGGCCGAAGGGCTCGTCCACCACACGCTGTTCAGCGTGGAGGGCGGGCACGCGGCGGCCGGCGCGCTGCTCGACAAGGGCTGCACGGCGATCGTCTGCGGCAGCGACATGATGGCGCTCGGGGCGATCCGGGCGGTGCGCCAGCGCGGGCTGTCGGTGCCGCACGACGTGTCGGTGGTCGGCTTCGACGACTCGCCGCTGATCGCCTTCACCGAGCCGCCGTTGACCACGATCCGCCAGCCGGTCGAGGCGATGGCCACGGCGGCGGTGGACGCTCTGCTGGAGGAGGTCGGCTCGAACACGGGCCAGCGCGGGGAGTTCATGTTCCAGCCGGAGCTGGTGATGCGCGGGTCCACCGGGGCCCGGACACGCTGACGGCGGCGACGAGGTCCAACTGACGGGCCCCGGAGAGCGGTTGCTCTCCGGGGCCCGTCGTCGTGCGCGGCGGCTCGCGCCCTCCCGGTCCAGCCCTGCCGGCTCAGCGCTCCCGGCTCAGCCCTCCTGTGCGGGCGGACGGTCCATGGTGAGCCGGTGGCCGTCCGCGGCGTCGCCGGTGCGCAACTCGGTGCGCCGGCCGCGGGCCAGGTAGTCGCGCAGGACCAGCTCGACGGCGTCCTGCGGGTTCTTCGTTCCGGCGAGCATCATCACGTCGATCGCGAGGTTCGCGTCGATGGTGACGGTGACCTGGGCCATGGTGCCTCCTCCTCGGGTGCAGAGCAGCAGCATGCCCGTTGGGGCTCCGATCCACCACAGCGGTGATCACCGCGGCACCGGAACGCGCCACGACCCCCGGGGAGGAGCGGGCAGGCTCTCCCCGGGGGCCGTGGCGGCGAACAGCTGACAGATGATGAAAGTTGAAAGCTGTTATCTGTTATCTGTTCGCCGTCGGTGGTCGGTCGTCAGCTGACCGGCAGTCGGCAGTCGGCAGTCGGCAGTCGGCAGTCGGCAGTCGGCCGTCAGCCTCAGACGCGGCCGGCGAAGTCCGGCGCCCAGTTGGCGACGGTCTGCAGGCGCACCCCCACGCTCGGGTTGGCGGCCTCGACGTACTGGCCGCCGCCGATGTAGATCGCGACGTGGTAGACGCCCGAGTCCTGGCCGTTGTTGGACCAGAACAGCAGGTCGCCCGGCTGCAGGCTGTCCAGCGAGACGTGGGTGCTGGCGGCGGCCTGGTCGGCGGCGACGCGCGGGACGGAGATGCCCGCGGCGCGCAGCGCGGCCTGGGTCAGGCCGGAGCAGTCCCAGCCGCCGTTGCCGGTGCCGCCGTAGACGTAGGCCTGGCCGACCTGCGCCTTGGCGAAGGAGATCGCGGCGGCCATGCTGCCGGTGGCGGCCGGGGCCTGGGTCTGCGCCGGGGCGGCGGGCTTGGCGGCCTGGGCGGTCTGCTTGGGCGCGGTCTGCTCCTGAGCGGTCGGCTTGGCGTTCACGGCACCGCCGTTGGCGGCCTGGCCGGACTGCTGCGAGCGGTTGAACCAGCTGAAGTCCGAGCCGGACTTGTCGGTGGAGGACTGGCCCGCCGGGGCGGCGGCCTCGTCGCCGAAGGTCAGGTGCTGGCCCGGGTAGATGGTGTCCGGGCCCGCGGTCAGGGTGGCGCGGTTCAGGTCGTACAGGTGCTGCCAGCCGCCCTGGACGTTGTGCTTGGCGGCGATCGAGGACAGCCAGTCGCCGTCGACGACGGTGTAGTCGCTGCCGTGGGCCTGGGTCTGGCCCTTCTGCGCCCAGTCGCCCTTGGCCCAGTCGCTCTTGGCGGAGCCGGTCTTGGCGGAGTCGGCGGCGGCCTGGTCCTGCGCGGCCGCGGCCGGCTTGGCGGCCGGGGCGGCCGGGGCGGGCTTGGCAGCCGGCTTGGCGGCGGTGCCGGCCGAGGTGTCGACGGCGGCCGGGGTGCCGCCCTTGGTCAGGCCGGCCTGGACGGAGCAGACGGGCCAGGCGCCGGGGCCCTGCGAGGCGAGGACCTTCTCGGCGACGGCGATCTGCTGGTCCTTGGTGGCCTGGTTGGCCTGCGGGGCGTAGGCGGTGCCGCCGAAGGCGGCCCAGGTGCTGGAGGTGAACTGCAGGCCGCCGTAGAAGCCGTTGCCGGTGTTGATGCTCCAGTCGCCGCTGCTCTCGCACTGGGCGACCTTGTCCCAGGTGGCGACGGACGCGGCGGAGGCGGTGCCGGTGGTGAGGCAGGGGATGGTGAGGCCGATGCCGGCGACGCCGAGGGCGGCGATCACGCGACGGGTGCGGCTGGACAGGCGGGTGCCGTTGGTGGGCAGCATGAAGACGCGGTCCTCTCCCACGCCTGCGAGGTGAGCTGTCGGATTCGGGCTGGAGTTGCCCGGCCGCGCGGTGAGCGCGGCTTCACCCCTAGCCCAGAACCGTTCCGGGGAACGGTCCGGGGCGACTTACCTGTGGGTCCCCCGCTCCTGCCGTGGTGCGTTTTCGCGCTGCCAGGACATCCGACGGCAGGACTCGGCGTTGCGGATGAACTGGGTCCGTGTGGTCACGAACGGGGAGCACGTTAAGCAGAATTAAGGGAAATCCGCAAACAGTGTGATGCGCATCACGGTTTAGCGAAAACCGCCGAATGGCCGGTAATTCAAGATCCGAAATGATCGTTCTCCGGCAATTCGGCCTCGGGTTTCGATAATTGGCACTGCCTCAGAAAGCGCGTGACGGGGCGTCGGAATGCGCCGGCGCGCGCGGATGTGCGGCGGAAGCCGTGGGGGAGCGGTCGAAAACCGGGCGCCGAGGCATTCATCCATAAAGCGCTCAGAACGGACATAACACTTCATTGCCCGAATGACTCGCCGCCCGCGCGGGAAGCCGAAGGAAGCCCGCACGAAGCCGGCAGGAAGCCCACGGGAAGCCCACGGGAAGCCGGCGGGAAGCCGAAAGGGCCCGGAACGCGAACGTTCCGGGCCCTCGGGGCACGACGGTCGTGCGGGTTCTACCGGCAGTGCGGGCAGGTGCGGACGGGCGGGGCCCGTCAGGCCTCCACGGGCCCCTGGGCGGCCGCGTGGGCGCCGCGGGAGCCCTCCCCGGCCTCGGCGGCGGCAGCGGCCTCGGCCCGGGCGAGCTCCTCCGGCGACGGCGCGGGCAGCGCGGCCAGGTAGGTGGACGCGATCAGCTGCGCCACCGCCGGGTACGCGCCGAGCGGCGCCGCGGACGGGCAGCCGGTCTCCTCGGCGGCCGTGGCGAGCAGCTCGGAGTCGGCCTCGGGGCCGATCACCAGCGGGGCCAGCGCCGGGCGCAGCGAGCCGGTCTCCTTGAGGTGGTCGACGGCCGCGGCCACCGAGCCGGGCACGTCGAGCGCGGCGGCGACGACCGGGACGGCCAGCCGGGCGGCGAGCAGCACGCCGGTGATGCCGGCCGCGGCGGCCGCGTCCTCGCCGCCCGCGGTGGTGAGGACGACGCCGTCCGCGGCGGTGGCGATGGCGAACAGCCGGGCGCGGTCGGCGCGGGCCAGTCCAGCCTCGGACAGCCGCACGTGCACGCCCTCGGCGAGCAGCGGGTGCGGGCCGAGCGCGTCCGTGACGGTCGCGCCGTACTCGGCGGCGAGGGCGTGAAGCCCGGTCAGGAAGTCGTGCGGACCGGAGACCAGCGGCACCACGACGGGCGCCGGCAGGCCGGCCTCGGCGGTCGCGGCCAGGAGTTCGGCGAGGGTGCGGTCCTCGCCGCCCTCGCCCTCGGCGCCGTCACCGGCGAGGTAGCCGGCCGCGGCCTGGACGCCGTTCTGCTCGCTGCGGACGATCGACAGCAGTTCCTCGACGACCGAGCGGGACTCGGGCCCGGCGGTCGCGGGCACGGCCAGCACCAGCGCCGGGGCTCCGGTCGGAATCTCGGGGCGCTCGGGACGGCGATGGCGCCCCCGCGCACGGGAGCCTGGAGTGCGGACGGGCAGTGGCGCGCCCGGAATGGCTGCGGTGCTCATGCCGGAGATCGTAGGACATCGCCCCGTCAGGCCTGCAGTCGGCTGCCGGACGGGTTTCGCGTGCGCCCGGTGCCGAGCTCGTGCGCCACCCCCGGCGGGTTCGGGAGTTTTCCTGGCAATCCGGACGAAACCGTCCCCAGCGCCCCGGCCCCGGGTCGTAGCCGGCCGGAGGGTGATGACGCGGCGCGAGGGGCCCGGCGTTGCAGCCGTGGCGAGTGAGATGTCTCACAGGCCCGGACGGGTTTGACGGAGGGTCACGGGGGTGCGACTCCCGGCATTCGAAGATCAACATTCAGCGGAGGGCCGCTCACGGCCGGTCATCGGGGCGCTGTCGATTCAGTGGAGTTTGTCCGTTTACATACCGTCAGGAGAAGGGTCCGTGAAGAGTTCGGGGCATCGGATGAAAGCGTCCTGCACCTGCAACGTCCCGTGCTGATGCACGTGCACTACAGCTATCATCACGTCAAGTGAGGCGTTGTACCGGGCCGGTACGGGGCCGGTCCGATCGTTCGGTGGGTGCCGGGGGTGCCGCGCCGGACGACAACTCCGGATCTCTTCGGGAGATTTCTATGCACGACTCGCAGGACTCGCAGCACACGCACGGCTCGTGCCGTCCCTTCAACGGGATCGCCGCCACCGACCTCACGGGGGTCGTCTGGCAGAAGAGCCGGCACAGCAACTCCCAGGGCAACTGCGTCGAGTTCGCGGCCCTGCCGGGCGGCGACGTGGCGATGCGCAACTCGCGCTTCCCGGACGGCCCGGCGCTCATCTACACCCGGGCCGAGATCGCCGCCCTGCTGCTGGGGGCCAAGGACGGGGAGTTCGACCACCTGGCGGTCTGACGGGGGGCCGCTTCGCCATCGGGGGGCCGTCGTGGGTGCTGACACCACGACGGCCTTTGTCTTGTCCGGAGCCGGTGCTCCGGCGCCCCCTCGTCCGGGGGCGGGTCCTGCGGGGTCCGGTAACACGGCCGGGGCGTGGGAGGGGCCCGGCCGGTGTGCCGCACCGCCCCGCGCGGGCGCTCCCGCCGGCCGTCCGGGCGCAGGGGCCCGCCGGCTCCCGGGGTGTGGTCCTCCCGGGGCCTCGCTCGACGCCGTCGGCGCGGCGCCCGGCACTAGGCGGAGCGTCGGTGCCGTCCGCCGGCTTCGGAGCCGACCGCGGGCTCCGCTTCGAACATCGCCCAGACCACCTTGCCGCTGCCCAGCGGGTGCCAGCCCCAGGAGCGGCTGAACGACTCCACCAGGTGCAGCCCGCGGCCGGACTCCGCGACGAAGTCGGCCTCCCGGGCCACCGGCCCCAGACAGCTCGGATCGCTGACCGCGCACACCACCTGCGGGGCGCGGTGCACGAGGCTTATTCGGATCGGCAGCCGGCCCTCCGGGGTCGGCTGTGTGGGAAAGTCGTACTCGCCCTGGGCGCCGCCCGCCGGGTCGGGCCGTGCGCCGATCGCATGCCGGAGCGCGTTGGTGACCAGCTCCGAGGCGACCAGCGCGACGTCGTCGAACAGCTCGGTCAGGTCCCAGCGCTCGAGCGCGGTGCGGACGAAGTCGCGTGCGGTTCTGACGGATTCGAAGCGAGGAGCGAGCGTACAGGTGACCACATGGGGGTCAACCGCCAAAGCCGTACCGGTGCTCATGAAGAGCTCCTCCCATAAGGGGGCGGACACGGCTGGACCCGCCGGGGTCATGCCGGTCACCTCCGACTCGCTCGGCCGCACGGCCGCCCCTCGACCAGGCGCGCGCGCACCCGGACACCCGCCTGCGTGGGGGACGCCGACGGGTGGGTGCACGGAGTCGCGCGTGGGGTCGACGCGGAGCCCGCGGGATTGCCAGGGATGTGCAGGTGCACGTGCACCATGGTGGTGTGCGCTCACTGCAGATGCAAGAGTCGATTCACGTGCAGTCGCACTATTGGCATATGCAAGCGCCGGATGCACGTGCATCCTGGTGTGCGGAGTGCAGAACTGATAGGAACATCCGTCAGTATCGGCACCGTGAGCGCTCAACTGATGGCAGACTGTGCGCTGTTTGCCCTAGGTGGAGGTTTCGACCGCATGACCACAGTTCAGCCGGGCGGCGGCTCGATGGTCCGCCGAATCCTCCTCGGCTCGCAGTTGCGCAGGCTGCGCGAGAATCGCGGCATCACCCGCGAGGACGCGGGCTACGCGATCCGCGCGTCCGAGTCCAAGATCAGCCGGATGGAACTCGGCCGCGTCAGCTTCAAGGAGCGCGACGTCGCCGACCTGCTCAGCCTCTACGGCGTGGACGACGGCGGCGAGCGGGAGGCCCTGCTCGGCCTCGTCCGCGAGGCCAACAAGTCCGGCTGGTGGCACAGCTTCAACGACGTGCTGCCGGGCTGGTTCCAGACCTACGTCGGTCTGGAGGAGGCCGCCCAGCTGATCCGCACCTACGAGGTGCAGTTCATCCCCGGGCTGCTGCAGTGCGAGGAGTACGCGCGGGCGGTTTTCGGCCAGAGTCGGCCGGCCCTGTGCGACGACGAGATCGAGCGGCGGGTCAGCCTCCGGATGCGCCGCCAGAAGCTGCTGACCGAGGGCGCCAGCCCGCGGCTGTGGGCCGTGATCGACGAGGCGGCGCTGCGCCGCCCGGTCGGCGGGCCGAAGGTGATGCGCAGTCAGGTGCAGTACCTGATCGACGTCGCCGAGCAGGCCAACGTGGTCATCCAGGTCATGCCGTTCCGGTTCGGCGCGCACGCGGGCGAGTCCGGGGCGTTCAGCATCCTGCGCTTCCCCGAACAGGACCTCGCCGACGTCGTCTACCTGGAGCAGCTGACCAGCGCGCTCTACCTGGACAAGCGGGACGACGTCGACGCCTACGTCCAGGTGATGGAACGGCTCTGCGTGGACAGCCTCACGCCGGAGCGGACCATAGACCTGCTCGCCTCGATACTGAAGGAGCGCTGAACCGAAGGGCCGTCGAGCCGGAGGGCCGTGGAGCCGGAGGGCCGTGGAGCCGGAGGGCCGTGGAGCCGGAGGGTCGCCGGACCTCCCTCGCGACACAGTGCCTTCGCGGCACCGCCCTTCGCGGCACCGCCCTTCGCGGCACCGCCCTTCGTGACACCGCCCTTCGCGACAGAGCCTTCGCGGCACCGCCCCCGCGGCCGCCCGACCGCCGTCAACCGCGGGCCGGCGGCCGTTCGCGTTCCGGCGGCAGCGGCTGCGGCGGGCGGCCCAGCTCCCAGGGCAGGTCGTAGCGGCCGAACAGGTCGGCCCGGATCGGCGCGAGCGACAGCTCGGCGCCCGGCAGCAGCACCCCGATGCAGCCGCCCATCAGCGCGCTGCGCAGCACCGCGTGCGCGGCGGCCGGGTCCGGTGCGCCCCAGTCGTGCAGCAGGTCCTGCAGGATCGCGCTGAGCCGCTGCTGCTCCGGGTCCTGGACGAAGGCCCCGGTGTCCGGGTCGAGGATCAGCGCCAGGTGCGAGCGCATCACCCGGGGGTGGTCCAGGGCCAGGGCGAGGACGGCGTCGATCGCGGTGGCGAGCCGGGCCTGCGGGGAGGCGTCCGGCGCCAGGTCGGCGAGCGCGCCGGTGAGCGCCTGGTGCATCAGCCGGTGCGTGGCGGCCTGCATCAGGAGCCGTTTGCCGTCGAAGTAGTAGGAGAGCAACCCCCGTGCGAGCCCGGCGCGTTCGGCGATGTCGGTGAGCGTGGTGCCCGCGTAACCGCGCTGGTCAACGAGTTCGACGGTGGCCCGCATGATGCGTCGGCGGGAGCGCTGCCGCATCTCCTCATTGACCGAATCCCCGCGAGGTGCCATCGTGACTGCTCCGAACGTTCGTTGGCTCCGAGCCAATATACTGGCCGAGCCGGCAGCCGCACCGTGGACCGCGCCCTCTCGGGGCGCCGCGCGGTCGGCCGCCACGAAGACGGCCGGCTCCACCAACACGGGGGTTTGGTGGAGCCGGCGCCATTCGCCCGGAGGCCGGGGGTCGGTTCCCGGGCACAGGCCGTGACTCAGCTCCTGGTCAGGACCGCGTCCCGGACGTGCTCCGGGGCCGGGGCGGTTCGGACCTCGTCGGCGGACGGCCGGTCGGAGCCGGCCGGCGGGGCGTCGAGCACCGGCACGGCGGCGGACCCGCGGCGACGGTCCAGCAGGGCGCCGGTCGCGGCGATCAGCAGGCCGACCAGCGAGACCGCCGTGACGAACAGCAACGCCGGGCGGTAGCCGTCCAGTTGGGCCTGCGGGCTGTCGCCGCCCGCGCTGCCGGCGGTGATCATCGCGGTCGCGCCGGCCAGTACGACGGCGGTGCCGACCTGGATCGCGGTGTTGACCAGTCCGGAGGCGAGACCCTGCTCCTCGTCGGCGACGCCGGAGGTGGCGGCGATGTTCACCGAGGGGAAGGCCAGCATGAAGCCGATGCCGAGCAGCGCCATCGAGGGCAGCACCAGCACCGGGTAGGAGCTGTGCTCGTCCAGCCGCAGGAAGAGCGCGAAGGCGGCGGTCAGCGAGAGCAGGCCGAGGGGCAGCAGCCGTCCGGTGCCGAAGCGGTCCACCACCTTGCCCATGAACGGGGCGGAGAGCGCGATCATCGCACCGGCGGGGAGCAGCCCGAGCGCCATCTTCAGGGCGGACCAGCCGAGCAGGTGCTGCAGGAAGAGCGTCACGACGAACTGGAACCCGCCGTACGCGCCGGCCATCGCGAAGGCGACGAGGTTGGCCCGGGCGACCGAGCCGTTGCGGAAGATGCCGAGCCGGACGAGCGGGTGCGCGGCGCGGCTCTCGATGG
The DNA here is from genome assembly GCF_000961885.1 of Streptomyces rubellomurinus. GTDB lineage: Bacteria > Actinomycetota > Actinomycetes > Streptomycetales > Streptomycetaceae > Kitasatospora > Kitasatospora rubellomurina. The sequence continues at coordinate 46,475 of NZ_JZKH01000053.1, forward strand.
CCAGGAAGGCCGCGGCCAGGACGGCGACCACACCGAGCGAGCCGAGCGTGCGCGGGCTCAGCCAGCCGGCGCCCTGCGCCTCGGTCACGGTGAACACCAGCAGCAGCACGGTGGCGGTGCCGGTGATCGCACCGAGCACGTCGTAGCCGCCCTGGGCGCGCTCCTCGACGGGTCGGGGGAGCAGGCGGACGGCGACCAGCAGGGCCAGCAGCGCGACCGGGACGGGCATCAGGAAGGTCCAGCGCCAGCCGACCGAGGTGAGCAGGCCGCTGAGCACCAGGCCGAGCGAGAAGCCGCTGGCGCCGCAGGTGGTGTAGATGGACAGCGCGCGGTTGCGGGCGGGGCCCTCGGCGAAGGTCGTGGTGATGATCGACAGGCCGGCCGGGGCGGTGAACGCGGCGCTGACGCCCTTGAGGAAGCGGGCGCCGATCAGCAGGGCGCCGTCGTCGACCAGGCCGCCGACCAGCGAGGCGGCGGCGAAGACGCCGAGGGCGACGAGGAAGACGCGGCGGCGGCCGAGCAGGTCGGCCGCGCGGCCGCCGAGCAGGAGCAGGCCGCCGTAGCCGAGCACGTAGCCGGAGACCACCCACTGGAGGGTGGAGGTGGACAGGTGCAGTTCGGAGCCGATGGAGGGCAGGGCGACACCGACCATGGAGACGTCCAGGGCGTCCAGGAACATGGCGGCGCAGAGCACGATCAGGGTGCCCCAGAGGCGGGGAGTCCAGTTCAGCCCGCTGGTTGACGATGCGTCGGATGACGTGGCGGTCGCGGTGGTCATGGGGAGGACACTACATGCACGTGCATTCAATGCAAATGAATTAGATGTGAACGCATTAGGTTCACGTGCATCTGCTAGGGTGGCGCCGTGGCTGAACTCGACTCCCCGGCCCAGGCCGACCTCGTCGCGCAGTGGCGCGAGCTGCTGGCCCTCCGCGCTACCACCGCCTGCGCGCTCGACCGCGAGCTCGGTGAGCGGCACGGACTCGGCATGAGCGAGTTCGAGGTGCTGGAACACCTGGTGGAGGGCTGCGTCTCGGAGGGCCGGCCGGCCTTGCGGGTGAGCGACCTCGCCCCCACCGTCCACCTGAGCCAGAGTGCCCTCTCCCGGCTGATCGCCCGGCTGGAGAAGGCCGGACTGGTCACCCGCTCCATGTGCGAGCTCGACCGGCGGGGCGTCGTGATCGCCCTGACCGAGGCCGGGCGCGAGCGGTACGAGCAGGCCAGGCCGCTGCACCGTGACGTCCTCGGGCGTCACCTCGGCGGTTCGGAGGGCGCGGTCGGCTCGGCCGGTCCGGTCGGCGGGGCCTGCACGGGCTGACCTGTCGTCAGCATCCCTCTCGCGTCGGCCGGTTGGCGCCGTGCGCCGGCTCAGTGCAGCGAGTTGAGCCCCGGCGCGAAGGCCAGCAGGACGACCGCCGCCGGTGCGGCGAGGGCGAGGGCGGTCAGCCGCAGCCGGTGCGCCACGGTCAGCCGCGGCCGGCCCGCGAGCAGCCGGTCCACCCGCTTCGGGGACTGCGCCAGGCCGGGCGGGCAGGCGCCGAACACCCCGCGGTCCAGGTTGAGTTCGGCCAGCGCGAGGGCGGTGGTGTGCCGGCCGTGGCGGCGCGCGGCGCGGTCGTCGGCCGCCAGCTCGACCAGTTCCTCCACCTGGCCCAGGAAGGCGCGGAACACGCCGATCCCCGGGAAGCCCGAGGCGAGCGCCTGCGCGAACTGCTTCAACCAGTGGTGCCGCGCCCGGACGTGCCCGCGCTCGTGGCTCAGCACGGCGGCCAACTCCCGGTCGGTCAGCTGCTGGAGGGCGCCGGTGGTGACCACCAGCCGGGAGTCCGGGCCCGGCAGCGACCACGCCTCGGGCCGGACGTTCTCCAGCACCACCAGGCGTTCCCTGCGGCTCCGGGCGGTCGCGATCGACTCCGGCAACTCCGGTGCCCAGCTGGACAGTTCCGCGTGCCTGCGGTCGCGCAGCGCCTTCGCCGCACGGATCTCGCGGGTGAGCGCGAACACCGTCCGCACCCCGCCGGCCGCCAGCACCGCGGCACACAGCCGGCCCCAGCCCTCGGCGTTCTGCAGACCGTACGCGGCCTCCACGCCGTGCGGGGCGCCGGTGAACACCAGGGCGCGCAGCTCGGGCAGGGCGGCCGAGGCGGCCAGGACCAGGGCCAGTGCGCAGCACAGCAGCACCGCCACCACGAGGCACTGCCACACCAGCAGCGCCAGCACCGGTTCGCGCTCCGCCCAGCGGGCCCGGGCCAGCAGCCGGGGCGCGACGGTCGAGAGCAGCAGTCCGAGCAGCAGCAGGCCGATCAGGGCAGTCATCGCAGGGGCTCCCCGAGTACGCACGGAACGCGACAACGCGCTCCCCGTCAACCTATGCGCTGCCGACGCCCGGTGGAACGGCTTTCAACCGGCCAGTGACCAACGCCACGCGCTGGAGCGGGGATTGTGCGGGCGACGCCGTCCGGGCGGCGCGGGCCGGGCCGGGGGCGGTCCGGAGCCGGTCCGGTCCTCACATGGTCAGGAGCATGGCGAACATGCCGATCCCCATGGTGAGCCGGCAGGCCTGCGGCAGGCCGGCGGTGCCGAGCGCGAGGGTGCCGGCGGGCGTGCGCAGCAGCCGGGAGCCTACCCACAGCGTGTACCCGCCGAAGTAGAGGAGCAGGGCGCCGGTGAGCAGCGGCGCGCCGAGGGCGGCGGCGTGGTGGTGGTGCCCGGCGGACGGCGCGGTCATGGCGAGCGCCGTGTACGTCATGGCCAGTGCGCCGACCGCGTGGTGCAGCCGGTGCGCCCGCCCGGCCGGGGCGTGCACGGCGGCGAGCAGGAAGGCGGCCGCGGGCACGCCGAACAGCCAGGCCCAGACGGCGGCCGGGACGGCGGCGCCGGCGACGGCCATCGCGGCCATGCCGAGGCCCATCAGCGCGTCGGCCGCGTCGGACTCCCGCGCGAGCAGTCCGGCGGCGGCGCCGGAACCGGGCGTGGCCGCACCGGGTGCGGCGCAGGCGCGGGCGGTGCGCGGGGGCGCGGCGGCAGCGGTGCAGGAAGGGGAGGTGGCACCGGAGGTGTGCCGGAGCCGGGCGAGGCAGTAGGCGCCCGAGGTGGCGGTGAGGAGGGCGAGGAGCCAGTTGACCAGGGTGGGTTCGTGCAACGGCGGCCTCCCGGGCGACGGTCGTCCCGTCCACGATCACCGCCCTGGCCCGGGCGGTGCCAGGGCGCGTACGGGGGCGCACGGTGGTGCCCGCCGTGGTGAAGGCCCCGGCCGGCGCGCGCCCGGGGGCCGGCGCGCGGGTCGTCGGTGTCGGCGGTGTCGCCGGTCACGGTCCGCCGCCCCGGTGGCGGCGGCCTGACGCACGCGGCATGGTCGGCGTACGGGCCCGCGTCCGCGGCGCCCCGGCGCCGGACCGGCGACGGCGGCCGCGCGGCTCCCCGGCGTCCCGCCCCGCCGCCCCGACCCGCCGTCCCCCGGTTGGACGAACGGGCCTCCCGCCGGACGATTCACGGCCCGACCGGCACCCGGCCGGAACTTTGTCGGCCGGGCCCCTCTTGAACGAGAGAACCTTTCGTACTTATGGTGTCCACGTCGAAATAACTCCTGTCGAAGTGAGTCCACGATGCAGAATCTTTCGCCAAGGCTCGCTGTGGCGGCCGACGCTCCGCTCTCCCCCCTCGCCGCGCACCCGGCCTGGCAGCGCCTGAAGGAGGCCGTCGAGACGCTCAGACCGCTGCAGTCCAAGGACGGCTCCATCGACCTGTCCACGGTCCAGCGGCACACCGTCGACCCGCTGGTGGACACCGTCCGCGCCGCCGTCCAGGAGCTGGCCCCGAACTTCCCGCACGACGCCGCCTACCTGGCCGCCGTCGACGCGGACCTCGCCAAGTGGGCCGACACCGGCTACCGGGAGCCCGACTTCCTCGACTCGCTGCTTGCCTTCCAGCCCGCCGACCAGCGCGAGGACGGCCTGGAGCACCTGGTCGTCTTCCCGATGTACACCCAGAACGGCAACCCGGACCGCAACCTGGAAGCCGTCCTGCTGCGCGTCGTGTGGCCCGACTGGCTGGCCGAGCTGGAGCGCACCCGCTTCGACAACCCGATGTTCGTGCCGATCACCTTCACGGACTTCACGGCCGGCTACGACACCAACTCCGCCGTCCTCTTCCCCGAGACGGTCGCCGTGCGCAAGGCGCCGGAACGTTTCACCTGGGGCGGCATCTTCTGCGACCGCGAGGCCGCCCGCTTCCGCGCCGTCTCCACCAGCGCCGTCGAGCAGCTCGGCCTGGAGATCCCCGCCGACGCCGAGGGCCTGCTCCAGGACCAGCAGCGCGCGCAGGAGACCTTCGTCCTGTGGGACCTCGTGCACGACCGCACCCACAGCCACGGCGACCTGCCGTTCGACCCCTTCATGATCAAGCAGCGCAGCCCGTTCTGGATGTACGGCCTGGAGGAGCTGCGCTGCGACCTCACCACCTTCAAGGAGGCGGTGAAACTGGAGGCCGAGGGCAACAAGCACGCCCGCGACGTCCAGTACGCGATCCTCTTCGACCGGCTGTTCCGCTTCCCGGTCAGCGGCGATCGCGTGCGCAACTACGACGGCATGGGCGGCCAGCTGCTCTTCGCCTACCTGCACAAGAACGGCGCCCTGCAGTGGCGCGACAACCGCCTCAGCATCGACTGGGAGCGCGCCCCGCAGGTCACCAACGCGCTCTGCGCCGAGATCGAGACCCTGTACCGCGACGGCATCGACCGGCCCAAGCCGGCCCACTGGATCGCCGCCTACCAGCTGGTCTCGCGCTACCTCACCCCGCACCCGGCCTCCACCTGGGCCAAGGGCCCGGAGGCGCTTCCGCTCGACCTCACCGACGGCAAGGCCCTCAACAAGGCGCTGTGCGACGCCGTGCTCCCGGACGAGTTCCCGCTGAGCATGTTCTACGAGGCCCTCGCCAAGAAGCTGCGCGGCGTCATCGCCGCCACCGCCGGAATCACCGGCGCCGGAATCCAGGGAGTTGCTGCGTGACCACCACCCCCGACACCACGCTGGCCGGCAAGGTCGTCGCCGTCGCCGGAGCCAGTGGCCCCGCCGGCCGCGCCGTGCTGCGCCGCCTCGCCGCCGGTGGCGCCACCGTGATCGGTGCCGACATCGACGCCCAGCGCCTGGAGTCCGCCCTCGACGCGACCCGGGTCGCGGTCCGCGGCGCCAAGGTGAGCGGCCAGGTGATCGACCTGCTCGACCCGCAGGAGGTGCACGACTGGGCCGACCACCTGGAGTCCGAGCACGGCCACGTCGACGGCGTCTTCCACCTGGTCGGCGGCTGGCGCGGCAGCAAGACCTTCTTCGACACCCGGCTCGACGACTGGGACTTCCTGCACGACACCGTGGTGCGCACCCTCCAGCACACCTCGCTCGCCTTCCAGCCCGCCCTGGTCCGCAGCCAGGCCGGCCGGTACGCGATCGTCTCCGCGTCGAGCGCGCACAAGCCCACCGCCGGCGGCGCCGCCTACGCGGCCGCCAAGGCCGCCACCGAGGCCTGGACCCTCTCCATGGCCGACTCCTTCAAGAAGGAGACGACGTCCCCGGACGGCGAGCCCACCGCGGCGGCTACGATCCTGGTCATCAAGGCGCTGCTCAGCCCCGAGATGCGGGCCGAGAAGCCCGAGGCGAAGTTCACCGGGTACACCGAGACCGCCGACCTCGCCGAACACCTCGCGGCCCTCTGGGACCGCCCCGCAGCAGAACTGAACGGACAGCACCTGTGGCTGACAGCCCGATGATCGACCCCGCCCGCACGGACGCGATACGGCGGCACGACACCGCCGTCCGCGGCTTCGCGAGCGACAACTACTCCGGCGTGCACCCGGAGATCCTCGCCGCGATCGCCCTCGCCAACGACGGGCACCAGGTCGCGTACGGCGAGGACGACTACACGAACCACCTGCAGGACGTCTTCCGCCGCCACTTCGGCGAGAAGGCGGAGGCCTACCCGGTCTTCAACGGCACCGGCGCCAACGTGGTCTCGCTGCAGGCCCTGCTCCCGCGCTGGGGCGCCGTGGTCTGCGCCGAGTCCGCCCACATCCACGTGGACGAGGGCGGCGCGCCGGAGAAGATGGGCGGCATCAAGCTCCACACCGTCCCCACCCCGGACGGCAAGCTCACCCCGGAGCTGCTCGACCAGCAGGCGTGGGGCTTCGGCGACGAACACCGCGCCCAGCCGCTCGCCGTCTCGATCACCCAGAGCACGGAGCTCGGCACCCTCTACACCGTCGAGGAGATCCGCGCGCTCACCGAGCACGCCCACCAGCTCGGGATGCTCGTCCACATGGACGGCGCCCGGCTGGCCAACGCGGCCGCCTCGCTCGGCCTGCCGATGCGCGCCTTCACCACGGACGTGGGCGTCGACGTGCTCTCCTTCGGCGGGACGAAGAACGGCCTGCTGTTCGGCGAGGTCGTGGTGGTGCTCAACCCCGAGCGGGTGCGCAACATCAAGTACCTGCGCAAGACCTCGATGCAGCTCGCCTCGAAGATGCGCTTCCTCTCCGTCCAGTTCGAGGCGCTGCTCACCGGTGACCTCTACCTGCGCAACGCCGGCCACGCCAACGCCATGGCCAGCCGGCTGGAGGCGGCCGTCCGCGACATCGACGGCGTCGAGGTGATCCGCCCGGTCCAGGCGAACGCGGTGTTCGCGATCCTCCCGCGCGAGGTGAGCGAGCGACTGCAGAAGCGCTACCGCTTCTACTTCTGGAACGAGCACACCGGTGAGGTCCGCTGGGTGTGTTCCTTCGACACCACGGAGGCCGACATCGACGCCTTCGCGGCGGCGATCGTCGAGGAGATGGGCCGCGCCTGACGGCGCCGGAACAACGGATCGTCCCGCCCTGCGCCAGCAGGGCGGGACGATTTGCATGTGGCGTGCCCGTCCCCGTACAGTTCCGGAGTCGCCGCGGGAGACCGGGGCGACAAGGCGGAAAGCGAATCCGATGAATGAAACTCCGG
>NZ_JZKH01000054.1 GCF_000961885.1 Streptomyces rubellomurinus
CGATGAAGCGGGCTTCGTAGCGGGGGCGGGGGTTCACGGGGTGGGCCGCTCGTTCTTGTGGACCCAGGCCTGGGCGTGGGCGTAGGAGTAGAAGCGGAGTGGTTCGGGGCGCGGCGGGAGGGCCTTGACGAGGTCGCCGGTGCGGTGGTCGCGGACGACCCAGACGGAGAAGGAGACGCCGGCCGGCGGGTCGGCGGGGATGATCCCGTAGCGGCTGCGGCTGGCGGCGGTCATCGGGTGGCCACCTGGACGAAGCCGCCGGCCTTCTCGACCTGCCGGGAGAACTCGTCGAACTCGCCGACGATCGGGGAGATGGCGGACCTGGCGGGGACGAGGATCGCGTCGGCGTCGCGGCTCCGGACGCGGTGAAGGGCGGCCTGGAGCATGGGCCGGCGCTCGGGCGCGGTGGTGTGGATGGAGTCGTCGACCACGATCAGGGAGACGTTCCAGCGGAACGCGAGCGCGTAGGACTCGCAGCTGCGCATCTCGCGCTCGGGGAAGGTGGAGCCGTTCCTGGCCAGGTAGATGACCACCTGGAGGCGATCGGTGACGACCTCAACTCGGGGGGCGTGCAGGGACTCAGGGGGCGTGGGGATGTGCACGGTTCGCTCCTCTCCGTAGTAATGCGACTACCGGCGGTGCACACTCTCGACTAAGCTGGGAAGCCGTTCAACTTGTCTACGGCTCAAGTGGAATTGGAAGTGAAGCCGTGAACCGCAAGGAACTTGACCCGACGTCATCTCCCCGCGAATCCTTCGGCGCGCTGCTCCGCAGATCGCGTGAGGCGCGGGGGTGGACCCAGCAGAAGCTGGCCGAGGTGATGGGGTACTCGGACAGCTACATCTCCGCCGTCGAAACCGGACGCAAATCCACCAGCCGGGACTTCGTCAGGGCGGCCGACAAGGCCTTGGGGACGGGGCAGACGCTGGAGATCATGTGGGTCGGGATGCGGAAGAAGGGGTTCCTGGAGGGCTTCCCCGAGCATGCCGCGCAGGAGGCCCGTGCGTTGGAGATCAGAATCTTTGAGCCGAACCTCGTCCCTGGGCTCTTCCAGACCAAGGCCTACGCTTCTGCGCGAGAGGCGGCGGCCGTGCAGCGCGGAAGCAGCACGCCGGACCGGGCCGAGGAGCGAATGAAGCTGCTGACCGCGCGACAGCGGCTGCTCAAGCGTCCCGAACCGCCGGTCATCCACGCGGTGATAGACGAGAGCGGCATTCGGCGCCCTGTGGGCGGCGCTGCGACGATGCGTGCGCAGCTCGATCACCTGGCGGAGCTGGCGACCAGGCCTTACGTGATCTTCCAGGTGGCCCCGTTCAGTTTGGCGGAGAAGGCCCCATTCCGGTCCGTGGTCACCTTGTTGACGTTCGCGGACCGCTCTGTGGTCGGCTACACGGAATCTGCGGATCACGGCTACGTGGTGCGGGAAGACAGGACAGTCAGAACGTGGGAAAGGGCCTACGATCGGTTGCAGGTGGAAGCGCTGACCAGTGCCGCGACCCTCGACCTGATCCACAAGGCCCGAAAGGAACTTTGACACATGACGACCCGTCCAGATCTGTCCCGCGCTTCCTGGTTCAAGTCGTCGTACTCCGATAACGGCGGTACCTGCGTGGAGGTCTCGGCGGACTTCCCCGGTGTCGCGCCCGTCCGCGACTCGAAGGACCCGGAAGGGCCCGCTCTCGTCTTCTCGGCCGAGGCGTGGCGATCGTTCGTCGCCGCGACGGCCGCCGGGGAGTTCGGCGGTAGCTGACCCCAGGTACCCGCCGCTATTCGCGCAAGAAGGAAGGAACTCAACGATGGTCCTTGATCTGGCTGGCGCTCGGTGGGTGAAGAGTCGCCACAGCAGTAATGGCGGCACTTGCGTCGAGGTGGCGCCGGGCTTCCCCGGTGTGATGCCTGTTCGTGATTCGAAGGATCCCGAGGGGCCGGTGCTGGTGTTCCGAGCTGAGGCCTGGCGGTCTTTCGTCGCCGCGACCGCTGCCGGTGACTTCGGCAGCTTCTGACCTCGGGGGTTACCGGAAGGAGCTCCATGATGACCGTTGACCTGGTCGGTGCGCGGTGGGTGAAGAGCCGCCATAGTGGTAACGGCGGCACTTGCGTCGAGGTGGCACCGGACTTCACCGGCGTGATGCCCGTCCGCGACTCGAAGGACCCTGAGGGGCCGGTCCTCGTCTTCCCTGCCGCGGCTTGGCGATCCTTCGTCGCCGCAGCTGCCGCCGGGGAGTTCGGCGACCTCTGACCTTCCGCATGTCGGCGGCCGGATAGCTTCCTGCTATCCGGCCGCCGATCGTTTTCACCTCTTGCCGAACCTCAGGTAGAACGCCGTGAACACCAACACGATGCCGACGTTCACCAGCAGCCGTTCCCAGAGCCTGTCCCTGAAGAACAGCACGTCCACGCCGACGATCACCGCCACCAGCGCGACCACGTAGACCGCGACCACCGCCTGTCTTCCCATCCCTCCTTTCTACTCCGCCCTTGGGCCATTGACAGCTGGCCTCGCTCGGATCAATGCTAAGCAAGCGCTTAGTCACGTACCCAGAGGAGCCGCTCGATGATCGAGAACCATCCGCCCGGCCTGGACCTCCCGAAACTCCGCGCTCACCTGGACCGGGAGCTGCCCGGGGGCGTCGACGGCGAGCTGCGGGCGGAGCTCATCGAGGGCGGCCGCTCGAACCTCACGTACGTCCTCACGGACGGCCTCTCGCGCTGGGTCCTGCGCCGACCGCCCCTCGGGCACGTCCTCGCCACCGCCCACGACATGGTCCGCGAGTACCGCGTGATGACCGCGCTGCGCGACACCCCCGTCCCTGTCCCGGAAACACTGCTGCTCGACCAGGAAACGGACACCCTCGGCGCGCCCTGGTACCTCATGGAGTTCGTCGCCGGGACCGCCCACCGCGACGTCGCCCCGCTCGCCGCCCTGGGCGCCGAGCGCGTCCACGCCCTCGGCGGCCGGCTCGTCGAAACCCTCGCCGCCCTCCACCGGATCGACCCCGCCGCCATCGGCCTCGCCGACTTCGGCCACCCGGACGGCTACCTGGAACGCCAGCTGCGCCGCTGGTCCAAGCAGCTCGCCGCCTCCCGCAGCCGCGACCTCCCCGACGTCGACCGCCTGCACGCCCTCCTCGCCGAGCGTCTCCCCGTCTCACCCGCCCCCGCGCTCGTCCACGGCGACTACCGTCTCGACAACGTCCTCGTCGACGACCGCGACGCCCTCGCCGCCGTCCTCGACTGGGAGATGTCCACCCTCGGCGACCCGCTCACCGACATCGGCCTCCTGGTGATGTACACCGAGCTCGCCGGCGTCGGCGGCGGCATCATCCCCTCCGCCGCCACCGCCCCCGGCTTCCCCAAGCCGGACGAACTCGTCGCCCAGTACGCCGAATTGACCGGCCGCGACGCCAAGGACCTCGACTGGTACGTGGCCTTCGCGTCCTTCAAGCTCGCCGTCGTCGCCGAGGGCATCCACTTCCGCTTCCAGCAGGGCCGCACCCTCGGCGCGGGCTTCGACCGCGCCGGCGAGATGGCCCCGATCCTCGCCCGGCACGGCCTGCGCACCCTCAAGGAGAACTGACCGATGGACTTCGCCTACGACGCCCGGACGAACGAACTCCGGGACCGGCTCCTCACCTTCATGGACGAGCACGTCTACCCCGCCGAACCGGTCTTCGCCGACCAGCTCGCCGACCCGGCCCGCACCCCCTGGACCGCCCCGCCGATCGTCGCCGAGCTGAAGACCGAAGCCCGCAAGCAGGGCCTCTGGAACCTCTTCATCCCCGGCTCCCACGGCGCCGGCCTGACCAACCTCCAGTACGCGCCGCTCGCCGAAATCACCGGTCGCAGCCCCAAGTTGGCCCCGATCGCGCTCAACTGCGCGGCCCCCGACACCGGCAACATGGAACTCCTCGCCGACTTCGGCACCCCCGAGCAGCACGAGCGCTGGCTGCGCCCCCTCCTGGACGGGGAGATCCGCTCCGGCTTCGCCATGACCGAGCCCGAGGTCGCCTCCTCGGACGCCACCAACATCGAGACCCGGATCGAGCGGGACGGCGACGAGTACGTCGTCAACGGCCGCAAGTTCTACATCACCGGCGCGATGAACCCGGACTGCAAGATCTTCGTCGTGATGGGCAAGACCGACCCGTCCGCCGAGCGGCACCGCCAGCAGAGCATGATCCTCGTCCCGCGCGACACCCCGGGCGTCACCGCGAAGCGCGGCATGACCGTCTTCGGCTACGACGACAACGACCACGGCGGCCACGCGGAGTTGGTGTTCGAGAACGTCCGGGTGCCGGTCGGCAACCTGATCGGCGAGGAGGGCTCCGGCTTCGCCATCGCCCAGGCCCGCCTCGGCCCCGGCCGGATCCACCACTGCATGCGCGCGGTCGGCATCGCCGAGCGGGCGCTGGAGCTGATGTGCCGCCGGGTGAACGCCCGCGTCGCGTTCGGCCGTCCGCTCTCCGAGCAGGGCGTCGTCCAGGACTGGGTGGCCGAATCCCGCATCCGCATCGAGCAGTTGCGCCTGCTGGGCCTCAAGACCGCCTGGCTGATGGACACCGTCGGCAACAAGGGCGCCCACACCGAGATCCAGGCGATCAAGATCGCCGCCCCGCTCACCGTCGAGTGGATCCTCGACAAGGCCGTCCAGGCGCACGGCGGCGCCGGGCTCGGCCAGGACACCCCGCTCGCCGAACTGTGGGCGGGCATGCGCAGCCTGCGCCTGGCGGACGGCCCGGACGAGGCGCACAAGCGCTCGCTCGCCCGCCGCGAGCTGCGCCGCCACGCGTAGGGCAGCGGGCGGGTGCCCCCGGCCGGTGATCCGCCGCCGGGGGCGCCCGCTCTCCGAGTGACCGGGCCGCGTGGCAACCCGGTTGTTCCGACCGGACGGGCGAAGGGTGTGTGGCACCCGCTCCCAGCGGAGTCCGCGACGAACCACAGAATCGGGGTCACCACCCATGGCCAATCAGCGTCCCGCCGTCGTCAGCAACCAGGACGGCCGCCTCCAGGTGTTCGTCAACACGGACGGGACCGTGTCGACCGACGCGCAGACCGCCCCGAGCAACGGCTGGTCCGGCTGGCAGAACATCGGCGGGAACATCAACCGCGACCCGCTGGTCAGCGATCCGGCGGCCGTCCTGAAGCCGGACGGCAACCTGTACGTCTTCGCCATCGGCAGCAAGGCCGACCTGCGGACGACCAACACGACCTCGCCCGGCGGCGGCTGGTCCGGCTGGCAGTCCCTCGGCGGCGGCCCGTCTGGAGGCCTGTACGTCCACGCCAACCCCTGCGCGGTGGCACGCCCGGACGGGGGCGTGCAGGTCTTCGCGCAGGGGGTCGACGGCAGTGTGGACACCATCTGGGTGACGGCCGAAGGGGAGTGGACCGGTTGGCAGTCCCTCGGCAGTCCGCTGGCCGGCAGCCCGGCGGCCGCCCGGAACCAGGACGGCCTGCTGCAGGCCTTCGTCCTCGGCGCGAACTCCGCCGACATGCAGACCTGCTACCAGTTCCCGCCGAGCTCGCCCCACGCGGTCGGCGGCTGGACCCCGCTGCACTCGCTCGGCGGTGACTTCCCGATCGGCTGCGCGGGGGCCGCGGTCAACCAGGACGGCCGCCTGGAGGCGTTCTCGATCGGCCGCAGCAACGACCTCCAGCACGCCTGGCAGACCGCGCCCAACGACCCCGACAGCTGGACCGGCTTCGCCAGCCTGGGCGGCGGACTGGTCGGCGATCCGGGGATCGGCCGGAACGCGGACGGCCGGCTCGAAGCCTTCGGCCTCGTCCTCCACTCCGCCATCCACCACATCTGGCAGGTCTCGCCGGGCAGCTCCTGGTCCTCCTGGTCCACCCTCTAGACGACCGGGAGATCCGCGGCCCGGCCGGGTGTCATACCGGGGTATGCCCGGGGGAGTTGGCTCCCCGGTATGACGGCCACCACCCCGCCCCGCGCGTAGTGTCCGTCGTGCCGGATCAAGGACGACGAGGGGACGACGGCGATGAGCAGGCGGGGACGGACGGTGGCGGCGGTGGTGCTGGCGGCGGCGACGGCGATGGTGACGCTGGGGACGGCGCCCGGCGCGACGGCGGCGCCGGTGGTCGTGGCAGCCGCGGCGGACGGCGTGACGGCGGACGGCGTGAGCGCCCGGGCGACGGCCGCGCTGCCGCGCCCCACCGGGCCGTACCCGGTCGGCACCACCGCCGTGCACCTGACCGACCGGAACCGGGTCGACCCGTGGAAGCCCGACCGGCAGCGCGAGCTGATGATCAGCATCTGGTACCCGGCCGCCCGCCCCGTCACCGGCGCCGACCGCGCCGCCTACATGGTGCCCGCCGCCGCCGAGCACTTCGACGGCGACGGGAACGCCGGTGTGATGAACTACGGCTTCGCGCCCGGCCGCACCGACTGGGCCGCCGTCCGCACCCACGCCCGCGTCGACGCCTCCGCGTCGCCCGGCGGCCGGCGCCCGGTCGTGCTGTACTCGCCCGGCCTCGGCGACCCGCGCACCTGGGGCACCGCGCTGGTCGAGGACCTGGCCTCCCGCGGGTACGTCGTCGTCACCGTCGACCACACCTGGGAGGCCTCCGAAGTCGCCTTCCCGAACGGCGAGTTGGCCGCCTCGGTGCTCCCCGGCATGCTCGGGCCGGACCTGGACGTGGGCGCGCTGCTGCGCAAGTCGATGGCCACCCGGGTCGACGACACCAGGTTCGTGCTCGACGAGCTGGAGCACCTCAAGCACTCCCGCGGCCTGCCGACCGGCCTCGGCGCCGCCCTCGACCTCGACCGGATCGGCATGGTCGGCCACTCCGCCGGCGGCTTCACCGCCCTGCAGGCCATGCACGACGACCGGCGGATCGCCGCCGCCGTGGACCTGGACGGGCAGCTGCACTTCCCCGGCCGGGACGGACGCACCGGCACGTACCTGTCCGGCGTGGCCCAGGACGGCCTGGACCGCCCGTTCCTGCTGATGGGCACCCGCAGCGACGACTCCGGCAGCTACCACGCGCAGCCCGGCTGGGACGCCCTGTGGCAGCACAGCACCGGCTGGCGCGCCGACGTCACCCTCGACGGCTCCCGGCACGGCTCGTACACCGACGCCGAATCCCTGCTCCCGCAGCTCGCCCGCCAGGGCGCGATCACCCCTGACCAGCTGCGCGCCGACACCGGGGACGTCGACCCCGGGCGGGCGGTGCTCGCCACCCGCACGTACGTCGCCAGCTTCCTCGACCGCTGGCTGCGCGGGCACGACGACCACCTGCTGGACGGGCCCTCGGCGCGGTTCCCCGAGGTGGTGTACGAGCGCTGAGCGGGGGCGGGGCCCGCCGCCTGCGGCAATGGATTTCCCCTGCGTCGCCCTGATGGCGTACAGTCGGGTTCACCGACGCGGGGTGGAGCAGCTCGGTAGCTCGCTGGGCTCATAACCCAGAGGTCGCAGGTTCAAATCCTGTCCCCGCTACTACGAAGGCCGGGCCGACGCACACTGTGCGTCGGCCCGGCCTTTTTGCTCGGCCTTTTGCTCGGCCTTTGGTCGGCCCGAGCGCCGGGTCACCGGGTGCCGGGGGCTCCCGCGCACAGCGCGTGGTCGATCAGGGCGCTCGCCGCCTTCTCCTGGTCCTTGATGTGGTCCAGGGTGTCGCCGCGCGCCTCGGACATGGAGACGACGGCACTGCGCCGACCGTCCTCGGTGACGCCGTTGAGGGTGATGAAGCCGCCGTCCCCGCCCTCGTGGCCCCAGTAGTCGCCCCCGCAGGTCAGGCCGCGCTTGACCAGGCCGAGCCCGTACCCGGCGTCGCCCCACAGCTCCTTGAGCGCCGGGCTCACCGCGACGGTCTGCTTCATCTCGGCCAACTGGCGTGCCGGGAGCAGGCGGCCGCCGAGGAGCGCGCGGAGGAAGAGGTTCTCGTCCCGCGTGGTGGTGACCCAGGCGAGGTTCTCGTGGTCCACCGGGACCTGGTCGGTGACGTCCAGGCGGGCGTCCGGGCCGAAGTCGGGGCCGTAGTACTGGTACGCCCGGGCGTGCGGCCGGGGCAGGGTGGGGGAGGTGCCCGTCCACCTGGTCCGGTCGAGGCCGAGCGGGCGGACGATGCGGTCCTGGACCTCCCGGTGGGCGGGGCGGCCGGTGGCCTTCTGGATGATCAGGTCGAGCAGGACGTAGCCGGTGTTGGAGTACGTCCACGTCCCGGAGGCCGGGTGGGCCATCGCGAAGCCCACCAACTGCTCGGGCTCGTAGACGTCGTGGCGCTTCGCGTAGTACGACGCCGGCGAGTCGTACCCGGGCAGGCCGTCGTCGGTGATGCCGCTGGTGTGCTGGAGCAGGTCGCGGATGCGGACGTCCCGGCCGTCCTTGCCGTTGCCCTTGCCGTCGGTGTGCACCAGGCCCGGCAGCCAGTGGTCGACCGTGTCGTCCAGGGACAGCCGGCCCTCCGCCTCCAGCTGGAGCACGACGGTCGCGACCAGCGCCTTGGACGTGCTGGCCATCCGGAAGTAGCCGTCGGGATCGACCGGGCGGCCGGTGGTCAGGTCGGCGGTGCCGCTGGTGGCGACCGCCTGCCGTCCGTCCGGGCCGATCGCGCGGGCCTGCACGCCGCTGATGCCGAGGTCGTGGATCGCCTCGGTGTCCCGGCGTAGTTGCTGTGCGGCGGAGGCGGATTCGGCGGGCTGGGCGACGGCGGTGGTCGCGGTCGTACCGAGGAGCGCGGCGGTGACGGCCGCCGTGGCGAGGTGCTTGCGCAAGATCATGGTCCGGACGCTAACGAGTCCGGCCCGGCCCGGCGGGGCGATCGGGGCGCTGATCAGGGATGGAACAGGGTTGTCCCCCAGGGGAGTTGGGGGACAACCCCGAGGCGGGGTCAGGGGGCTCAGCTCGCCGTCGTCAGCTCGCCGGCGTCAGGTCGGCGGACGGCTCGCGGACGATCCAGAAGCGGGACTCGCGGTAGGCGGCGGCGTGAGGGTCGTCGGGCGCGACGCGGAACGGGGCGTACGGGCAGAGCAGCCGGCCGCCGTGCCGCTTCTCCTCGGCGGCCAGCCAGCGGGACTGCCAGAGCATTGCGGCCGCGAGGCCCGCCAGGAACATGCCCGCCGGCACCCCGGTCGCGGCGCCGATCCCGATGCCGATCGCCAGGACCAGCAGCAGCGGGACGGTGAGGGTGCGGGAGAGCAGGTCGAAGGTCCGGTCCGGGGCGACCGGCTCGGCGGTCGCCGGCGGCGGGGTCAGCCGCGCCAGCCGGGTCTCGTACCAGGGACGGCGGAGCTTCAGCAGCGCGCAGAACGTCGACACGAAGAGCAGCGCGGCCGTACCGATCCCCGCCACCGGGTCGAGGCGGTTCGGGCCGTCCAGGAACGCGGGCACGCAGCTCGCCAGGCTCACGCCGAGCAGCAGGGCCCCCTGGATCCGTACCGCCGCCACGGCGCCCACCAGGCGCAGACCATCACTCACGAGCCATCCCCACATCGATCGAAATCCGGGGAATCCTAGCTGGTCGCGGCCGCAGGAAGTCGGCCCGGCCGACTTCCTGTGCACCGGGGGCGGTCGATGCGCCCGGGGGGCGCGCCCTGGCCGTGTCCTACCGGCGCGTGCGCCGGTCTGCGCCCGGGGCGCGGGCCGCGACGATCAGGCACAGCAGGGCCGCGACCATCGCGACCGCCGCGCCGTACTGCAGCGAGGGTGCCATGTGCCTGCCGTCCTCCAGGGCCTTGTAGAACCGGAAGAGCGTGACGCCGGTGAGCAGGCACAGCGCCAGGGCGCCGGTGACCGACAGCCAGACGAGACCGATCTCGGGTGCGAGCAGTCGGAGGAAGGCCAGGGCGGCGAGCCCGATGGCGATCCACTGGATCGCCTGCAGCGACACGGCGGCGCCGTCGACGTCCGCGAACACCCGGAACGGGCTCCGGATGATGTCGAAACCGGTCCACCGCACGTCGCCGCTCCAGCCGCTGCTGTAGCCGACCCAGGGCATCGCCAGCGAGCCGACGGTGAGCGCGGCGAGCAGCAGCGTCGCCACGGCATTGGTCCGGATCGCGGCGTACGGGGAGGACGGGGATGACGGGGGCGGCACGGGCGGCCCCGGCGGGTGGCCCGGCGGCGGAGGCATGGTCATAGCCCGGATGGTCGGCCAACTGACCTGGGAGCGCAAGGGGTTGGGCCGAACCGGGGTCGGCCTCCGGGGCGGGCCGGAACGGGGATCGGCTTCGAGTCGACATGTGACCCAGATCACATATGTCATGACACATGTGTCGTGTAATGTGTCCGATATGAACACTTCAGCGAAGTTTCCGACCCTGGTCTTCATCCCCTGCTTCTCGGGTGCTCCGTGGAGCGCCGAGCAGCTCGCCCCCTACGGCGAGGCGCCCCGGCGGACGCTGCGGCTGCCCGAGGGCGTCGACGACATGGAGCGCTACGCCGACCACGTCCAGAACGCGGTCGCGGACCTGGACGACTACGTCCTGGTCGGCGACTCGTTCGGCGCCAACATCGCGCTCGCGCTCGCCACCCGCCGCCCGAAGGGCCTGCGCGCCCTGGTGCTGTCCGGCGGCTTCGCGGCCAACCCGGTCACCTCGAAGCCCTGGAAGGCCCTGATGCGGGTCATCGGCAAGGCCCGCGGCCCGCTCTACCGGCAGCTGACCCTGCGGGCCCACGCCCACCGCCTCGCCTCCCCCTTCGACGGCGAGGGGCAGGTGCCCTGGAACGAGGCGCGCAGCCGGGACCTGTTCCTCGACAACACCCCGGCCGCCTCCTTCGGCGCCCGCGTGCGGGCCTCCCTGACCGCCGACTACGTCGACGCGCTCGGCCGCGTCCAGGTCCCGACCCTGGTCCTGAGCCCCTCGCACGACGTGCTGATCGGCGAGGACGCCTCCAAGGTCATGCTCGCGGGCATCCCCGACGCCCGGGAGGTCGTGCTGCCGCGCACCGGCCACATGTTCCGCTTCTCCCACCCGGTAACGTACGCGGCTGCGGTCGACGACTTCCTCGCCGCCCTGCCGACCACCCCGAAGGACGCTGATGCGTAAGGCCGAACACCTGCGGTTCGCCATCCTGGCAGCCCAGCGCGAAGGCAACCGGCTGCTGATCCAGGCCCTCAAACCCCACGGCATCACCCCGTCCCAGGCCGAGGTGCTGCGCCTGCTCCAGCAGCACGGCACCCTGAGCCTGAGCGGGCTCGGGCAGCTCCTGGTGTGCGAGAGCGGAACCAACCCCAGCCGGCTGGTCGAACGCGTCGTCGCGGCCGGACTGGTCGAGCGCCGCACCGACGCCGAGGACCGCCGCTACCTCCACCTCAGCCTCACCCCCGAGGGCGAGCGCCTGGCCACCGAGGTCGCCGGCATCGAGGAGCTCCTCTACGTCGGGATGGACGCCGCCTGCGAGGGCCTGGACACCGACGCGATGCTCACCTTCCTCCACCGGTTCATCGACCCCCTGCCCTCGGGCGAGGCCCTCAACAAACGCCTCGACCTCGGCTGAGGCCGCTACAGTCCGAGGTCGGTGAGGCCCGGGTGGTCGTCGGGGCGCCGGCCCGGCGGCCGGTGGTACGTGCGCTCCTCCTCGGTCATGTTCCTGCCCCTCGAACGGCGGGACCCGGCAGGCGGCTCGGGCCGTCAGCGGATGTCCGAGCCGGGGTGGGCCTCGTCCCAGGAGCGGCGGGCGGTGACGATGGCGTCGTGGTGGTCGTAGGACCAGTCCGCCATCGCGCGGACCAGGTGGGTGAGGCTGTGGCCGAGCGGTGTCAGCTCGTACTCGACCTGGGGCGGGACGGTGGGGTGGACGGTCCGGGAGAGCAGGCCGTCGCGTTCCAGGCGGCGCACCGTCAGGGTGAGCATGCGCTGGGAGATGCCCGGCAGGGCGCGTTGCAGTTCGCGGAACCGCCGTACGCCCTGGGCGAGTTCAACGACGGCGAGGACACCCTGGGGGAGGCGTTCGCCGGGGTGCGGACGCTGCTGCTGATCTCCGCGGGCGCGGCCGAGGACGACGTGGTGACCGCCCGGCACGGCGCGGCGATCGCGGCGGCGGAGGCGGCGGGCGTCGAGCACGTCGTCTACACCAGCCTGTCCGGCGACGGCGACCACCTCCCCTACGCGCTCGCGCACCGCTGGACCGAGCGGCGGCTGCGCGAGTCGGCGACCCTGCGCTGGACGGTGCTGCGCAACGGCCTCTACGCCGAGCTGCTGGCCGCGATCGCCGCGCCCGGCCCGGACGGGGTGATCACCGCGCCGCTCGGCGACGGCCGGCTGGCCGCGGTGGCCCGGGCCGACCTCGCCGAGGTGGCGGCCGCCGTCGCGCTGGCGCCCGAGGCGCACGCGGGCCGGACGTACGAGCTGGTGGGGGTGCGGGCGGTGGGTGGCGCGGAGCTGGCGGAGGCGCTGGGCGCCGAGTACCGCCCGGGCGCGCTGGGCGCGGCCCGGGCGGCGGTGGCGGCCTCGGACGTGCTGGACTTCCAGGTGCCGATGCTGGTGGGCACCTGCTCGGCGATCGCGCACGGCTTCCTGGCCGGGCCGGGCGGGCCGGGCGACCTCGCGGCGCTGCTCGGCCGCCCGCCCCGCCCGGCCCTGGAGGTCATCGTGCCGGGGACGGTCCGCGAGACCGGGCTCGGCTAGGCCCCGTTGATGAGGTCCTGGATGACCTGCGGTGCCTCACTGGCCTGCAGCGTGGTTCCTGGAATCGTGCCTTCGATCGCCTCGATCTTGCTCTGCATCGCCTGCATTTGGTCACTGGTCAGATCGCCGACGAGGGTGTCGGTGGAGACTTGGGCTGAGGCGGCGACGTCTGCCGCGTACTGATCGGGCGTGTTGCCGTCGGACGCGGGAGCGTACTTGCGGAAGGCCTCCAGGATCGACAGCGTCGGGTACGGACCTTGCCCGAGGAAGGAGGCGATCGCGGCGAAGCCGGTGTCGTGATCGGGGAAGATCAGGAAGTGGTGCCAGTTGAACTTGTTGGGGAACTGTCCGAAGTCCGGTCCGCCGGGAACGCCTGTGAGGTTGCCGGGATTGTTGTTGAGCCACGCGTGGCTTCCGGCGCCGGTGCGGAGATGCGGCTGGCCCCTGCGGATCTCGCTGTCGTAGATCACGAAGTTGAAGATGTGGATGCCGTTGTTGCGGTAGTCGTTCGGATCGTTGGGATCGGCACCGGAGAACCACTGCAACCGCGGGATGTTGAGGTCCGTCGAGGTTTGCTCCCCGGATATCGCGAACTCGTTGCCCTGGCCGTCGTAGTACCAGATGTGGTCGCCTGATTCGAGGGCCATGATCTGCCGCCCATCGGAGTAGAACTCGGGCACATACCTGTACATCCAGTCTGTGCGGCGCCGTCCGGGGCCGCAACGCGGGCGGCCGCAGCCCGGAGCCCGGTCGCGTGAGAGCCCGTCAGCGATGCTGACGAACTCTCACGCAGGATCGAGGCCGGCCTCCGCCGCCGCCTCGGCGACCCAGGCCGGCAGCGACTCGCGGCAGGCCAGCCACTGCGGCGGTACGGCGGCCAGGCCGGTGCGGGCGGCGACCACGCCGCCGGTGATGGCGCAGGTGGTGTCCACGTCGCCCAGGCCCTCGGCGGTCGTCCACAGGGCGTCGGTCAGGCTGTCGAGGTGGTGCGCGGCGGACCAGAGCGCGAACGGCACGGTGTCGGCCGCCGAGATCCGCTGCCCGTTGCCGAGCAGGTCGGCGGCCCGCCAGGGTTCGGTGGCGGCGGACAGGTCGGCGGCGCGGCGCAGCCCGTCCCGGACGGCGCCCGGGGGCGTACGGTCGGCGACCTCGGTGAGCAGGGCGGCGCCGGCGATCCCGGACGTGCTGCGGCCGCGCGCGGCCAGGGCCGCCGCCAGGGCGACGGCGACCGCCCCGGCGACGCCCTCCGGGTGCGCGTGGGTGACCTCGGCGGACAGTGCCGCCTGCTCGGCGGCCTCGTCCAGGTCCTCGTGGAACCAGGCGCCCAGCGGCGCCACCCGCATCGCCGCGCCGTTGCCGAGGCTGCCCCGGCCGTCGAACAGCGCGTGCGCCTCGGTGCGCCAACTCGCGGGATCGGCCCAGAGCTTGGGCAGCAGCTCGTGCATGCCGTAGCCGTAGCCGCGCCCGGAGTCGGCGCGGTAGGCGGCGCCGAAGGCCTGGGCGAGCCGTTCCTGGTGCACGGCGTCGAAGGCGGTCAGGATGCCGAAGACGGACAGCGCCATCGCGGTGTCGTCGGTCCAGTGCCAGGGGCCCTCCTCGGGCGTGCGCCGGGCCCTGATCTGGTCGAACGCCTCTCGGGGCGAGCGGAACAGGGGGAACCAGCGCTCCCCGAATCCGTCCCCGAGGGCCAGGCCCTCCACAGAGTCACGAGCGGCGGCGAAGGATGTCATCCGGGCATCCTGTCAGCCGCCGCCGTGCCCGTGCAGCGGGTTTTCGATCACTTCCCGGGTCACTTCCCGGGTCACTTCCCGGGTCACTCCCCGAGTCGCTCCCCGAGTCGCTCCCCGAGGACGGCGATCCGCCCCGTCGTGCGGCCGTCCGCGACCCGCTGGACGGCCTCCGCCGCGCCCGCCAGCGGCACCCGGTCGCTGACCAGCGGGCGGACCACGCCCTGCTCGGCGAGCTTGGTCAGCTCGTCGTGCGCGGTGCGGACGGCGCGCGGGTCGTGGGTGTTGTACAGGCCCCAGTGCAGGCCGAGGATCGCGTAGTTCTTCACCAGGGCGTGGTTGAGCGCCGCGGTCGGGATCTGCCCGGCGGCGAAGCCGACCACCACGATCCGGCCCTCGAAGGCGATGCACCGGGTGGAGCCGGTGTAGGCGTCGCCGCCGACCGGGTCGAAGACCACGTCCGCGCCGCGCCCGCCGGTGGCCAGCTTCACGGCGGCGACGAAGTCCTCCGCCGTCCGGTCCACCACCACGTCGGCGCCCAGCGCCCGGGCCGTCTCCGCCTTCGCCGCGCCGCCGACCACCGCGATCACCCGCGCCCCGGCGGCCTTGCCCAACTGCACCGCCGCGCTGCCGACCCCGCCCGACGCCGCGTGCACCAGCAGGGTCTCGTCCGACCGCAGCCGCGCCCGGCGGTGCAGCGCGAACCAGGCCGTCTGGTAGCCGATGTGCAGCGCCGCCGCCTCCGCGTCGTCCAGCACCTCGGGCGCCGGGAAGGCGGCCGCGGCGTCCAGCAGCGCGTACTCGGCGAAGGCGCCGTGCGGCAGCACCGGGGTGCCGATCAGCCGCTCGCCGCGCCGCGCGCCGTCCGCTACCTCGCCGCACAGCTCCACGCCCGGCGTGAACGGCAGCGGCGGGCGCACCTGGTAGTGGCCGCGCACCATCAGCGCGTCCGGGAAGTTCACCGCCGCCGCCCGCACCCGGACCAGCAGCTGCCCCGGGCCGGGCACCGGCCGCGGCACGTCCTCGGCCAGCCGCATCACCGCGGCCGGCTCGCCGAGCTCGCCCACCTGCCAGGCCCTCACAGCGCGCCGCCCTTCTCCAGTTCCCGCTGCATCCGGTTCATCCCGCCGATCCAGCGGTCCGGGTCGGTGGCCCGGTGCCGGTAGTACTCGGCGACCTCGGGGTGCGGGAGGAGCAGGAAGCGCTCCTCGCGCATGCCCGCCAGCGCCGCCGCGGCGACGTCCTCCGGGGCGATCGCGGTGGGCGCCAGCAGCGCCTCGCCGACCGCGCCGGTCGAGGCCAGCATGTCGGTGCGCACGCCCTGCGGGCAGAGCGCGTGCACCCGTACGCCGCGGTGGCGGTAGGTGGCGGCCAGCCACTCGGCGAAGGCCAGCGCGCCGTGCTTGCTGACCGCGTACGGGGCCGAGCCCAGCATGGTGAGCAGGCCGGCGGCGGAGACGGTGGAGAGGAAGCGCCCCTCGCCGCGCTCCAGCCAGCGCGGGAGCAGCAGCTCGGCCGCCCGGACGTGGGCCATGACGTTGACCTCCCAGGCGGCCGCCCAGGCGCCGGCGGGCGCGTCGGCGCCGCCGGTCGGGGCGACGCCCGCGTTGGCGCACCAGACGTCGATCTCGCCGAGCTCCGCGCGGGCCCGCCCGACCAGGGCGGCGACGCCCTCGGCGGAGGCGGCGTCGCCGGGGAGGGCGGTGCCGCCGCAGTCCGCCGCGACGGCCGCGGCCGCCTCGGCGTCCAGGTCGTTGACCACCACGCGGGCGCCGGCCGCGGCGAACGCCCGGGCCAGGGCGGCGCCGATGCCCCGGCCCGCGCCGGTCACCACCACGCCCTGGTCGGCGTGGCCGGTCGGGCCGGTCACAGGCCACCGCCGAGGGTGACGCCGCCGTCGACCACCAGGGTCTGGCCGGTGATCCAGCCCGCGTCCGGCGACAGCAGGAACGCCACCGCGCCCGCCACGTCCTCCGGCACGCCGAGCCGGCGCAGCGGGTACGCGGCCGCGACCTCGTCCTCCCGGCCCTCGTACAGTGCCTCGGCGAACTTCGTCTTCACCACGGCGGGTGCGACGGCGTTCACCCGGATCCCCTGCGGGCCGAGCTCGGCGGCCAGCTCGGTGGTCAGGCGGATCAGCGCCGCCTTGCTGACCCCGTACATGCCGATGCCGAGCGAGGACCGGATGCCGGCCACCGAGGCGACGTTGACGACGGAGCCGCCGTGCTCGCCCATCCAGGCGGCGTGCGCGCGGCGCGTCCAGGCCAGCGGGGCCAGCACGTTGACGGCGAGGATCTTGGCGGCCGCGGCGTCGTCGGTGTCCAGCACCGGGCCGTAGACGGGGTTGATGCCGGTGTTGTTCACCAGGTGGTCCAGCCGGCCGAAGGCCTCCAGGGTGCGGACCACCGCCTCCTCCTGGTGCGCCGGGTCGTCGGCCTTGCCCGCGACGGCGATCGCGTTGTCCGGGCCGCCGAGGTCCCGGACGGCCTCGGCCAGCGGCTCGGCGCCCCGCGCGGTGAGGCAGACCTTCGCGCCGCGGGCCACCAGCTCGCGCGCGATCCCGAGGCCGATGCCCCGGCTCGATCCGGTGACGACGGCCACCCGGCCCTTGAGGGAGTGCACCACGGACGGTCCTGCCTTTCGCTGACGGGGCTCTTTCGCTGACGGGGCTCTTTCGCTGACGGGGCTCTTTCGCTGACGGGGCTCTTTCGCCGGCCGGGCCCTTCTCGCGGGCCCGGTCCTTCTCGCGGGCCCGGTCCTTCTCGGTGCTGACCGGGCCGGTCGGCCCGCCGGCCTGACTAAGCGCTTGCTCAGCATGGTGTCGGTGGGGGAGCCTGTCAACAGCCCTCCGGCACCGCCGGGGCGAATACGTGTCCGAGCTCCCTGGGAGGATGGCGGAATGACCAGAACGCCCAGCACGCCCATCGCCGACCTCTGGCCCACCCTGCCCGGCGACGCCCGCCCCGAGGCGGCGCACCGGCTGCTCCAGGCCGCCGTCGCGTCGTTCGCCGAACGCGGCTTCCACGCCACCACCACCCGGGACATCGCCACCGCCGCCGGGATGAGCCCCGCCGCCCTCTACATCCACTACCAGTCGAAGGCCGCGCTGCTCGCCGAGATCAGCCAGGCCGGGCACGCCGCCACCCTCGCCCTGGTGTGCCGGGCGGCGGCCGGCGAGGGCGACCCGGCGCAGCGGATGCGCGGCCTGGTCGAGCAGTTCACCGCCTGGCACGCCCGGGCGCGCACGGTCGGCCGGGTGGTCAACTACGAGCTGCACGCGCTGCCCGAGGACGCCTACGCCGTCGTCGCCGCGCTGCGCCTGGACATCGAGCGCGAGGTCAGCGCGCTGATCGAGGCGGGCGTGGCGGCGGGCGCGTTCCAGGTGGCGGAGGTGCGGACGGCGGCCCGCGCGGTCACCTCGCTGGGCATCGACGTGTCGCGCTGGTACACCGACCGCTCGACCGAGACGCCCGAGGAACTGGGCCGCCGGTACGGCGAGTTGGTGCTGCGGATGCTCGGCGCGGAGCTCTGAGCCGAGGGGCCTCAGCCGGTCAGGAGCAGCCGCACCGCCAGCCCGCCGACCAGGGCGGCGGAGGCCAGCGCGGTGAACAGGCGGCCGCGCGGTCCGGTGAGGGCGCGGCCGAGGAGGGCGCCGCTCGCGGCCAGCAGCAGCTGCCAGCTCGCGGAGGCGGCGAACACGGCGGCCGTGAATACTGCCCGGTCGGGGCCGGCCGGCGGGTGCGGGCCGTCGCCGAGGACGAGGGCGGCGAAGTAGAGCACCGTCAGCGGGTTGAGCAGGGTGATGCCGAGCAGGGTGAGGAAGGCCCGGGCGGGCGAGGGCGGCGCCTGCGCGCGCAGCGGCCCGCCGTCCGCGCGGCGGGCGCGCAGCGCGGTACGGGCGGTGCGGACGGCGAGGGTCAGCAGGACGAGGGCCGCGCCGATCCGCAGCGGCGTGGCGACGGGGGCGATCAGCGGGGCGAGCCCGGCGCCGCCGAGGACGGCGAGCAGCGCGTACAGCCCGTCCGCGGTGGCCACGCCGAGCGCGGCGCAGGCGCCGGTCCGCAGCGAGGTGCGGGCGGTGAGCGCCACCAGGTAGGCGCCGACCGCTCCGACCGGCACGGCGACGCCGTACCCGGCGAGCAGGCCGGCCACCAGCGCGGCGCTCACGCGAGCGGGCGGTCGGGCCTCCGGGGGCGGCCGGGACGCTGCTGTCGGCCGCTCGGCACCGGGCGGGCGGCGGCGAGGGGCGACGACAGGTCGGTGGTGTGGTCCATGCGTCGATGCTGGCCGCCCGGGGCCGGGGGCGGCAAGCGGTTTTCCGGAGGCGGCCGGTAGCGTGGGCGGGGCCGTGACCGCCGCTTCGGAGGAGTGCCGATGAGTCGTCAGACCGATCCTGTGCGTGCCCTGTTGGCCGAGGCGTGGGCGTCCTGGGCGGAGCGCGGCGCGGCGCTGGACGCCGAGGGCTGGAGCCGGCCGACCAGGCTGCCCGGGTGGACGGTGCGGGAGCTGTACGCGCACGTGGCGCCGGTGCCGGAGATGTTCACCGGGCTGCGCGCGGCCGTCCTGGACGGGCCGGCGGCGGTGACCGGCGGGGCCGGGATCCTGCGCGCGTACAACCGGCCGGGCGGGATCGCGCACACCGCGGCCGACCAGGTCGCCGAGGCGGCGAAGCAGACGGCGGAGACGGCCGAACCGGCCGTGCTGCTGGCCCGGTTCGGGGTGGAGGGCCCGGCGGCCCTGGCCGGACTGGCCGACCTGCCGCCGGAGGCCGTCGTCGCGCACCCGCTGCTGGGCAGCGTGACGGTCGGCGCGCTCGGCGAGGTGGCGCTGATGGAGGCCACCGTCCACCTCCTCGACCTGATCGCGGCCATCGGCGGCCCGCCGCCCGCCCCGGGGGCGCTGGACTTCACCCGGGCGCTGCTGGCCGAGGTCGCCGACCCGGTCGCGTTCATCGAGGCCGCGACGGGCCGCAGCGCGGCGCCGGTGCTGCCGGTCATCCGCTGATCCTTGGGGCCCGCCGGCGGGGTTCGAGCAGGTCAGACGTATGATCGGGCGGAGACGTCGCCTCCGGGGGGAAGTCAGTGAGTTCGTTGATCGGCCTGCTGTGGCTGGTGCCCGCTGCCTGCTACGGCGCCGGATCGCTCGCCAAGCGCGCCCGCAAGGCGGCGACGGCCCGGCACGAGCGCAAGCTCGAACTCCTCGACCTCACGCACCGCCGGCGCGTCGCCCTGGAGGCGGCCAACCGCCCGCCCGAGCCGGTCTGCGGCTGCACCCACCACCTCGCCAAGCACGACCGGCAGGGCCGCTGCCGCGAGGAGCAGCGGACCGCCGTCGAGTGGGACGCCGAGCTGCGCCCGCTGCGCCACGAACTGCGCGCCTGCACCTGCCAGCAGTACGTCGGCCCCGAGCCGCTGGGTACGGTCTTCGCCCCGGAGCTGGTCGACCCGCGCTGAGCCGGAGCCGGACACCGGGCGGCGCCCCGGTGTCCGGCAGGGATCCGAGCGATGGGCCTCGGGCCTGGAGCTGCAGACCTGGAGCTGCAGGCCTGGAGCTCCAGGCCTCGGCCTCCGGCCTCAGCCGAGGGCGAGGGCGCTCAGGCGGTCGGCGGCGCCGTTGAAGAGGTTCTGGTCGCCGGGGAAGGTGCCGGAGTCGGCGTACTGCCAGAAGGTCTGGTAGCCCCAGCCGTTCGGGAGGGTGCCGGGGCTGGAGGAGTAGCGGGCGATCCAGAGCGGGTTGGTGGAGCCGAAGCCGCCGTAGTTCCCGGTGCACTGGGTCCACCAGTTGGTGGTGGTGTAGATGGTCGGGTAGCGGCCGGTGCGGTACTGGACGGTGTTGCTGAAGTCGCGGATCCAGCTGACCATGGCGCTCTGGCTCAGGCCGTAGCAGGTCGCGCCGTACGGGTTGTACTCGATGTCGAGCGCGGGCGGGAGGGTCTGGCCGTCCGCGGACCAGCCGCCGCCGTGGCTGACGAAGTAGTTGGCCTGGGTGGCGCCGGAGGAGGAGTTCGGCAGCGCGAAGTGGTAGGCGCCGCGGATCATGCCCGCGTTGTAGGAGCCGTTGTACTGCTGGGCGAAGTACGGGTTGGTGTAGCCGGTGCCCTCGGTGGCCTTGACGTAGGCGAACCGGGCGCCGTTGGCGGCCGCGGTGCTCCAGTCGACGTTGCCCTGGTAGCTGGCGACGTCCATCCCGGGGGTCTGGGCGACGGCCAGGGAGGCGTACGGCGCGGCGCCGCGGCCCTCGTGGGCGGCGACGGTGGAGCCGGCGAAGTCGCGCTCGGGGTGGAAGCCGGGCCGGCCCTCGGCGACGGGGGCTGCGTCGGCCGTGGTCGGCCCGGCCGCGTACGCGGGGGCGGCGAGGCCGGTGACCAGGGCGGTGGCGGCGGCGAGGGCGGCGAGGACGGGCAGTCGGCGGTGGCCGGTCCGTCTCGGCGCGGTGGCGGCGGTGCGGGCGGAGCGGGAAGAGCGGGTCATGAGCACTCCTCTGTTCCGGTGCGGTGGCCCAAGGGGCCTACGGGTGCCGGGAGTTGATCCGGCAGGGGAGCACAGTAGCCAGGCACCCGCCGGTGCCGCCAGATATCCTCGGCCACTTCTTGAACGGACGTCACGCGGCGGCGGGCGCCCTCGCCCGCGCGGGCGGCGCCCGGCGGGGGCGGCCGGGCGGGGCGTTCGTGCTGGTCCCCGGCCCGAAGGGGCGTTCGGGCGCTGTGGCACGATGCCCGGACCGGCCGCCGCCCGGCGCGGCCGGTGCCGCCGTCAGACGAAGGGATTCGCCATGTCCGAGACCACCGCAGGTTCCGCCGGCTTCACCGGGGAGCCCACTCTCCGGACCGCCACGCTCGCCGACGTGCCGGCCCTGGTGGCGCTCGTCGAGTCCGCCTACCGCGGCGAGGCCAGCCGGGCCGGCTGGACCACCGAGGCCGACCTGCTGGACGGGCAGCGCGCGGACGCCGAGGGCGTCGCCGCGGCCGTCCAGGACCGGGACGGCGTGGTCCTGGTGGCCGAGCGCGACGGCGCGCTGATCGCCTGCTGCCAGCTGGAACGGCGGGCGGCCAGCGCCTACTTCGGCATGTTCTCGGTGCGCCCGACGCTGCAGGGCGGCGGCATCGGCCGGGTGATGCTGGCCGAGGCGGAGCGGGTGGCCCGCGAGGAGTGGGGCGTGCGGGTGCTGGAGATGAAGGTGATCGAGCAGCGCGCCGACCTGATCGCCTGGTACGAGCGGCGCGGCTACCGCCGGACCGGGGTGTTCAGCCCGTTCCCGTACGGCGACGAGCGCTTCGGCCTGCCGCGCCGGGCGGACCTGCGGTTCGAGCAGTTGACGAAGGAGCTGGGGGAGCTCTGAGGTTGCTGAGTGCTCCGAGCGCTCCGAGGACTCCAAGGGCTCTCAGGGGCGGGCGGGGCGGCGCGTGGTCGGACGTCCGAACGTTGATCATTTGACGTTTCGTCGGGGCCCGTTCGGCGACCTGACTCCACGTCAAGTCGCTGACCAGGAGCGATGCGGAGATGTCACGCCGAATTCACGATTGGTCTAGGCCAATGTGAGAGGCTGAGGGCGAACGGCCACGTACCGTCCCATGCCCAGGGGGGCCATTTCCGCATGCCCGTACTCCATGGCACCGCCATGCCCGCACCCGACGCCGGCCCGCGCCGCCCGGCCGCCGCCCGCCCCGACCACCGCCTGCCCCGCCCACCCGACGACGAGGAGCTGTACTGGTACTTCGGCCCGCAGCGCCGCTGGGTGCTGCTCTGCGCCACCCTCTCCTACGCCGGCGCCACCGCCACCCTCGGCCTGTTCGCCCTCAGCGCCCCGCTGCTCTGGCCGTTCCTGGCCCTCACCCTGCTCAACGCCGCCACCTGGCTGCTCTCCGTCGCGGACGGGCAGCGCGCCCGCCGCTACACCCGCGACTCCCACGACCTGCTGCTGCGCGCCTGGAACCCCGAGCGCCACCCTAGCGTCGACCTGCTGCTGCCCACCGCCGGCGAACCCCTCGCCGTCCTCGACAACGCCTACCGGCACACCGCCGCCGTCCGCTGGCCCGGCGAGCTCACCGTCCTCGTCCTCGACGACGCCGACCGCCCCGAGGTGCGCGAACTCGCCCGCTCCTACGGCTTCCAGTACCGCGCCCGCCCCGACCGCGGCCGCTTCAAGAAGGCCGGCAACCTCAACCACGGCCTCGCCGAGGGCGACGGCGAGATCATCGCCGTCCTCGACGCCGACTTCTGCCCCCGCCCCGACTTCCTGCACCACCTGGTGCCCTACCTCGACAACCCCGAGGTCGGCATCGTGCAGAGCCCCCAGTGCTTCGACACCGACGCCGACATGTCCTGGCTCGAACGCGCCGCCGGAGCCACCCAGGAGATCTTCTACCGCTGGATCCAGCCCTCCCGGGACGCGCAGGACGGCACCGTCTGCTGCGGCACCAACGCCCTCTACCGCCGCGCGGCCCTCCAGCGCGTCGGCGGCTTCGCCGAGATCGACCACAGCGAGGACCTGTACACCGGCCTCTCCCTCGCCCGCGCCGGATGGACCACCCGGTACGTGCCCGCGCTCGTCGCCAAGGGCATGTCGCCCACCGGCCTGCCCGCCTTCATCAGCCAGCAGTACCGCTGGTGCCTCGGCTCGCTCGCGCTCGTCGGTGACCCCGACTTCCGGCGCGGCCCGCTGCCCCGCTCCGCCCGGCTCTGCTTCTGGAACGGCATCCTCGGCTACGTCACCAGCGCGGTCAACGTCCTCGCCGTGCCGCTGCCCGCCCTGATCATGCTGTACTTCCGGCCCGAACAGATCCAGCCCTGGCAGGTCCTGCCCTTCCTGCCGCCGATCTGGGTCGCCCTCGTCCTGCTGCCCGCGATGTCCCGCACCCGCTGGCGCTTCGAGGTCACCCGCGTCCAACTCCTCGGCGGGCTCTGCCACATCGTCGCCATCGCGCACGCGCTGCGCCGCCGCTCCGCCGACTGGGTGCCCACCGGCGCCGTCTCCGGCGGCAGTTCACTCGCCCGCACCGTCGCCCGGATCGGCGTCGGCTGGCTCGGGTTCGTGGTCGTGGCCGGCGCCGCCGGGCTCGCCCGGGCCGCCCTGCGGTACGGCTGGCAGCCCTACTGGGCGCTCACCGCGCTGCTCGGCCTCGGCGCGTACACCATGGTGCCGCTGATCCGGGCCCTGTGGCCGCTGCTGCGCCCCGCCGACGGCGACAAGGGCGCCGCCGTCGGCGAGATCGCGCCGCCCGCCCGCGGCCGCTCCGACCTCGGGTTCGGACGGGCCGAAGCCGTCGCCGTCACCGCCGCGCTGCTGCTCTGCGGGCTGCTCGCCTCCGGGTGGGCCGACCCGCTGCTGTTCTGACGGAACCGCCAGAAGCACCGCCCAGCCGTTTCCTTGCGCGTCGCCCCACCGGCGCGGACTCCGCCGCCCGGCCGCCCCATCGGCCGGCGGCCCGGACCACCGCCACCGCCCGCCCTGCCAGCCCTGCAAGGAGCACCGCCGTGTCAACGGCCGTACCACCTTCCTCCAGCCACTCCGCCGCCACCGCTGCCGAACTGCCCGGCGTCGTCCGGGCGTCGCGGCCGAACGCCGTCGCCGCCCTCGCCGGAACCGCCACCGCCACCACCGCCGCCGTCGAGACGGCGCCACCCCGGCGCACCGCCTTCCGGCCCGACATCGAAGGCCTGCGCGGCATCGCCGTCCTGGCCGTCCTCGCCTTCCACGCGGCCGTCCCCGGCCCGACCGGCGGCTACGTCGGCGTCGACATCTTCTTCGTCATCTCCGGCTTCCTCATCACCGGCCTGCTCATCGGCCGCCCGCTCGGCCTGTGGGACTTCGCCGCCCGCCGCGCCCGCCGCATCCTGCCCGCCGCCGCCACCGTCCTCGTCGCCACCGCCGCCGCCGGCGGCGCCCTGCTCGACCCGCTGCGCGGCACCGACCTCGCCCGCGACCTCATCGCCGCCGCCGGCCAGGTCGCCAACTGGCGCTTCGCCGGCCAGCAGACCGACTACCTGGCCGCCGAACGCGACCCCAGCCCGCTCCAGCACTTCTGGTCCCTCGGCGTGGAGAACCAGTTCTACCTGCTCTGGGGCGTCCTGCTGCTCGGCCTCGCCCGGTACCTGCACGGACGCCGCCGCACCGCCGCGATCACCCTCGCCACCCTCGGCGTCGGCGCCGCCTCGCTGCTGCTCTGCCTGCGCTGGACGGCCACCTCCGCACCGCTCGCCTACTTCTCCACCGCCAGCCGGCTCTGGGAGTTCGCCGCCGGCGCCTGCGCGGCCCTGGCCGGGCGGGCACTCGCCGCCCGCGACGCCACCCCCGCCCTGCGGCCGCTCGGCTGGCTCGGCCTCGCCGCCCTGACCGGCCCGGTCTTCCTCTACGACCGCACCACCCCCTTCCCCGGCGCCGCCGCGCTGCTGCCCGTCCTCGGCACCGCCGCCCTGCTCCTCGCCGGCGCCACCCCGCGCCCGCTCGGCGCCGCCGACGCCGGGCGGCTCCTCGCCACCCGGCCGCTGCGCGCCGCCGGACGCCTCTCCTACGCCTGGTACCTCTGGCACTGGCCCGTGCTCACCATCGCCCAGGCCCGCTACGGCGCCCTGCCCTGGCCCGTCCTGCTCGCCCTCACGGCCCTCAGCGCGCTGCCCGCCTGGCTCACCCTGCGGCTCGTCGAACAGCCCCTGCGGTACGGCAGCAGCCCGGCGCCCCGACGCGGCCTCGCGGTCGGCGCCAGCGCCCTCGTCATCCCGCTGATCGCCGCGCTCACCCTCGGCGGCGGCACCGTCCGCGCCCTCGGCACCGCCACCGCCGACGCTGCCGCGCCCGCCGGAGCCGTCGACGGGCCCGCCCTGCTCGCCCCCGGCGCCCGGCTCGCCGCCCTCACCCCCTCGCTCGCCCGCGCCCGCGAGGACTTCCCGCCCGGCCAGGGCTGCGAGATCGCCCTCAACGCCGACCGCAGCCCCCGCTGCCTCTTCGGCGACGACCGCAGCCCCGACCGCCTCGTCCTGCTCGGCGACTCGCACGCCGGGCAGTGGATCTCGGCGGCCAAGAAGATGGCCGAACAACGGCACTGGGCGCTGGAAGTCCTGGTCAAACCCGGCTGCCCGCTCGCCACCCTCACCGTCCGCAACAACGTCCTCGGCCGCACCTTCGAGGAGTGCGACCGCTGGCGGGAGAACACCCTCGCCCGGCTCGCCGACGAACCCAGGCCGCGCCTGGTGCTGATGGCCGGCCTCAACCGCTACGGCAGCCAGGAGGAGCGCACCCGGGGCTGGACCCGCACCCTGGACCGGCTCACCGCGCTCGGCGCCCCGCTCGCCTACCTCGGCGACACCCCGATGCCCGGCAAGGACATCCCCACCTGCCTCGCCGCCTCGGACGGGCGGGACGACGCCTGCTTCTTCGCGCGCGACACCGCCTTCGAACCCGACCCGATGCTCGACGGCGGCCTCGCGGCGCGCTACGGCGTCCGCACCCTGGACCTCGGGCCGCTGCTCTGCCCCGGCACCGGGCCGACCTGCCCGGCCGTCCTGGAAGGCGTCGTGCTGTACCGCGATACCGGGCACATCACCGACACCCTGGCGAAGGTGCTGGCCCCCCGCCTCGACAAGGCCCTCCTCGGGGCGGCCTGAGCCACCGTGAGAGCGCGACGGGCCGCGGGCTGCTCCGCGGCCCGTCCCGTACGCTCCGAGCCGTGTTCAGGTTCCAGGTGGCCGCGGACGGCCCGACCCCGCTCACCGTGCGGTTCGAACCGCTCGCCTGGGAGGTGGTGATCGACCCGGGCGACCACATCCTCGTCGAACGGCCGGAGCACGGCCCCGGCCCGGGCACGTTCTGCCACGCGCCCGGCCGGCTCGCGATCCTGGAACCGGACTTCCGGCCGGACCGCACCTGGGCCCGGGTCCGGACCTCGGCCGGCGAGGAGATCACCTACGAGCGCTCGTCCGCCGCTCCCCGCCCTCGCTCCCGGGCCCGCGCGGACCTCGCGATCCGACCGTCCGCCGCATCACTTACAGTGAGCGGGTGGTAACGCGACGTTCGTACACGCAGGCCGGTATCGCCGACCTCAAGACGACCATCCCGACGTCCCACGTGCCGCTGATCAGACGGGAGCCACTGCTGCGTTCGCTGGACGCGGCGGTCACCCGGCCGGTCGCGCTGGTCTGCGCCCCGGCCGGGTTCGGGAAGACCTCGCTGCTGGCGGACTGGGCGACGAACGGGACGTCCCACCGGCAGGGTGACGTCGCCTGGGTGAGCCTGGACGCGGACGACAACGACGGCTTCCGGCTCTGGACGGCGATCCTGGGCGCGCTGGCCCAGCTGTCGGCGGTCGGCGAGCACTGCACGCTGCCGCGTCCGGCCGAGGCCGGGCGGGACATCCGGCCCGGGTTCGTCGCCACGGTGGCCAACACCCTCGCCGAACTGCCGCGCCCGGTCTGGCTGGTGCTCGACGACGTGCACGAGGTGGTCGACCCGGGGACGCGGTGGGGCCTGCGCGAGCTGATGCGCTACCAACCGGACCAGCTGCACGTGGTGCTCAGCTCCCGCCACGACCCGCACCCCGACCTGGCGCTGCCCCGGCTGCGGGTCGAGGGACGGCTCGGCGAGCTCGACGCGGACGCGCTGCGGATCACCCACGAGGAGGCCCGCGCGCTGCTCGCCCAGCACGGCGTCACCCTCGCCGAGGACGACCTGGCGCGCCTGCTGGAGCGCACCGAGGGGTGGGCGGCGGCGCTCCGGCTGGCGGCCCTGTCGCTGCGCGGTCACCCGGACCCCAGCGGGTTCGTGGCGGGCTTCCGGGGCGACAACCGCCCGGTGGCCGACTACCTGTTCGCCGAGATCATGACCCGGCTGCCCGCGGCGCTGCAGGAGTTCCTGATGGACACCAGCGTCTGCCAGTACCTGACGGCGGACCTCGCCGACCGCCTGACCGGCCGCACCGACGCGGCGGAGGTGCTGGCCGGACTCCGACGCTCCAACATCCTGGTCACCGGGCTCGGCGCCGACGACCGCTGGCTGCGCTACCACTCGATGCTCACCGACTACCTGCGCACCGAGCTGGCCCGCCGCCGCTCGGCCCGGCTTCCCGAACTGCACCGGCGGGCTGCCGCCTGGCACACCGAGCAGGGGCTGCTGCCCGAGGCGCTGGAGCACGCCGTCGCCGCGGGCGACCTCGACGGGGCGGCCGGACTGCTGGACCGGCACGGCGTCTCGATGGTGATCGCCGGGCAGGACGCCGTACTGCGCCGGGTGCTGGACGGCGTCCCGGTGGACCGGCTGCGCCACCCGCCCGGTGCGCTCCTGGCGATGGCGTACGCCTGCGTCCACCGGGCCGACCTGGAGACCGCCGACCGGCTGCTCGCGCTGGACCGGAAGCCGGAGGACCAGGCGAGCCGGGAGGAGGTGCTCCGCGCGGTCGTCGAGCTCGACCAGGCGCGCCTGGCGGGCGGCCTCGACCGCGCGCTGCGCGCTGCCGAACCGCTGCTGCCCGACCACCTGGACGACCGCGACCTGGAGGCCGCCGTCCGGTTCAGCCGGGGCGCCGCCCGCTGCTGGACCGGCCGCCGCGGGCCGGGCACGGCGGATCTGGAGGCCGCCCTCGCGCTGGCCGGATCAGGACGCCGGGACCGGCTCGCGGTGGAGTGCCTGAGCGAGCTCGCCTCGATGGCCGCCACCGGCGGCGACCTGGTCGCGATGGCCGACCGGGCCGAGGAGGCGCTGCGGTACAGCGTCCGGCACCGGGCCGCGCCGCGGCTGCCCTGCGCCACGGCGTACGCGGCCCTGGCCTGGGTGAAGGTGCAGCGCTGCCGACCCGACGCGGCGGCGGACCTGGCCGGGCACGCCTTCGCGATGGCCGAGGGCCGGTCCGACCCCGGCGTCGAGCTCTGGGCGCTCGCCGTCCTCGCGATGGTCCGCTACGACCGGGGTCAGCGGCATGCGGCGCTCGACGAGCTGCACGCCGCGCTGCACCGCTCGGACGGCCGCCAGGTGCCGCCGGCCGTGCTCGCGGTGGTGCTGGCCGAAGCGGCCCGGACGGCCTGGGCGGTCGGGGACCAGGAGGGCACCCACCACCTCACCCAGCTGGCCCGGCGCCGGCTCGCCGACGCGCCGGACACCGGTCTGCTCACCGCCTACCTGCACCTGGCGCAGGGGCGCGTCGCCGCCGCCCGGCGGTCGCTGCGGCCCTTGCTGGACGGCTCGGCGGTTCCGCTGGTGGCCACGAACGCGGTGGGCGCGGCCCTGCTGGAGGCGCAGATCGCGATGGAGCACGGGCACCACGCCCCTGCGCTGGCGGCGCTGCGCCAGGCCGTCGTGCCGGCCGCGCCGCAGGAGCTGCACCGGCCGTTCCAGGCCACCGGCGAACCGGCCCGCGAGCTGCTCAGCCGGTACGGGCCGGGGCTCGGCCCGTACCGCGGGTTCGCGCTGCGCACGCTGGCGCTGTTCTCGCAGCAGGCGGTGCGGGCACCGCTGACCCCGCGCGAGTACGCACTGCTGGAGCAGTTGGACACGGTGCAGACGCTCTCCCAGGTCGCCGCCGCGCTGAGCGTCTCGGTGAACACCATCAAGACGCAGGCCCGGGGCCTGTACGGCAAGCTCGGCGTCGGCAACCGGCGCGACGCGGTCCGGGCGGCGCGGGCGGCGGGCCTGCTCACCGTGGACGGACGGCCCACCGGCCCCACCCCGCCCGGGAACACGCCGCCCGGAATCACCCCGCCCGGAATCACCCCTCGGGGGTGAGGCGGAGTCCGCGTCCGGCGGCAAGCGTGACGGGTGACCGACCGGGAGACCGCGACCGATCCGGTCGACCGGCTCCCGCTGACCCGACCGGCGAGGAGACGAGCGATGTCCGGTGTGTTGGAGGAACGCTACGGAGTGGCCATGTCCGGGGTGGCATGGGACTCGGGGAACTTCAAGTTGTGGGGCGGCCAGGCCGCGGACGTGATCCTGTTCAGTCCGAAGCAGCCGATGCTCGCCCGGAGTGCCACGACCGGGCGCTACGAAGCGGCCTGCACGGAGTTCCGCGCCCAGAAGGACAACACCTACCAGATCATCGGCGGGGCGGCCTCGTTCACGGCGACGAGCGCGATCCAGGCCGACGACAGCCAGCTCGCGGCCCTCAAGGACCAGTGGCGGCAGACCCTCGCCGGAGCCCAGGACGCGCCCCAGAACCCGATCTTCGTGCCGCTGAACACCCGCAAGGGGCAGACCGCACTGGCGATCCCCGCCGTCTCGGGGACGGTCTCCGACCTCACCGCCAAGGCCAACGACGCCGGCACACCCGGCGGCACGGTCACCTACCTGGCCGACCTGACGGCGTACGGCGCCCAGGAGTGGGCCGATGCGATCAGGAACGGGCGCTCGCCGGTCGCGCAGGTCATGCTCAGCTACGAGTACCTGCGCTACATGCCGCAGTGCTCGGTCGAGATCCTGATGCACGGGGACCGGGTCTTCCAGCACTTCTCCGGTGAGCTGAAGGCGAGTTACGACGGCTGGCTGTACGGCGGGAGCGTCGACATCCAGGCGCAGCTCGAATCGCTGCGGGCGGACAGCAGCATCGAGATGAAGTTCTACGGTCTGGACGACCTGCCGGGCGGGATGGAGAAGATCAAGGAGAGCGTCACCAACACCATCATCGACCAGGGGCTCAAGGCGCTGCTCGGCATGCTCTTCCAGCCCAAGCCGGACGTGAAGCCGGCGGTGGCGGGCAGTTCCGGCGGCATCTTCGGCGGGGCGAACCTGGCCCTCAAGTGGCAGCGGGCGGAGCAGGCCGCGGACATCACAACCAAGCTGGAGTTCGGCGGGTTCACCTGGCTGACCGAACGGGCGGACGTCGACCTGAGCATCTTCGCCGCGCTGGACGACAGTTACGTCACCACGGTGAACACCGAGCTCCAGTTCCCGAGCACCATCACGGTGGTCGGCAACCCGCAGGTGGCGAGCACCGCGGTGGCGTTGGACTACTCGGAGGGCCAGGCCCCGCAGTCGCCGGTCTTCCTGGCGGACGGCGGCAGCAAGAGCTACGTCGTCACCAGCGCGGCCCCGGACAACGTCACGGTCCACTACGACGCGAAGATCAACTATGCGCCGGGCAGCTGGCCGATCGTGGACGACGCGGCCAGCGGGACGGTCAAGCAGGGGTTCGGCAACATCCTCATCAAGCCCTCGCAGTGGGTCGGCTCGACCACGATCTACCTGTACGTCAAGAACGCCGCCGCCAAGGGCATCCAGCTGATCAACCCGACCATGGGCAACGACTACCTGGTGGTCAACGTCACCTACACCTCGCCCGGCCTCACCCAGCCGATCAAGGCGTCCACCAAGCTCACCATGGACACACCGGTCACCTTCAGCTATCCGATCAGCCCCGGTGGCCAGCCCGGCACGGCGACCTTCAGCGCCTTCGGGATCATCGGCGGCAAGCTGGTGCACGCGGCCGAACAGCCGCTGGGGATCAACGAGTCGGCGGTGTTCGTGCTGGTCAGCGACACCGGGGTGCAGCTGATCTCCGACGCGGCGGTGCTCGCCGAGGACGACGCCACCGCCCAGGACCTGCTGCGCAAGAAGGACAACGTCGTCGTCACCGGAGGCACCGGCGACGGGAAGCAGGGCGAGACCACGAAGGCCGCCGCCGGCAACGGCGCCGGCCACCTCAAGGGCACGTTGGTGGGCGTCGAGTACGACGACACCGGCGCCTGGCTGCTGATCGACTCCCCGGACGGGCGGCACCGGCTGGCCCTGCACTCGGACCGGCAGGCCGCCCGCTTCACCGAGCGCGAGGCGGTCGACGTGGCGCTCGACCCGGCGGGCGCCGTCGCCAGGGTGACCGTCGAGCTGCCCGCCTGAGCGGCAGACCTCCGAGGACCGCACGCCGCGAGCCGCAGGTTCGAGAGCGCAGGGAGAACGTGATGAGCCGGACCGTGATCGTCCCGCAGACGTCGCCGGTGCTGCGGGACGCCAGCACCCACGTGCTGTTCCACTACGCCAACGGCGAGCTCCTGGTCGAGACGGACGCCGCGACGGTCGAGGACGCCCGGGGCGGGGGCGACGGTGGCGGCGACGGCGGGGGTGGGGGCGGTGGACAGGACGGCGAGATCCCGGTGACGACCGGTCTGGCCATCGGCACGCCCCATCAGCTGGCGGCGGCCCGGTCCGGGCTCGACGCCGTCCCCGGCAACGCGCCGGCCACGGCGTACGTCGAACTGCGCGGTCCGGCCGACGGCGACATGCTCGCCGCGATCGAGCGGGCCGGCGTCCACCCGCAGCAGTTCGTCCCGGCCGCCAGCTACCTGTGCACCGGCACCGGGGCGGCCCTGCGGGCCGTCCGCGCGCTGCCGTTCGTCCGCTCGGTGATACCGGTCGGCGCCGACCTGAAGGCGCGCGTCCCCACCAGCGAGGACGCGAACGCGCCGGTCGACGTCGAGGTGGTCGCCTCGGCGGCCCTGGTCGAGGCGGGTTCCTTCGCCGAGCAGCTCGCGGCCGTCCCCGGGGTCACCGTCGAGGGCCCGGCGGAGGCCGCCGGGGCGTGGGTCCGGGTACCGGCGAAGGTCACCACCGCCGGTCAGGAGGCGCTGCTGGCGGACCGGCGGATCGTGGCGGTGGAGCCACGCGCCGCGAAGGTGCCCGAGGACGAGGTCGCCGACCTCGTCCTGGTCGCCGGCCTGGACGCCGCGAACCACCCCGAGGGCTCGTACACGACCTGGCTGGACGACCACGCGGTGAACGGCACGGGCGTCACCATCGGCATCGTCGACGGCGGCGTGGACGTCTCGCACCCGGCCTTCACCGGCCGGATCACCGACCTCGCCGCCGGGCAGAAGGCCTGGCACGCCACCTTCGTGGCCGGGCACGCGGCCGGCTCGTACCTGGACTCCAAGGACAAGGACGGCTTCGTCTACGGCCTGGGCGTGGCCCCGTGCGCCGGGCTGCTCGCGCAGGACATGACGAAGAACGCCGGCACGCTCTGCTCCGAGACGGTGTCCTCATCCAGCCCGGCGGGGGTGGCCGGCTCGATCCAGAACAACTCCTGGGGCGCCGGCACCCACGACCCGATGGACTACCTCTCGCTGGAGGCCACCTACGACGGCCTGGTGCGCAACGCCACGGGCGCGGCCGAGGCCGTCCCGCTCACCATCTGCTTCTCGGTCGGCAACGACGGCACGGCGGGCATCACCAGACCCCACGGCGCCAAGAACCTCATCGTCACCGGCAACTCCGAGAACTACCGCCCGGACTTCGGCGGCACCGACGCCGACAACGTCCGCGAGGTCTACAGCGGTGCGCACGCCTCCAGCATCGGCAACTGCGGCGACGGCCGGATCCGCCCGCACGTGGTGGCACCGGGCGAGTGGACGGCCTCGGCCAACTACGACTCCCACCCGGGGGAGAAGGAGTACGTCGACGACAGGATCACCTGGGGCGGCGGCTCCTCGGGAGCCAGCCCCAAGACGGCGGGTGCCTGCGCGCTGCTCACCCAGTGGTGGCGCGCCCACGACGGCGGGGCGAGCCCCTCGCCCGCCATGCTCCGCGCGCTCGTCGTCAACGGCGCCGAGCCGATCGACTCCGGAGGCACGGTACCCAACACCACCCAGGGCTGGGGCCGGCTCGACCTCGACAACGTCGTCTCCGACACCGTCCACCGCTGCTACGTCGACCAGACGATCCTGCTCACCTCCCGTGGTGACAGCCGGACCTGGACGATCCGCCCGACCGATCCGACCCGCCCGCTGCGGGTCACCCTGGCCTGGACCGACCCACCGGGCGCGCCCGGCACCGGCACCGCCACCGCCCCGGCGGTGGTCAACAAGCTCGCGCTGCGGGCGAGGAGCAAGGGCCTGCTCTACCGCGCGAACCAGTTCGGCTCCGGGTGGTCCGTCCCCGACCAGGGCGAGCAGCACGAGGGCTGGGACAACACCCAGTGCGTGTTCCTCCGCCCGGAGGACCTGGACGACACCGTCGAGGTGAGCGTCACCGCCCTCGACCTGGCGATGAACTGCCTGACCAACACGGCCGACACGCCCCAGCAGGACTTCGCGCTGGTGATCCGCGGCGGCTTCCTCGACCAGGGGGCCACCCCCGCCGACGTCTTCCTGGTCATCGACCCGGCCGCCGGATCGGCCTCCATCGACACCACGAGCAACTGGGCGCCCGGCAGTTCGGACAGCGCCGCGGTCGGCTCCCCGCCGGTCTCGACCCAGACCGCCCGGCCCACAACCGCCGCCACGACGACGCCCGGCTCGGACGGCAGTAGCGCCGGATCGAACGGCAGCGGTGCCGGATCGGACGGCAGCGGCACGGATTCGCCGACCACCGACAGCTGGTGGAACGAGCCCGGCGCGGCCACCGAGACCACCCGGGCCCTGCCGCCCGTGCCGCCCGCCGTCCTCGCCGGCGCGGCCGCGGGGCTGGGGATCGCCAGGGGCGCGGCGGCCGTCAGCACCCCCGACGCGGCCGCCCGGCCCGTCGACGACCTCGGTGCCGCCCTCGCCCGGATCGACGCGAGCTGGGCCACCCACGACGGCACCCGCCGCCGCGCGGCCGTGCTGGTCGTCGGCGACGCGACCCGGGTGTCCCTCGCCGACGTGGCGACGCTGCGCCGGCTCGCCTTCCGGGGTGAGCTGTGGGTGCTCAGCTCCACCCGGTCCGTCCTCGGCTTCCTGGCCCAGCGGGTGCACCGCCGCACCGGCGTGCACTACCGGCTGAGCCTCGACGCCAACGGGCTCGCCCAGTCCGTGCGCGACGCGCTCGCCGAGGCCGCCGGGTTCCAGCGCCTGGAGGTCCGGACCAGGGTGCTCCCGCCCGCGACGGACTGCGAGTTCGACGTGCTGCCGGCCGACGAGGCCCTGCTGCTGCGGGTGCAGTCGCCGCAGGCCCATGCCCTCGTGCTGCGGCTGGCCGAGGGGTCGGGCGCGGCGCCGGTGCAGCTCACCCCCGGCGCGCTGCCCGCGGGCGTCTCGGTGACGGTGAGCGACGGCCTGGTCGAGGTGCGGACACCCGTCCTGCCGGGCAGGGCCGGTCCCTGGACGCTCTCGGTCACCTTCCCGGCGGGCAGCCCCCCTCCGGTCGTCGACGTCTACGCCCGCAGCCGGTTCGCTCCCGGGGCGACCCGCACGGACACCGGGGCGGGGCCGCTGGTCGCGGTGCACGGCGGGAGTTCGGGGCGGCTCGGACGGCTCCACTTCGAGCCGCCGCGCGTCGCGGGCGCGACCGGGCAGGTCCGGGGCCTGGAGACCGACCGAGGCATCGATCTCGTCTCCACCACCAGTCGGCTCGACCAGCGCGGCCCGGTCCAGGAGGCACCCAAGGAGGTCCTGGTCCGATCGCTCGGCACGGTCGTCCGCACGCAGCAGGTCGGCCGGGGCGCCAGGGTGATCGACCTGATCGGCACGGCCTCCGGGGCCGTCGCGACCGGGCACCGGTTCTCCCGGAAGGTGCGCACCGGCGTCGTGGAGCTGGAACCGCGCTCGGTCTGGCGCGCCTCGCTGCCGCCCGCTCCGGTGATCACCACGGCCGCCACCGAGGTCGTCGACGTCGCCCGCGGCGCCGACGGCGTCAGCGCGCTCACGCTCTGCCGCGGCCCCCGGCGGCGGCGGATCGCCGTGCCGGACCCGGCACTGCGCCGCAGGATCGCCGACCTCGACCTGACGGATCGTCACCTCATCTTCGCCGTGCGCGGATCCGACCTCGTCGCCGTGGTCCGGGGACTGGACGGGATCCGGCCGGGCTCCGCCGTCGCCCAGCCCCCGGCCGGCGGCGCCCCCGCCGTGGAGGACGTCCGGGTGGCGAGAACCGTCCTGCTCGCGGACGACATCCAGAACGACGCCCAGGACTTCAGCACCCTGGACGACCGCCCGCCCCAGCTGCGGCACTTCCCCGTGTCACCGCCGCACCGGAGCCCGGTCGTGCTGCGCCCGGTCTGGCACGGCCCGGCCCAGGTGCTGCCCGTGCCGGTACCGACGCTCGGCGCGCCCGTCGCCGTCGGCGACTTCGTCCTGTGGCCGGACCAGGCGCACAGCCAGGCCTACTTCAGCCTCGCCGCCCCCCGACTGCGCACGGTCTCGCTGGTGGTCGACCGGGCCGACGTCCCGGCCGCCGGGGGAACCACCACCAAGATCACCGGCGGCAATGCCGTGGTCACCGTGAGCGCGTACGCGGACGACGACCCCACCCGACTCCCGGCGCTCCGCGCGGGCTGGGCCACGGCACTGATCGGCGGCGGCTACGCCGGCGCGGGCAGCTGGCAGTACGCGCCGCTGAGCCTGCAGGCGCTGGACGGCCTGCTGGACATCCCGGCGACCGACCTGGCCGGCCCGGTCACCGTCGCGACGGCTCGCGACGCCGGGACGGTCGTGTTCTCCGTGCCGCTCTCCGAGACCGGCGCGCTGGGCTGGTCCTCGCTCCTCAACAGCAGCAGCGGCAGCCGGATCGTCGGGGCGTGCACCCTCAAGGCCAAGTACGCCGCCAAGCTCGGCGACACCGTCGTCGCCCAGGACAGCACGCTCGCCTGCGCCCTGGGGACACTGCTGGCCGGCGCCGGCCCCGGCGACGTCACCACCGTCGACCCGCAGGTCACCGTGGTGAGCCAGGTGATCGTCACCCCGAACCAGCTCGTCGACAGCGTCACCGTCGACCTGCTGCCCAGCCAGGGCGCCCCACCGGCGTCGCTCACCTTCACCAAGGAGGGCGGGCAGACACCGGTTCCCGTGACGGCCCAGCACATCGAGACCGTGACGGTCGGCTACGACGCGTCGGTCCGCTTCACCCAGGCCGGCTGGCCGCTGATCCCCCAGAAGGGCACCCTCGACTTCGCGAAGGCGGACTGGAACCTGTGGATCAAACCCGACTCCTGGCTGGTCGAGTTCAGCCTGCTGGCCCTGTTCCTCGACGCACAGAACCAGGTCCAGGCGGCCCAGGGCCCGACCGACGTCGTGACGCTGCGGATGGCGTACAACCATCCGGTACTGGCGGGCCCCCTCACGCTCGCCTTCGCGGCACCCGACAACCAGTTGGTCACCGTCCCCTTCCCGGTGCCGCCCGGTGCGGCCGCACCCCCGACCCTCGAACTCGACGTGCTCGGCACCCGCGGCCCGACCGTGGTGGGGCCCAAGAGCCGGGTCCTCACCGCAGAGGAGACCATGATCGTCGTCAAGATCTACGCCAACGGCGCCGTCGACATCACCACCAACAAGGACCACGTCGCCGAGGGCACCCAGCTGGACTACGCCCTGAGCATGCTCGCCAACCTGCACGGATAGCCACGGCCCCGCCCCCGGCCACAACGGGGCCGCCGGGTCGTGCGTGCGTCAGCCGTAGACGCTGCGGCACAGGCGGGCCTGTTCGGAGCCGGGGGCCCAGCGGGCGGTGCGTTCGGCCTGGTCGCAGACGTTGCCCGGGCCCAGGGACGGCGGTGTCGGGGCGGTGCCCGGGGGCGCGGCGGCGTGGGGGGAGGCGGTGGCGCGCACGGGGTGGCTCGGCTTCGGGCGGGGGGCGCTCGTGGGGTGCTGTGCGTCGGCGGCCGAGGGTTCGGGCTCGACGGTCGTGCCCAGGCCGGCCTCCGGGGTGGGCGCCGGCAGCGGGGAGGGCGCGGGCGGGCCGGGCGGCGGCCCGGCCGAAGGGGTGGCCGGGCCGGAGGGCAGGGCCACCAGCCGGGGGTCGTCGCCCGCGCCCGGCCCGCCGCAGGTCGCCAGGACGGCCGCCAGCACCGCGCCCGTGCCGACCGCCGCCAGCACCCAGGCCGTCCGGGCCCGGGGCGAGCGACGCGGCCCGGGCGAGGGCGCCGGGGCGGCGGGCGGCGCGCCCGGCGGGGGCGGGGCGGGCACCGGGGGCGGCTGCCAGGCGTTCGGCGGCCACTGCCACGGCTGCGCCTCGGAGGGCCGCCCGGTCACGTCCTGGTCCTCGTCATGTCCTCGTCCTCCAGCCGCCGAGCCCCCGCCGTACCTTTCCGTGCTCAACGAGCGCGCGGACGCGGGGACATGACCCGGAAGAGGGGTCTGGACGGGCGCGGGTTGCCGCCGGACCACATGCTGGGGGGCATGGGAAACGACAGCACGTCCGCGCACCTGGTTGAGGTGGCCGAATTCGGCACCGACAGCCGCTACCGGCTGGTCCACTTCGAAGGGCAGGGCTGGGAGCCGCTGGGCCCCGAGGAGTTCGAGCCCCGCTGCCACCAGCTCTTCCCCGACCTCGACCCGCACGACCCGGTCCGGGTCCACTGGGCCGACCACCCCTGGGAGTGGCCCACCTGGCACCCCGGCGAGGCCTGACCCGCCGTTCGTTACGCTGTCCGGGTGAGTGTGGATCACTTCTGGCGCCGCCTGCCCGGGCGGGCGGTGGACGGCTGCTCGCCGCAGGAGCTCGGCGAGCTGGTGCCCCGG
Organism: Streptomyces rubellomurinus; assembly: GCF_000961885.1. Lineage (GTDB taxonomy): Bacteria > Actinomycetota > Actinomycetes > Streptomycetales > Streptomycetaceae > Kitasatospora > Kitasatospora rubellomurina. The sequence continues at coordinate 37,653 of NZ_JZKH01000054.1, forward strand.
CACCGCGACGTCCGGTACGACCGGCTGGCCGCCGCCGGGCTCGCCCTCGGCGTGCGCCGCACCGCCCTGCTGATGGAGCTCGCGCTCACCGAGAACGGGTTGCACCCGGACCCGGCCGCCCGGCTGCCCGTCTACGGCGGCCCGCCCGGCCCGCCCGGTCCGCCCGGCCCGGACGGCCCGGACGGCGCCGCGGCGGGCGTGCCGCTGGTCCTGCGGCCCGAACAGGTCGCGGCCGCGGCCGCGTTCCTGCGCGGCTCCGCGCTCGGTGAACTCGTCCGTCAGCAGGCCGCCGTGCTCGCCCGCACCGTCGCCACCCAGGGCTTCCCCACGCCGTGGTCCGAGGCGTGGGCCGCCCGCATCGTCGCCGACCTGCGCGACCTGCGGGACTTCTTCGCCGACGCGGCCGCGGCGGGCGACGCCGTACTCGTCGGCGACGCCGAACGGGCCGTCCAGGGCAACAGCGGGGGAGCACGATCATGAACCGGCCTGCGGGCACGACCGGTTACGGCCCGGCGGCCGCGCGGCTCGCCGAACAGTACGAGGCCGTCGACTTCGCCGACGTCCACCGCGAGCTGCGGCCGCACTACCCGGCGCCGCCCGCCGCCGTCCTCGACGTCGGCGCCGGCACCGGGCGCGACGCCGCCGCGCTCGCCCGCCTCGGGCACCGGGTGACCGCCGCCGAACCGACCCCCGAACTCCGCGCCATCGGCGAACGGTTGCACGCCGGCGCCGGCATCCGCTGGGTCCCGGACGCGCTGCCCGAGCTGCCGCTGCTCCGCGCCGAGACCGCACGCTACGACCTCGTCCTGCTCACCGCCGTCTGGATGCACCTCGCCCCCGAGGAACGCCCGGCCGCGATGGACGCGCTCGCCGCCCTGCTCGCCCCCGGCGGCCGGCTCTCCCTCACGCTGCGCCACGGGCCCGTCCCCGCCGACCGCCGGATGTACGACGCCGGCGCCGAGGAGGCCGTCGACCTCGCCGCCGCCCGCGGCCTGCGGCTGCGCCACCGCGCCGAACGGGCCGACCTGCACGGGCGGACGGACGTGCACTGGTCGCTGCTGCTCCTCGAACGGGCCGGGTAGCGGCAGGGGGACGGAACCGGGCGGCGGTCCGGCCGCGTCGCTCCGGGAACGACCCCCACCGCCCCACCTGCAGCAAGGACCCGCATGAGCGACACCGCCACCCGCTACCTCTACCTGGCCCGGCACGGCGAGGCGACCCCGGACGGCGAACTCACCGACATCGGGCGCCGGCAGGCCGTCCTGCTCGGACGCCGCCTCGCCGAGCGGCCGATCACCGCCGTCCACCACGGGCCGCTGCCGCGCGCCGCGGAAACCGCCCGGCTCGTCGCCGAACAGCTCGGCGGCGTCCGGGCGGCGGCCTGCGCCGAGGCCGGCGACTACGTCCCGCACGTACCCGAGCGGGGCGAACTTCCGGACGACAGCGCGGAGTTCCTGCTCGACTTCCTGTCCAGCACCTCGGCGGAGGAACGCGACCAGGGCCGGGAGCTCGCCCGGCAGGCCGTCGAGCGGTTCACCGGGCCGGTGGCGGGCGGCGCGGAACGGCACGAACTGGTCGTCACCCACGCCTTCCTGATCGGCTGGCTGGTCCGGCAGGCCATGGACGCCCCGGCGTGGCGCTGGCTCGGCCTCAACCCGGGCAACACCGCGCTCACCGTGCTGCGCTACGCGCCCGGCCGGCCGCCGTCCGTGCTGCTCTACAACGACCTGCGCCATCTGCCCGAGGAGCTGTGCTGGACCGGGTTCCCGCCCGCGCTCAAGGTCTGACGGCGCCGAACTCCTCCGCTGGGCGGTGTTGTTGATCCGGCGACAGGAATATGTCGACCGGTCTATGGTTTCCCGCATGGGATCCAAGGGGGCGGATACCCGGGCCCGGCCGCCCTGCGGCTGATCGGCGCGCCCTGGCCGCCCCCGCTCCCGGTCCCCGAGGCCCGGGGCGGGGGCGGCTCTTCCGCATGCCCGTCAGCAGCCGGTAACCTCCGCGCGCCAGACCAGAGTTGTCGCAGACCGGTATCCAGATTACGGAGTGTCCGTCATGTCACCCACCCTGCCGCCCCGAGTGCTGATCCTCGGCTCCACCGGCTTCCTCGGACGCTGGCTGGCCCTCGAACTCCTCACCCAGGGCGTGCCGGTGGCCGCCGCCGTCCGCGGCGTCGGAGCCGCCGCCTGGCTGCGCAGATGGCTGCGCGACCACGGCGCCGACAGCGCCGAACTCACCACCGTCCCCGCCGACCTCACCCGGCCCGTCCTCGGCCTCTCGCCCGCGGACGACGCCCGGCTCGGGGAGGTCAGGGACGTGTACAACCTCGCCGCCCGCTACCGCTTCGGCCTCACCCGCGCCGAGGCCGAGCCCGTCAACCTGTACGGCGCGCTGAACGTCCTGCAGTGGGCGGCGGGCCGGCCGATGCTGCGGCGGATGGTCCACGTGTCCGGGTACCGCACCGGCAACGACCCGCAGCCGCGCTACCCGCTCGACCAGCCGGCCGTCGAGGCGCTGTACCGCGGCCTCGACGGGTACCTGGCCTCCAAGCGGCTCGCCGACGCCGCCGTCCGGGTCACCGCCCCCGGGCTCGGGGTGCCGCTCACCACCGTCAACCCGGCCAGCGTCATCGGGCACTCGCGCACCGGCGAGGCCGGGCAGCACATCGGCCTCGCCGAGATGGTCCGGCACCTGCACACCGGGCGGCTGGCGCTGCTGCCCAGCAGCAAGCGGACCTTCGTGCCGGTCGTGACGGTCGACCACCTGGCCCGGTTCCTCGCCGCCGTCCCCGAGTTCGACCGGGAGCCGGTCCAGGTGCACACCGTGCTCGACCCCAGTACCCCGTTCCTCCCCGACCTGATCGGGATGCTCGCCGCCCACCTCGATGTGCGCCCGCCCCGGGCCACCGTCCCGCCCGCCCTGGTGCGCAGGCTCCCGCGAGTGCTGACCGGGAGCGCGCCGAAGAGCTTCGCGTTCCTGTCGGAGGAGCAGTACGACACGGCCTCCGCCGAGCGCCTGGCCGCCACCGTCGGCCTCACCCACCCGCCCGTGCTGCCCGCGCTCCAGCGCTGGGCGACGCGGCTGGTGGCGGACGGCTTCGGGGTGGCGTGAGGGGGGGCTCGGCGCCCTCCGGGCCGATCCGCCATCCGGGCTCGGCGCGGCAGCCGTCGCGGCCGGCCGGTCGGATACTGACCGCATGGTGAGCCGAGACGGCGCTGCGGGCCGGCGCGAGGTGTTGCGGGTCGGGGCGGCGGCGGTGCTGCTGGGCGTGGCGGGGTGCGGGAGCGGGGCCGCCCGGCGGGCGGGCGGTGCGACGGCCTCGGCCGGCCCGGCGTCCACCGGTTCGCCGGGCGCCGTGACCCCGGCGCCGTCCGGGAGCCCGTCCGGGAGTCCGTCCAGCAGTCCCGCCGGGAGCCCGTCCGGCAGCCCCGCCGGGAGCCCGTCCGCGCCGCCGAACCCGCCGCTGCCGAACCCGCCGCTGCCGAACCCGCCGCTGTGGCAGCCCGGCCCGGGCGAGCTGCAGCCGGACGTGAAGCGCCGCGCCGTCGAGCTGGTGGCCGCCCTCGGCGGGTGGCCGACCGGCGGGCAGGGTGCCGGGGCGGCGCGGGCCCGGGTGGCGGCGCTGGGCCTGCCGCCCGCCCTGGCGGACCGGGCGGGCCCGTTGGCCCCGGCCGCGCCGGAGGCGAGCCTGGAGGTGATCGACGCCCAGTACGGCGGGCTGCTCGCCGACTCGGCCAGCGTGCTGGTGGTGTGCCGCCAGTGGCGCCGGCAGGCGGACGGTTCGGTGGCCGAGGGCGGCACCACGGTGGACGTCCGGCTGAGCCGGGCCGAGCCGCGCTGGACGGTCACCGACCTGCGCCCGGGCGATCCCGGCCCGGCCGTCGCCCCGCCCGCCCCGGCGGTGGCCCGGGTGCTGGCCGAGCCGCGGATCGAGCTGCCGCCCGAGGCGGCGGCCGACCTGCGCAGCGGCAACGTCCACGACAGCGTGCTGGAGGCGATGCTGCGGCTGGCCGGCCCGTACACGCTGTCGGTGAGCGTGGTGCGGACCGGCCACCCCGTGGACGTGTTCGGGACGACCCGGCCCAGCGACCATCCGCTGGGCCGGGCCTTCGACGTGTGGCGGATCGACGGCCGGGCCGTGGTGGATCCGGCGACGCCCCGGCAGCTGGTCGAGTCCTTCATGCGGGACGCGGCCGCCGCTGGCTCGTACAACGTGGGCGGGCCGGTGGCGATCGCGGGGGCCGGCAACCAGTTCTTCACCGACGACACCCACCACGACCACGTCCACGTCGGGTTCAACTCCTAGCCACAGGAGGCTAGTTGACGTTGACCCCGCTCCAGGCCGCCGCGATCGCGTTGTACTCGGTGCTGCCGGCGCCGTACAGGTCGCGGGCGGCGTTGAGGGAGGCGGCGCGGGCGCCCTTGTAGTTCGTCGTGGAGGTCATGTAGACGGTCAGCGCGCGGTACCAGATCTTGGCGACCTTCTGGTTGCCGATGCCGGTGACCGTGGAGCCGTTGCAGGTCGGGCTGTTGTACGGGACGCCGTTGACGGTCTTGCTGCCGCTGCCCTCGCTGGCCAGGTAGAACCAGTGGTTGCCGACGCCCGAGGAGTAGTGCACGTTGAGCTTGCCGACCGAACTGCTCCAGCAGTCCGCCGACTTGCCGTCCAGCGAGGGCTTGTCGAAGCGGCGCAGCCACGGCGGGGTGGACTGGTCGCTGAACAGGTAGTCGCCGGTGTCGAGGCTGTTGTTGGCGTACCACTCCACCATGGTGCCGAAGATGTCGCTGGTGGACTCGTTGAGGCCGCCGGACTCGCCGCTGTAGCGCAGGTTGGCGGTGGCGCTGGTGACGCCGTGGGTCATCTCGTGGCCCATGGTGTCGAGGTCGACCTGCTCCGGGTCGGTGGTGCCGTTGCCGTCGCCGGTCATCATGCAGAAGCAGCTGTCGGACCACTGGGCGTTGTCCCAGTTGGTGCCCACGTGGACGAACACGGTGGCGCCCCGGCCGTCGTTCTTGATGCCGCTGCGGCCGTGCACGTTCTTGTAGTAGTCGTACGTCCAGGCGGTGTTGGCGTGGGCGTCGACGGCCGCGGTGGAGCGGTCGGTGGAGAACTTCTTCCCGTCGCCCCAGACGTTGGTGGCGCTGGTGAAGGCGACGCCGGAGCCGGCGCTGATCGAGCTGGAGCTGAGGTTCTTGGCGTCCTTGGTGACGTGGCCGCGGACCGGGTCCGTGAGGGTGTAGCCGCCGCCCGACTGGGCGGTGGTGTCGATGGTCACGGTGCCGGTGTACTCGGAGTTGCCGGTGCCGGAGGCCTCGTGCTCGGCGTCGTAGGCCTCGATCTGCTCGCCGGTGGCGGCGTCGGTGACGACGATCCGCCCGGCCGGCTGGCCGTGTTCGCCGGTGCCCTCGACGGTGGTGCGCCAGGCCAGGCGCGGGGTGCCGTCGGCGGCCCAGACGACCAGTTCGGGGGTGCTGGTGGCGTCCTTGACGCCGGGTGCGGCGGAGAGCGCGTTGGCGGCGCCGGACTGCGCGGGCACCTTGGGGACGGTGGACTTGACGGCGGCGTCGTGGGCGGCGGCGCGGGAGGAGTCCTTCAGTCTGCCGCGGGCGTCCTGGTGGACGACCAGGTCGCCGCCGACGACCGGCAGGCCCTGGTAGGTGCGGTCGAAGCGGACGTGCGAGCTGCCGTCCTGGTCGAGCACGACGTCCTTGAGGACGAGGTCCTGGCCGGCGCCGAAGCCGAACACCCCGGAGTTCCGGGCGACGTTGGCGCGGGCCTGGGCGATCGCGGCCTCGCGCATGCCGGGGGCGGCCGAGGCGGTGGTGGCGGGGACGGTCACGGCGGTCAGGGCCGCGACGACGGCTATCGCGCCCGCTGCGAGGGCACGACGGGAGGAGGTGTTGGGGAACACTCCGGCTCCTGTGGGGGTAGGGGCAGGGAAAAGAGCTGGACCGAGATTGACGGCGGCCGGTCATGGTCAGCTAGAGGGAAGGTCATATCTTTGCCAAGTTGTGTCCTGTTCAAATCAAAATGACCGGACGTCAACCGCCCCCCTAGGCTGTCGCCGTGACGATCGAACACCCGCCCACGCGCCCGCCCGGCCCCGACCCCGACCCCGACGCCCCGCTGCTGCGCACCCGCGGCGTGGACGTCGTGCGCGACGGCCGGTACCTGCTGCGCGGCATCGACCTGACCATCCGCCCCGGCGAGCACTGGGCGCTGCTCGGCCCGAACGGCGCCGGGAAGTCCACCCTGCTCGCCCTGCTCGGCGCCGTCTCCCACCCCACCCGCGGCGAGGTCGACGTGCTCGGCCGCCGGCTCGGCCGGGTCGACGTCCGCGAGCTGCGCGCCCACCTCGGCCACGTCGACCCCCGCCACCCGCTGCGCTCCCCGCTGAGCGTGCGCGAGGTGGTGCTCACCGGCCACGCCGGCACCATCGAGCCCGACCTGTACCGCAAGCCCGCCCCCGAGACGGTCGACCGGGCCGAGCTGCTGATCGCCACCCTCGGCATGACCGCGCTCGCCGATGCCCCGTGGACCACCCTCTCCCAGGGCGAGCGCGGCCGGGCCCTGATCGCCCGCGCGCTGATGCCCAGCCCCCGCCTGCTGCTGCTCGACGAGCCCGCCACCGGCCTCGACCTGACCGCCCGCGAACTGCTGCTGGACAGCCTCGACCTGCTGCGCCACCAGCACCCGGAGCTGGCCAGCGTGCTGGTCACCCACCACCTGGAGGAGCTGCCGGAGAGCACCACCCACGCCCTGCTGCTGCGCGGCGGGGAGCGCGTGGCCGCCGGGCCGGTGGAGCGGGTGATGACCACGGAGCTGATCAGCGAGACCTTCGGCCACCCGATCCGGATCACCCGCCACGAGGGCCGCTGGACGGCCCGGGCCGCCGCCCGCCGGGCACCGGAACGGTAACGGTCAGGGGGGTGGGTGTGGAAGGTAAAGCATTCCTACGTAAGGTATGCCTTAGCTAATGAGGAGGCTCCGGTTCCGGCCGGTGCTTTACCCCGCCTTGGCACCCCCATGCCCTTTTCCGTTGGAGCCCGTATGTCCGCCCGCCGCCGTTCCACCGCAGCCGCGCTGCTCACCCTCGCCGTGGCCACCGCCGCCCTGGCCGGCTGCGCCGCCAAGAAGGACGACAAGGCCGGCGACGCGGACGCGGTCAAGGTGAACGCCACCGACAGCGCCTGCGAGGTCTCGAAGACGACCTTCCCGGCCGGGCACGTCGTGCTGGACATCAGCAACAAGGGCTCCAAGACGACCGAGGTCTACGTCTACGGCGAGGGCGACAAGATCGTCACCGAGCGCGAGAACATCGGCCCCGGCACCAAGGCCAGCATCAACGCCGAGATCAAGGCCGGCTCGTACGAGATCGCCTGCAAGCCCGGCATGGTCGGCGACGGCATCCGCCAGAAGATCACCGTCACCGGCGCGAGCGGCAGCGCCGCCCCGGCCGACCCGCGGCTGGCCGGCGCCGTCGACGCCTACCGGAAGTACGCGCAGGAGCAGGCGGACGCCACCATCCCGGCCGTCGAGGCCTTCGCGGGCGCGATCAAGGCCGGCGACCTGGAGAAGGCCAAGTCGCTGTACGCGCCCTCGCGCACCGGCTGGGAGCGCACCGAGCCGGTCGCCGAGAGCTTCGGCGACGTCGACCCGAAGACCGACACCCGCGAGGACAAGGTCGAGCAGGGCCAGAAGTGGACCGGCTGGCACCGGCTGGAGAAGGCGCTCTGGGCCGACGCGAAGATCGGCGACGAGGAGAAGACCCTCGCCGACCAGCTGGTCGCCGACCTGAAGGACTGGCAGAAGAAGATCCCCTCCGCCGAGATCACCGCCACCAGCATGGCCAACGGCGCCAAGGAACTGCTGGACGAGGTCGCCACCAACAAGATCACCGGCGAGGAGGACCGCTACAGCCACACCGACCTGGCCGACTTCCAGGCCAACGTCGAGGGCGCGCAGAAGGCCTACGAGCTGCTGAAGCCGGTCGCCGCCGAGAAGGACCCGGAGCTGTCCAAGACCCTGGACTCCGAGTTCACCGCCATCAACGCCCTGCTCGCCAAGTACAAGCAGGCGGACGGCACCTTCACGTCCTACGACAAGGTCACCGAGGCCGAGCGCAAGGCCTTCTCCGACGCGGTCAACTCGCTGGGCGAGCCGCTGTCGAAGCTGGCCGCCGCCGTGGTCGTGAAGTAGCCGACCAGCGGCAGCGGTTCACCCGCACCGGGGCCGCTCGGCCCCGGTGAACCAGCACCGAGCAGTTCAGCACAGCAGTCCAGCACAGCAGTTCAGCGAGAACGAGAAGGGCCCGGCCGCCGATGGACGCCGAGAACCAGCAGCAGAACGAGACGCCGGCCGGCACCGACGCCACCGCCACCGCCACCGCCACGACCGCACCCCGCAGCGCCGTCAGCCGTCGCGCGGTGATCGGCTGGGCCGGCGCGGGCGTCGCGCTCGGCGCCGCCGCGGTCGGCTCGGTGGCCGCCGCCACCCGGCAGGACGACGACCCGGCCCCCGCCGCGGCCGCGCAGCCCGCCGCCGAGGTGCCGTTCTACGGCGAGCACCAGGCCGGCATCGCCACGCCCGTCCAGGACCGCCTGCACTTCGCCGCCTTCGACGTCTCCGAGCGCGCCACCCGGGACTCCCTGGTCAAGATGCTCAAGGAGTGGACGAAGGCCGCCGCCGCGATGACCGGCGGCCGCGAGGTCGGCACCGGCGCCGCCACCGGCCTGCCCGAGGCGCCGCCGGACGACACCGGCGAGGCGCTCGGCCTGCCCGCCTCCCGGCTCACCCTCACCATCGGCTTCGGGCCCACCCTGTTCGAGAAGGACGGCGTCGACCGCTTCGGCCTCAAGGCCAAGCGGCCCGAGGCGCTGATCGACCTGCCGGGCTTCAAGGGCGACAAGCTCGACCCGCTGCGCAGCGGCGGCGACATCTGCGTCCAGGCCTGCGCCGACGACCCGCAGGTCGCCGTGCACGCGATCCGCAACCTGGCCCGGATCGGCATGGGCACCGTCAGCATCCGCTGGTCGCAGCTCGGCTTCGGCAAGACCTCCTCCACCACCCCGGACGCGCAGACCCCGCGCAACCTGCTCGGCTTCAAGGACGGCACCCACAACATCGCGGGCACCGACACCGACAAGCTGGCCGAGCACGTCTGGGCCGCCCCCGGCGACGGCGCCGACTGGATGACCGGCGGCTCCTACCTCGTCGCCCGGCGCATCCGGATGCACATCGAGACCTGGGACCGCACCTCGCTCAAGGAGCAGGAGGACGTCTTCGGCCGCACCAAGGGCGAGGGTGCCCCGTACGGCAAGGCCAAGGAGCACGACGCGCCCGACCTGAAGGCGATGCCCGCCGACTCGCACGTCGCCCTCGCGCACCCGGACGCCAACGGCGGCCTGATGATCCTGCGCCGCGGCTTCTCCTTCACCGACGGCACGGACGGCCTCGGCCGCCTCGACGCCGGCCTGTTCTTCCTCGCCTACCAGCGCGACAGCCGCAAGGCCTTCGTGCCGCTGCAGCAGCGGCTCGCGGGCAGCGACAAGCTCAACGAGTACATCCAGCACGTCGGCTCCGCCCACTTCGCCTGCCCGGCGGGCGTGCGCAAGCCGGGGGAGTGGTGGGGCCAGGCCCTGTTCGGCTGACCCCCCGTCCCCCACGTACCTCAACCCCCTCCAGGAGCCCGCGTGTTCGGCAACTACCTGATCGGCCTGCGCGAAGGCCTCGAAGCCAGCCTGGTCGTCTGCATCCTGATCGCCTACCTGGTCAAGACCGGCCGCCGGGACAAGCTGCCGCCGGTGTGGACCGGCGTGCTGACGGCCGTGGTGCTGAGCATGGCCTTCGGGGCCGTGCTGCAGTTCGGCTCCTCGCAGCTCACCTTCGAGGCCCAGGAGGCGCTCGGCGGCTCGCTGTCGATCATCTCGGTCGGCCTGGTGACCTGGATGGTGTTCTGGATGCGCCGCACCGCGCGGCACCTGAAGACCGAGCTGCACGGCAAGCTGGACGCGGCGATCGCGATGGGCACGACGGCGCTGGTGGTCACCGCCTTCCTGGCGGTCGGCCGCGAGGGCCTGGAGACGGCGCTGTTCATCTGGACGGCCGTGCAGGCGACGGAGGACGGCTGGAACCCGCTGGTCGGCGCCGCGCTCGGCCTGCTCACCTCGGTGGTGCTCGGCTGGCTGTTCTACCGCGGCGCGCTGAAGATCAACCTGGCGAAGTTCTTCACCTGGACCGGCGCGATGCTGGTCGTCGTGGCCGCCGGCGTGCTCGCCTACGGCGTGCACGACCTGCAGGAGGCCGGCTGGCTGCCGGGCCTGCACGAGCTCGCCTTCGACATCTCCAGCACCATCCCCAAGGACAGCTGGTACGGCACCCTGCTGAAGGGCGTGTTCAACTTCCAGCCGGACCCGACCGTGCTGCAGCTGGTGGTCTGGCTGCTCTACCTGGTGCCGACGCTGGCCGTCTTCTTCAACGTCCTCGGCGGCGGCAAGGCGAAGCCGGCCAAGACTCCGGCAGTCAAGTCCGCCGCCTGACACGGCACTTCACCACCGCGCCCCGCCCGGCACCCGCCGGGCGGGGCGCGGTCGTGTCCGGTCGACGTCATCCCGGTGGGTGACGCCGGTACCTCGCCGGGAGTACGAACGGCGTCGGAACGTTTACCTCCGCGGGCCGACTCGATCCGGCGCCGCGGAATCTAGCGTCTGTCCCATGAAACGCAATCGCCGTATCAGCGCTGTCGCGGCCCTGACGCTCGCCGCCCTCGTCACCGGAACCGGCGCCGGGTTCGCCGCCACGACCACACCGCCGACCACGCAGTCGGCCTCGGCCGCGGCCACCGCGCCCACGCGGTCCTTCCAGGGCACGCTCCCCGCGCCGACCGGCCCCTACGCCGCCGGCGAGGACGTCATCCACCTCACCGACGCGAACCGCCCCGACCCGTGGGTGCCGTCGTCCGGCCCCCGCCGACTGACCGTCACGATGTTCTACCCGGCCGTCCCCGGGACCGGGACCCCGGCCCCGTACATGACCCTCGCCGAGGCAGCCGGACACATCGAGCGAGCGAAGGTACCGGCGAGCACCGGCATCACTCCGCAGAACCTTGCCGGCGTCACCACGCACGCCTTCGACGGCGCGCGGCCGCAGCGCGGCAAGCATCCGCTGGTGGTCCTCTCACCCGGGTTCGGGGACCCGCGCGTGGTGCTCACCTCGCTCGCGACCGAGCTGGCCAGTCACGGCTACGTCGTCGCGCTCGTCGGCCCGACCTACGAGGACAGCGGCGAAACGCTGGACAACGGCCGGACGCCGTCGTGCGCGATCTGCGACGACCCGAAGTTCGACATGGACAGGGTCACCGCCAGCCGCGCGCTGGACGTGTCCTTCGTGATCGACCGGTTGACGCACGGCACCACCGCGTGGCCCCTGGCCCACCTCATCGACAAGCACGAGATCGGCATGGCCGGACACTCCATCGGCGGAGCGTCGGCCGCCACCACGATGATCGCCGACCCGCGCGTACGGGCCGGAGTGAACATGGACGGCACCTTCCACCCGGCCCCGGCGCCCGGCCGGATCAACCGGCCGTTCCTCATGCTGGGCGCGGCCGAGAACAGCTCGCCCGGCAGTCACGACACCTCGTGGGGGAAGGCCTGGGCCGCCCTCGGCGGCTACAAGAGGTGGCTGACGGTCACCGGCGCCGACCACCCCAGCTTCACCGACGTGGACCTGCTCGAGGAGCAGGCCGGGTTCCCGACGCCGCCGCTCTCCCCGGCCCGCGGCGTGGTGATCACCCGCGAGTACGTGACGGCGTTCTTCGACCAGACGCTGAAGGGGATCCACAGCCCGCTGCTGGACGGCCCCTCGCCGGACCATCCGGAAGTGGTCTTCCAGCCCTAGTCGTGGTGTTCGGGGCGGCTGCCCCGGACGGTTCCGGGGACGCGGGAGCCCCGTACGGTCGGGACCGTACGGGGCTCCCTCGCGGCGTCGCGGGTGCTACTCGCTCTTGATGCTCTCCAGGATGTCGAGCCTGGAGGCCCGGCGGGCCGGCCAGAGCGCGGCCAGCAGGCCGATCGCGGCCGCCGCGAGCAGGAAGCCGAGGGTCTGCACCGGCGGCACCACGGTGGTGAGGCCCTTGAAGGAGTCGCGGAGCGTCCGCAGGCCCGCCCAGGCGACCAGGATGCCGAGGCCGACCCCGACCAGACCGCCGAACAGCGCGATCAGCAGCGACTCCAGCCGGACCATCCGGCGGATGCCGAGCCGGTCCAGGCCGATCGCCCGCAGCATGCCGATCTCCCGGCGGCGCTCGAACACCGACATGGCCATGGTGTTCACCACGCCGAGCACCGCGATGACCACGGACATGCCGAGCAGCCCGTACATCATGTTCAGGAGCCCGGTGACCATCGAGCGGCTCTCCGCCTTGACGTCCGCGTCGCCCTTGACGGAGATCAGCGGGTTGCCGCCGGTCGCGTCGCGCAGGGCCTGCTTGAGCTCCGCGGTCGCGCCGCCGCTGCCCTTGACGAGGACCTTGTCCACCCCGCTGCCGGGCGTGGCGTGCGGGCCGGCCAGGGCGTCCGGGACGAGGACGTTGCCCAGCGCGCTGTTCTCGGCGAGGATGCCGCCGACGGTGAGTGAGCCCCTGGTGCCGTCCGGGTAGGTGACGGCCAGCGTCTGGCCGAGCCGGTAGCCGTCGTGCTCGACGGCGTACGGGCCGACCAGCAGCTTGCCCTGCTGGAGCGCGTCGGCCGCGCCCTCCTTGACGGTGAGCTTGTACACCCGGTCGATGGTCGCGCCGTCGACCGAGGTCAGCCACTCGTTGTCCTGGCCAGCGCCGGCCGTCTTGACCGGGACGCCGCGCACCACGCTGGTCGCGGTGACGCCCGGGGCCTTGGCGATCGCGGGGGCGAGCTCGGCGGAGAGCATCGAACCGTTGCTCATCGCGACCGTGTAGTCGGCCCTCAGGTCGCTCGCGTTCTCCTTGTCCAGGGCCTGGTTCACCGAGGCTCCGATCACCGTCAGCGAGGTGATCAGGGTGACGCCGATGGTCAGCGCCGAGGCCGTGGCGGCGGTGCGGCGCGGGTTGCGCACCGCGTTCTCCTTCGCCAGCTTGCCGGGCGTCCCGTACAGGGTGCGCAGCAGCGGGGCGATCAGGGCGATCAGCGGCCGCGACAGCAGCGGGGTGAGGACGAACACGCCGATCAGCAGCGCGCCCGCGCCCAGGCCGACCAGCTTGACCTGCTTGCCGCCCACGCCGGCCGCCAGCGCGCCCGCGCCGGCCAGCGAGCACAGCAGGCCGATGGTGTTGCGGACCAGCAGGCTCTTCTGGGTGGCGGGCTGCTCGGCCGAGCTCATCGCCGCGACCGGGGCGATCCGGGAGGCCCGGCGGGCGGGCAGCCAGGCGGCCAGCACCGTCACCAGCACGCCGACCGCGATCGCGGTGACGACGGTGGCCGGGGCGACGATCAGCGGGCCGTCCGGCAGGTTGGCCTCCATCGGGCCGTTGAGCACCGCCTTCAGCCCGATGGCGATCCCGATGCCGGCCAGCAGGCCGGCGACCGACGCCGTCAGGCCGACCAGCAGCGCCTCGACCAGCACCGAGCGGGTGATCTGGCGGCGGGTGGCGCCGACCGCCCGCAGCAGGGCCAGCTCCCTGGTGCGCTGGGCGACCAGCATCGAGAAGGTGTTGGCGATGATGAAGATCCCGACGAACAGCGCGATGCCCGCGAAGCCCAGCAGGAAGGTGGTGAGGAACTTGGTGCCCTGCTCGATCATCCGCTCCTGCTCGGCGGCGAGCTCGCGGCCGGTCCTGGCCTCGATGCTGTCGCCCTGCGGGACGGCCTGCCGGACGGCGGCGAGCAGTGCGGCGTCGTCGGTCCCCGGCTTCGCCTTGACGTCCAGCTCGGCGAACCGGCCCGGGCTCAGGTAGAGCCGCTGGGCGGTGGCGGTGTCGAAGGCGGCCAGCGAGCCGCCGGCCTGCACGCGCGGGTCGTTGGTGTGCAGGGTGCCGGTGAGCCGGAGCTCCATCACCGGACCGTTGACGGCCACCCGCACGGTGTCGCCGACCTTGAAGCCGCCCTTGTCGGCGGTCCGGGTGTCCAGCGCGATCTCGCCGGCGTTCTTCGGGCCGCGGCCCTCGACCAGCGGGTAGCGCGGGTCGGTGCCGTCCGCGCCCGGCACGTAGTTGGTGCCGGTGGTGGAGAAGCCGTTGCCGATCAGCGCGCCCTTGCGGTCGGCGATGCCGGCGAAGCCGCTGACCACGCCGCGCGCCTCGGCGGCGCCGGGCAGCGCGGCGACCTTCGTCCGGGTCTCCTCGGTGAGGTGCGGGCCGTCGTCGGCCCGGGCGCCGTGGTCGTAGCCGGGGCCGACCGCCCCGTTGTCGCTGACCGTGACGGCGATGTCGGTGTAGCTCTTGGAGTTCTGGGTCCTGAGGGCGTTGCCGAAGGTGTCGGAGAAGACGAGCGTGCCGGCCACGAAGGCGGTGCCGAGCATGACGGCGAGCGTCGTCATCAGCAGTCGGCCCTTGTGGGCCAGGACGTTGCGCAGTGCGGTGCGGAACATGGGGGAGTGTCAGTCCTGGGGGGTAGTTCGGGAAGCTGCGGGCTGGCTTTCGAACGGGCTCAGCTGGTGCGGCCCTTGGCGTCGAAGCGGCGCATGCGGTCCAGGACGGTGTCGGCGGTGGGGTTGAGCAGTTCGTCGACGATGCGGCCGTCGGCGAGGAAGACGACGCGGTCGGCGTAGGAGGCGGCGACGGGGTCGTGGGTGACCATGACGACGGTCTGGCCGAGT
>NZ_JZKH01000055.1 GCF_000961885.1 Streptomyces rubellomurinus
GACCCCGACCGCCCCGGCCGGGCCACGCTCGCCAACGGCACCACCCCCGCGGTCGGCATGGCCGCCGGGGTGCTGGCCGCCACCGCCCTCGTGCAGTACGCCCCCGCCCCCACCCGCACCGTCTACCTGCTGCTCCTCCTCCTCTTCACCGCGCAGGCCGCCGCAGTCCTGCTCACCCCCGAGACCGCCCGCCCCCACCCCGGCGCATGGCGCTCGCTGCGCCCCGCGATCGCCGTCGCCCCCGCCTCCCGGCCGGCCCTCGCCCTCGCCACGCCCGGCATCGCCGCCGCCTGGGCCCTGGGCGGCTTCTACTCCTCCCTCGGCCCCTCGCTCGCCCGACTCATCGACCCGCACACCGCCCCCGCCACCGGCGGCCTGGTCTTCTTCACCCTGACCGCCGCGGCCGGCCTCGCCGGCCACACCGCCCGGGCGCTGCCCGCCCGCACCGTGAGCCTCGCCGGCACCGCGCTCCTGGTCCCGGGAGCCCTGCTGACCCTGAGCGCCCCCCACCTGCACAGCCTGTCCGCGCTGTTCGCCGGCACCGCCCTGGCGGGCGCGGGCTTCGGCGCCGTCACCCAGGCAGCCCTGCGCCTGCTGCTGCCCCCGGCCGCCCCCGGCGAACGCGCCGGCACCCTCGCCGCCTACTACGTCCTCAGCTACCTGGCCATGAGCATCCCCGCGGTCCTCGCCGGCCTGCTGACCAACCTGTACGGCCTGTGGACCGCCGTCACGCTCCACGCCGCGACCGTCGTCCTACTGGCCCTGACCGGCCTCGCCCGCACCGCGCGGCAGCCGCGCACCGCCTGACCGGGCCCCGCCGCCCCGCCCCGAAACCGCCCCGCTGCGCACCGGCCACCGCCCCGCACCGGCCACCGCCCCGCACCGCCGAAAGGACCCACCGATGAGCACCGCCACGCCCCGCCCGGCCACCCCCTCCACGACCACGGGATGGAGCCTCGGCGACATCACCGTGCGCCGCATCGACGAGATCGAACTGCCCCGGGAGACCGGCCCCTGGCTGCTGCCGGCCGCCACCAAGGACGTCCTGGACGAGGCCGCCTGGCTGCGCCCCGACTTCGCCGACGCGGACGTCCCGCGGCTCGCGAGCCACAGCTTCGCGGTCGAGGCCGGCGGTCTGCGGATCCTCGTCGACACCGGCATCGGCAACGGCAAGAACCGCGCCAACCCGGCCTGGAACGCCCTGGACACCGACTTCCCGCAGCGGCTGACGGCGGCCGGCTTCCCTCCCGAATCCGTGGACCTGGTGATCACCACACACCTGCACACCGACCACGTCGGCTGGAACACCCGCCTCGTCGGCGAGGACTGGGTCCCCACCTTCCCCCACGCCCGCTACCTCACCAGCCGCACCGAGTGGGACCACTGGGCCGGCACCGACCTGGACGAAGCCCGCGCCCAGATGTTCCGCGACTCCGTCCACCCCGTCCGCGACGCCGGACAGTACGACCCCGTGGCCGTGCCCGAGCAGGGGCACGAGGTGGCGCCGGGCGTCCTCCTGGTCCCGGCCCCGGGCCACACCCCGGGGCAGGTCGCCGTGGAACTGCGCGGCAGCCACCGCCGGGCGCTGATCACCGGCGACAGCATCCACCACCCCGTCCAGCTGTCCCACCCCCACGTGCACAGCTGCGTCGACACCGACCCGGCCCAGGCCGTGCGCACCCGCGCCCGGCTGCTCGAAGCCCTGGCGGACACCGACGCCCTCCTCCTGGGCACCCACTTCCCGCAGCCCACGGCCGGCACCGTCCGCCGCGAGAACGGCCACTACCGGCTGCTCGCCGAGCCGGGCACCGACCTGCCGCCCACCGCGGCCTGACCACGCGGCCCGATCACGCGGCCCGATCACGCGACCGGCGCCGCCCGGCCGCCCCCCGCGGGCCCGCCGAGCAGCCGCGGCGCCTGCGGCCACCTCAAGCAGACCCCCGGCCCTTACGGCCTCGGCTCCTGCGCCACTCCACCCTCGACCGAGAAGGAGAACCTCCATGCCCACCGCCGAACTCACACCACCGGAGGCCGCCCGCTGGGCCGCCCGCGCCGGACTCGTGCTGCCCGCCGAGCGCCACGCCGCGGTCGCCGCGGTCGCCAACCACATCCACAGCGTCGTCGCGGTCCTGCGCGAGCTGGACTTCGCGGACGTCCCGCCCGCCGCCGCCTACCGCGCCGGACAGGAGGAACACCATGCGGCCGCATGAGCTGTCCCTCGCCGCCGCCGCCGACGCGATCCGCGCCCGGCGACTGTCCCCCGTCGAACTGGTCGACTCCGTCCTCGACCGCCTCGACCGGGTGGAACCGCACCTCGGCGCCTACGTCACGGTCACCGCCCAGCAGGCGCGCCGGGCCGCACGCGAAGCCGAACACGAAGCGGCCCACGGCCGTTACCGGGGACCGCTGCACGGTATCCCGATGGCACTCAAGGACCTGATCGACGTCAGCGGGATGGCCACCACGGCCAGCTCCCGGGTCCGCGCCGGCCACCGCGCGACAGCCGACAGCACCGTCGCCACGCGCCTGAACGCAGCCGGCGCCATCCTGCTCGGCAAGACCCACACCCACGAGTTCGCGTTCGGCCTGACCACCCCGCAGACCCGCAACGCCTGGGCCCGCGACCGGGTCGCCGGCGGCTCCAGCGGCGGCTCCGCGGTCGCCGTCGCATCGGGCACCGCGACCTTCGCCCTGGGCACCGACACCGGCGGGTCGATCCGGGTGCCCGCCGCGCTCAACGGGGTCGTCGGCCTCAAACCGACCTACGGCCTCGTCCCCCGCCACGGCGTCACCTCCCTGTCCTGGTCGCTCGACCACGTCGGTCCGATCACCCGCACCGTCGAGGACGCCGCCCTGGTCCTGACCGCGCTGGCCGGACACGATCCGCGCGACCCCGCCTCGCTGCCCCAGCCCGCCACGCACTACCGGCCCGGTACCGGCACGGACCTGACGGGGCTGCGCATCGGCCTGCCGCGCAGCTACTACTTCGACCACGTCCACCCGCAGGTGGAGGCCGCCGTTCGGCACGCCATCGGACAGCTGGAAGCCCTGGGCGCACGCCTCGTCGACGTCGACATCCCGATGACCCGCTACATCCAGGCCACCCAGTGGGGCCTGATGGTGCCGGAGGCCGGCGCCTACCACGAGGGCAGCCTGCGCACGGTCCCCGAGCTGTACCGGGACGACGTCCGCGTCCTCCTGGAAGCCGGCGAACTGATGACCGCCGGGGACTACCTGCGCGCCCAACGCTCCCGCACACTCATGCGCGCCCAGTGGGCACGGATGCTGGAGGAGGTCGACGTGATCGCCGCCCCGAGCGTCCCGACGACCGCGGTCGGGGCCGGCGAGGAGACGCTCACCTGGCCCGACGGCACAGTCGAGAGCGTCTCCGACGCCTACGTGCGCCTCTGCGCCCCCGCCAACATCACCGGGGTGCCCGCCCTGACCGTCCCGGTCGGCCACGACCCGGCGGGCCTGCCGATCGGCATGCAACTGCTCGGCCGCCCCCTCGGCGAGCCCGTCCTCCTACGGGTCGGCCACGCCTACGAGCAGACGCAGCCCGCCCGGGCACTCGCCCGCGCGGCCTGACGAACGCCCCGGGCGGCGGGCCCCCGCCGGCTTCGCCACCCGGGGCGGGGCGGCACCCGACCCGAGCGCCCGGTCGGCTGCCGCGCCCACGCCGCAGCCCCTCGGCTTCGCCATCCACGTTCGCCATCCACACCGCGACGATGCCGGCGGCCGACGTCTCTGGTACCGGTAATGGGGACGGCACCGCACCCGAGACGCAACGCACCCCCGGCGCACGGGAAGGCCGGGCATGCCCGGCCCTCCCGTCCGCTTCCCGCACGAGAAGGAGGAACGCCCCCGTATGAGGAAAGCCCTGAACGACCTCGACGCCCGGCTGTTCGTCACCGTGGCCTCCCGCCGCCTGCGCGGCACCGACCCGTGGCTCTCCCGCCTCAGCCGCGCCGCCGACCACGGGAAGCTGTGGATGGGCGGCGCGGCACTGCTGGGCGCCACCGGCAACCGCACCGCACGGCGGGCCGCCCTGCGCGCGACCGGCTCCCTCCTGCTCGCCTCCGCCCTCGCCAACATCGCCGCCAAGGGCCTCACCCGCCGGCCCCGCCCCGCCCTCGACCCCGTGCCCGTCGTGCGGCGCCTGCTCAAACAGCCCGTCACCAGTTCCTTCCCCTCCGGGCACTCGGCCTCCGCCGCGGCCTTCGTCACCGCCCTCGCCGTCGAATCACCGCTGCTGGGCGCCATCGCCGCTCCCGTGGCCGCCGCGGTGATGGCCTCACGCGTCTACGTCGGCGTCCACTACCCCGGCGACGTCCTGGCCGGAGCCGCCCTCGGCGCGGGGACGGCCGCGCTCACCCTGCGCTGGTGGCCCCGCCGCAGCGACCACCCGGCCGACACCGCCGCCCCCGCCGTCCGGGCCCCCGCACTGCCCACCGGCGCCGGCCTGCACATCGTGGTCAACGGCGCCTCCGGCGCCACCCCCCTCACAGCCCCCGACAGCCGCGGGCGCTCCGTCGAGGAGGAACTGCGCCGGGAACTGCCCGACGCCGACATCCGGCTGTGCGAGGACGGCGACGACCTGGCCGCGCTGCTGGAACGGGCCGCGGCCCTCGCTAAGCAGTCCGGCGGGGCCCTGGGAATCTGCGGCGGAGACGGCAGCGTCAACCTGGCCGCAACCGTCGCCGTCCGGGAACACCTTCCGCTGGCGGTCTTCCCCGGCGGCACACTGAACCACTTCGCCGTCGACCTGGGCACCCACAGCCTGCGCTCCACCGCCGACGCCGTCAAAGCCGGTACCGCCCGCGCCGTCGACATCGCCTCGGCCACCGGCGACCACGGGCAGCGGCACGTGTTCCTCAACACCTTCAGCATCGGGATCTACCCCGAACTCGTCCGGGCCCGCGAACACCTGGAGGACCGCCTGGGCAAGTGGCCCGCCCTCGCCGTCGCCCTCGTCCGCGTCCTGGCCCGCGCCGAACCCGTACGGCTGACCGTCTCCGGCGTCCCCCGGACCCTGTGGATGCTCTTCGCCGGCAACGGCACCTACGACCCGCCCGGCTTCGCCCCCACCCACCGCACCAGCCTGGACGGCGGCCGGCTCGACATCCGCGCCGTCGACGGCAGCCACCCCTTCGCCCGCACCCGCCTCCTGTTCGCCTTCCTCACCGGCACCCTCGCCACCTCCCGCGTCTACCGCGAGGCACGCCTGTCCGCCCTCGACCTCACCGACCTCCACGAGGTCCGCCACCTCGCCGTCGACGGCGAAGCCGTCCCCGCCCCCGACCGGCTGCGCCTGTCCAAGGCCACCGCCGCACTGACCGTCTACCGGCCCGAACACCCCGCCATCCCCTGAACACCCCGCCCCCCGGCGCGAGCGCCGGGGGGCTCGGGGGGCCACGGCGTCGTCGCCGGCGCGGACACCGGGCCCCCAGGTCCCCAGGCCCCCAGGTCCCCAGGCCCCCAGGCCCCCAGGCCCCCACGTCCTCAGGTCCGCGACGGCCGGTCGTCGCCGGACCCCGCACGACGGCGCGAGCGGCGCCGGCGCAGATACCGCACGAGGAACGCGACGGCCACCAGAACAACCACCGTCACCGCCGTGACCCGCCCGACGGTGCCCTCCACCCTGGTGTAGACGGCTCCGGCGAAGTAGCCCAGAAGGGTGAAGCCGACACCCCAGGCCGCACCGCCGAGGGCGTTGTAGAGCAGGAAACGCCGGTACGCCATGCGGGAGACACCCGCCAGGGACGGCACCAGGGGACGGAAGAAGGCGACGAACCGGCCGAAGAAGACGGCGGCCGGCCCGCGCCGGCGGATCAGCTCGCGGGCCTTGTCCACCCGCTCGCGGTGGCGCCGCAGCGGGCGGGTGCGCAGGAGCGCCGGGCCGAGGTGGCGGCCGATCTCGTAGCCGGCGGAGTCCCCGAGGACGGCCGCGCAGACCACCACCAGGACCATCCAGCCGACCGAGACCCTGCCCTGGTCGGCGAGGAAGCCGCCGAGGACGGCGGCCGTCTCGCCCGGGATGAAGAAGCTGAAGAACAGGGCGTCCTCGGCCAGGACCATGGCACCGACGACCGCGTACACGACCGGGCCGGACAGGCCGTCCAGCCAGTCGATGATCGAGTGCATCGGCCACACCTCGTCGGGGATCGGAGCCCCTTCCCGCCCAATGTAACGCCCGCCCCCGGCCCCCGGCCCCGCGTCCTCCCCGCCCCGGGCCCCGGCCCCGCGACGGTGGCCTTCCCCCAGCCCAGGGGACGGGCAGCCGGCCGCACGCCGCGCTACGGCCGGTGACGGGACAACGTGCGGCACCCGGTGCAGCGCCGCGCTGCTGGACCTCGTCCTTAGCGTCGACCGGGAGGAGTTCGTCCTGGTGGAGAGCGACCCCGCGAACGGACTCCCCATCGGCATCCAGTTCGCCGCGGGGTACGGGCGCGAGGACCTGCCCTTCCGGCTCGCCGGGCAACTGGAGCAGGCGGCCCCGGCACCGGGTGACGTCCTCGGGACGACGGAGCCTGACGCCTCGTCAGACGGCGCGCGTGACGCGTCGTCAGGCGGCGCGACTCCGTGCGCCGGCGGGCATCCGCCAGTGCGCGCAGCGGCAACCACCGTGACCACGAAGGACGAGACTCCTCACACGAATCACGCGAACGCCACGTACGGAACGCCGGACGTCGCAGGTAAACGGCAGGGAGATCGTTGTGTCTTTGGTTCGTCAGCGTATGGCCCGCGGCTGGCGCGCGATGCTGGCCGCGCTCGCCGGGGTGGTCCTGGTACTGGCCGGCACACCCGGTCCGGCGCAGGCCGCGGAGACGGAGTGGATCAGTCTCGACGGAAATCAGTCACGGGTGCTGTCGGCGGTGTACTCGGTGACGATCAACGGTGCCACGTACGACGTCGCCCGGGGCACGGACAGCAACATCTGGTTCCGCTACAACGGCGGGAGCTGGCACCCGCTCGGCGGAAACAACGCCTCCCGCACCACCTCGCCGCCGCGCATCGTCGAGTTCCCCCCGGGGCGCGCGATGGTCGTCATCCGAGGCACGGACGGGGAGATCTGGTACAGCCAGGCGAACAACGGGTCCCTGAACTTCTGGACGGACTGGGTGCGGCTCCCCGCCGGTGCCAACGCGATCGGCAGCCCGATCCTCACCATCAGCTCGGCCACCCGGGACCTCATGATCGAGGCACCGAACACCTACCGGCGCATCAACACCACCTTCCTGAGGAACTACAACGGAACACTGACCTCCAGCGGCTGGCGGGTGGACTCGCACGCGCTCCTCGGCACCAACGCCACGGACATCGAGGGCGACAGCCAGATCGCCGTCTACGGCACCGAGTACTACCGATCGGTGCTGCGCAGCTTCTTCACGGGCACCGACCACCACGTGTGGCGCGAGACGACGGATCCCACGACCGGCGCGGTCCTGGACCTGTCCGAGGTGAACGGCGGCGGCGAGTGCGCCAGCGGCGTGGGGGCGGCGCGGCTCGGGAACCAGTCCACCGTGGTCGGCCCCGGTCAGCCGGGCTACGCCGAGCAGCAGCGCGTCATGATCTCCTGCATCGGAAACGACGGATACGTGTGGGAGACCACGTCGAGCGACGGCGGCCGCACCTTCGACGGCTGGCGCCGCCCGGCCGGTTCCCCGGCCCCGTCCGCCTCGACACCGGCGGTGTTCCCGACACCCCTGGGGAACACCTCGTGGACGATCACGATCAGGTGGAACGGCGCCAGGAGCGGCCTGTTCCCCGACAACGCGGTGATCTCGAAGCGCATCTGGTAGACCCGCCGGCCGCAAGCGGACGAGACCCGGCGCGCCCTGCCCCCAACGCACGCCGGAGGGCGTGAACCGCCGAGCCTGCTCAGGGCGGGCTGCCGACAGCCCGCCCTGCCGCCGCCCGTCCTCGGCCGTGCCGGGCGAACACCGCCGCCTCGACGCCGTCGAGCTATTCCGGGGCCCGCTGCGCCCGGTCGTCGCCGCCCAGGCTCTCCAGCAGGGCGCGGGCCCGTTCCTGCGGGTGCTGTTCCGCAGCGACGGCCCCGGCACCGACTCCTGTGTGTGGGCGGGTCAGCCCGCTGCCCCCACCGTCGGCCGGACGGCGACCGCATCGATCTCGAAGAGCATCCCCGGCAGGGCGAGCGAGGCGACCCCGCTGAGCGTCTGCGCGGGCAGCCGGTCGCCCCAGGCCCCTGCCAGGGCCTTGCCGAGGACGGCCAGCTTCTCCGGGTCGTGGTCGACGATGTACGAGCCGAGCCGGACCACGTGCTCGAAGCCGAGGCCGACCCCGGCGAGGGCGGTGCGCAGGTTGGCGAGGGCGAGCTCCACCTGGGCGGCGAAGTCGCCGGGCACGACGTGCCCGCTGGCGTCGGAGGCGTACTGGCCGCCGATGAACACCGGTTCGCCGGGCGCGGAGGCGGCGTGGCTGTAGCCGAACGGCGTCGGGTCGTGCAGGCCGGGCGGGTTGGTGATGGTGCGGGTGTCGGTCATGGGGTTCCTTCCCTGGTGTCGGGCCGGGCTCGGTGCCGGGCGGTCTACGGCTCGGACCGGGCGGCTTTTGCCCGGGCGTCGCGCCAACTCGGCGACTCCAGGAAGTGGTTGTCGAAGAGGTCCTGCTTGGCGAGCAGTTCCTCGACCGTCGCCTCGCCCGCGCGGATCCGCTCCAGTAGGCGGAAGTAGTCGAAGCGCTCCACCCCGGGGGTGATCACGATCAGCAGGTCCGTCCCGGAGTCCGGCGCCGCCGCGAAGGCGTGCGGCAGATGGGGCGGCACCACCACGAGGTCGCCGCTCCGGGCGGTGACCACCTCGGTCCCGACCAGCACCTGGGCCGAGCCGTCGACGACGAAGAACAGCTCCGAGGACCCCCCGTGGTAGTGCGGAGTGGCGCCGTCCTTGCCGCGCCCCAGCGTGACGCGCAGGGTGCTCAGGGCGCCTCCCGTGGCGCTGGAGTCCGCCAACAGCCGCCCCTCGCCGCCGAGCATCCGGATGGTCTCGGCTTCGTCGCCCCGTACCACCACGGCTTCCGGTCCGATCAACGTCATTGCCCTCTCCCCGCAGCGAGCGATCCGATAGTTCCCTGCCTGATAGTACTGCGTCTAACTATCTCCCATCGAATAATATGCCCCCATGGATCACGTGGACGTCATGCTCGACCAGTGGAGGCGGGAGCGCCCGGACCTCGACCTGGCGGCGGTCGGCACCATCGGCCGCCTCGGCCGCTTCGCGCTGCTCGCGGGCCGGGTCATCGAAGAGGTGTTCAAACAACACGGCCTCCAGCGCGGCGAGTTCGACGTTCTCGCCACCCTGCGCCGCTCCGGCGCGCCGTACGAACTGATGCCCTCCGAACTCGCCGCGCTGCTGCTGATGTCGCGGGCCGGCATGACCAGCCGGATCGACCGGCTGGAGTCGGCGGGCCTGGTGGAACGCAGCACCGACCCGGCGGACCGGCGCAGCGTCCGCATCGCCCTCACCGCGGCCGGACGCGCCCTCGTGGACGCCGCCTTCACCGACCACGCGGCCAACGAGACCGCGCTGCTCTCCGGCCTCTCGGGCGAGGAACGGGCCACCCTGGACGGGCTCCTGCGCAAACTGCTCGCCGACGTCGAGGGCGCGGAGAACCCCGCGCCCTGACAGCCCGCCCGACGCCACGCCCGAGGTGCGCGACGCCGGCGAGGCCGTGAAGGCGGAGGCGAGCTGTAGTTCGCGAACGGCGGCCCGCGGGCCGGTCGAGTCACGTTGAGTAGTGTGACGTGGCAGGCCAACTGTCGGCCAGCCCTTCGTCGCTCGGGCCCGTGCTGCACGGCCACGCCTCCCTTCCCGCCTGCTGCTGCCCGGCTGCTACCGCCCGGGCGCCGAGGCCTTCATCACGTGGGGCTACCCGGACGAGGAGACCCACCGGCCAATCATGACGTGCTCCGGCCAATTCCTGGTCGAGCGTCCGCCATCCGCGTAAACCGTGCGGCACACGCCCTCCATCGCTGCCAGAGTGCGGTTCTGATCGAACATCAGGCGTGATTCGGGGGAAACATGACGCACCACCAGGGGGCGGAAGGCAACAGGCTTCGGGACGGTCAGGACGGCGACCCGGTCAGGCGAACCCGCCTCAGCCGTCAGACAGGCCTGCGGATCACCGAGCTCGCCTGCCATGACGATCACCAGTCATTCAGGCAGGCGACGACCGGCACGCCCGATGACGCAGTACTGATCGTCTCGCTCGTCCGCTCGGGGGGTTTCCTGCTGCGCACGGCCGGGAGTGAGGACTTCATCGACCCGACGATGGGCTTCATGGTGGCTCAGGGCGGCGAGATGTCCATCGCCCACCTGCCCGGCATCCGCGATCTCAGCACCGTCCTGGAGTACCGCCAGGACATCCACGGCGAGTGTCCGGCGGCGGGCGCCGCGGGTGTCCTTCGGATCACCGCCCGCGTCGATGTCGCCCATCGAAGCCTGGTGGCCGCCTGCAGGGCGGGAACGGACGCGTTCGAGGTGGCCGAGCGAGTTCACAGCCTGATGGCCCGACTCGCCGGAGCCCGCTCACCCGCCCACGGCGGCCGCAAGGCATCCACCGCGGCAGCGCACCGCAGACTCGTCAGTCGGGTCTGCGCCGCGCTGACGGACGGTCCGCCCACTCTGGGGCTGGAGGAGCTGAGTCGGGAGGCCGGATGCTCGCCCTTTCATCTGAGCCGGGTCTTCCGGTCGGTCACCGGCCATACCCTCACCGGCTACCGCAATCAGCTGCGGGTGCGCGCGGTGACGGAGGAACTCGCCGCAGGACAGCCGCTGCGGGAGCTGGCGGCGAAGTACGGCTTCGCCGACCAGGCGCACATGACCCGCGTGTTCCGGCGCAGTGTCGGCGAACTGCCGGGAGCCGTGCGGGCCCTGCTGCAGCGGCCGCATCCCGCGGGCAAGGAGTGAGCAGGACCGTTCGACGCCCGCGACCACCGCGCCCCGAGGCCGGCTGCGCATCGGTCGGCCATGACCAGGTGCCCAGGCCGCCCTCGGTGGACACGGCGGCGCGGCAGGCCCGCCCGACGAAGTGCCTGGACGGGCCTGCCGCGCAGCTCGGATCCCGGGGTGCTGTTCAGTGCTGAGTGATCGATGCACAGTCCGGGACGTTGTTCAGGTGCGCGTCACCGCGGAGGTAGATGTTCGAGATCCATCCGGAGTTCTCGCCGAGGATGACGTACGTCCACCAGTTGTTGCTGCCGTAGACCGGGTCGGTGACGGTCTCGCCCGTAGCCTGGCAGACCGAGTTGAGCGTCTGCGCCGGAAGGGTCATGGTGCTCCCGTCCCGCCAGGGGCAGTTGCGGATGTGCACGGTGGTCCAGACGGACACCTGCGAGGTGACGTCGCTCGGGGACGCCGACTTCATCGCCCTCGACGGCAACCGGCGTCTGAGGGCGGCCCAGCGGGCCGGACTGCCTACCCTGCGCGTCGACCTCAACGACGAGCTCGCAGCTACGGCGTCCGACTTGGTCGAAGCGGCGCTCGTTGCCAACGTCCACCGCGAGGACGTCGCCCCGTTCGAGGAAGCCCAGGCCATCGAGCAGCTCGTCAACGAGGTGTACGGCGGTAACCAGGCAGCCGTTGCGCGGAAGCTCGGCAAGTCCGCCGCATGGGTCGGTCAGCGGCTGGCGCTCCTCCACCTCGCTCCTGAACTCCAGGAACTCGCGAGTGCAGGAGACCTCGCGATCGAGGACGCGCGGAAGATCGGTGCCGAGGCGAGGGCTGGGAAACTCGCGCCCGGCGACCAGATGGCGCGGGCGCAGCAGGCGCAGGCGGCCGCGGCAGACAAGCAAGCGGCGAAGGCGGCGGCCAAGGCCGGGCGTGGGAAGGGTGCCCAGGCCTCCTCGCAGGACGGGGAAGCGCCGAGCAGCGTAAACGGCGTTTACCCTCCGGCCCAGACGGAACAGCGCTCGAACAGCGAGCAGGCGCAGCGCTCGGGTGTAAACGGCGTTTACTCCCCTGCCCTGCCGGAGCAGCCGAAGGCCAGCGATGGTCAGAGGCCTGGCGTGGTCACAGTGCGGCTTCTTCCAGCGGACCCCAGGGAGAGCGCGACGGCGATTCTTGCTGCGATGGACCACCGCCAGGCCGTTCAGCTGGCGTCGGAGCTGCTTGAGCTCCTGAAGCGTGAGGCCGAGCCCCAGGCCGTGTGAACCGGCCTGCGCCCGCTGGCTCGCCCGGTCCTGGGCGCAGGTCGGCGGTGTGCGAGGAGGGCTAGAGGATCCCCCCTGGCGATCCAGGCCGTGGCGGATCCCGAGGCGTCGGCTCGGTGGTGGGGTGAGGTCCTGGACGTTCCCGTGAAGCTGGACGTCAGCGACACCGGGGCCGTCTACGCCTGGGTGGAGATCGGCGGGGTCGGGGTCGGATTCCACCCCGCCGACGACGAGCGCAACCCCCGGGCGGCAGTCCGGTCGTGTACTGGGCGGTGGACGATGTCGATCAGGTCCGCGAGCTGCTGCTGGCAGCCGGCTGCGAGCACCATCGTGGCCCGCTGACCATCGAGTCCGGGCGTCGCGTCGCCCAGCTGATCGACCCCTTCGGCGTCGTGATCGGGATCGACGGCTTGTAGCAGCATGGGCAACGCCGGTGCCCTGCTGGACCCTGGTGGCCAGAGGGGCACCGGCGTTCGGCGTTCACCAGCCCAGACCGTATCTCCAATTCGGCCGCCGCCGCGTACGCGCGACGGCGGTCTTCGGCAAGCGGGCGGTCTTTACGCGGTAAAGACCGCCCATCGACGCGTGAGCGACGTCGGGGAGCTGCTGTCACATGCTGAGGGCTTCGGCGCCCTCCGGGTGCCTTGCGCCGGCAGCCTTGTCGAGGACGGCGGTAACCTCACGGACCAGGTCCTGCAGATGCGTCGGAAGGTAGTCGAGGGCGTCAGGATCCCCGGGGTTGTGGAACAGCGCGGCCAGCACCACCTCGGCCCGGTCACGCGTGGCCTGCTCCAGTTCACCTCTGCCGATAGCCCTGCCCACGACGCCCCACACATCGTCGTGGCCGGAAGACGACGAGCCGGTCAGGCCGTCGTACAGCTCCTGAGCGTCTTCGCTGATCAGCTTCGGAACCTGACCGGGCTCCACCTGGAGGTATCGAGCGATCATCTCGGTGGAGTAGCCGATGGCCTGCATCCGCAGCGCCATGGCGCCGCGGAACAAGTCACCGTACTGAAGCAGGTCTGTCCACGCATACCCGACGAGCCGGTGCCACTCCTGCACGCTGTTGCCGGAGCCCGTGGCCGCGTATCGGCCTTCCTCCATGGAGCGGTGCAGGAACTTCATCGCCTTGACGACGTGGTAGTCGAGGGCCGAGGTCAGGAACGTAGGGACGGGCTGCCCGTCTTGGCTGGGAATCATGGCTGTGAAGGTAGAGACCCTTGCGACGGAACACCTTCAGGCGCAGCCCGTTTTCCCCCAGATAGGTGATCGGCATCTTGCCTGGCCGCAGTCCCGCTGCGCTCAACGTCCGATCGCGGAACAACTTCAGCCGACCGGGACAGGCCTCCGAGGGCCTGCCTCGACACCTGCCCGCCTCGATTGCGGCCCCAATGCAGCAGGCGCGTCTTCGACCGGACGGTTGGGCGCGGCGGTTTGACCACCCCCAGCGCGGTGTCCTTGAATCTGATCGGGCCAGTGAGCGCCCGGCCGCGCAGCCGCCGACTTCCCCCGAGTCCTGCTGCCGAGGACCGGCCCTAAGCTCACCTTCGACGATGGTCGTTTGACGTCACGCGATCCGTAGTGCCGGAACTCGGGGGTGATACCGGCACGGGAATGTGACCATGACCGAGCACCCCTCCGACCTGGCCCTCACAGCCGAGCGCCGCCTCCTCACCGGCGAGTCCCACCGGTCGCTGCTGGCGATGATGGAAGCCGGCCACGACGTGCAGTCGATTCCAGAGGCCAGCCGGGAGCAGGCCGACCTCGAGGCCGGGATTTTCTTGAAGACCTGCAAGATCGGCGGCCTGTCCGCCCACCCCGCCGGCATCCTCAAGGTCCAGCCGAAGAGCACCACACAGCTGACGATCCGACTCCTGGACGAGCCCTACGTCATCCACCACTGGGCCGACCACCTCCTGCCCGAGCGGCACTCCCGTGTCACCGGCTACCCCGAAGACCAGATCGGCGGGCTTCCCGGCCTCCGCTACCGCGTCGGGCCAAGAGCCATCACCCTGTACCGCCCCGGCCACGACGCCGAAGTTCGGCTCACCGGCTTCAACACCCGATGGTGGACCCGCATCTCCGCCAACGCACAGTCGCGGCGCGACATCCTCGCCACCGAATCGGACTGGACCGACCTCGAGAAAGCAGCCCACACCTCCTCACAGAAGTACAGCGCCGACGACGCCCGACTCGCATCCCCGCTGCTGCGCCGGATCCGGGCGACCGCAGGCCCAGGGGAGATCAACGCCACCGATGCCTGGACCAGCGGGCACAGCCTGCGGGTCGAAACGACGGACGGCCCGGCGTGCGACCAACTCGTCGAGGTGTTCAATCGAAGCCTCGGGTGGCAGCTGGAGCGGGGCTGGTGCGGCTGCAGGTCCAGTCGACGGGACGGGTGCTGCCTCAACTTCAAGGTGCCCGAGACTGGGCAAGAGATCGACTACTCCAACCTCCGATGGGGCCGAAGCGCAGATCCGAGGCGCCTTGCCCATGTCGCCGAACTCAACAGCCTGGCCTTCGCGTAGCCCTTCGTGGGCGGGTGGTGGCGAGCGAGGGGTACAGCCGCCGGCTCCTGGACGATTGGCGCTCGGGAGACCAACAGCGCCTGGACGCGGTGGGTGCGCAGTCGCGGGCATACGCAGAGGGCTGGCGCTGGCTCGGTGAGGCGGCGCCCGAGAAGGTCGGGCGACTGCGGAGCCTGGAGGACAACGAGGGATGAGCTGCGGCCGGTACCGCGCCGCCCCGGGACCCGGCGCTATAGCTGGGCCCCGGCGGAAACAGGGAAGGCCAGCCCAAAGGGCCATGACGTGGTCTTGGCAGCGTCTTCGGTCCGTTGTCCCTCAACCCTGCCTGGTTCACGGCGAAGGGCTTCGAGAGGTCTTCGGGCCCTTCACCGCGGGAACGCCTGGCACCGGACGGCCGTGGCGCGTTCGGGGGATCAGCCGAGGGGGACGCGGGCGGCGGTCTCCCACTCGTACATCCGCCGGTCGCGGCCGAGGACGATGAGTTCGGCGGCGGTGATGCGGGCGGTGGCGGGGTGGGTGGTGACGCTGGCGAGGGCGTCGGCGGCGGGTCGGGCGGGGCCGGCGGCGTTGGAGTAGGCGACGGAGACGTGCGGCCTGAAGCCGGCGGCGTTCTCGGGGACGGTCGGCCAGACGTCGGCGATCGCGGCTCGGATGGCCGTGCGAACGGCGTGGACGGGCTCGGCCGGGGTGACGGTCAGGAGCAGGGCCTCGGGGGTGACGATCGCGGGCCCGAGCGCGAGGTCGAAGGCGGGGATCTTCGCGAGGTGGCGACCGGCGGCGTCGGCGATGGCGCGGGCGTCGTCCTCGCTCACCTCGGTGGTCGGGCCGAGGCCCTGCATCGTGAGGTGGAGCCAGCGGTCAGGGACGAGGTCGAGGCTGGGCACGTCGTCGAGGGCGTGGCGGTAGTCGGCGGCGAGGCGGTGCAGGTCGTTGGCGCCGTCGAACGTCAGGTGCCAGGTGTACCAGCGGGTACCGGTGGTCCAGCCGGGCCGCCACCACCAGTGGTCGGCCATGTGCGAGGGGGTGTCAGTCATGGTCGCTGATCCAAGCACTGGTCGGGGCGGGAGGGGAGAGGGCGAGGGTGGCCTCGCGGATGGCGGTCTCGACGGCGCCTTGAAGGGTGCGCCCGGCGGCACTGTCGCCCATGGGGGAGGCGGCGGCGTCGCGGGCGAGGTCGCGCAGCCGGCGGTGCAGAGGGGCGGTGCGGTGTTCGGCCGGCAGCGCGAGGACGGGGGCGAGGGCGTAGAGGGCACTTGACGACTCGTCATTCGAGCGGAACGGTGGTGGGCGCAAGGGTCCGCAACCGGCTTGGCACAAGGAGCGGTCATGGCTCTACGGTTCAGGGGCATCGATCCGGACACGCCCAACGGCGGGTCTCCGACCGTGTGGTTGGAGGACGAGAAGGCGGAGATCGTCATTCAGGGCTGGCTGCCCGACATGGAGATGTACCGCGTGATCAGCGAGACCGAGTGGGTGGAGGGCCACGCCACCGGCGTCCCGGACCACGAGGGCGTCGTCCGGATCCCGGTCCGGATGATCCCGTTCCTGCGAAAGGTGTGCGATGAAGCCGAGCGTGCCGGACTTTGGCGCCCTGCTGAGGAGTGCTGAGCGCTCAGCCTGTCATCTGGAGATGCGCGACTCCTACATGGACGACCCGGTGTTCGCCGACTGGCGTGCCGGTCTTCCGGTCGACCGGCCCGAGGCGTACGACTTGCCTGAGGAGTACACCGACTGGGCCGCCCTGGTACGGGAGACGGTCGGCCGTGGGGTGGTGATGCGCCGGGCGAGGATCGTCTCGGAACCGGTGACCGCCTACATCCGGTGGGAGCACGCGATCACCGAACGGCACAACGTCGCGCTCGGCGAGCAGGTCCGCTGGCTGCCCCGCTCGAAGGCCTCCGACCTCCCGCTGCCGGGCAACGACCTGTGGCTGGTCGACGACCGCCTGGTCCTGTTCCACTGGTTCACTGGTGACGGCGAGTGGGCCGGCCACGAGACCACCGAGGACCCGGCCGTCGTGAAGATGGTGACCACCGCCTTCGAGGCGGTCTGGGACCGCGCGATCCCGCACGCCCGGTACGCCGTCTGACCAACCCGTCCACCACCACCCGCCGGACAGCCAGCACCATGTCGTCATCCCCGTCGTCCAGCGTCATCGAGGCGCGCAAGGCCCTCGCAGGCCGCCTGGTCGGCCTGCGCAAGGACGCAGGCCTGACCGGCGACGAGCTCTCCGCCCGCTGCGGGTGGCACCCGGCGAAGACCTCCCGGATCCAGAGCGGCAAATCCGCTCCCTCCGAGGACGACCTGCGCACCTGGTGTACCGCCTGCGGCGCCGGCGACCAGGCCCCGGAGCTCATCGCCGCAGCCCGCGCGGTCGACTCCATGTACACCGAGTGGCGCCGCATGGAGCGCACCGGGCTGCGCGCCGCCCAGGAATCCGTCGCGGCTCTCTATCGCCGTACCGGCTTGTTCCGGGTCTATGCCAGCCGCGTCATCCCCGGCATGGTGCAGATCCCCCGAGTACACCACCGCCGTCCTGCGCTCGATCCAGCGCGCACGCGTCGAGGTAGACGACGTCGACGACGCAGTCGAGGCCCGCTTGGAACGCCAGCGGATGCTCTTCTCCGGCCGCCACCGCTTCGGGCTGCTCATCGAGGAGTGGGTGCTGCGTGCCGCGGTATGCGATGAGGAGACGATGGCGGCCCAGCTCGGCCACCTGATCGCCGTCTCCTCCAGCCCTTTCGTCAGCGTCGGCGTCATCCCCACCAGGTCGTCGCGGGCGCACCTTCCGGTGGAGGACTTCTACACGTTCGACGAGGCCGAGGTGGCCGTCGAGCTGACCTCCGGCTACCTGCGGATCACCCAACCGCGCGAGATCGCCGACTACCTGCGCACCTTCACCGCTCTGGCCTCCATGGCCGTCCACGGAGCGGAAGCCCGTCAGCTGATCGCCGCCGCGATCACCGCTCTCGGGTGACAACGTGCAAGATGGCGCAACCTCGTTGGAGGCTGTGACAGCCGGCCCCTACCGTCGTCTCGTCGCCCGCCGCTGACCGGCCGGACAATCCGACCCTTTCACGGATGGGGCGGCGCCACCATCGCGGCCTCGTGTCCGGCTCCCCCGTGCCGACACGAGGCCGCATCCCCCGGCACCGGCAGGGAGCAGCCCGTGACGAGCGCAGCGCACCGCCCCAGCCCGCCGCCGCTGGTGCCGGTCCGACCGGCTGCGGCGGTCGGCTACGTCTGCGCAGACCCGGACCCCGCCTCCGCCGAGCTGTTCGCGGCCTGGTGCGCGCGCCGAGCGAAGGCCGATGGCTGGACGCTCGATGCGATGGTCGTCGACACCGACGAGATGCAGCCGCTGGCGGAGCGACCCGGCTGGCGGCACGTCACCGGCCTGGCCGCCGCCGGCGGCATCGGCGCGGTCGTCACGGTCACCCGGCCGATGATCGGGCCCACCGCGCGCGACCGGGTACGCGCGAGCGACGCGCTGGCCGAGCACGGCGTCGCCCCGGTCACCACCGGCAGCGCCGCCCGAACCGCTCACGGACGGGACGGCGCGCGGTGAGCGCCGGCTGGCCAGGGGAGCGCCCCGGCGCGGTCTACCGCCTGGTTGCCTGCGCGACCGATCCCGACCCCGCCGAGCGCACGGCCTGTATCCCGCCGGCGCGAAGGGCGATCCGGCTCGCCGCCGCGCGCTGGGGCGTGGGGATGGCGTGCTGGACGACCTGGCTGCCGTCGCCGGCGACCTGCTCGCCAACGCCACCCAGCACGCGGGCCCCGCGCGGCGAAGTGTCGTCGACTTTCCGTTGAGATCCTGTTGATCTCCACGCGGAATGCTCTGTCCGTGAGCCCGGGACAGAAACGGGCCGACGATGAGAGAGGAGCACTCCGCCATGGCGCGCTACGGCATCCTCTAGGCACGGGATCCCTTGACGAGGGACAGGTTGCCAGGTGCCCCCGACCGGTCCGGTCGGGGGCACCTGGCGTTCCGGGCCAGGCGGGTTCATTCGTCCTCGGCCGCCCGGCGCCTGCCGGCCCGGGCCGCTGCGGCGGGCGCGGCGGCACCGGCCAGGGCGAACACCCCGGCCAGGACGATCCAGCCCGCCCGGCCCGCGTCGACCGTGGCAAGGGTCACCACCGAGGGCCCGAGAGTCAGCGCGGCGGTGAGCGCGGTCTCGGACAGCCCCAGGTACTGGCCCCGCACCCGGGCGGGTGCCAGCGTCATAGTCAGCTCGTTCTCCGCCGGCATGACGCACAGTTCGGCCGCGACCCCGGCCACCACCCCCGCCGCGAGCAGCACCACGGCGCCGGCCACCGAGCGTCCCGAGGCCAGCATCACCAGCAGCAGGAACACCCCGTTGAGAGCCCCGCCCACGGCCATCGCCCGCCCCGCCTTCCTCGGGGTGTCGATCAGCCGCCCCGCCCGGGTGAGCAGCAGGCCCACGGTGAGGACGTTCGTGATGCCGAAGGCGCCGATCAGCCAGGTGGGGGCCTGGGTGTGCTGGGAGATCCAGAGCGGGAGGGCGACGGTGGTGACGCATTCGGCCATGGCCATGGTCGCGTAGAGCCCGCAGATCGCCATGTACGGCAGGTCGGAGAAGACCAGCCAGCGTGAGGGAGCCGTTCCGGCCGCAGTGGCGGGCGAGGCGTCGCGGGCGGCCGGGCCGGGTACGGCCTCGGCGGGGACCGCGAGGATCAGCAGTCCCTGCCCGGCGGTGCACAGGCAGGCGGCGGCGATGGCGGCGCGGTAGACGGTCGGGGAGTCGTAGGCGATGACCAGGCTGCTGGCGCCCATCCCCGCGAGCATCGCGAGGTTGGCGCGGGCGGACACCTTGGCGCGGAACTCGGCGGCCCGCTCGCCGCCGATCCCAGCCACGGTGACCTGGCGCATCGTCCGGGCGAGCATCTGGAACCCGGCCGAGACGGTCAGGACCACGACCAACAGGGCGAAGGAGCGGACCACCGTCAGCAGGCTCTCCGCGGCCGCCAGGAGCAGGTAGCTGACGCCGGCGCCGATGCGCGCGGGGATCCGGGTGTCGGCGAGGCGCCCGATCGGCACGCCGAGGAGCGCCGCCGCCAGGCCCGCCAGAGTCAGCGTCAGGCCGATCCTGGTGGCGGACAGGTGCAGGAAGTCGCTGTAGTACAGGACGGTGATGGTGCTCAGCAGGCCGTATCCGGCGTTGCCTACCATCGAGGAGGCGAGGACACGCCGTTCGGCGGAGCGGTCACCGGCTGCCGAGGCGCGGGCAGGGGCCGGTCCCGGTCCTGCCAGGATGTGGGTTGTCGAGGGGTGCGGGGTCGGTGCGGTGAGGTCGGTCGAGGTCATGACGGCAGACTGCCTGGCCGGTGTTTATTCCTGATCAATGTCTGTTCAATACCATCACCGCCACGTGGGTGGGGGGTTAGTCCGCCGGCTTGCTCTGGGGGCGACTGCGCTACGTGCCCGGAATTTCCGCCCACGTACAATGCGACGACATTTTTGCCGTACGGGGGCCGGACTGTGCTGAGAATCCAACTGCTGGGTGACGTGCGCGCCTGGGCCGGCGAGCGGGAGCTGGTGCTCGGCGGGCCGCAGCCGCAGGCCGTGCTGGCCATGCTGGCCCTGCGTTCCCCGCAGTCCGTCCTGGTCGAGGAGCTCGCCGCGGGCGTCTGCGGGGAGGACGCCCCGGTACAGGCTGTTCGTATGATGCGCACCTACATCGGCCGGCTGCGCAAGGAACTCGACCCCTGCCGCGGCAGCCGAGCGGACTCCTCCGTACTGAGCAGCGTCACCGGCGGCTACCGGCTGGACCTCTCCTCCGCTGCTCTCGATGCGGCCGAGTTCGAGGAATTGGCGGGCTCCGCACGGAATCTCGCCCCGGAGGCGGCGCGCGAGACGCTCGGCCGTGCCCTCGCGCTCTGGCGCGGAGAGCCGCTCGCCGGACTTCCCGGCCCCTACGCGACAGCCCAGCGCCGGCGGCTCGAGGAGGCCCGCACCGACGCGGCCGAGCAGGCCGTTGCCTGCGACCTCGCACTCGGCGAACCCGCCCGGGCCGCCGCGAGCCTCACCGCCCTGGTCGCGGAGCACCCCCTGCGCGAACGCCTCCACGAACTCCTGATGCTGGCCCTCTACCGGTGCGGCCGCCCCACCGACGCCCTCCACGCCTACACCGACCTCCGGCAGACCCTGATCGAGGAACTCGGCGTCGAACCCGGACCACGCCTCCAGCACCTCCACCAGCAGATCCTGCGCTCCGACCCCGACCTCCAGCCCGGCCCGCTCGAGCAGAGACCGGCGCCCACCGCCGCTCCCGTCCCGGCGCAGCTTCCCGCCCCGCCCCCCGACTTCACCGGCCGCTCCCGCGAACGCGCCACCGTGATCGCCGCCCTCCGCAGCACCGGACGCGGCACCCCGGTCGTGGTGATCTCCGGTATGGGCGGTGCGGGCAAGACCGCCCTGGCCCTGGCCGCCGCGCACCACCTCGTCCCCGATCTCCCGCACGGGCACCTCTACGCCGACCTGCGCGGCGCCGGCGACACCCCCGCCGACCCCTCCGACGTCCTCGCCGCCTTCCTGCTCGCCCTGGGCCACCCGCCCGACACCATCCCCACCGCCCTGGACGAACGCGCCGCCGCCTACCGCTCCCTGCTCGCCGGCCGGCACCTGGTCATCCTGCTGGACAACGCGGCCGACAGCGCCCAGGTACGCCCGCTGCTCCCGGGCAGCGGCCGCACTGCGGTCGTCGTCACCTCCCGGCGCCCGCTCGGCGGCCTGCCCGCCACCGAACGGGTCGAGGTCCAGCCGCTTCCGGCCGAGGACGCGGCGGCGTTCGTCGCCCGGGTGATCGGGCCCGACCGGGCCGAGCGGGAGAGCGCCGACGTGGCCGGGCTGGCCGCGGCCTGCGCCTACCACCCCCTCTCCCTGCGGATCGCCGCCGCGCGCCTGGCCGCCCGCCCGCGCTGGCGGGTGGCGGACCTCGTCGGCCGGCTCACCGGCCCCGAGGGTCCGGTGATGGGCGAGCTCGTCGTGGACGACCTACGGATCACCACCTGCTTCGAGCTCGGCCGCACCCAGCTGACACCGGCTCAGGAGCGGGCCTTCCGGCTGCTCGCCGTGCTCGACGCCCCGCGCGTGAGCGTCCGCCTGGCCGCCGCGGCCCTCGACACCACCACCGCCCAAGCGGAGGACCTCTGCGAGCAGCTCGTCGATGCCGCCATGCTCGAAGCCCCGGCTCCTGGGGCGTACCGCTTCCACGACCTGGTCCGAGCCTACGCCCGGGCTCTTCCCTCCACCGGCCGGGCCGAGGAGGGGACGGCTGCCCTGCGCCGTGCCACGATCGAGCTGAGCCTGCTGTTCGCCGCCGCCCACCGAGCCGTGCTTCCGAACGACATCGTCGACCGGCTGGTCGACCCGGCGCAGGCGGGCGGCCCGGCGCACCTGCTGCGCGCCGAGTTCCCTGACCGGGCCGCAGCCGTGACCTGGACCTTGGCGGAGTTCGAGAACGCCGCCGCGATCACCGCCCAGAGCAGGACCGCCCTCGACCCGGCCGTCTTCCGCGCCGCCTGCATGACCCTCCTGATGCTCACCGACTTCACGGTCTACGGCATCAGCAACGACCGTATGCGCCACCTCGCAGACCGCCTGCTCACCAGCCCGGCCGCCCAGCGAGCCGACCACGACGAACTCGCCGTCCTCCATCTCACCGCCGGTATGGCGGCAGTGGACATGGTGGAACTCGACTTGGCGACGCCGTACCTCGACCGGGCGATCGCCCTGTCTGATGACAACTCCCCGATCGTCTCCCGTGCCCTGGAACGGCGTGCACAGACTCATCGCTACCGCCGCGAATTCACCGACGCCGAACACCTCGCCGACCGCAGCCTCGAGGTCGCCCGGCGCCTCGGCTGCGTCCAGGACACTGTCTGGGCCCTTGTCGGCCGGGGCCGGTCCCGAGCGGCCCTGGGCCGAACCGCAGAAGGCATCGCCGACCTCACCGAGGCCATCAGCATCTCCGAGACCCTCCGGGATCTGCCGCTGGAGGGCACCGCCCGCCATGAGCTCGGCCGGGCCCTGCTGGATTCAGGTCGGCCCGAGGCCGCCATCCCTCACTTCGAACGCGGCATCAGGATCCTACGCTCGAGCGGCCTGGTCCAGAGCGAGATCATCTCCCTCAACCACTCCGCCCGCGCCCATCTGGCCACCGGGAACCCCACCCAGGCCATCGCCTGCGCCACCCAGGCGTTCGCCCTCGTCCAGTCGCTGAGCCCACAGTCCTTCGCCCACGCCCGCTACCACGACATCCTCGGCCGCGCCCTGCTCGCCCTTGGCGAACCCGAGCAGGCAACCCCCCATCTCCGGCACGCCATCGCGGTCTACCGCACCTCCGGTGTCCCCGACGCCGACATCCTTACTGACCTGCTCCCCCACCTCGGCAACGACCAATCGAAGGCACCCATCGCCGCGTTGGCATTCCATTGACCTCCCATCGACCGCCGCCGACGAGCGCGAGCGCCGCGCCGCCGGGAAGGGGCTGGACCAGCCAGGTCTCCCGGTCGAACAGGTCCGCATGGCCGCCCGGGCGGCCGCCTCGCCGGGCCCGCGGCCTGGCCTGGGCACATGACCGACAACCAGCTGGGTGGGTTCCTGCGGGCCCGCCGTGCGGCCGTGCAGCCGCACGAGGTCGGGACGCCGAGCCATGGCGTGCGCAGGGTCGCCGGCTGCGCCGCGAAGAGGTCGCCGTACCGGCGGAGGTGAACGCGGGCTACTGCACCCGGCTGGAACAGGGCCGCGAACGCCACCCGTCCGCGCAGGTCGTGGATGCGCTCGGCCGCGCTATCGCTGGACACCGGCGCCGCCTCCAACTCATCTCGTAGCACTGCCAGTTCGTCCGGAGCCACACCTATGGCGAATGGCCGAACCGCCGACCTGCCCAGGCCCCGCGCAACACGTGACAAGGCACTCCTAGCCGTTGCGTGGGGCCTCCGGCAGGTGGAAGCCGACCTCGGCGCCGCCGGAGGGGGCTGCGGTGGCGAACACGGAGCCGTGGTCGGCGGCGACCAGGTCGTGGACGATGGCCAGGCCCAGCCCCGAGCCCGGGGTGGACTGGGTGCCGACCGCGCGGTAGAAGCGCTCGAAGACGGCCCGCCGGTCGGCGGGGGCGATGCCGGGCCCGTGGTCGCGCACGGCCAGCCGGGCGCCGGTGACGCGGATCTCCACCGGGGTGCCGTCCGGGCTGAACTTGACGGCGTTGCCGACCAGGTTGTCCACGCAGCGCTGCAGTGCGCGAGGGCGGGCCAGCACCGGCACCGGGCCTTCGGCGGTGACGGTGATCTCGCGGCCGGTGCGGCGGCGGAAGCGGCGGGCGCTGTCCCCGGCGACGGTCGGCAGGTCGACCGGCTCCGGATCCTCCGCGGTCCACTGGTCGGTGGCCAACTCGACCAGCTCGCCGACGAGTTCGTCCAGCGCGACGGTCTCGGTGACCAGGGTGCCGAGGATCTGCTCCTCGTCCTCGGGGGCGAGCCGGCCGCGGGCCCGCTGGAGGAGCTCGGCGCAGCCGCGCACTGAGGTGAGCGGGGTGCGCAGCTCGTGGCTGGCGTCCTGTACCAGGCGCTGCTGCTGTTCCCGGGAGCGGCGCAGCGCGCCGACCATCGACTCGAAGGCGCGGGTGAGGCGGCCGACTTCGTCCCGCCCTGCGGCGGGCAGCGGGGTGGCCAGGTCGCGGGTGGTGGTGATGTGCTCGGCGGTGTGGGCCAGCCGCCGAACCGGGCGCAGGATGCGGCCCAGCACGAGCCAGCTGAGCAGCGCGGAGCCGGCGGCCGCGGCGGCGCTGGTCCAGGTGACGCGGCGCAGGAAGGCGTCGTCGACGGCCTCCGCCCCGGCGTAGGTCTGGCCGACCATCACCGCGCCGCGCCCGTCGGGGCGGGCCCTGGTGAGCACGCCGTACGGGGTGCCGGCGAGCTCGGTGTCCTCCTGGTGGGCGCCCCGCCCGGCGCGGGCCACCTCCCGGGCCCGCTCGGAGACCGGCAGCGCCGCCGCGCCCGGGGTGAGCGGGCGGGCGGTGCCGTCGGGGTCCAGCAGCTGTTCGACGGTGTCGGGCCGGGCGGTGGGGGCGCGGCCGAGGTCCAGGGCGGTGAGCACGGTGTCGGCCCGGTCCGCCAGGCTCCGGTCGAGCTGCTCGGCGACCAGGGTGCTGACGCCACGGTAGGCGGCGACGACCGGCACGGCGATCGCCAGCAGGACGGAGGCGAGGACGACCAGGCCGATCCTGGCGCGCAGCATCAGGAAGTCCTCGCGGTGTAGCCGACGTTGCGCACGGTGTGGATCAACCGAGGTGCGCCGTGCTCCTCGGTCTTGCGGCGCAGGTAGCCGACGTAGACGTCGAGCGAGCGCGAGTCGGTGTCGAAGTCGTAGCCCCAGATCCGTTCGTAGATCTGGTGGCGGGTCAGCACGGTGCCCTGGTTGCGCAGCAGCAGTTCCAGCAGGTCGAACTCGGTCTTGGTGAGGTCGAGCGGGCGCCCGCCGCGGTGCGCCCGGCGGGCGGCCGGGTCGAGGGCGAGGTCGTCCAGGCCGAGGTCGGCGCTCTCGGTGCCGATCGGCTCGGTGCGGCGCAGCAGGGCTCGTATCCGGGCCAGGAGTTCCTCGGTGGCGAAGGGCTTGGCGAGGTAGTCGTCGGCGCCCGCGTCCAGCCCGGCGACCCGGTCGCCGAGCTGGTGGCGGGCGGTGAGGACGAGGACGGGCAGCCGGTCGCCGCGCCGGCGCAGCATCCGGCAGAGCGCGAGGCCGTCGAGCCGGGGCATGACCACGTCCACCACCGCGAGGTCGGGGCGCCGGTGCTCCAGGAGTTCCAGGGCCTCCTGGCCGTCGGCTGTGGTGAGCACCCGGTAGCCCTCGAAGCGGAGCAGGTGTTCAAGGGTGCTGCGGACACCGGGGTCGTCCTCGACGACCAGGACGGTGCGCCGGGCGGCGGTGGGATCTGTCATGGTGTCATTTTCGCTGGTGGCGGGCGTGGTCATGCCGGGCGGGGGCGGCTCGTCAGTGGGGTCAGTGGGTTCAGCGCGGGACGGGGACAACACGGACCGGCGGGACCTGCACCAGGCAGGAGGTGTCGCCGACCCGGCCGGTGCGGATGAAGTGGCCGGAGATCGCCACGGCGCAGCCGGTGGACTCCATCTCCGGGAGGTGTCCGCTGTTGGGCACCGAGACGAACGAGCTGTGCCTGAACTGGGCCGCCGACTGGCGGGAGTTGGCCTCGGGGGTGTTGGTGTCGAGGTCCCCGGAGAGCACCAGGACGGGCACGTCGGGCAGGTGCCTCAGCTCGGTCGGCTGCGGGCGGGCGGTGCCCCGGCGCGGCCAGTCCAGGCAGTTGTCCCCGCCGTCGGTCTGGCCCTCGGCCCACCCCTTGGCGCTGAAGGCCCCGAAGTCGGCCGGGTCGGTGGCCGCCAGGGCGGCGCGGTACTGGCGGCGGCGCTCGGCCGGCGGGGCGTCCGGGTCCCAGGCGCGGACGTAGTCGTTGCAGGTGACGGCCAGGAACGAGGCCTGGTCCTCGGTGCCGGTGCCCTCGACCTCGCCACGCACCAGCTCGGCCAGCGCTCGCTCGTCGCCCGCGGCGAGGGCGTGCAGGGCGGCGGGCAGGGCGCCGAGCAGCCCCGGCTCCCCGGGGTACAGGCCGATGCCGCGGGTGGCGGGCTCGTACATCAGGTTGGCGAGCTTGTCCTCGGTGAACAGCACGGTGCGCCGCTCGCCGCCGACCGTGGCGGTGACCTTCAGCGGTCGGGCGCGCAGCCGCTCGGTGACGGCGGCGAGGTCGTGCACGACGGTGTCCGGCGCGCAGGACCCGCTGCGCTCGCAGATCCGGCGCAGCGTCAGCGAGACCTGCTGGGCGCCGGGCCGGGCCAGGCTGTCGAAGGCGACGGGGTAGGCGCCGGACAGCACCATCTTCTCGACCCGCTCGGGGTGGCGGTCGGCGTAGACCGGCATCAGGTAGGTGCCGTACGACAGGCCGTAGAGGACCAGCTTGGGGGCGCCGAGGCGCTCGCGGGCGGCGTCGAGGTCGTCTGCGGTGGCGGCGCTGGTGTAGGCGCGGGCGCGCGGACCGAGCTCCTCGGCGCAGCCGGCGACGAGTTCGCGCTGCTCGGCCCGCGGGGCCCAGCGGTACTCGGCCTCGGTGACGTCGCAGGGCAGCCGGCCGGAGCGGCCGGTGCCGCGCGGGTCCAGAAGCAGCAGGTCGTAGTCGTCCAGCACCCCCTGGAGCGCTGTGGCCACCTGCCCGGCGCGGTCGATCAGGGTCTCGCCGGGGCCGCCGGGGTTGAGTGCGACGGTGCCCAGGGCCGGGCCGGGGCGGCTGTGGCGCACCACCGCGTGGCTGACACCGATGGTGCCCAGGCCGGGCTGGTCGGCGACCAGCGGGCGGCGCATCGTGCTGCAGTCGACCTGGTGCCCGGGGACGGTCGGGCACCAGGCGGGCTTGCCCTCGGCGCCGGCGGGCGTGGCCTGGGCGGGGGCGAGGGCGGTGAGCGGGAGCACCGTGGCGAGGACGGCCAGCGCGGCGGCGGCCAGGGCGCCGCCGCGGGACCGGCTCGGTGCGGGGTCGGTGGTCGGGTCGGTGGTCGCGTCGGTGTTGGTGTTCGTGGCCATCGTTCGTGCCTCCTGGCGTCCTGCGGTCGTTGTGGGGATGACCTTGCCGGGGGTCCGTCAGGCGTTCGGCAGAGCGATGACAAAGGCGTGTAAGAACATTCCCGGGCGGTGGCGCCCGCGTGTGACAGCGGATGTCGGGGGTGATGTCGGGGCGCTTGTCGCAGACGCGCGGTACGTTCCCGGCATGGCAGCCCGAATCGACCTGACCCTGGACTGCGCGGACGCGACGCTCCTGGCCGCCTCCTGGAGGACGGCCCTGGGGTACGTGGACGAGCCGCCGCCCGCCCCGTTCCGGACGCGCGAGGAGTGGCTCGCGCAGTTCGACCTGCCGCAGGACGACTCGGCGTACGGCGGCGCCTGGCTCTGCGACCCGGCGGGGGCCGGGCCCCGGCTGTCCATCCTCGAGGTCCCCGAGCCGAAGAGCGC
This sequence comes from Streptomyces rubellomurinus, assembly GCF_000961885.1. Lineage (GTDB taxonomy): Bacteria > Actinomycetota > Actinomycetes > Streptomycetales > Streptomycetaceae > Kitasatospora > Kitasatospora rubellomurina. Next base: position 27,743 of record NZ_JZKH01000055.1, read on the forward strand.
GAAGAACCGGCTGCACATGGACATCCGGGTGCCGGGTCACGGCAGTCCGGCCGATCGCTGGGCGCGGATCACGGCGGAGGCCGCGCGGCTGGTGGCGGCGGGCGGGCGGGTGCTGGCGGAGTTCGACGGACACCACGCGGTGATGGCCGACCCGGAGGGCAACGAGTTCTGCGTGGCCGCCGGCCCGCCGACGGCCTGATCGGGGGACACCGCGGGCCGGGCTGATCATCGGCCCGGCCCGCGGGAGTCGGGGCAGCGGCTCAGGCCTTGATGGTGAGCCAGGCGCCGAGGCCGTTGCAGCCGCGGGCGTCGTAGCTGGTGCTGCGGTAGCCCGCCGGGATCGGCGAGTACGGGCAGGTCCAGATGCCGTTGCGGACCTGCTCGTGGAACCAGGCGCCGACGCCGCTGCAGCCCTGCGGGTTGTAGTTGGTCAGCACGTAGCCGGAGACGATCGGCGAGCCGGAGCAGGTCCACAGCCGGTTCTGGGCGGGCTGCTGGAACCACGCGCCGTGGTTGTTGCAGCCGCCCGCGTCGTACATGGTGATGACGTAGCCGCTCGGGACGGGCGCCCCGGAGCAGCTCCAGCCGCCGGTGGCGGAGGCGGTACCGGCCGCGGCGGTGCCGGTGAGGGCGGCCGCGACCACGGCGACCGTGGCGGCCGCCCGTCCCATGCGGGTGGCCAGTTGGCGGAGGATCCTGGTCATGGCGTCACCGGTCCGATCGGTCGTCCCCGCGCCGCTGTCGGGGCGGCACGGGAAGGGGGGAACTGCGGGGATGCGCCGCACCCTAGCGGCGGTGATCAGTTCCCTGATAGATCAGGATCTCAGAATCTTCACAACTGACCGAAAACGATCCATCGGGTCGCTGTGTGCACGGGCTGCGTGTGACTGCGATCGATAGATTGCGAGTGCGAGCTGTAGTGTGCGAGCGACGGTCCGGGCGTCGGTCGAGTCCCTGTGACCCAGCGCGCCAACTGTCGGGTCAGCACCGGATCTGTCGTCCACCTACAGCCCCGCCGAAGCGCGACGTTGAGCCGTGACACGCTAGTTGGAACCTGGTCACGAGAGTTGGAACAAGTGCGGCCGGCGCCGACGCGGACGTGGTTGATGAAGAACCTGGAGCCGTCGTGGAGGTCGATCGTCGCTCCTGCCCGAGGCGGGCCTGGCCCGCGGCACCGTCATCGAGACCGGTGACACCGGACTGCTCCTGGCGCCGGCCGCCGGGCCGCTGGCCGCCGACCCCGCCTGCTGGGCCGCCGCCGTCGACCTGCCCGACCTCGGCCCCGCGGCCGCTGCCGGCTACGGCCTGCCGCCGGAACGCCTCGTCGCCGACCACGTCGGTGATCAACACCCATGGAGGTCAGAGCCTGAAGCGGCCGGCTCACCTCCGGTCAGACATGGACGATGCGTTCGAGGCCATCCACTCGGTGCTGAACATCCAGGACGGCCCTCAGCGCGAGCCGGAGGCCGACTGAACGTCTGCGGCCTTGGGCGGTTGCCCGCCCAAGGCCGCAGACCGGCCCCCGCAGTACCCGTTCACGTCGCCCAGGGCGAGCGCGTGCCGCCCGGGCACGAAGCGGTCGTGGTGGACCCCCTGCCGGTGGTCTACCTCGGCCACACGGCCGCCCCCTGCTGGAGGCGGCCCAGGCCGAGGACGAGGCCCGGTGGCCGGCGACAGTCGCCCGAGAGCGGGAGCAGTCCGAGCGGACCAGCACCGCGAGGGTGGCGCTGGCGCCGGCACAGGAGATCGTGGAGGAGCCCGGATCGTCCTGACCCGTTCCGCTGCCGACCGCGGAGCAGGACGCGGTCATCGACCTGGCAGGCGCCGGTGACGAGATCGCCGAACTGTGGCACGGCGACCCGGCAAAGGCCGCCGTCCTGGTGCGCGAGCTGGCGGCGTGCGGGGAGTTCACGGCGGCCGAAGTCCTGAACGCCGCGGTCGATACGGCCACCGGTGCCGCTCTGCTGGCGCCGAACGAAGCAGGCACGGCGCCTGATCCGAGCATGATGGCCGAGCAGCGCCTGGCAGCCGTCCCGTACGTGGTGCTCGCCGTGGTCCTGGCATCCGCTGACCTCGACTGAGCAACTGGCCGGGTAACGCGAAAAGTGTGGCCATCTACCGTGCTGCGCGCCGACTGCGTCGGTGGTTGTCCGCTGCGTGGTGGCCCGGCGGCCCCGCTTCGCCGCGCCACCGGCCGGGAGGGGGGAGGAGGAGGGCGGCCGGGGCGGCTGGCGGCAGGCCGCCCGCGGCTCTCGCTCGCCGCCTACAGCTCCGTCCACCCGCCCGCCCGTTGCCGCCGAGCGGGTGCCAGATGGGGGCGGACGGGCCGCGCTGGATGAGGTCCTCGATCCGGGCGGCGCCGGCTGGGACGGCGGCAGCAACTCGGCGACGGCCGGGTTCTCCTCGGCGGCCAGGCGCAGGTCCGCCACCGCGCCGCATACTCCGGCTGCCGCCGTGCCGACCAGGACCACCAACAGCCGCGGGAAGGAGCGCCAGCGTCGCTCCCATGCCCGACCCGACCCGCCCTCGCCCGCGATCCGGCCGACGTCGAGCAGGTGCTCGCGACCGTGCCGCCCCGCTGACTTCCGTTCACCCGGCCCCGGCGCGGCCAGGAGGCGGGTCTCGGGGAAGGCCGCGGTGATGGCGGAGCCGGGCCGAGGGTGAGATGCCGGGCCTTCGCCAGGTCGGCCTGGGGCAGGCGCACGAACTCGCCAGGGCACCGGTGTGTCCGCCGGACTGCGGCTGCAGCCTGGGGATTCATGGACTTCCCTCGGACAGCCGTGGTTGGGAAGATCTTGGTCATGGCACTGCTGGTTCCCAGGACACCCGAGCGTCCGATCACCGCGGAGGACCTCGTCGGCGAGTTCGAGACACACGTCACCGTCGAGTGCGAGGGCGATGGGGCGGTGCGCAGGCTGGAACGGTGGGCAGCGGACAGAGGCGTCGGCTTCGTGCACATCGTGCTCGCGAGGGGGCGGATGACCTCGCAACCGATGGTGACGCTCCGTGGGACGGGCGCCTTGCCGGAGCAGCGGCTGGCGGCGCTGGCGGCGGCAGACGAGCTCCGAGCGTCGGGCTTTGAGCCGGTTCGTGTGAAGATCGAGGCGGCGCCCTGGACGCTCGGAGTGCCGCAATCGGATGTGCAGGCGGCACGACTCGGCCCGGAGGTTCACTTCGAGCACCACATCAAGGTGCTCGTGCCGCCGGATTTCGACCACGCGGCCATGGCAGCCCTGGTCAGCGGCCATGGCGCCCATGTGTCGTGGAACGCGCGGCGAGTTATGGACGACGGTCGGCAGCAGCGGTTCGTGACCCAGCGCTGTTATGGCGTTGGTCTGCACGCGGCCGGCGAGCGGCTGGAACGGTTGGTCGGCGCGGTGTCCGGCGCTGGGTACGAGATCGCCTCCGTGGAGCGGGAGTTCGTGGTGTACGACAGCAACATCTCCGTCGACGACGGGTGGATAGGGGAGGGGCCGCAGACATGACCGCGACATGGGAGTCCTTCGGTTGGCAGGCCTCCGAGGTGCCGAGGACCGAGCTGGACAACAGCCGGCGTGCGGGTCTCGGGGTGCCGCTGACGCTCCGTCCGGTGCGGGAGGAGGGAGTGGTGCAGCGGCCGATCTTCGATCCGGCGCTCAAACAGTATTCCAACGCCTACCGCGCCGCTGACCCCCGGTTCGCCGACGCGGCGGCGGGCGCCGCCTGGTACGCCGCCCGGCGGACGGCGCTGGATCTGGTACTGACGGCCATCGCGAGATCCGAGTGGGCCGACTGCCTGGTGCTGCGCGGCAGTGTGCTGCTCAAAGGGTGGTTCGGCGACGACGCCCGGGAGCCGGGAGACCTGGACTTCGTCGTCGTACCCCAGGATTGGCGGATCGAGGAGGAGCGGACCACGGCGATGCTGGACGGCATCGCGCTCGCGGCCCAGCAGACCGCCGGCGCGGGCCCGGTGAGATTCGAGGCCGCCGATGCGCTCAGCGAGGACATCTGGACCTACGAGCGGGTCCCGGGCCGGCGCCTGGTCCTGCCGTGGACGGCAGACGGCACGCCAGGCGGAGTGGTGCAACTCGACTTCGTGTTCAACGAGCGGCTGCCGCTCGCACCCGAGCCGTTCCCGCTCTGCGCCGACGCGACGCTGAACGCGGCCACCCCGGAGCTCTCGCTGGCCTGGAAGATCATGTGGCTGGTCACCGACATGCACCCGCAGGGCAAGGATCTCTACGACGCGGTGCTGCTCGCCGAATCCTGCCGCCTGCGGTACGAGGTGCTGCGCGACGCCTTCCTCGCCGCCGAGCCACACTACGCCCTGCACCCCGTGCGGCCCGCCACCATCACCGACCTGGCGGACAGCGTGGAATGGGAGCACTTCGCGCAGGAGTACCCCGACATCCCCGGTACGGACACGGAGTATGTCCAGCGCCTGGCAGCCGCCCTCGCCCAGACGTTCCACGGCACCGAGGAAGCCGACGCCCGGGAGCTGGGCCAGTGGTGGTCGCAACCATGGGTCGCGCACTACCGCGAACTGCTCGAGCGCGCCGATATGCCCACCGTGCAGCGGGCGATGGCCGCAGCCGGCACGCCGCTGCTCGTGGCCGTCGTGCTCACCGGGGAACTACTCGGACGCGAGCGGAACAGCCTCCAGGACCTCGCCCCTGTAGTCCTCGCGGATCCCGCATGGGCCGGCTGGGCCGACTACCTCAACCGGGGACGCAACCGTGAGCGCCTCGACGACCAGTTGAAGGAGCTGTGACGCTCAGCCGCTGATGACGCCGTCAAGGGGACAGCACAAGGGGCCGGTGCCGGCGACGAGGACCCACAGGAAGTCGGTAACGTCGGCCGCGACGACGCCGGTCTCGCCCCCGGATCCCATGAAGACGACCAACTGGTCGGCGAGTGAGCGGTCTCGGTGGCGGCGAACACCAACGCCTCGGTGTCCGAGGCCCGTTCGTGATCTGACCGGCTCGGAAGGCGGAATGGCTTCTGCCCGTGTTGCGGCCGCCGCCTGGCCCGGACGGTTACGGGCTTGCCAGGCGGCCTGGCCGCCGCAGAAGGCCGTCAAGTTGCCCCTGCCGGGCCTGGCCGTCACCGCTTCTTGATCCGCTGTCGATCGCGTGCTCAACCGGACGGCGTGATGGGGGACCGCAGGCCGAGCCACTGTTCGGCCTCCCAGGCCTCGAACCGCTCCACCTCGGTGAAGCCCAGCTTCGCGGCGAGACGCATCGAGGCGGCGTTGGCGCTCTGGGTGGCGAGCACCACTGGCTCGCCGGGAAGCGCACCGGCGAGCCAGTCCAGTGCCGCCACGCACGCCTCGGTGGCGTACCCGAATCCCCATGCCCTCGGAAGGAACAGGTAGCCGAGACTGACCTTCCCCGCGACGGCCCGGCGACGGTCCCCCGGTGACCTCCTGAGCAGGATCTGGCCGATCATCGACCCCTCGAGCTCAACGACGAAGCTCCCGGGCCACCGCTCGGGCACCTCGGGCATCTCGCGCTCGAGCTCGTCACGCGCCTGGGCGCCGCCGAGGTAGGTGTGTACCTCCGGCGAGGCGAGCAGCTCGATGAACGCCGTACGGTCCCGGGTCTCGGGCTCACGGAGCACGAGCCGCCCGGTCGTGATCGGGGCGGGTGGCCAGCGGACGGGATGCAGTGTGGTCTCGTCCGGCATGGAGCAGCTCCTGATCCTCTCGGCCACATGGTTCGATCTCGTATGGCCATTGCGGGCAACGACGTCTGACGTTGCTACACGTCGAGACGCGCTCCGACGAGATGCCAGTTGCACGCACCCGGAAAGATCCGGCTGCTGCACGCCAAGCTCTACCCGGCGAGGGGCCGCCGGGTATGACCTGTCGGTGTTGTCGGCCGTGGAATGCCCACAAACGCCAAGTTGTCTGGACCTTTGGTCGAACCTGTTGGGCGTGACGTCGGGGTGGTGTGGTGTGGTTCTGATGACTGTGTGTGGTGATTTGTGGGGCCGGGTCGGGCCGCTCGGGGGACAGCGGGGTGTTGTCTGGCGTGAATTCGGGGGTAAATTCCGCCGGTTATTTCCTTCGATTGTTTTGGCGGATTGGTTGCTGGTGGTGGTTTGAATGTGGACCAGATTTGCGATGGCTGGGGTCGGTTTTCGGTTTCGCAGGGGTGGAGTCGCCGGGGCGCCGCGCCGTCCGGGCCTGCTGCGCCCGGCTTGGTCGCTGCCGCCCAGGCCGGGGCTGTTGCCGCTGGTGGCCGGCTGTGCCCGTGCCCGCCTCGCTGCGCCGTCGTTCCAGGCCTGCTGTGCCCTGGTCGGTGCTGTGTCGCCGTCCGGGGCGGTGCGCGGGCCGGGGCGGCCGTCCCGGGCTCCTCTGCGCCGTCGTCGCCGCCCCCGCCGTCCCGCTGGGCCTTCGGAGGCCTCGCCGCGCGCCCGCCGTCCGGGCTGCGCCGCGGTCCAGACCGTGCCCGTCCGCTGCGCCCCTCGCCGGACGGCTGGGTGGCCGTCAGGCCGCCCTGGTGGTGGTCCGGGAGACCGTCCCGGTGCCCGCCCGGGCGGGCACCGGCGGGGTCAGGGCTGTGCCGTTGCCGCGTGCCCCGGCCGTCGTCCGGCCGGGTCCGCTCGCTCCTGTTGGCGTCGGTCGGGCTGGGACGCCTGTGGGGGAGGCGGGTCAGCGGCCGGCGAGGTGACGGGAGGTGAGTTCGACGTCTTGGAGCTGGGCGGTGGTCAGGCGTCGGGCTTCCCAGATGACCATGGCCAGGTCCGCGGTCCGGGAGTGGAGTGGTGGCAGGTCGTCGGGTAGGCGGATGCCGCCGAGCGCCGCGAGGTCGGGGGCGGGGATGCCGAGCACGCCGGCGAAGCCGACTACCAGCTCGGGGGCCGTTTCGACGGTGCTGCGGCCGATGCCGCCGATGGTGGACGGAGACAGGTAGATCCGTCCGTCGGTGACCGCGTACAGGGCCCTGGCCGTGCTCGGCCAGGTGAGGTTCCGGCTGTGAGCGAGCTCCAGGAGCACCGCGCCGAAGCCTGGCCCGTACCGGTGGTACGGTCGGTCGACCCCGCCACGCCCCTCGCGCCGCACCAGGGGCTGCGCCCGGATCGCGTCCAGCAGCGGTCGCCGGTTCTCGGCGGGCATGACCATCGTGTTGTAGATGACCGAGTCGACCGACCAGTTCGGGTTGCGGGTGATCGGAGTCAGGTCGTCGGGCACCGGTTGCCCGGCGAGAACGAACAGGTCGGCGGCGTGCAAGCCGAGGACCGGTCCGAGGTCTCTGAGCAGCCGTCCGGTGGGCGGCTGCCCGCAGAGCACGGCTTGCAGCTCCGCCGGGTCGGTGCCGGCCCTTGCCGCGAGCGTGGCCAAGTCGATTGCCCGGAGGCTCGCCAGGTGTGCCAGCAGCGCGCCGAACCCCAGGAGGCCTGTCATGTCGTCAGCCTATCGATGGCCGACAGCCGCGAGATGCCGGGGCAGAGGCAGAGGACACCGCCCGGACGACGCCCGCCCGCAGACGGCCGTCCACGACGTGTCCTTGTCCCGGCCGTGCAGTGCGACGCGGGGCGCGTTGCGGGTCTGACCAGGCGTTATGTGGCTGGGAGCGGGGGCGGGGGGGGCTGCGTAGGTGAGAACGAAGAGCGATTGTTGGTGAGAGCTGGCAGCGCGAGGTGTTGCGATCGCCGCTCGGTGCTGGTGAGAAGTAAGAACGGTTGTCTGAGTTCGAGTCTGTGACTGACAGTCAGGACAGCCCGATCGGGGCGGGTGTCAGCGGCTGACCGTCCAGCTCGTGGCAGTCCTCCTCGTCCCACCACAGCTCGCCCTGCGCGGTGAGGTAAGGGTGCAGTCCGCGGACACCTCCACCGCAGTGGAACGCTCGCGCGACGGCGTGAAGTAGTTCTGCCAGGCCGGGCCAGGAGTCGGTGAAGTCGCCCCCGCCGCCGTGGCCGGCCCAGCCGAGTCGCCCCTCGTTCGGGCCGGGACGCTGGTCGATCACCTGTGCCCCGCCGTCGGCGCTCTCGGCCCAGGGCACCCAGAGCGGGTGCCACCAGGGTTCGTCGTCCCAGGGGCGGGTGGTCAGACCGTCGGTCTCGGTCGCGATGTCCATGCAGGTTTGCCAGCGGTCCACGATGGCGCTCACCGACAGAGGAGACTGCTCGGGCAGGAGGGTCACCCAGGTGCTCAGGCCGTTGTGGCACCGCAGGGAATCAGCGAGATCGCCGGGCAACAGGATGCCGAGAGTCTGTTCCGCGGCAACGCCAGGCCGGCGGGCGTGTGCGTCGCCAGCCAGGAATCGATCCGGCGCCATGACTCAGACGGGGGCAATATCTGCTGGGGCATGGCGTCATCCTGCCGCACACGTCCGTCAAGATGGGCGGGGGCCTGACCAGGTGGGGGCGAGGTTAGCCGACCGCCTGCTGCTGTTCGGCTCGGGCGCGGGTACTGGCGAGTCGGTAGGAGTCGGTGCCGGTCTCGATGATCGTGCCGTTGAAGGTGAGGCGGTCGACGATGGCCGCGCAGAGGCGGGGATCGGTGAAGGTCTTGGTCCAGCCATCTGGGGCTGGCACTTGTTCCCTCACACGAGTTGCCGCTGCCACCAGGCCGTTTCCTCCTCCTGCGGTCCTCGTTGGTTCTCGCGGTAGTGCCAAGGTTTTCCAGGTGCTGCCTTAACGGTTCAGGTGCGAGGAAGGTGTGCCGGTGGCCGAGGCGAGGCTGAAGGTCATCGCAGGCGGTGGCGTCCCGCAGGGTCCGCTGGTCACGGACCCGTGGCAGTTCCAGACGGTGTGTGTCGACGCGTTCGTTGCCTCGTGGCGGGCTCGCGGGTTCAGCCCGGTGACGATCGACAACGACATCGGTCTGCTGGAGCGGACGCTCGTCGCGTTGGGGCGGCCAGCGTGGGAGGTGACGCCCGAGGACATCGACCGCGTCGTCGGCGACCTTGCGGTCAAGGGCCGGGCGACGTCGACTCGCCGCGAGTATGTACAGATCTTCAAGGGGTTCCACCGGTTCCTCCAGGCCCGCAAAGCGGCTGAGATTGAGGCTGCGTTCGGGGTCCGACTGGTCTGCCCTGTCGATGAGTTCAACGCCTCCCGGCATGTCGGTGATGACTCCCCGGCCCTGCTGCCGCCACCGACCCCGGAGCGTGTGACCGAATTCTTCGACTTTATGAAGCGCCGGATCGCGACTGCCAGGAAGTACGGACCCGCCGCCCGCGACTACGCGCTGTTCCGGACGCTGTATCACGCCGGGCTCCGCTCCGAGGAGGCCTCGCTGCTGGAGAAGCCGGACCTGCACTTCACCCGCGGCCCGTTCGGCAAGCTCCACGTCCGCTTCGGCAAGGGCGCCCACACCTCCGGGCCCCGTCCGCGATGGGTGCCGATGCTCGACGGCTTGGACCTCGTGCTGCGATGGTTCCTGAACGACGTGCGGGGCAAGTTCCCCGACTCGCCGGTGCTGTTCGCCGACGAGTCCGGCGGACCGCTGCATCGCGGAACGATCCGCAACCGGCTCCGCTATCTCATGGAACTCGAAGGACGTCCGCCCGCAGAGCGGTTCAGCCCGCATGCGCTTCGGCGGGCCTGCGCGACCCACAACTACGAGCGCGGCGTCGACCTGGTGGCGATCCAGCAAATGCTCGGTCACTGGACGGTCAGCTCGACCATGCGCTATGTCCGGCCCTCCGCGACGTTCATCGAGGACGCCTATCAGCGGGCCGTCGCCAACACCCTGGCCGAGCTCACCGGGAAGGACACCCCAGCATGAAGATCCAATGGCGGCTGCGGATGGCCGCCGCCCAGCGCGAGGTCTGGACCGGGACCGAACTGCGGCGGCTGCTGGCCGAGAAGGCCGGCCTCGAGTTGTCTTCCGCCTCGGTGTCCGCGCTGTTCACCAAGGAGCCCTCGCAGGTGAAGATGACCACCCTGGCCGCGCTGTGCACCGCGCTCGACTGCAGTCCCAACGATCTGATCGAGGTCGACACCACCCCCGTCGAGCGGCCAGTCGCACCACCTCGGGCCGTCGCTGACCTTCCGAAGGCCGCCTCCGCCCACGGCCGTTCCATGCCGCCCCTGTGACCGGCGGTCGTCGCGATGGGCAAGAGGCAACGGGACTGCATCACTTGCGGGGCCCCAGTCGGCTTTCTCGACCGCCAGCACTGCTGCCGGTGCTGGCACCGGATAAGGGAACAGGCAGCGAAGACGGCATGCCCGTCCTGCGGCAAGGACCGCGTGCTCCAAGAGGACACCGGTCGCTGCATCACCTGCTCGCGCGTCTGTGAACAGTGCGGCCATCCGGTTCGCGCGGCCCATGACCGGCTGTGCGGGGTCTGCCGCCGCAAGGCCGAGCGGCTCGCCGCCCAGCAGCCCTGCCCCCGCTGCGGGAAGCCAGGCCATCTGCGCGAGGAGACCGGCTGGTGCGGGCGATGTTCCCACCCCGGCTCACCGAAACGGCCTCCCCGGAGCTGCCGCGAGTGCGGGCAGGTTCGGCGGCATGCCGGGCTGGGACTGTGCTCGGCCTGTTGGCAGAAGCACCCCGGTCGTCCCTTCATCCGAGGCGAACACCTCCGTGACCAGCTCGCCAACCCGCCCACATGGCTGGAGGACTTCGTCGCGCATGTCGCGGCCCGCTTCTGTGTGTCCCGGGCCTGTGGCCTCGTTGCCGACCTCGGTCGCCTCCTGCAGGACGAGCACTCCAACTCGCCCCAGGCCCTGCTGGAGAGGTCCCGTCGCCCCGGACGGTCGATGGGCCCTTTCGCCCGCACCCTCGAGGACTTCTTCACCCAGCGCGGCCTGGCCCTGCCCACCGATCAGGCCGAACGGCTCGCCGCTGGTCGGCGCAAGCGACGCATTGACGCCGTTCCCAAACCCCTCCGGCCGGCCGTCGCCGCCTTCGACATCTCGCGCATGCGGGCCCAGGACCGGGCCCGTCGGGCCGGCACCCGACCCCGCAGCCATCACACCCTGGAAACCGCCCTGAGCATCCTCCGGGACCTGGCCCGGTTCCTCGCCGAACACCGCGGCAAGGACGACTGGGCCCTCACAGACGTGCACGACATCGAGGCCTTCCTGGGAATCCTGCCCAAGGCCCGCCAGCGCCGACTGGTCGTCCTGCGACAGTTCTTCCGCTTCGCGCGCTCGCAGCACATCGTCCTCGTGGACCCGACCCGCGGGCTGACCGCGAAGCAGGCAGGCGGCTTCCGCGGACGCACCCTCACCCTCGACCAGCAGCGCGACCTCTTCCGTCGCTGGACCTGCGACGACGATGTCCACCCGCACGAAGCCCTACTCGGCATCCTCGCCCTGCTGCACGGGGCCTCCAGCTCCGAGGTCCGCATGCTGCAGATCACCGACGTCAACCAACGCACCCAGACCGTCCGGCTCGGCAAACGCCCGCACCCCGTCCCGATGGATCCCGCCTCCTGGACGGTGCTGCAGCGGTGCCTCGCCCATCGAGAAGGATGGCCAACGGACAATCCTCACGTCATGGTCACCAAAGGGACGAAGGCCGGACGAGGACCGGCTTCAACTGCCTACCTTTCCCACGTACTTGACGACTGCGGATACCCGGCCCGGATGATCCGCAGCACCCGCCTGGTCGACCTCGTGAACACGATGGACCCCAAGCTCGTCGCCGCCGCCTTCGGCATGGACCCCGAAGCCACCATGATCTACCTCGCCGACCACGTTGAGGCCGGACGCCTGCCCACCAGCAGGTGATCAGTCTCCGGAGGAACCCCAGAAGGCAATCTCGTCCGGAATTTCGTCCTTGTAGAGGAGCATGCAGCACCCGCTCCACCGCGGGGCCTGATCCAACGCGTCCAGGGTCACGGAATCCATGCCATCGAAGTTCGCGCGGCTCGGCTTGTCGGTGCCGAAGCCCGCCTGGATGACGGACGCGGCCAACTGGCGTATGGTCCCGAAGTCATGCTCCTCGTCGGCAGAGATCACCCGGCCGACATCCAACACCGAATGGGTGCCGTTCGTGCCCAGGAACTCCCAGTACAGCTCGTTCTCGAACAGCTCGTCGACTGAGGCGGGCGCGGGCATGCCCCACTCCGTGGGGCTGAAGTAGTCGCCGGAGGCGAACTCCGCCGCTCGCAAAGCCTGCAACGCGCTGCCGAGGTCCTCCTGGTACGGCACGACATATCTCCAGCCCGATGCACCCACGTGTCGTCTCCCTCCTGCGGTACTGATCCTCATGCGACGCAAGGATGCTAGCCGCGTGTACTGACACCGCGATCTTGGCCCGTGAACCCGATGACTTTCGGCGCTGCCTGGCACAAGTTCGCCGGAACATGTGCGCTTTGGCGAACGACTCGTTCGAGGCGATGGCCACGCTGTTCTTCTCCTCCCGTTCGGTCAGCACCTGGAAGAGCAATTCGGCGCCGCGGCTGTCGAGTTCCATGTAGCCCAGCTCATCGATGCAGAGAAGGTCGACACGACCGTAGCGGGCGATGGTCTTGGCCAGTTGCTTCTCGTCGGCAGCCTCGACCAGCTCGTTGACGAGCTTGGTGGCCAGCACGTACTTGACCCGGAAGCCGGCCATCGCGGCTTCGGTGCCGAGGGCGATCAGCAGGTGGGACTTGCCGGTGCCGGAGTCGCCGATCAGGCAGAGCGGCAGGCTCCTCTTGATCCACTCGCAGGCCGCGAGGGTGTGGATCGTCGCCGGGTCGATGTTCGGGTTCGCGTCGAAGTCGAACTTCCGCAGGGACTTGTCCCGGGGGAAGCCGGCGGCCTTGATCCGGCGCTCGGAGCGGCGCCGGGCCCGGTCGTCGCACTCGGACATCAGCAGCTCCGAGAGGAAGCCGAGGTAGGACATCTGCACGCGGCGGCGCTCTCGGCGAGCTCGGGGAACTGGGCTCGGATAGTGGGCAGCCTCAGCATCCCCCAGGCCTGGTCGATGGCGGCGGTGGCGGCCTGCTCGGTGATTCCTCGCCGGCGGGGAAAGGTCATGGCGTTCTCCTTCAAGGGGTGGGACGGCTCGGTCGGCGGTGTCGTAGCAGCTGGTCGTAGTGGGCCACCGATGGCAGCGGCCTCGTGTCGGGCGGGAGCTGGGCCAGGCGCCGCTCGGTGAGCGAGGTCACCGTCGCCCGGTCCGTGGCGGGAGGCTCCGGTTCTGCGGGAGTCCTTGTGTCGGCCTCGGCAGCCTTGCGGGCCTCCAGCGCGACCGCGTCGGCGGTCAGCGCGCCTGATCGGAGGGCGGCGGCGAGGCCGGCGACGAGATGCTCGTGGGGCAGGTGCCGGCCCAACAGCAGGACCTCGATCAGCGCGCGGGTGCCCTCGCGCTCGCCGTGGGCCTTGCAGGCGGCCGCCCACCAGGCGTCGTGAACCGGGGTGAAACGGCCGGCCGAGCGGGCCTGGTCGAGCGCGGGCGCCCCGGGCAGAGCGCCGGGCTTGCGCACCAAGGCCTCCAGGTAGTGGTCCAAGTCGAGCCGCGCGCCGCCCTTGGCGATCAGCCGCTCGTGCCGGGCAACTTCCTCCCGGCCGTCGTAGACGACCAGTTCGGAGGCGTGCAGCATGACCCGGACGGTCCGGCCGATCAGCCGCACCGGCACCGAGTAGCGGTTGTTGCGGATACCGATCTGGCTGTAGCGGTCGACCCTCGGGGTGAACAGCCGTCCCGCCTCGAACGGCTCGTCCGGCAGCGGCGCCAGCAGCGGCCGCTCGGCGGCGAAGTACTCGCCGATGGTGCGGGGACGGGAGCGGATCCGACTGGCCTCGTCCTCCTCGTCCCACCGGTCGATCATCGCGTTCAGCTCGGCCAGCGTCGCAACGTCGGGGACGGGGACGAGGTGGTTGCGGCAGAACCATCCGATCTGCCCCTCGACACCGCCCTTCTCGTGGGCACCGCCGATGCCGGGCCGGCAGTACAGGACGTCCAGGCCGATCTTCCGCGAGTTCAGAGATTCTGAAGTATCGGCCAGGCGAACCCACGGAAGCCCGGGCGGTATTGCCGCATGGAGAGACCGAGTTCGGCCTAGAAGCAGTCCGGACTGGTGGGTCGGCTCAGCGTCGTGCGGAGAACGGCATGGCGTCGGCCCATTCCCAGAACGCTCGGCCCTCCGTCACCTCGCGTTCCATGATCGAGAACAGTCGGGAGGCATCCGTATCGGGCGGGATGTCGACGGCGACGTGACGGTCGCCGCTCCACTCGCTCAGCAGTCCCGCCGTACCGATCTCGTTCTTGATGCGATCGACTGCCCCGTTCAGTTGTGCCGGGGCCAGGCCCAGGACGAAGAGCAACCGCAGAACACGGTGGGAGGAGAGGGCGACCACCTCAGCGACCTCGTCAGCGTCCGACAGAACGACCTGGTCGCCGAAGGCCAGCCCGTAGGTGCGAAACGGGATGCAGGCGATCGAGAAGGTCTCGTCGTCGAGAGGCTTCAGCCACAGCTGCTCCTTCTGCCCGTCCAGCCCGAAGGGCGCCAGATCGGCATGGGCGATGTAGTTGCTCTGAGCGCGCCCGACCGGGTCGTCGTGGACGATGAACTCGATCACATGCTCTCCCTGGCTGATGTCGCTGCGATGACATGATGCCGCGCCGACTCGGTCGTGTTGCCGGCGGGGCGTCGAAGTGGCTGCTCAGGGCTTCCTTCAGCTCTGCTCTGCGGCGGACTTGGCGGCTGCGGTGGTGTAGCGGAGGCTGGCCTTGGCGCTGAGGGCGAAGACGTGGGCGAGGTGGAGCGGGTCGGCTCCGGTGGCGGCGGCTTCTTCGAGGATTCGGTCCTGTCGGAGCCGGTCCAGGCTGACAGGGAGCCGATTGACCAGGCGGTCGAGCCAGAAGGTGCCGACGGCTGTCGTGGTGGTGGCCGTGTTGCGGCTGACCAGAAGGTGGGGGTTGGTGCTGTTGGGCCAGCGTCGGCGCCGGTGGGCCAGGTAGTCGGTGATCGCTTCGGCGGTGTAGTCGTCCAGCGGGCGATTGCTTCCTGCCGGATCCAGGCGCCGGCCGGGCAGGTCGACCTGGTCCAGCTGAAGCGCGCGGATGCGGCGGCCGGGCAACGCGTCACCGGGCTGGGCCCGCGCGACTTCCACAAGCTGATCACGATGCTCCGCCGCGAGGGCGCCGACACGGTACGCGAAGGCCGACCGTGGAGCCTGCCGCTGGAGGACCGGGTCCTGCTGGTCGCGGCCTAATGGCGCACGAACCTGACACTGCGGCAGCTCGCACCGCTCTTCGGGGTGTCCAAGTCGGCGACGGCGTACCGGCTGTGACCGGCACCAGCACGATGGCCGTGCCGGTCCGGGTGCGGGTGTGCGCGGTGCTGCTCCACGACGGCCGCCTCTGCCTGATCCGGCGACAGCGAGAAGCCGGCCTCCAGCACTCGCTGCCCGGCGGCGTCGCCGAGACCGGCGAAGACCCGGTCGACGCGCGACCTGGCGGTGCTGCCCGACCCGCCGGTGCTGCGTTTCGTCCAGGACCAGGAGACTGAGCGGCCGGGCGAGACGGAGCCGTTCCGGCGCCGGCACCTGGTCTATGTTGCCCACCTTCCCGACCACCTGGTCGCGGCTGTCGCGGCCGCTGAGCAGGACGCTCCGGACCAGGCGCCGGTGGTGTGGGTGCCGGTGGCCGACGCGGCTGGCCTCCACCTGTACCCGGACGTCGGCGCCGTCCTCGACCAGGCCATCCAGCCCGACACCACCGTGGGCGGCCCGGTGCTGCTCCCGGCGATGACCGGAGTGTCCTACCAGTGGCGCTGACCGGCAGGGTGTGATGTTCGGGGAACCGGCCGTGCCGGCGGGTGCGGCGCGCCATAGTGCGTGGGTGACCGCGACTCCCGCCAGCCTGGACCTGCCCGCCCGCCGACGCCGCCACGCCCGGCTGATCGCCGCCCTGACCACCACGGTCGGCGCCTGCGCCTCGGCGGCGCAGGCGCTGTACCAGCCGGTCGCCGACGCCTCGCCCGGGCCGAGGACGACGCCCGCTGGCCGGCCGCCGTCGCACGGGAGCGCGAACAGGCCCATCGGACGGGCGCCGCGCGGGGCAGGTCTACGGGCCTCCCCCCGGGGAAAGGCACGCCCCCTACCCAGCCATCCTGAGACTCCGTAGCCTGCGCAGGCCCGGCGGCTTCCAGCCGGGTGCCGGTGATAACGGGGGAACTGAAATCATGTCGGATCTCGAACGGGCAGCCGCAGAGCACTTGCGCCAGCAGCGGGAGCTGAGTGCAAGGGAGACAGCCTCCGCCGAGGCAGCCGAGCAGGCCCGCGCCAGGGAGCAGCAGCTCCTGCGCGACCGCGCCGCGGAGTTCTTCGCTTTCGCCCGCCGCCATGGCGCGCCTCTGCTGTGCCGGTACATCGCCTTTGAAGGAGATCAGTCCCCGAGCTGGTACGAGCGGAAGGGCGAGCTATGTGTCGTAGCGAAAGCTTGGAATCACGGCATGGGGTCTTTCACCAGCAGTGTTTGGCGGTGGGCGGTCACTGAGGACGGCACGGTCTTCCCGGAACCGTGGGAGGCATCCATCGTGCGGCCGAAGGACGTCCGCGACGAGCTCTACTTCCTCGAGCGTCCCAGCTACTACCCCCAGCAGCCCCACCTCGGCCTTGCGGACCACTTCGCGCCTGCGGCGGCAGCGCTCCTGGAGCCCTTGCCGATCGGCAACGGATTTCGGACCGGCGTCCAGACCAACGGCTGGATCGGCTACCGCTGGAGCTGAGCCCCAGCCAGGAGACCACGCGGCGGAATCCGCTGACCTCGGCTGAGCGACAGGCCGCCCGCGGCCCTCCGCTCGCCGCTCACAGCTCCGTCCACCCGCACGCCCGCCCGCCGCTGCTGAGCGGGTGCCAGATGGGTGCGGACGGGCCGCGCTGGATGAGGTCCTCGATCCGGGCGGCGCCGGCCGGGACGGAGGTGAGCATCTCGGCGACGGCCGGGTTCTCCTCGGCGGCGAGGCGCAGGTCCGCCACCGCGCCGCGCACCTGGGCGGCCGTCGTGCCGACCAGGACCACCAGCAGCTCCGGGGTGGGGAGGAGGTCGAGCGGGCCGCAGGCCTCGCCGCGCTCCCGGCGTCGGCCACGAAGGCGGCGTGGATCCGGCCGACGTCGAGCAGGTGCTCGCGCCCGTGCCGCACGGCGAGCCGCTCGTCGTGCCGTTCGCGCCCCGGCCGTCCCGGCCGCCGCTGTCGGGAGTGCGGACCGTTGTGCAGGGCCGCGAATCAGGTGGCTTGCGCGTATCGCGAACGTGGTGCCTGCCCCGCTGGCGCGGGCCGTGGCCGGTCTGCGCGGCGGCTGGCCTGTACGGGCGCAGGATCGGCCGGTGACCCCAGCGGGCGCTGGCGCGGGGAGCCCACGGCCAGCGCCCGGCACAGACGGCTACTACGTGAAGCCGTCAGGCATGTGAAAGGGCGCGCCCGCACCGGATCTCCGGTACGGGCGCGCCCTGCTGCTGCGCCGGGGCTTGCCTGATGGCCTCGGCTACTTGACCCCGGCATCCGCGCACGCCTGCGCGTACTGCTGGGTGCAGATGTCGGACGCCTTGTAGAGCCCGCCGCCGACGACCGTGGCCTCCACCTTCGGCTTGGTCACCACGATCGGGGTGAGCAGCAGCGAGGGGATGTGCAGCCCGCCGCTGTCGGTGACCGAGGTCGCGGTGGCGCTGATGTCCAGGCCCTCGGCCAGCTGGACGGCGATGCTGCCGGCCGCGTCCGTCTCGGGCTTGTACGGCTTGTAGATGGTATACGCCTGCTCGCCAGTGAGCACCCGGCGGATCGCCTCGATGGAGGCGTCCTGGCCGCCCACCGGCACGTTCTTGATGCCTGCGGCCTTCAGGGCGTCGATGACCGCGGCGGCCATGCCGTCGTTCGCGGCGTAGACGGCCTGGATGCCGTCCTTCCCCAGGCTCTGGATGGCCTCGTTCATCTTCGCCGTGGCCACGTCCGGCTTCCACTCGCCGGACTGCTCGTAGGCGATCTTCTTGACCTTGCCGTCCAGCGCCTGGTGCGCACCCGCCTGGAACTGCGCCGCGTTGGGGTCGGACTCGGCGCCATTGATCATCACGACGTTGGCCGAGGAGGCCTTCGGGCCGAGCGCGTCGAGCAGGGACTGGCCCTGGAGCCGACCGGTCTGCTGGTTGTCGAAGGAGACGTACGCGGCGACCTTGCCCTGGGCCAGCCGGTCGTAGGCGACGACCTTCACGCCCTTGGCGTTGGCGGCGTCGACCCACGGGGCGGTGAGCTTGGCGTCGACCGGGTCGAGCAGGATGACCTTCACGCCCTTGGCGACCATGTCGTCGAACTGCTTCTTCTGGGCGGTCGCGTCGCCGCCCGCGTTGGCGTAGCTGATCGTGCACTTCACGCAGAGGCCGGTCACCGTCTGCGTGATCAGCGGCTTGTCGAACGCGTCGTAGCGGGTCGAGGAGGCGCTCTCCGGAAGTAGCAGACCGATGCCCTCGCTGCCTCCGTCGGCCGCCGGCGTCTGGGGCGCCGCGGTCTGGCCGCAGGCGGTGAGGGTGAGTGCGAGCGACGCGGCGGCCGTGCCCGTGGCCGCGAGACGCAGGGGTCTGATCATGATCGGTGGTGCCTCCTGTGCTGCGCCGCGAACAGTGCGGCAGGGGAGGGATTCAAGCCCCACCGGGCGAATGCGTCAATAAGCGGAGGAGGCTTCGTTGTGCCCCTGCTCGATTCGTTACGGAATGAACAGGACTTTCACACTTTCGAAGATCGAATCGGTGGTCGGTATTGATAATTCAGAGGACTTATTAATCAGCGAACGGGGGCGCGGTGGACCGGGGGATCCGCGCCGGCCCACCGGAGTCTCAGCCGGCGATCGAGTAGCTGTCGCCGTAGACCTTCCAGCGCAGCGGCGGATTGAGGTCGAAGTTCCCCGCGTCGAGGAAGACCATCTGCTCGGTGCCGACCCGACTGGTGTCGCGGTGGGCCTCCTCCTTCATGACCACCTTGCGGGCCTCCAGGAAGGCCTTGATGTAGGTGGCCTCGTCGCCGCCCGCTCGTCGCTGCTGGGTGGCCCGAACTCGATGTCGCCATGGAAAGGCGTTTCTGCGTCCGGCCTGATCCCGACAATGGTGTCCCGCGCCGGCTAGCCAGCCCTGGCCCGGTTCCATCGGGCCGGGACCGGACCAGCTATGGGATGGGCCGGCACGCCCCCGCCGCCGACGCCGTCGCCCTCACCGTCCGCGTCGACCGCGGCGATGCCAACGACATCGACCACTGGCTCATCGGCCTGCGCTGCGACGCCCACCGCACCCGCCTCGACAAATCCGAAGCCATCCGCGAACTGCTGCGCCTGGCCCGCGAGCACGAACCGACCCGCCGGGCCCTGCTCAAGCGTCTGACCTGAGCGCCGGGCGGTCGCCGCCATGGCGCTCCGGCGGACACCTGATGTCTTTATCCCACTGGCCCGGCCTCGGAAGTACGACACGTGAGCGTTGGTGGTCTCCAGCGGCAGGCCTGTCTCGTCCGAGAACAACGTGCCCGCGGTCGCCCGCTCCTTCACGTAGGCATCGCGTTGCGCCTTTACCTCGGTTCGCATGGCCGCCGCCACCTGCTGCTCGAAGGTCGGTGACAGGGGGACGTTCAGGTGCCCCTCGCGGGCCCGGTATTGGGCGGTGGCGAGGTTGCGCTGCTCCTTCTCCGTGTGGCTCACCTTCCCGGCCGGCTTTTCCTCGGCGGGGCAGAGGCTCCAGCCCAAGGTCGTGCTCCAACGCCCGCTGCTGCCCGGGGCCGGGCTTGTCCCCGCCGACCTGCTGCACGCGGCCCCGCCCAGCGAGGTCCTCGCCCTGGTCGACGACGCCGCCCGGCTCGGCACCGGCGAGCGTCCGGCCGTCGGGTGTTCTCCGGAGTGGGCCCGGATCTATGACCCGCCGTCGCTGACCTGCGCTCATGGGATAGGGGATCCCGCAATGGTTAGGCCGTCTCGGAGAACGACCCGAAGACCCTGGTTACGTGGTTGTCGAGCTGCTCGCCGAACGCCGCCGCTGAGTCGATGGCGGAGGTGGGGAGGGTGCCGGCGTCGTCGAGGCCCGCGAAGTAGTCCACGTCGGTCCAGCCGCCGCGGAACAGCACGACGGACAACTCGCCCCCCAGGCCGGTGATGACGACTCCGAGGGAGTCCGGGTCCACCACCGCGGTGCGGTCCAGCTCGAGCTGCTGCGGCCACTCCTGTTCCTCGTCGCGCCAGGTGACCGGCTCGACCGTCAGCCCGGCCTCCTCCCAGCGACTCCTCCGTCGTTCCACCTCGAGGACGGCCTGGTCGAGATCGATAACTCGCTCCATGGGCCGATCATCCCGCACGACCCGTCCGGGCCCCAGACCGGCGGCGTGAACGACCAAGGTGGTCCGGCTGCTCCGGGCGGGCTGCCCTGACGTCCCAGGACCCGCCGGGTGGGTGCCGACGCCTCACGGCCGCGCTGTGCTGTGGCTGCGTCGCGTTGCCGTCCGGGTGTCGGCCGCCGTCTCAGCCCTCCGGGGCTGCCGTCGCCGTTGCCGTTGCCGTTGCCGTGCGGGCCGTCGTGGTGCCGCTGCCCCGCCCGGACGCCCCCAGCCCACCCAGTGGCACGCCGGACAGGCCGCTGACACCATCGTCGCGGTGCGCCGACGGTTCCTCACGAAGTGACCGAGATGGGCAGGACGTTGCTCGCCCCGTGCCCGCTCACCAGCAGGACGTTATACGCGCCGGCGCCGGGCAGTGCCGGCATGGTGAAGGTGAGCGAGGCGAACGACTTGGCTGTGATCGTCCCGACGATGTTGGCGAGGGAGCCGATGTAGACCACGGTCGCCTCGTCGAGGTTCTTTCCCGCGGCCGTGATCGAATCGCCTCCCGCCGCGTGGGCGGTGTCCGGTGTGAGGGAGAACAGGACGGGGGCGGAGCTGGTGACGGCGCCCCGCTGGGTCCAGTGCCCGCTCATCGAGTTGGCCAGGGAGTAGTAGAGGGTGAGGATCCGTCCCCGGGGGACGGAGACGCTGCCGCCCGGCTCGCAGTCGAGGACGAGGCCGGTCGGCAGGACGGTGCCGTCCGGCCTGGGCCTGCCGTCGTGGAAGGTCAGCGGGTGCTCGCTGATGTTGCAGACCGCGATCTCCTGCCCGTCGGCGCCCGCGGAGAAGGTGGGCGTGGCGGTGATGTCCGCCGCCGAGTCGATCGTGCCGCGGTCCGCCAGGAAGTTGAGGTTTCGTCCTGTCACCTCGACCGTCGTGGTCCAGGGGCTCCGGTCGATGGTCACTGCCGCGCCCCCGCTGGGCATCGTGAGGGTGCCCGTGTTCGTGAAGTTGCTGCCCCGCACGGCGGCGATGCCGCTCGTGGTCCTCAAGCCGACCGGCTGCAGGCCAATGGCGCCGTCCGAGGGCACGAAGTCGGCCGCCATGCCGATGATCCCGTAGTTGCGGTCGGAGACCTCGTTCAGGACGAGACGGAAACCGGGCGGGTGTCCGAGCCACATCGGCTGGTCGATTGTGATGCCCCGGGCCTCGCCGATGAAGATGCACCCGCCGCGGAAGACGCCTTCGAAGTAGGCGTGCGAGATCGTCGTGTTGAGCCCCAGGCCGTCCGACGGCGACAGCGTGCCGACCACGATGCCGGCGAAGCCGCACCTGAAGAACTCCTGGTTCTCGAGCAGGGGGCCGTACTTGGCGCGGCTCACGACGCCGCTGCCGGCACACGAGGTGAAGTGCCCGGTGTCCATGCGCGTGCGGCTGCAGTCCAGTTGGATCGCGAGGTCCGCGCCCGCCCCGTCGAGCGCGTCGCTCCAGCCGTCGCCGACCCCGATGGCGAACGGCTGTCCCGACAGGTCCCGGGCCGGCGGGTGGAGTCCCTGGACGGTGATCTGGTCCGGACCGTCGATGCCGACGATCTCCAGTCTTTCCAGTGTGTCGTCGTCGGTGGCGCCGATGACGATGAAGTCCCCGGGCCGGGCCGGGATTTTGGTGAAGTCCGTGCCCGCCCCGAACACCGTCGGCACACCGGCCCGGCAGGACACCAATCCGTCGACCGGCGTGACGAGCCGCAGGTTGTCGTACCGGAGGGCGAGCGAGGGCGAGCAGTACATCGTCCCGCACTGCAGGGCCCACACTTCCCGCGCGTACATGTTGTCGTTATTCGCGACCAACTTGTTGTTGTGCGTGACCAGGCCCTCGTCGGTCAGTCCTCCCACCAGCCGGTAGCCGTCCTTGACCGTCTCGCCGACCCACACGTCGTCGAGGTGCAGCCGGCCCGCCCCGTGGAGGTGGAGTCCGTGGTCGGCGACGCCGCCCCCGTTGAGGCTGATGCCGCTCAGCGTGACGTAGCCCGCGGTGATCGACAGGATGGATCGCATGCCGGCCCCGGCCGCCGTGATCTGGCTGCCCCCGCCCGAAGGGCCCGTCGTTCCCCTGCCCCGGATCGAGAGCCCGGTGTCCGAAGCCTCGGCGAGGTGGGCCTCGACGGCGATCTCGGCGGTCGTCCGGTAGGTCCCGCCGGGGAGGTGGACGCTACCGGTGGTCACCCTGGCCGCGCGGATCGTGGCGACCAGCGGTTCAGTGTCGTCGGCGGTGCCGTCACCGGCTGCACCGAACCACTCGGGGTTCAGCTCCGTGGCGTCACGCCGCCGTATCCAGCGCCCCGACACGTGCGCGGAGCGGGCGCAGGGGAACGACAGGCCGCCGTCGCCCACCGACCCGCTGCTCGTGTACGAGCCGCTCGGAGCCACGGGAAGGCTGAGGACGTCCGGCGCCGCAACCCCGACGGGCAGGTATCGGCCGTCCAGCGCGAACCCACCTGTCCCGTCCACCCCCGCCACCACCGCACGCCCGCCCGGCGCGAGCCCGTGCGGCCCGGACGTGGTCACGGTGACGCTCGACGCCATGCCGCCTCCCGCGTACGCGGCGTTCCCCCGGGACCCGAGCAGCGCGAAGGACTGCGGATCGTGCGGGTCGACCGCGATCATCCACGGGCCGTTGGCGTTGGTGTTCCCGAGGACATTTTGTACGAGAACGACCTGGCCGGTGACGAACTGGTGCCCGGGTGCCGTGACGACGATCGGCCCAGGGGCGGCCGGGTCGAAGCCGGCCCCCGTGATCTCGACCGAGGCGACCGTGGCCCCCGTGATGTGCGTGGCGTCGAAGAAGAAGGTCCCACCGCCGCCGTCCTGGCCCGAGGTGTAGCCCGCCACTTCAACGGCGTCCCCGGCCTGCGGCGACCGGATCGCCTGCATGGCAGCAACGGTGGAAGCACTGGAAACAGTCACGACAGACACCACCCGGGTCCGGCGACCGGGCGTCATCGGCAGCGCGGCGCCGCCTGGTTCGGAAGGAAGGCCCCACCCGCTCCTTCGAGCATACGCGGGCACCGCCCCACCACGCGCCCCGGCCCGCCCGACGCCTGCACCTCGGGCGGGCCAGGGTCCACAGGGTAGACCCCGGAGGTCGGGGTGTCGGTGTTGATGGTCGAGGTGGACCGCTCGACCATGGCGCCGGCCGACGTCGCCGCGAAGTTCACCGCCTACCGCGAGCTGTTCCGCACCAGGGTCCGGGACAACGATCTGGTCCTCGCCGACCGCGGGCCGGCTGACCGCATGGTGCACTGGTGGCGCCGTACCTGGCCCGGTCACACCCGCGGCGGGTACCCGCCCGTTGCGCTGGTCGTCACCGGCGCCGGACCGGTTGCGCTGGAGGGCCGGCAGCAGGCCGTCGCGGACCTGTCCGCCGACTGCTGGCGCGGCCGGTGGTGCCGGGAGGTCCGCGACTACAACGGCGACGGGTGGCGTGGGTACGACGACGCCGTACCGGTCGTCGCGACCACGCTGGAGCTGCTGGCCGAGCACGGGCCGCTCGGGCCGGTGTGGTGGCGCTTCGGCCGCTCGGGCCGGCACTCCCTCACCGAGGCGCTGGAGAACCCGAACAACCGGGCCGCCTACGACCTGCGCCAGGCCGCCCGCGAGGACGAGCAGCAACGGGTCCACCAGGAGCTGATGGACTCCCTGGTCTGCATCGACTGCGGCGACGTTCCCGAGCAGGAGAGCACCTGGGAGTACGGCCCCGGGGGACAGGTCGAGTGGACCCGCCGCCCCGGCGGCCGCTGCCGGCCCTGCCACCAGGACCGGAAGGAGCGCCTGGAACGGGAGGCCGAAGAACAACTGGAGGCCGCCCGCGCAGCGAACGCCGGGCTGCGCCCGTGCTGGACGTGCCGGGGCTCGATCGGGGGGAAGGAGGACTCGAAGCTGGAGCTGCGGGAGAAGGCCCGGCCGGACCGGCTGGAGTGCCCCGAGTGCGTACAGGCCCGCGCCGCAAAGGACTTGGGCCCGCTGATGCTGCCGGTCCCGACCAAGCACGAGCTGGTGGCCGCGCTGGTCTCCACTCCAGACGATCCGTGGTGGGAGGACCGCGTGCTGCACGCCAGGCTCTACCCGGCGAGGGTCAGTCGGGTGTGACCTGTTGGTGTTGGTGGGCGTGGAATGGCCTCGGGGGGCCGGGTTGTCTGGACCTTTGGTTGTGCTGTCGGGGGTGGGGGCGGGTGGGTGTTCGGGGCGGGGTTGATGACTGTGTGTGAT
>NZ_JZKH01000056.1 GCF_000961885.1 Streptomyces rubellomurinus
ATCCGATAAAACGCGCACACCGAATAAGCACCCTGCCGCGACGCGAAAACGCAAACGCGACCCAGTGCGAACCAGGAAGTGGTGTTTCGAAGGATTGGCTACCCCGGGACCGTCCGCGCAGATGCGTGTCCGGTGCTCCCTGCCAGGCAGCTCGAAGAACTCTACGCGCTTCGGCCATCGGATGCAAACGAGGCGCAAAGGGCGCAGGCCGGGCCCCCGAGGGAGGGTCCGGCCTGCGGAGGTGCGGCTCAGCTGTTGGTGGGGAAGCCGAGGTTGATGCCGCCGTGGGACGGGTCCAGCCAGCGCTGGGTCACGGCCTTGCCCCGGGTGAAGAAGTGCACGCCGTCCGGCCCGTACGCGTGGGCGTCGCCGAACAGGGAGGCCTTCCATCCGCCGAAGGAGTAGTAGGCGACCGGAACCGGGATCGGCACGTTGATACCGACCATCCCGACCTCCACCTCGAACTGGAAGCGCCGGGCCGCGCCGCCGTCGTTGGTGAAGAGGGCCGTGCCGTTGCCGTACGGGTTGGCGTTGATGAGCGCCACGCCCTCCTCGTAGGAGGCGACCCGCACGACGGAGAGGATCGGGCCGAAGATCTCGTCGTTGTAGACGGACATGCCAGGCTTCACGTGGTCGAACAGGGTGGGGCCGAGCCAGAAGCCGTCCGCGGTGGGGGTGCCGTTCGCGTCCTCGGCGGTGACGGGGTGCTTGCGGCCGTCCACGGCGAGCTCGGCGCCGTCCGCGATGCCGGACTCGACGTACGAGGTGACCTTGTCCCGGTGCTGGCCGGTGACCAGCGGGCCCATCTCGGAGTCGCCGTTGCAGCCGGGGCCGACCTTGAGGGTCGCGATCCGCTGCTTGATCTTGTCGACCAGTTCGTCGCCGATCGGGTCGACCGCGACCAGCACGGAGACGGCCATACAGCGCTCGCCGGCCGCGCCGAAGCCGGCGTTGACGGCGGCGTCGGCGGCGAGGTCGAGGTCGGCGTCCGGCAGGACGAGCATGTGGTTCTTGGCGCCGCCCAGAGCCTGCACGCGCTTGCCGTACCGCGTGCCGGTCTCGTAGACGTAGCGGGCGATCGGGGTGGAGCCGACGAAGCTGACGGACTTGACGTCGGGGTGCTCCAGCAGGCGGTCGACGGCCACCTTGTCGCCGTGCACGACGTTGAAGACGCCGTCCGGCAGGCCGGCCTCCTTCCACAGCTCGGCGAGGAAGTTGACCGCGGACGGGTCCTTCTCCGAAGGCTTCACCACGACGGTGTTCCCGGCCGCGATGGCGATCGCGAAGAACCACATCGGCACCATGGCCGGGAAGTTGAACGGCGAGATGATCGCGACCGGGCCGAGCGGCTGGCGGATCGAGTAGACGTCGATGCCCGTGGAGGCCTGCTCGGTGAAGCCGCCCTTGATGAGCTGCGGGATGCCGCAGGCGTACTCGACGACCTCCAGACCGCGGGCGATCTCACCGAGCGCGTCCGAGTGCACCTTGCCGTGCTCGGACACGATGATCGCGGCCAGCTCGTCGCGGCGTGCGTTCAGCAGCTCGCGGAAGGCGAAGAGCGCCGTGGTCCGCCGGGCGACCGAGGCGGTGCGCCAGTCGGTGAAGGCGGAGGCGGCGGCGGCCACGGCCTGGTCGACCTCAGCGGTCCCGGCGAAGTCGACGTGGCCGGCGACCTGGCCGGTGGCCGGGTCGAAGATCTCACCGCGACGGGGCGCGGCACCGGCGGTGGCGACGGGCTTGCCGCCGATCCAGTGGATGATGTGCTTGCTCAAGGTCCGTCTGCCTCCGAAGTCCCGGGCGGCGTCCTGCCTCCGGTCCGGCGCCGCCGACTCGTGGGCCGGTCGGCGGGGGTTCGCGGGGCCACCGCGCTCGTCTCCCAGTCTGGTCGCCGCCCCGGCTCGGCTCAACGAACAGGCTGACGGAGATCAGGGATTCAGCCTTACAGGTCGTCCGGTCGGCTCAGGACTCCTCGTCCTCCAGGTACGGGTCGTGCAACCCGTCCGCCGCCTCCTGGGTCTCCAGCAGGTCCAGCCGCAGGTCCTGCGCCCACTCCAACGCCCACCGCTTCAACCCGTCCACCTGCCCGGCCGGAACACCCCGGGCACGGAACCGGCCGTCCGCCGCCTCGGCCAGCGTCTCCAGCCGGTCGGCGAGCGCGGAGGGCTGGAAATCCGGGTCCAACTCCCGTGCCATCGCGAGAAGTTCGCCCTCCCGGTAACAGGCGGTGAGGGCCCGGACGTCGACCAGGTCGCGCGGCATGCCCCGGTCGACGAGCAGCGTGGTGGTGAGCGCCGCCGCGTCCTCCAGGGCGACGACCGGCAGCGTCACCGCGTCGTCGTCCGGCCCGGGGGCGCCGAGGTCGAGCCGGACGGGCTGGTGGCCGAGCGGCTCCTTCCGCAGCTCGACCGAGTGCGTGCGCGCGCCGAGCGCCAGCCGCACGGTGAGCTGTTCCAGCCGGGGCGTGCCAGGGCGCTCGGCGACGCCGCCGCCGGCCGCCCGGTAGGCCTCGGCCAGCGCGGCGGCCACCTCCGGCAGGTCGGCCCCGCCGGTGGCCAGGGTCAGTCCGTCCTGCGCGCACGCCGTCACGCCGTGGGCGCGCAGCGCGTGCCCACCGGCCAGCGCGAGCCCGTACCGCTCGCAGACGGGCGCGGCGAGGGCGGCGAGGCGCAGCTGGGCCGGGCCCGGGCGCAGGGACGGGTCGACGGCGTGCGGGGCGGTGGTCACGCCTCCAGTCTGACGCGACCGCCCGCTCCGCGCGCCGCCGGACGATCGCCGCCGCCGGTCGGGCGCGCGGCGATCGGGCGCGCGGCGATCGGGCGCGCGGCGATCGGGCGCGCGGCGGCGGGCGACCCGGCCGGACTCAGCGGCCGCAGAGACCGGCCGCCGCCTCGTGCAGCGCGAGCTCCAGCAGCGCCGGGTCGGTGAGCCGGCCGGACCCGTCCGGCGGCACCAGCCACCGCACCCGGCGCCTGACCCGCCCGGGGTGCGGGACGACGATCCAGGTGCCCTCCCCGGAGCCGCGTACGCCGGTGCCGACCCAGCGGGCGGCGGTGCCGACCGGCACCAGGAAGCTGACCAGGTCCTCGTCGAAGTCGGCGAGGACCGGGCCGCACGGGCCGGCGTCCATGATGTCCACGGTCGGGTGCCCGAGCTGCCCGGGTACGGAGAGGACGTCCCAGCACCGGCCGGCCGGCATCGGCATCAGTCCCAGTCCGCTGCGCTGCCAGTGCGCCCGGAAGGCCGCCGGGTCCGGCATCACCTGGGTGAGCCAGTGCAGTCCGGTGTTCGCCATGTCGTTTCTCCCCGCTTCTCGCCACTCGTACCGATCGGGTGCGGCGGGGCGTTCGCGACCCGCCGCACCAGGGAGAGGCGGGCGGCCGGTGTCTCTTACACAGGTCCGGGAGGGCGGTCCCCCCGGGACGACGGTCGGACGACAGGTCGTCGCCGGGAGGGATGATTCACCTGACACCTTGTTCACCTCCCCCGCTCCCGCCTGGAGGCCCGCGATGCTCCCCACCGTCGCCCGCGTGCTCGACCTGGAGGTGATGCGGCGCGGCCTGCCCCTGGTCGTGGCCGGCGGCGACCACCTGGAGCGGCCGGTCCGCTGGGTCCACGTCATCGAGCTGCCCGACGTCGCCGGCATGCTGCGGGGCGGCGAACTGGTGCTGACCACGGGCATCGCGCTGCCGGAGGACCGCGACGGGCTGTCCCGGTACGTCCGGGACCTGGACGAGCTCGGCGTGGCCGGGCTGGTGGTCGAGTACGGCCGGCGCTACCTCGACGCGCTCCCCCGCGCGCTGGTGCACGCCGCCGAGCAGCGGGGGCTGCCGCTGGTCGCCCTCCGCCGCGAGGTGCGGTTCGTCGCCGTCACCGAGGCCGTGCACGCCCTGGTGGTGAACGCCCAGCTGGAGCAGCTGCGGATCTCCGAGTCCGTCCACCAGGTGTTCAACGAGCTGGTGGTGGAGGGCGCCGAGCCCCCCGAGGTGATCCGCCAGGTGGCCCGGATGGCGGGTGCGCCGGTCGTGCTGGAGAACCTGGCGCACCAGGTGCTCGCCCACGACACCGCCGGGCGCCCGGAGGCGGAGGTGCTGGAGGACTGGGAGCGCCGCTCGCGCGGGGTCCGCCCGTCCGGCCGCACCGGTCACGACCCGCGCAGCGGCTGGCTGGTGACCGCGGTCGGCGCCCGCGGCCAGGACTGGGGGCGGCTGGTCCTCGTCCAGGAGCCCGGCCCGCTGCCCGGGGGCGAGCCGCACCCGCACGCCATGCTGCTGGAGCGCGGCGCGTCCGCGCTGGCGCTCAACCGGCTGGTGGTGCGCGACCGGGAGAGCCTGGAGCGGCAGACCCACCGCACCCTGCTCTCCGGCATCCTCACCCACGCGCTGACCGTCTCCGAGGTGGCGCTGCGCGCCCAGGCGCTCGGCGTGCCGCTGGAGGGCCGCCGGCTGGTCGGGGTGGTGCTGCGCCGGCGGCACGGGCCGATCCCCGCCGCGCTGGAGGCGCAGGCCCGGTTGCGCGACTTCACCGAGCTGGCGGCCGGCGCCGTCCGGGCCTGCGGGCTGTCCGCCCTGGTCGGTTCGCTGGACGACGAGGGCGTCGGCCTGCTGATCGCGCTCGGCGCGCAGCAGGACGAGCACGCGGCGCTGGACTCCTTCTCGGCCGCGCTGCGGCGGATGTCGGCCGAGGCCGGGTGGGCGGAGGGCGGGGCCGCGGGCCCGGTGGTCGCGGTCGGCTCCTCGGTCGGCGCGGTCCGGGACGCCCGGCGCACCCTGCTGGAGGCCACCCAGGTCGCCGACGCCGCGCTGCACGACGCCCCCGGCGGCGCCCGGGCCGCCTCCTACTACCGGCTGCCGGACGTCCGGCTGCGCGGCCTGCTGCACCTGCTGCGCGACGACGCCCGCCTGCAGACGTACGTGGAGCGGGAGTTGGGGCCCCTGCTGGCCCACGACGCCGAGCACAACGGGCAGTTGGTGCAGATGCTGCGGATCTACCTGGAGCAGGGCCGGAACAAGTCGGCGGCGGCCGACGCCGCGCACCTGTCCCGCCCGTCCTTCTACGACCGGCTGCACAAGGTGGAGCGCATCCTCGGCGTGGACCTCGACCAGGTGGAGTCCTGCCTGTCCCTGCACGTCGCGCTGCTGGCCCTGGACGCCGTCCGCCGGTAGCGCGGAGCGCGCCCGGGCCCCGGGCGAACGAGCGCGCCCGGGGCCGGAGGTGACGAATCGTCAGACCGTGTGCGCGTCGGTGAGCGAGAGCACCTCGTCGAGCACCGCGAGGCCCGCCTTCGCCTCCTCCTCGGTGACGGTGCACGGCGGGACGACGTGGAAGCGGTTCATGTTGACGAACGGCCACAGCCCGCGCCGCTTGCAGGCGGCGGCCAGCTCGGCCATCGGCGCGTTGTCGGCGCCGGCCGCGTTGTACGGGACGAGCGGTTCGCGGGTCGCCCGGTCCTTCACCAGGTCGAGCGCCCAGAACACGCCGAGCCCGCGCACCTCGCCGATCGAGGGGTGCCGTTCGGCCAGTTCGCGCAGTCCGGGGCCGAGCACGGTCTCGCCGATGTGCGCGGCGTTCTCGACGATGCCCTCCTCCGCCATCGCGTTGATGGTGGCGACGGCCGAGGCGCAGGCGAGCGGGTGCCCGGAGTAGGTGAGCCCGCCGGGGAACGGCCGCTCGGCGAAGTCGGCCGCGATCTCGGCGCTGATCGCGACGCCGCCCAGCGGCACGTAGCCGGAGTTGACGCCCTTGGCGAAGGTCAGCAGGTCCGGGGTGACCCCCCAGTGGTCGGCGGCGAACCACGCGCCGGTGCGCCCGAAGCCGGCCATCACCTCGTCGAGGATGAACACGATGCCGTACCGGTCGCAGATCTCCCGCACCCCGGCCAGGTAGCCCGGCGGCGGGACGAGGACGCCCGCGGTGCCGACCACCGTCTCCAGGATGATCGCCGCGACGGTGCCGGCGCCCTCGAAGGCGATCACCTGCTCCAGGTGCGCCAGCGCGCGCTCGCACTCCTGCGCCTCGTTCTCCGCGTGGAAGTTGGAGCGGTAGGGGTACGGCCCCCAGAAGTGCACCACGCCGGAGACGCCGGTCTCGTTGGGCCAGCGCCGCGGGTCGCCGGTGAGGGCGATCGCGTTGGCGGTGGCGCCGTGGTACGAGCGGTAGGTGGCGAGCACCTTCTGCCGGCCGGTGTGCAGCCGGGCCAGTCGGACGGCGTTCTCGTTGGCCTCGGCGCCGCCGTTGGTGAAGAAGATCTTGTCCAGGTCGCCGGGGGTGCGCTCGGCGATCAGCCGGGCGGCCTCGCTGCGCGACTCGACCGCGAAGCCGGGCGCGAGGGTGCAGAGCTTCGCCGCCTGCTCCTGGATCGCGGCGACCACCTTCGGGTGCTGGTGGCCGATGTTGGTGTTGACCAGCTGCGAGGAGAAGTCGAGGTAGCGGTTGCCGTCGTAGTCCCAGAAGTACGAACCCTCGGCGCCGGCCACCGCGAGGGGGTCGATCAGCGCCTGGGCGGACCACGAGTGGAAGACGTGCGCGCGGTCGGCGGCCTTGACCGCCCGGCCGGCGGCTGGGTCAGCGGTGGGGATGCTCATGGCGGTAAGGCTAGGGAGTTCCGGCCGCCGCGGGCAGGTCCATGCTGTCAGCCGCTCGCGCGCCGGGCCGACAGGGTGCAAAGGCCGCGGGCCCGGGTCGTGTCGACCCGGGCCCGCCGCCTACTCACAAGATCATCAGATCGTCAGATCGCGGTCATGACGTGCTTGACCCGGGTGTAGTCCTCGAAGCCGTACGAGGACAGGTCCTTGCCGTAGCCCGACTTCTTGAAGCCGCCGTGCGGCATCTCGGCGACCAGCGGGATGTGGGTGTTGATCCAGACGCAGCCGAAGTCCAGGCGGCGCGACATCCGCATGGCCCGGGCGTGGTCCTTGGTCCACACCGAGGAGGCCAGCGCGTACTCGACGCCGTTGGCGTACTCGACGGCCTGGTCCTCGTCGGTGAACTTCTGCACGGTGATGACCGGGCCGAAGACCTCCTGCTGGATGATCTCGTCGTCCTGGTTCAGGCCGGAGACGACGGTCGGGGCGTAGAAGTAGCCCTTGTCGCCGACCCGGTGGCCACCGGTCTCGACCTTGGCGTGGGCGGGGAGGCGCTCGATGAAGCCGGCGACCTGCTTCAGCTGGTTGGCGTTGTTCAGCGGGCCGTACAGCACGTCCTCGTCGTCGACGCCGCCGGTCTTGGTCTCGGCCGCGGCCTTGGCCAGCGCCTCGACGAAGGCGTCGTGGATCGACTCGTGCACCAGCACGCGGGTGGCGGCGGTGCAGTCCTGGCCGGCGTTGAAGAAGCCCGCGACCGAGATGCCCTCGACGGCCTCGGCGATGTCGGCGTCCTCGAAGACCACGACCGGGGCCTTGCCGCCGAGCTCCAGGTGGACGCGCTTGACGTCCTTGGAGGCCGACTCGGCGACCTGGATGCCGGCCCGGACGGAGCCGGTGATGGAGGCCATCGCCGGGGTCCGGTGCTCGACCATCAGCTTGCCGCTCTCGCGGTCGCCGCAGATGACGTTGAAGACGCCGGCCGGCAGGTCGAGCTCCTTGAGCACGCCGCCGATGATCTCGGCCAGCAGCACGGTGGAGGCCGGGGTGGTGTCCGAGGGCTTCAGCACCACGGTGTTGCCCGCGGCGATGGCCGGGGCGAACTTCCAGACCGCCATCATCATCGGGTAGTTCCACGGCGCGACCTGGGCGCAGACGCCGACCGGCTCGCGGCGGATGATCGAGGTCATCCCGTCCATGTACTCACCGGCGGCCTTGCCCTCGAGCAGGCGGGCGGCGCCGGCGAAGAAGCGGATCTGGTCCACCATCGGGCCGATCTCCTCGGAGAGGGTCAGCCCGCGCGGCTTGCCGGTGTTGCGCACCTCGGCGTCGACGATCTCGTCGGCCCGGGCCTCGACGGCGTCGGCGATCTTGAGCAGCAGCTTCTGGCGGGTGCTCGGGGTGGCGTCGCGCCAGATCGGGAACGCGGCGGCGGCCGAGGCCATGGCGGCGTCCACGTCAGCGGCGCCGGACAGCGGCGAGGTCGCGTACACCTCGCCGGTGGTCGGGTCGACGATGTCGAGCGTGCGGCCGTCGGCCGCGTCGACGAACTCACCGTTGATGTAGTTGCGCAGCGTGCGAAGGTCGCTCACGGATCTTCTCCTCGGTCTGGGCCTGCGGCATTGCAGATTCCGGCGCCATGGTACGTCGGCGGGTCCGCCGTACGAAGGGGGCCGAGTGGCCGGGCCTGGGGCGTCGCGGTCCACTGGTGGCGGTACGCGCGCGATGCCGCGGGGCGGCGCGCGTACCGTGCCAGAGTAACCGCACGACTGCCGTGATCGACAGGCCGAGTCCGGGATGGCGATGAAATCCGTACGGGTTTTCCGAGATATCGACGAAATCAGCAGTTTCCGCGCTTGCGAACGAGGGAACGATCGGGCACAGTGGCCGCGTGGCCAACCGCGACCGGAACGCGAGTGTTCCCCTCGACGCCGCCTCCAAGGCGATCATCGAGCAGCTCCAGGAGGACGGGCGCCGCCCGTACGCCGCCATCGGCAAGGCCGTCGGCCTGTCCGAGGCTGCCGTGCGTCAGCGCGTCCAGAAGCTGCTCGACCAGGGCGTGATGCAGATCGTCGCCGTCACGGACCCGCTCACCGTCGGCTTCACCCGCCAGGCGATGGTCGGGATCCGGGTCGAGGGTGACATCGAGCCCGTCGCCGACGCGCTGGCCGCCCTCGACGAGGTCGACTACGTCGTCTGCACCGCAGGCTCGTTCGACCTCCTGGCCGAACTGGTCTGCGAGGACGACGAGCACCTGCTCGAAATGATCAACAAGCGCATCCGCGCGCTTCCCGGCGTGCGGAGCACCGAGAGCTTCGTTTACCTGAAGCTCCGGAAACAGACCTACACCTGGGGCACCCGATGACAGCCGACCCGGCGCAGAAGGACCTTTCCAAGACCGCCTACGACCACCTGTGGATGCACTTCACCCGCATGTCGTCGTACGAGAACTCCCCCGTGCCGACCATCGTCAAGGGCGAGGGCACCTACATCTGGGACGACAAGGGCCGGAAGTACATCGACGGCCTCGCCGGCCTGTTCGTCGTGCAGGCCGGTCACGGCCGCACCGAACTCGCCGAGGTCGCCGCCAAGCAGGCCAAGGAACTCGCGTTCTTCCCGATCTGGAGCTACGCGCACCCCAAGGCCGTCGAGCTGGCCGAGCGCCTGGCCAACTACGCCCCGGGCGACCTGAACAAGGTCTTCTTCTCCACCGGCGGCGGCGAGGCCGTCGAGACCGCCTGGAAGCTGGCCAAGCAGTACTTCAAGCTGATCGGCAAGCCGACCAAGTACAAGGTGATCTCCCGCGCGATCGCCTACCACGGCACCCCGCAGGGCGCGCTGTCCATCACCGGCCTGCCGGGCCTGAAGGCCCCGTTCGAGCCGCTGGTGCCGGGCACCCACAAGGCCCCGAACACCAACATCTACCGCGCCCCGCACTACCTGGAGGGCCCGGACGGCACCGTCGACCCCGAGGCCTACGGCCGCTGGTGCGCCGACCAGGTCGAGGAGGCCATCCTCTTCGAGGGCCCCGAGACCGTCGCCGCCGTCTTCGTCGAGCCGGTGCAGAACGCCGGCGGCTGCTTCCCGCCGCCGCCCGGCTACTTCCAGCGCCTGCGCGAGATCTGCGACCGCCACGACGTGCTGCTGGTCTCGGACGAGGTCATCTGCGCCTTCGGCCGCCTCGGCACCATGTTCGGCGCCAACAAGTTCGGCTACGTCCCGGACATGATCACCTGCGCCAAGGGCATGACCTCGGGCTACTCCCCGATCGGCGCCACGATCATCTCGGACCGCATCGCCGAGCCGTTCTACAAGGGCGACAACACCTTCCTGCACGGCTACACCTTCGCCGGCCACCCGGTCTCCTCGGCCGTGGCGCTCGCCAACCTCGACATCTTCGAGCGCGAGGGCCTCAACCAGCACGTGCTCGACAACGAGTCCGCCTTCCTGGGCACCCTCAGCAAGCTGCGCGACCTGCCGATCGTCGGCGACGTCCGCGGCAACGGGTACTTCTACGGCATCGAGCTCGTCAAGGACAAGGTCACCAAGGAGACCTTCAACGACGAGGAGACCGAGCGCGTGCTCTACGGCTTCCTCTCGAAGGCCCTCTTCGACAACGGCCTGTACTGCCGCGCCGACGACCGTGGCGACCCGGTCGTCCAGCTGGCCCCGCCGCTGATCTCCGACCAGTCGACCTTCGACGAGATCGAGCAGATCCTGCGGACCAGCCTCACCGACGCGTGGGCGAAGCTCTGATCCCCTGAGGATCCCCGAGCCCTCTTCCCCACCCTCCGCCGAAGGGCGGTCCCGCTTCCCGCGGGGCCGCCCTTCGGCGTTCGCGGCGGACCCCGCCGCCCGGCGGCACGGCCCCAGGACGGCCCCGGACGGCCCCGGACGGCCCCGGACGGCAGCACCCCGGGATCACCCGGGATCACCGTCTGATCACAGTCGTACGACCAAACATGCCTGAATGCGGGTGATTTGCCCGTGATGGACCAGAGCGCCGCAACCGCGCCCGTCCCCGGTCGTTCTAATCTGACGACTGTCATATCCCTGCGGCCACCCAGGATGGAACCCCATGCCAGCGGCACCGCCCGACAACGACGTGCTGTGGGCCCGAGGGATCGTCAAGTCCCACGACGGCACCCCCGCCCTGCGCGGCATCTCGATCGGCGTCCGCGAGGGCGAGGTGCTCGCCGTCACCGGCCCGCGCGGCTCCGGCAAGAGCACCCTGCTCGGCTGCCTCTCCGCCCAGCTCCCGGTCGACGAGGGCGAGGTCTGGTTCAACAGCGCCCCCGTGCACACCCTCGGCCGGACCGGCCGCGAACGGCTCCGCCGCGACCGCTTCGGCTTCGTCGGCTCCGAGCCGCACCTGGTGCCCGAACTGACCGCCCGGGAGAACGTCGCCCTGCCGCTGCTGCTCGCCGGCGCCGGTCACAAGGCCGCCTACACCGCCGCCGGCGAATGGCTGGAGCGCCTCGACGTCGGCGACGCCGCCCGGCACCGCCCCGACCGGCTGGTCCAGAGCCAGCGCCAGCGGATCGCCGTCGCCCGCGCGCTGGCCCCGCTGCCGCCCGTCGTCTTCGCCGACGACCCCACCGCCCCGCTGCACCGCGAGGCCGCCGACCAGGTCCTGCGGATACTGACCAGCGCGGCCCGCTCGCACCAGCTCACCCTCGTCCTGGCCACCCACGACCCCGAGCTCGTCCGGTTCGCGGACCGCGCCGTCGCCCTCGTCGACGGACGGCTCACCGCGCCCGCCGCCCCCGTCCCGCGCGGCGCCGCCGCTCCGGGCACGGCCGGGGCGTCCGCCGTCACGGCCACCCGCCGCTGACCGCACCGAACCGCCGAGCCGACGAGCCGCCGGCGCCGAGCCGCTGAAAGAGTCGCCGTGTTCTACCTCCGCCTGGCCCGGGGCTACCGGGTGT
The DNA here is from genome assembly GCF_000961885.1 of Streptomyces rubellomurinus. Lineage (GTDB taxonomy): Bacteria > Actinomycetota > Actinomycetes > Streptomycetales > Streptomycetaceae > Kitasatospora > Kitasatospora rubellomurina. The sequence continues at coordinate 11,507 of NZ_JZKH01000056.1, forward strand.
CCGACCTCGGCCGCTGGCTGCTCACCACGCTGGCCGCCGGCCTGGTCGCCGCCTTCCTGCTGCGCTCCCTCGGCCGGGCCATGAGCGACCCGCACGGCGGCGCCGACCCGCTGGTCCGGCTGCTCTGGTGCCTGCCGCCACTCGTCGCCGTCGCCTGGTTCGCCGCCGTCGCCGCCCGCTCGGTACCCGCCCGGCGGCCCGCCCGGATCGCCGGACTCACCGCCGCCGGCGCCGGCTCCGGCCGCATCCGGGCGCTGATCGCCGGCGAGGTCGCCCTCGCCTGCACCCTCGGCAGCGTGCTCACCCTGCTGCTCTTCCTGGTCCTGCGCAACGACATCGCCGGGCCCTCGCTCGCCCCCGACCTCGGCATGGGCGTCCCGCTGCCGGCCGCCGCGCCCGTCACCCTGCTCGCCCTGGTGCCGCTCACCTCCGGGATCGCCGCCGCCTGCGCGGTGCCGCACCCCGCGGCCATGCCCGGCGCCCGCGTCCACGACCGCACCGGCTTCGCCGCCTGGCGGATCGCGCTTCCGGTCGGACTCGTCGTGATCGGCGCCGCCCTCGAACTCATCGCCCTGCGGCCCGGCGCCGCCGAGGACGGCCGCCCCATCCACCTGCCCGCCGGGCTCGGCTCCACCAGCACCGCCGCCCTCGGCGGCTGGGCCGCCAGCGCCCTCGGCCTCGCCCTGCTCACCGGCCCGCTGCTCGGCTGGACCGGCCGGCTGCTCGCGCTCGGCCGGCCCACCCCGCTGCGACTGCTGGCCGGCCGCGGGCTCACCGCCCAGGCCCGCCGGCTCGGGCCGCCGCTGGCCGTCCTCACCCTCGTCCTCGCGGTGGTGCTCACCACCATCCGCTACTGGATCGGCACCCCGGACAGCGCCGACGCGCTGCCCGCCGTCGAGGCCTGCCTGGTGCTCGGCTGCGCGGCCGCCGCGGTGGTCGCGCGCCTCGCCGAGGTCCGCACCGACCGCCGGGCCGTCACCGGCGCGCTGCTGCGCCTGGGCACCTCGCCCCGGCTGCTGGTCGGCGCGGTCGCGCTGCGCACCCTGGCGGTCGGCACCACCCTGCTGCTCACCGGCGGGGCGACCGCCGCACTGGCGGCCGCCGGGCTGCGGTAGGGCCCGGCTCCGCTCAGCCGGCCGCGGCGAGCTGACCGCAGGCGCCGTCGATCTCCTGGCCGCGGGTGTCGCGGACGGTGGTCGGCACGCCGTGCGCCTGCAGCCGGCGGACGAACTCGCGCTCGTCCTCGGGCCGCGAGGCCGTCCACTTGGAGCCGGGCGTCGGGTTCAGCGGGATCAGGTTCACGTGCACCCGCTTGCCCTTGATCAGCCGGCCGAGCAGGTCCGCGCGCCACGCCTGGTCGTTGATGTCCTTGATCAGCGCGTACTCGATGGAGATCCGGCGGCCGGACTTCTCCGCGTAGTTCCACGCGGCGTCCAGCACCTCGGCGACCTTCCACCGGGTGTTCACCGGCACCAGCTCGTCGCGCAGCTCGTCGTCCGGGGCGTGCAGCGAGAGCGCCAGGCGGCAGCTCAGGCCCTCGTCGGCGAAGCGGTGCATCGCCGGCACGAGGCCGACCGTGGAGACGGTGATGCCGCGCTGGGACAGGCCGAAGCCGTCCGGCGCCGGGTCGGTCAGCCGGCGGATCGAGGCCAGCACCCGGTTGTAGTTGGCCAGCGGCTCGCCCATGCCCATGAAGACCACGTTCGACAGCCGCGCCTCCCCGCCGGGGACCTCCCCGGTCTTCAGGTCGCGCATCCCGGCGGCGATCTGCTCGACGATCTCCGCGGTGGACAGGTTGCGGGTCAGCCCCGCCTGGCCGGTCGCGCAGAACGGGCAGTTCATGCCGCAGCCGGCCTGCGAGCTGATGCACATGGTGACCCGGTCCGGGTAGCGCATCAGCACGGACTCGACCAGCGTCCCGTCGAACAGCCGCCACAGCGTCTTGCGGGTCGCGTCGTCGTCGCAGGAGACGTGCCGGACGACCTTCATCAGCTCGGGCAGCAGGCTCTCGGTGAGCTTCTCCCGGCTCGCCGCGGGGATGTCCGTCCAGCTCGCCGGGTCGTTCGACATCCGGCCGAAGTAGTGGTTGGAGAGCTGCTTGGCGCGGAACGGCTGCTCGCCCAGCTCGGCGACGGCCTCCTTGCGCTCGGCGGGGCTCAGGTCGGCGAGGTGTCGCGGGGGCTTGGCGCCGCGCGGCGCGACAAAGGTGAGTTCTCCGGGCTTAGGCATGGTTCATCCAGTGTCGCAGACGCGCGAGGGCCCCGGACGCCGTGCGTCCGGGGCCCCGCCGTGATCGGTGCCTCAGCTGCCGACGAAGGCCGCCAGCAGCAGCCAGACCACCGGGGCGGTCGGCAGGAGCGAGTCCAGCCGGTCCATGATCCCGCCGTGGCCGGGCAGCAGCGTGCCCATGTCCTTGATCCCGAGGTCGCGCTTGATCATCGACTCGCCCAGGTCGCCCAGGGTCGCGGTGACGGCCGCGCAGCCGCCCAGGATCAGGCCCTGCCACCAGCTGCCGTCGTCGATGATCAGCTGCATCAGCAGGGCGCCCGCCAGCATCGACAGCGCGATGCCGCCGGCCAGGCCCTCCCGGGTCTTGCCCGGGCTGATCGTCGGGGCCAGCTTGTTCTTCCCGAACTTGTAGCCCACCGCGTAGGCGCCGGTGTCGCTGCAGATCGTGACGATCAGGAACAGCACGATCCGCTGGGGGCCGTCCTCGGCCGCCAGCATCATCGCCACGAAGGTCGCCAGGAACGGCACGTAGAAGGCGGTGAACACGCCTGCCGTTATGTCGCGCAGGTAGTTCTCCGGCGGCGCGGCCATCCGCCAGACCATCACCGCCAGCCCGGTCAGCGCGAGCGAGGCCGCCGCCCACTGGACGCCGGCCCAGTAGCCGGTGGCGACCATGGCGACGCCGCCCACCACCAGCGGCACCAGCGGCGCCTTGATCTGCTTGCGCTCGGAGAGCCGGCTGGTCAGCTCCCAGACGCCGACCGCCACGGCGGCCATCACGACGACCAGGAACAGCGCCTTCACCACGAACAGCGAGGCGACGATCACCGCGCCGAGGCCGACCCCCACGCCTATGGCGGCCTGGAGGTTGCGGCCGCCGCGCTGCTTGCGCGGCTCCGGTTGCGGGGCGGGCTGGGCGGCCACGGGTGTCTCCTGCCCTGGGTGGGACGACGGCGCGAAAGCGGGCTGCCCGGCCGCCGGGTGGCTCGGCGGCGGCGCGGGATGCACCGGAGCCCCCGGGTGCGGCGGGGTGCCGTGGCCGGGGGCGGGGGTGGCGTCGCCGGTTATCGCGCGCAGCACGACGGTCTCCGACCCGCCGGGGGCGTCCGGACCGGACGGCTCGTCCCGGAACAGCGGACCGCTCAGCCGACCGGCCTCCCGGGCCGGACCGGAGCCGTCAGCGGCCTGCGGTCCGGGGTCGGGCGCGCCGGGGAACGGGCCGGGGTCGGCCGGTACGGGAGGCATGACCTGAGTCTCCTCCGCGTCGCCGCCCCAGTACACCGGAGGCTGCTGCGGGTGATCCGAACGGATGTCGCCGCCGCCCGGCGCGCCCGGGTGGGCCGGGGCACCGGGGTGGCCCGGGGCCGGCGCGGGAGCCGGGTACTCGCCGTACCCCGGCGCCGGGTGGGCCGGGGTACGGGGTGCCTGCGGCTGCGGCGCCGGTCGGTAGGGCTGGAACTGCTGGTCGGACGGGCCCCAGTAGCCAGGGGCGTCAGGGGCGTCGTTCATCAGACCTCGAGCAGCTCGGCTTCCTTGTGCTTCAGCAGCTCGTCGACCATGGCCACGTACTTGGCCGTGGTGTCGTCGAGCTCCTTCTCGGCGCGGCGGCCGTCGTCCTCGCCGACCTCGCCGTCCTTCACCAGCTTGTCGATGGCGTCCTTGGCCTTGCGGCGCACCGAACGGATCGAGACCTTGGCGTCCTCGCCCTTGGTCCGCGCGATCTTGATGAACTCGCGGCGGCGCTCCTCGGTCAGCTCGGGCAGCACCACCCGGATGATCGAGCCGTCGTTGGACGGGTTGACGCCCAGGTCGGAGTCCCGGATCGCCTGCTCGATGGCCTTCAGCGCGGTCTTGTCGAACGGCGAGACGACCGCCATCCGCGGCTCCGGCACCGAGAACGAGGCCAGCTGGTTGATCGGCGTGATGGCGCCGTAGTACTCGGCGACGATCTTGGCGAACATCGCCGGGTGCGCACGGCCGGTGCGGATGGCCGCGAGGTCGTCCTTGGCGACGACGACGGCCTTCTCCATCTTCTCCTCGGCCTCGAGGAGGGTCTCTTCGATCACTGTGGTCTCCCTGTCCGGTTCATCTGCTGTGGTCCCGACCGGTCCCGGCGTCGAGGCCGGTCACGGCGTCGGCGCCGTCCGGTGCGGCTGATTGCTGCTCAGGCCCGGACGGAATCCTGGCTGATGAGTGTGCCGATCTTCTCACTCTTCACCGCGCGCGCGATATTGCCCTCCGCCAGCAGTTCGAAGACCAGCATCGGGAGGTTGTTGTCCTTGCACAGCGTGATCGCGGTGAGGTCGGCGACCTTGAGGTCGCGCGCGATGACCTCGGAGTACTCCAGGGCGTCGAACTTGACCGCGTCCGGGTTGGTCCGGGGGTCGGAGTCGTAGACGCCGTCCACGCCGTTCTTGCCCATCAGCAGGACGTCCGCGTGGATCTCCAGGGCGCGCTGGACGGCGGTCGTGTCGGTGGAGAAGTACGGCATGCCCATACCGGCGCCGAAGATCACCACACGGCCCTTCTCCAGGTGCCGGACGGCTCGCAGCGGCAGGTACGGCTCGGCGACCTGGCCCATCGTGATGGCGGTCTGGACCCGGGTCTCGATGCCCTCCTTGACCAGGAAGTCCTGCAGCGCGAGGCAGTTCATGACGGTGCCGAGCATGCCCATGTAGTCGGAGCGGGCCCGGTCCATGCCGCGGACCTGCAGCTCGGCGCCCCGGAAGAAGTTCCCGCCGCCGATGACCACCGCGACCTCGGTACCGGCGCGGACGACGGTGGCGATCTCACGGGCGATCGCGTGCACGACGTCCGGGTCGACGCCGAGCCCGCCACCACCGGCGAAGGCCTCACCGGACAGCTTCAGCAGCACCCGGCGGCGCGAACCGGCCTTGGGGTCCTGCGCGGTCTCCTGCGTCTCCTGCATGGACTTCTCCTTTTTGCACCTGCTGGCTCACAGGCCCGGGCGTGCGGGGCCCCGGTCTGCGCGTACACGCGAGGAGGCCACTGCCGCGGGAACCGGTTCGGTGTCCTGCACGGCAATGGCCTCCTCGTCGTTCATGGTGCCGACGCGGGCCGCCCGTTGACGGTTGGCGCTGGGTGAGCCCGTTCGGCGTTCCTCCCGCCCCGGTCAGCGGGCGGGGGCGGTTCCCAGCCTAGAGGGGCCGGGGACCAGGGGGAACGTGGCTCAGGCGCCGACGCGGAAGCGGGCGAAGCGCTTGAGGGAGACGCCAGCCTCCTCGAGGACCTTGGCGACGGTCTTCTTGTTGTCCTTCGCGAAGGCCTGCTCCAGGACGGAGTTCTCCTTGACGAAGCCGGTGACGCGACCCTCGACGATCTTCGGCAGGGCGGCCTCGGGCTTGCCCTCCTCGCGAGCGGTGGCCTCGGCGACGCGGCGCTCGTTCTCGATGGCCTCGGCCGGGATCTCCTCGCGGGACAGGTACTTCGGCGCGAAGGCGGCGATGTGCTGCGCGACGTCCTTGGCGACCTCGGCGTTCTCCTTGTCCAGCTCGACCAGGACGCCGACGGCCGGCGGCAGGTCGGGGCTGGTCTTGTGGAGGTAGACCGCGACGAAGCCCTCGCCACCGAACTGGGCGAAGCGACGGAAGACGATCTTCTCGCCCAGGGTCGCGTTGGCCTCGTCCACGAACTGCTGGACGGTCTTGCCGGCCTCGATCTCGGAAGCCAGGGCGGCGTCCAGGTCGGCCGGGGCCGTCTTGGCGACGTGGGCGGCGATCGCGTCGGCGACCTCGACGAAGTTGTCACCCTTGGCGACGAAGTCGGTCTCGCAGTTCAGCTCGACCAGGACGCCGGACTTCTTGTCCTCGGCGATCAGCGCGGCGACGGCGCCGTTGGAGGCGTCACGGCCCTCGCGCTTGGCAACGCCCTTCTGGCCCTTGATGCGCAGGAGCTCGACGGCCTTCTCGACGTTGCCCTCGGCCTCGTCCAGGGCCTTCTTGCAGTCCATCATGCCGGCGCCGGTGAGCTCACGGAGCTTCTTGACGTCCGCGGCGGTGAAGTTCGCCATGGTGTGAATCTCTTCTCGCGTCTCGCGTGTCTGCGTGGGGATGCGCCGGGACCGTTGGTTCGGTCCCGGCGCGGGAGAGAGGGGCACCCGCCGGCTTCGTACCGGCCGGTGCCCCTCACCCTTGGTACGTCAGGCCTGCTCGGCCGGAGCCTCGGCGGCCGGGGCCTCGGCGGCGGCGGGGGCCTCCTCGGCCTTCTTCTCGCCCTCGATGAGGTCCTTCTCCCAGTCGGCCAGCGGCTGGTCGGCGCCCGGCTCGGCCTTGGCGTCGCCCTTGGCGACACCGGCGCGGGCCTTCAGGCCCTCGGCCACGGCGTCGGCGATCACGCGGGTCAGCAGGGTGACGGAGCGGATCGCGTCGTCGTTGCCCGGGATCTTGTAGTCGACCTCGTCGGGGTCGCAGTTGGTGTCGAGGATGGCGACGACCGGGATGTTGAGCTTCCGGGCCTCGCCGACCGCGATGTGCTCCTTCTTGGTGTCCACGATCCACACGGCGCTGGGAACGCGCTGCATGTCGCGGATACCGCCGAGGGTCTTCTCCAGCTTGTCGTGCTCGCGCTGGAGGACCAGGAGCTCCTTCTTGGTGAGGCCGGAGCCGGCCACGTCCGAGAAGTCCAGCTCGCCGAGCTCCTTGAGGCGCTGCAGACGCTTGTAGACGGTCGAGAAGTTGGTCAGCATGCCGCCGAGCCAGCGCTGGTTCACGTAGGGCATGCCCACGCGGGTGGCCTGCTCGGCGATGGCCTCCTGGGCCTGCTTCTTCGTGCCGACGAAGAGGACGCTGCCGCCGTGGGCAACGGTCTCCTTGATGAACTCGAAGGCGCGGTCGATGTAGTTCAGCGACTGCAGGAGGTCGATGATGTAGATGCCGTTGCGCTCCGTGATGATGAAGCGCTTCATCTTCGGGTTCCAGCGGCGGGTCTGGTGACCGAAGTGGACGCCGCTCTCCAGCAGCTCCCGCATCGTGACGACGGCCATGGCCGTGCTCCTCAGGTGTTACGGCCCGGCTGTGGCGTTCCCTCGTGGGGTGGCCGCCCTCGGCCGGGTCAGTCTCGGTTTGTCCGTGGCAGCCAGGTGACAGCCACGCCTGACGCCCCGAACGTGCCGAGCCGCTACCACCCTCCCGGTCCTGGGACCGTTCGGGCTCGGGCGGACCGAGCGGCACTCGCACCTGGCGGGGGCTGCGGTCGAACCGTGTCCGTCCACGTCCGTCCACCGGTGGCGGGGCGTGCGAAGTCGACCCGGCGGACCGGGTCGCGTGTGAAGTGTACGGGAAGCGCCGAGGGGCGGGCGACTCCGCGAGCGGCGGAGGGCCCGGGGCGGGCGCGCTCGCGGGGGCGGAAGGGGCCGCGATCGGGCCCGGCGTCTCCCGGCGGTATGCCGCCGGGACTCCCCGCGTATGCCGTTTCTACACCGGATGGCGGCGTCCGTACACCCGTTGGGGGGACGGGCGCGGGGCGGGGAGGCGGTTTGTCCACAGGAATCCGGAAGTGGGTGGAGCGGGGGGCGGGGGCGCGGTGAGCCTGGGCGCATGACTGTTCGTGCAGGGATGGTGCTGGTGGTCCTGCTGCTGCTCGCGCGGTCCGGGACGGCCGGGGAGCCGGGGGTCTCCCCGATGGGCTCTGCCGCCAGGGGTTCTGTCGCAGGGGGTTCTTTCGCAGGGGGTTCTTTCGCAGGGGGTTCTTTCGCAGGGGGTTCCGCCGCAAAGGGTTCTGCCGCGGGGGGCCGTGTGGTCGTGGCGGGCCGTGTCGCGGGCACGGCGGGCGGCGGGGGCGGGCGGGCCTGGCCGGTGGGCGGGCCCGGCAGCGTGCTGGGGCGCTTCGAACCGCCGCCGAAGCCCTGGTCCGCCGGCCACCGCGGGGTGGACCTGGCCGCCGCGCCGGGCGCGCCGGTCCGCGCGGCCGCGGGCGGAGTCGTCGCGTTCTCGGGGCTGGTGGCGGGGCGCCCGGTGGTGACCGTCACCCACCCGGGCTCCGGCAGTCCCCCGCTCCGGACCACCTACCTGCCCGTGCTGGGCGCCGTACCGGTCGGCACGGCCGTGGCCGCCGGGCAGCCGATCGGGCTCCTCGCCCCGGACGGCCGGCACTGCGCCGGACGGGACTGCCTGCACTGGGGGCTGCTGCGCGGGGGCCGCTACCTCGACCCGCTGGCCCTGTTCGGGACGGGCGCGGCACGGCTGCTGCCGCTGGGCGGTCCGGGTGGGGCGGACAGCGGGGTGGGCGGAGTGGGCGGAATGAGCGGGGTGGGCGGCTCAGGGCCGGTCGAGGCCGTGCAGAGCCAGGGCGACGGCGGCATCGGCGATCGCCTCGGGGCGCTCGACCAGGCATCCGGGCCGGCTCCCGCCGGCCGTCTGCTCGACCTGACGGACGGCCGCCTCCACGATCCCCTGCAGCAGCGCCGCGGCCAGCCGGGGCCGCTCGTGGCCCAGGTCCTCCAGCGCCTGGACGACCAGCCCGACCAGCTTCCCGTGCGCCGCGCGGATCCGCTCGCGCGCCGCCTCGTCGAGCTCCAGGGCCGAGATCGCCACGACCGCCCGGTGCCGCGGGTCGGCGGCCAGCGCCAACTGGCCCCGGACGTACGCCTCGATCCGCTCGGCCGCGGTGTCACAACTGCCCATGCCGGCCTCGATCTCGGCCGCCCAGAGCGGGAAGTCCACCTCGCACAGCGCCTCGACCACGGCGGCGCGGGAACGGAAGTACTCGTAGACCGAGGAACGCGCCAGCCCGGTGCGCGCCGCGAGGGCCGGGAAGGTCAGGGCCTCCCTGCCGCCCTCGGTGAGCAGGGTGCGGGCGGCGTCGAGGAGGGCTGCCCGCTGCAGCTGGCGATGCTCGGCCACCGTGGCCGCTCGGATCTTGGGCACGCACCCACTGTACGGAGCCCTACCTCCGGCCGGTACGGTGCCGCGCAATCGAAGGACGGAGGGGCCCGGCGGGCCGCCCCGGCGTACCGGGCGAGGGGCCGGGCGCCGCCGGAACCGGGCGCTACCGGACGTCCGACAGCTTGGCCCGCAGTTGCAGCACGGACTTGGTGTGGATCTGGCTCACCCGGCTCTCCGTCACGCCGAGCACCTGGCCGATCTCGGCGAGGGTGAGGCCCTCGTAGTAGTAGAGCGTCACCACCGTCTTCTCCCGTTCGGGGAGGGTGTTCACCGCCTGGGCCAGCAGCCGGCGCAGCTCGCGGTCCTCCGCCACCTCGACCGGGTTGTCGGCACCGTGGTCCTCCAGGGTGTCCATCAGGCTGAGCCGGTCGCCGCCCTCCCCCACCGGATGCAGCAGCTCGTCCAGGGCCACCACGTTGGCCAGCGACAGCTGGCTGAAGATGGCGTGCAGGTCCTCGATCGCGATGCCCATCTCGGCCGCGACCTCGGGATCGTGCGGCGTTCGGCGCAGCCGGGCCTCCAGGGTGGCGTACGTCCGCTCGACGGCCTTGGCCTTCTGCCGGACGGAGCGCGGGATCCAGTCCAGCGCCCGCAGCTCGTCGATGATCGCGCCGCGGATCCGGCTGATCGCGTAGGTCTCGAACTTGATGGCCCGGTCGACGTCGAACTTCTCGATCGCGTCGATGAGTCCGAAGACGCCGGAGGAGACGAAGTCGGCCTGCTCGACGTTGGCCGGCAGGCCGACCCCGACCCGGCCCGCCACGTACTTGACGAGCGGTGAGTAGTGCAGGATCAGCTGTTCGCGCAGGCGCGGGTCGCCGGTCGCCTTGTAGGCGCGCCAGAGTTCTTCGAGCGCGCTGCGGCCCTGGGCCGCGGGCTCGACCGCCTCGGGCGCGGCCGCCTCGGGCGCAGCGGTCCGGGGCACCGCCGCCTCGGGTCCGGCCCCGCCCGGCGCACGCCCACCCGGCTCGCGCCCGGTGGGCGTGCGGGCACCGGTCCGCTGCGCCCCCGGCGCCCCCGGTACCCGCGGCGCCCGTTCCCGCCGGGGCGGGGAGACCGGCGGAGGGGCCGCGTCGGGCGCCGGCGCGTCGCCGGTCGGGTGGGGCGCGCCCGCGGCGGCCGCGCCCTCCACGGCCGCGTGGCCGGCGGCGGCACCCTCACCGGCCGCGCCGTCCGCGTCCGCAGGCTGGCCTGGCACCGCCGCCGGCCGGCCGCCCTGGCGCGACAGGCCTCCCATCGTCCCCGTCTGCTTCGACGGGAACTCGGTCACGGGGCGCCGATCGGTCCTCGGCCCTCCCGAGGACCGGGCGCCACCGGTCACTCTGTGGCCGGGAATGTGTGTGGGCATGCGTAGGTCTGCGCCGTTCTGCCGGGTCATGTGCTGATAGGGAAGGCAGGTGGAGCGTAGCGTGACCGACTCGATGCAAAGCGCTACCGCCACTCGGTCGTCCCCCGATCCGGTGGCGTTCGCCCGCCGGAACCGGGCACCCGATCGGAAGAACCGGATCAGCAGGTCAGCCGCGCGATATCGCTCGGACAACCCGTGGCGGTCCGCCGTCCTGAGCCGCCCTCCGTTCTGGTCCGTCCTCCGCTCCCGCGATCACCTCCTCCGCACCACGCGCCAGTGCGCGCCGTGCCGCTCCACGAAGCCGAGCGAGCCCAACTCGTAGAGCTTCTGCAGCACTTCGTCCGGCGGCAGGCCGGACTGCCGGGCCAGCCGCTCGATCGGCGCGCCCTCGGCCGTTGCCGGGACGGCCTCCAGGACCCGGGCCACCCCCGGCTCCAGCAGGTCCCGGGGCAGCACCGGGCCGGCCTGCTGCGGCGCCAGGTCGTCCCCGATCGCCCCGATCAGCTCGGTGACCTCGGCCGCGTCGGTGACCAGGGTGGCCCCGCTGCGGATCAGGGCGTGCACCCCGGACGAGAGCTCCGAGGTCACCGGGCCGGCCACGCCCATGGTGTGGCGGTTGAGGTCGCGTGCCCGTCTCGCCGTGCTCAGGGCGCCGCTGCGCATCGCCGCCTCCACCACCACGGTGCCCCGGGTGAGCGCCGCGATGACCCGGTTGCGCAGGACGAAGCGGAACCGGTTGGGGTGTTCGCCGGGCGGGAGCTCGCTGACCAGCAGGCCCTGGACGCCGATCCGCCGGATCAGTTCGGCGTTCCCCTTGGGGTAGGCCACGTCGACCCCGCAGGCCAGCACGGCGACGGTCGTCCCGCCCACCGCGAGCGCCCCGCGGTGCGCGGCCGCGTCGATCCCGTAGGCGGCGCCGGAGACCACCACCCAACCGCGCTCGGCCAGTTCGGCCGACAGTTCGCCCGCGACGTGGGCGCCGTACGCGGTGCAGGCCCGGGAGCCGACCACCGCCACCGAGCGGAGCGCCAGCAGCCGCAGCGAGCCGGTGCCGGTCGTCCACAGCCCGATCGGGCGTCCGTCGCCCAGGTCGTCCAGTTGACTGGGCCACTCCGTGTCCCCCGGAATGATGAAGCGCCCACCCGCGTCCTGTACCCGTTTCAGGTCGTCGGCCGGGTCCGGCCCGGGGAGCCGTGCCTGGTAACCGGCGAGCCGGGCGGGGTCCAGCCCGGGGTGTGCGGGGACGGTGCCGTCCCGGATCGCCCGCACGACCTCGGTCGCGGGGAGCCGGCCGAGCCAGCGGCCGACCACCGCGTCCCCCGGCTCGCTGACCCGGTTGAGCAGGGCCCGGGCCAGGCGCTCCGGCTCGGGTTCGACCGCCGTCCGGTCCGTGCCGGGCGGTCGGGGGTTCCTCAGCGACTGGTTCACGTCTCACCGCTTCCGTTGTCGTCGATCGTTCGTCGGCGGTCGCGGGCACCGGCCCGGCCGTCGTTCGGGCCGCCGCGCTGGCCGGGGATGCCGCCGAGCCGGCCGAAGACCCGCTCGGTCAGCGGGAGGGCGCCCTGCTCCACGCCGGTGCGCAGGACCAGGGCGGTGCGCACGTCCCGCTGGTCCGGTCGGTCGCGGCCGGCGAGGTCGGCGACCGTCCAGGCCACCCGGAGCACCCGGTCCAGCCCCCGGGCGGTGAGCAGCCCCCGCTCCAGCTGGCGGGCGACGTCGTTGAGCGCGTCCGACGCGAGCTGCCACCGGGTGCGCAGCTCGTGGCCCGGCACCTCCGCGTTGGTCCGCCACGGGGTGTTGGCCAGCCGGTCCGCCGCCCGCTCCCGGGCGGCCAGCACCCGGGCCGCCACGGTCTCGGTGCTCTCCGCCGAGGCATCCCGCTCCATGAGTTCGGCCCTGGTCACCGGGGCGACCTGGACCTGGAGGTCGACCCGGTCCAACAGCGGCCCGGAGAGCCGCCCTTGGTAGCGGCTGACCATCACCGGGGTGCACTCGCAGCCCTCGCCCCGCCGCGAGTACCGGCCGCAGGGGCAGGGGTTGGCCGCCAGGCAGAGGAGGAAGCGTGCCGGGAGCCGGAGCGATCCGGCCGAACGGGCGACCACCACCTCGCCCGACTCCAGCGGCTGGCGCAGCGCGTCCAGCACCCGAACGGGGAACTCGGGCGCCTCGTCCAGGAAGAGCACGCCCCGGTGGGCCAGCGAGACCGCACCCGGTCTCGGCAGGCCGCTTCCGCCGCCGACGATCGCGGGCATCGTGGCGGAGTGGTGCGGGGCGCAGTAGGGCGCGGTGTCGATCAGCGGTCGCCCGGCCGGGAGCAGGCCCGCCACCGAGTGCACGGCGGTGACCTCCAGTGCCTCCTTCTGGGTCAGCGGCGGGAGCAGTGCGGGCAGCCGCTCCGCCAGCATCGTCTTGCCCGCGCCGGGCGGGCCCTTCAGGTACAGGTGGTGTCCGCCGGCGGCGGCGATCTCCAGGGCGCGCCGGGCCTCGTACTGGCCGGCCACGTCGGCCATGTCGAGGTGGGCCCGGTCCGCGGGCAGGCCGCGGACGCTCGCGCTGGGCAGCATCAGCCCGGCCATCAGCGGGTCCGGCCGACCGCTGATCGGATCGGGCGGTTCCTCCGGCACGGGCATCCCGGTCAGGATCGCGACCAGTTCGCGCAGGCTGCGGACGCCGATCACCGACACTCCGGGGACGAGCGAGGCCTCGGGCGCCGTCTGCTCGGCGACCACCACCCGCTCGTACCCGGCGTCGGCCGCGGCCAGCACCGAGGGCAGCACCCCGCGGACGGGCCGCACCCGGCCGTCCAGCCCCAGCTCGCCGATGAGCAGCAGGTCGGCGATGGAGGCCGGCTCCAGCCGCTCGGCGGCGGCCAGCACGGCGCAGGCCACCGCGAGGTCGAAGCCGCTGCCGCTCTTGGGCACCGAGGCGGGGCTCAGCCCGACCGTCAACTTGCGCTGCGGCCAGGCCTCCCCGCTGTTGCAGACGGCGGCACGGACGCGGTCGCGGGCCTCGGTGAGGGCCTTGTCGGGCAGGCCGACCAGGGTGAACGCGGCCACCCCGGGCTCCAGATCGGCCTGGACCTCGACGACCACGCCGTCGACCCCGACGAGGGCGACGGAACAGGTGCGGGCGAAGGCCATCTCAGACCACCCCCCGCAGGTGGTCGACCAGGGCCGCACCCCGCGCCCGGTTGACGACCGCCACCAGGTCGATCCGCACGCCCCCGGGCGGTGCGGGCGGCCACTGCGGATCGGCCGGCCCGGGCTCGTACCCGGGCCCGGCGAGCCGGGCGAAGTGGTCGGGCCAGCGCTCGGCCAGCCAGCGCTCGGCGAGGCGCCGCAGCCGGGCCGCCTTGGCCCGGTCGATGGCCTCGCTGGGCTGTTGGAAGCCCCGCTCGGAGCGGGTCTTCACCTCGCAGACCGCGACCGTGTCGCCGTCGAGGGCGACGATGTCCAGCTCGCCCTCGGCGCAGCGCCAGTTGCGGTCCAGGATGCGGAGCCCGGCCTCGGTGAGGCGGCGGGCGGCGACCCGCTCGCCGTAGCGGCCGAGCCCGTTGTTGGTGCTGCGGCCCGGGGCCCCTCGGGGGCTCCCGGCGCTCGTGGCGCGATCCGGCCCGGCCTGCTCCCGTACGGCCCGGCCCGGTTCGCGGACGTCCTGCGTGACGGTGTTCCGCGTGTTCTGCACGACGGTGTGCTGCATGGTGACCACCTCCGCCGAGGAGGCTGCACCGTCGCGCACGATCAGGCCGGGGAATTTCGCTCCCCTGTGGATAACTCGGGCCTGTGGAAAACCTCTGTCACCCTCAGGAGTGAGAAGCCCCGTTCACGCGAAATTCGGCTGGACAACGCGGGCCCGAGTCGTTCAACGTCAGTTCCCGAAGCCGGACTCGTCCGAGGGCAGCTCCAGATCGCTCTTCGCGAGTTCCTCGATGTTCACGTCCTTGAAGGTCAGCACCCGGACCTTGCGGACGAACCGGGCCGGCCGGTACATGTCCCAGACCCACGCATCCGCCATCGACACCTCGAAGAACACCTCGCCCTGGACCGAGTGCACCTGCAGCTCGTAGTCGTTGGTGAGGTAGAACCGTCGCTCGGTCTCGATCACGTACTTGAACAGGCCGACGACGTCCCGGTACTCCCGGTAGAGCTTGAGCTCCATCTCGGTCTCGTACTTCTCGAGATCTTCGGCACTCATCCAGGCGTCCCCTCAACTCGTCACGTCCACCCATTGTGGACCACCGCACCCACGCTCAGAGCCGTTCCGGATCGACCGGCGGGCCCTCCCTGAGCAGTCGCTCCAGGAAATCCGCCAGTCCGGCCGGATAGACCGTCTCGGCCGTCGACCTCAACTCGTCGACCGTCCACCAGCGCGCCCCGAGCAGTTCGGCGTGTTCGTCCTCGCCCATGCCCGAGTGGTCCAGATCCGTCTCGGCGGTCCGGGCCAGGTGGAACCACTGCTCCTGCTCGTAACGCTGCCCCCGAAAGGAGAACGACACCGTGCCGTACGCCACCAAGGGCCCCAGGTCCACGCCCCGCAAGCCCGTCTCCTCCGCGAGCTCCCGCTCCGCGGCCTCCCGGACGTCCTCCCCCGCTTCCAAGCCGCCGCCGGGCGTGAACCACCACGTCTCGCGGGGTTCGGCCGGGTCGGCGCCCAGGAACAGGAGGATGCGGTCCAGTCCGTCGAGCAGCAGGATCCGCGCGGCCTTCCGCCGTTGTGCTGTCATGGCCGCGCTCCACGCTCCTTCCGTCCGCATCGGTGGCGCTTCCGATCCTGCCACCCGGCGCGGCCGTCCGGGGCGATGTTCGGCAGAGCGGCCCGCCCCGCGACGCTCCCGGTCAGGAGGCGGCGTCCTCCCGGCGGAACCGGCGCGCCAGACCCGCCACCCCGCTCACCGCGCACACCACGATGATCAGCGCCGCGCCGCCAACGGTCGCGTACGCAGCCGGCGCGAGCGGGCCGGGCGAACCGGCCTTCGGGCCGGCGAGGCCGTCGAAGGCGGCCGTCCGGTCCAGCAGGCCGGTGCGGCCGAACGGAAGGAGAGTGGCCTCGACCCTGGCCTCCACCCCATCGGCCGGGACGGTCCCGCCGTCGACCTCCAGGTGGGTGCGGGAGTCGAGCGAGCCCTGCCGGTTGTCGCCGAGCAGGAACAGGCGGCCCGGCGGCACCGTCACGCTGAAGGAGTCGCCGCCCTTCGGGCCCTGGTCCGCCAGGTAGGGCTCGTCCACCGGCTGGCCGTTGACGGTCAGCCGGCGGTCCTCCCTGGTGGTGGCGACGGTGTCCCCGCCGACCGCGACCACGCGCTTGACCATGAGCTGGCCGCCCCAGGCCTGGTCCCGGAAGACCACCACGTCGCCCCGGCCGACCGAGCCGCCGTCGACCTTGCGGGCGAGCACGGTGTCCCCGACCTGGAGCGTGGGGGACATCGAGGCGGTGGGGATGTCGTAGGGCCGGTAGTCGACGGCGATCAGCACGAAGCCGCCGATCATCAGCACCAGCCCGAGCGCGATCGCCACGCCCTGCAGCACCGCGGAGACCCGGAGGCGCGGGCGGGCGGGCGCGGCCGCGCGGTCGTCGGCCGTCTGTTCCACCACACCGCTCATAGCAACCGTCCACCTCTGGCCGACCGGAGAACGCCACTGGCGCGCCGGGGTCACGGGCGCGAAAGCCGGCGGGCCGTGGCACGTCCGAGCAGATTACTCGTCGGTACCACGGCCCGCGCAAGAGCTGGGGAGAACCCCGTCGACCTCAGGACTCCTTCCGGCGCCCCACCCGAGCCCGCACCCGACGCACCAGCGGGAGCAGGACGACCGCACCCACCGCACCGGCCACGGGAGGCGCCAGCGGCGCGCCCGCCGCCAGGCCCTTCTGGTCGAAGGTGTCCGGCACCGGGAGCGTCGACCAGTGGCCGACCGGCCAGGCCACCACGAAGGCGCGCCCGATCACGTTGTCCACCGGAACGGCCCCGCCGCCCGGCTGGTCCATGTGGTAGCGGGAGTCCAGCGAGTTGGAGCGGTGGTCGCCCATCACCCAGATACGGCCCTTGTCCACCTTCACCGGGCCGAAGGGCAGGGTGCCGCACGCGGGGTTGCCCTGAAAGACGTAGGGCTCGTTCAGGGCGACGCCGTTGACCTTCAGCGGGCCGTTGCCGTCGCACTCGACGGTGTCCCCGCCGACCGCGACGACCCGCTTGATCAGGTCCTTCTCGTTGGCGGAGGGCATCAGGCCGACGAAGCTCAGCACGTCCTGGACGCCACGGACGAAGGAGTTGTCGCTCTGCTGGGCCGGCTCGTCGTTCAGCCAGCCGCCCGGGTCGTGGAACACCACGACCTCACCGCGCTCGGGCTCGGCCCCGAACCAGGGGGTCAGCTTGTCCACCAGGACGCGGTCGCCGACCTGCAGCGTGTTCTGCATCGACTCGGAAGGAATGGAGAACGCCTGGACGAAGAAGGTCTTGATCACGAGCGCGAGGACCAGCGCGATGCCGACCAGGATCGGCAGCTCCTTCCAGAAGGAGCGCTGCTTGCGCGGCTTGTCCGACGCCTCCGGCTCCGCGTCCTCCGCCGGCTCGGAATCCGGCCGTTCGGGCTCCGGCCGCTGGGAGTCGGGCCGCTGGGAGTCGGGCCGCTGGGGCTCTGCCGAGCCCTCCATGCCGTCACCGTGCTCGTCCGCGGTCTGGGCCGCCGCGTCCTCGACCGAGGCCGAGGCCGCCGTGGACTCGGCGGACCGGGCCACTCGGCGGCCGGAGCCCTCGGGCTCTCCGGCGCCTGAGCGGGCGCCGATCACCACATCCCCCACAACGTCTCCTCCCTGCTGTGCGGACGCCCGCGCGCCCGCTCTCACAGTGCCGCACAGCGGGCACCACGCCGACCGATGGCCATGAACGCCTCAGGGCTGCCCACAGCGGGCTCCCCTGACACCAGCACGGCCACGGCACGCGGCCGGGACCTCCGGCCGCACCTGCACTTCTCTATCACTCCGAGGCATCCGGCTCGCGATCCCACACGCGCGGCCCGGCCGGTCGAGCGCGGGACGCGGCTCACTCCGGGGGCCGCCCCGGCCGGCGAACGACGAGCGGAAGGATGCCCAACACACCCATAACGAGCGGGGGTTCTACGGGAAGCGGCCCAACCGCCACCAAATCCGGCGCAGTTCCGTCAGCCCGCGCGGCCCGCGCGAGAGAGGAGAGTGAACTCGGCTCATCGAGTTGATGCATGCGGCCCAGCGGCCAGGTGATCGCGAACGCGCGACCGACCACGCGGCTCAGCGGGATCGTCCCCTGGCCCGGATTCCCCATGTGGAAGCGGGAGTCGGCGGAGACGTCCCGGTGGTCGCCCATGACCCAGAGCCGCCCCGCCGGCACCTTCACCTTGAACGGCTGCCGGGACGGCGGGTTGCCCGCCGCCAGGTAGGGCTCGCTCACCGGCGTGCCGTTGACGCTCAGCCGCCCCTGCGCGTCGCAGCACTCGACGGTGTCCCCGCCGACGCCGATGACCCGCTTGATCAGATCCTGCTCGTCGCTGGACGGCAGCAGCCCGACGAAGGTGAGGACCTGCTTGGACGCCCGCAGCACCGGGCCGTCGTCCGACGCCTTGTGGTCCTGCTCCAGCCAGCCGCCCGGGTCCTTGAACACCACCACGTCGCCGCGCTGCGGCTCACTGCCGAACCAGGGGGTCAACTTGTCCACCAGCACCCGGTCCCCGACCTGGATGGTCTGCTCCATCGAGCCCGAGGGGATCACGAACACCTGGATCAGGCAGGTCTTCAGCACCAGCGCCACCACCAGGGCGACCAGGATGATCAGCGGGAACTCGCGCAGCAGCGAGCGCCTGCGGCGACGAGCGGCGCGCCGGGCACTGCGGCGGCGCTCGGCCCGGCCCCGGCCCGACGGGGCGGTGTCGGGCCCGGCGCCCCCGGGCCCGGCGCCCCCGGGCCCGGCCTCGGCCGGTTCCCCGGCCGGACGGTCGGCGACCCGTCCCCTACCTCTGGTCCCCATGACCACCCGTCCCCGCGAGGGCGGTGAAGGCGGCCGGGCGGTCCAGGCTCGTCCAGCGGGAGAACGGGTAGACCACCCAGTCGGCCCGGCCGATCACCTTGTCCTCGGGCACGAAGCCGCCGCCGGGCTCTCCGAGGTGGTCGCGCGAGTCGCGGGAGGCGCTGCGGTGGTCGCCCATCACCCACAGCTCTCCCGCGGGGACGACCACGTCGAAGGCCACGCTCGACGGGTCGTCGCCCGGGGCCAGGTAGGAGGTCTCGTCCAGCGGCACGCCGTTGACGGTGAGCGGTCGGCCCGGGCCGGTGCTGGTCACCCGGTCCCCGCCGACGCCGATGACGCGCTTCACGAAGACCGTGTCCCCCGCCGGGACCAGTCCGAGGTCCCGGCCCACCGAGCGCAGCTCGTCCCCGATCCCGGGCGGCTGCTCGGACTCCCGCAGGAAGGAGCCCGTACCGTCGAAGACCACGACGTCGCCCCGCTGGGGGTGACCGCCGAAGGCGTAGGCGAGCTGGTTCGCGATGATCCGGTCGCCGGGGCGCAGGGTGTCCTCCATCGACCCGGAGGGCACCGCGTACGGGCGCGCGACGAAGGCGTTCACCAGCAGCAGGGTGAGCAAGCAGATCCCCGCGAGCATCAGCAGGTCCCAGGAGCGCGACCGGCCCGGCTCCTCCTCGGCCTCCCCGGCCTCCTCGCCGCCGCCCTCGGCCTCCTCGCCGCCCTCGACGACGTCGACGCCCGCGCCGCCCTCGACGTCCCCGGGCCCCCCGGCGCCCTCGGGGGAAACGACCGCGGACCGCGACAGCGGCTCCGCACCGGTGGGTGCGGGACTGCCGTCGCGGTCCGCGGGTGGCTCGTGCGTGCTCATCGGGGGCTGAGCTTACCGTGTGGTCGGCCCCGCCCCCCGAGCGCTCCGGTCCCCGGCCGGGCCGGGGGTCGGAGATCAGTTGTCGCGCTTCTCCTTGATCTTCGCGGCCTTGCCGCGGAGGTCACGCAGGTAGTACAGCTTGGCGCGGCGAACGGCACCGCGGGTGACGACCTCGATCTTCTCGACGACCGGGGTGTGCACCGGGAAGGTGCGCTCCACGCCGACGTTGAAGCTGACCTTGCGGACGGTGAAGGTCTCGCCGACACCGGCGCCGTGGCGGCGGATGACGACGCCCTGGAAGACCTGGACACGGGAGCGGTTGCCCTCGATGACCCGGACGTGGACCTTCAGGGTGTCACCGGCGCGGAAGGCCGGGATGTCGGTGCGCAGCGAGGCCGCGTCGACAGCAGCGAGCTTGTTGCTCATGATGCTCTCCATCGCAGGCGCCACGGGCCGCCCACGGAAGTTCGTCGCAATGGGGTCTGCTGCGGGCCGCATCGGCTGGCGGCGATCCCCCCGTGGCGGGGGCGCCGGTCCACGTAGCTCCTACGGAAGGAGCCCAGCGACAGACAGCAGCGGCCTATTCTTCCACACCACCGGCCACGGACCGAAATCGGCCGAGCCGCTCGTCCCAGGCCAGGCCGAGGACGCTGAGCGCCTCCCGCTCCTTCTTGTCGAAGTCGCCCTGCTGCCAGCGCGCGACGAGGTCGGGCCGGTTGGCCAGGGTGCGCGCGAAGGCCTGCTCGCGCCGCCAGCGGGCGATCTTGCCGTGGTTGCCGCTGAGCAGCACCTCCGGCACCTCCCGGCCGCGCCACTCGGCGGGCTTGGTGTAGACCGGGCCCTCCAGCAGGT
Source organism: Streptomyces rubellomurinus (assembly GCF_000961885.1). Lineage (GTDB taxonomy): Bacteria > Actinomycetota > Actinomycetes > Streptomycetales > Streptomycetaceae > Kitasatospora > Kitasatospora rubellomurina. Next base: position 31,696 of record NZ_JZKH01000056.1, read on the forward strand.
CGGCCATGGCGCCGGGCGCGAAGGAGTCGTCCCGGTGGGACTCGGCGTTGCCGAGCACGCCGGGCAGCAGCCGGGCGATCGCCTCGACCATGACCAGCACCGCGACCTCGCCGCCGGCCAGGACGTAGTCGCCGATCGAGGCCTCGACCACCGGCATCCGGGTGGCCGCCTCCTCGATCACCCGCCGGTCGATGCCCTCGTACCGGGCGGGGGTGAACGCGAGCCAGGGGCGCCCGGCCAGCTCCTGGGCCAGCTCCTGGGTGAACGGGCGGCCGCTCGGGGTGGGCACCACCAGGGTGGGCAGTTGGCCCTCGGGGCCGCCGGCGATCACCGCGTCCAGCGCCTCGCCCCACGGCTCGGGCTTCATCACCATGCCGGGGCCGCCGCCGTACGGGGTGTCGTCCACCGTGCGGTGCACGTCGTGCGTCCACTCCCGCAGGTCGTGGACGTGCACGTCCAGCTGGCCGCGGGCGCGGGCCTTGCCGACCAGCGAGATGTCCAGCGGTTCCAGGTACTCCGGGAAGATCGTGACGACGTCGATCCGCATCCCGCTCTGGACGGTCGGCGCGGCAGGCGCGGTCTGGACGGCCGACACGGCCTGTGCGGACGGCGCGGACGCCTGCGGCACTTCCTGGAAGGGCTGCTCGACGGTCACTCCGACTCCTCCGCAGCCACGTCGGATCCCGAGCCCGAACCCGCGCCCTCGCCCGACTCCTCCGCGGTCTCGCCGCGCGAGCCCGCGACCTCGGCCTGCTCCGGGTCGATGAGCCCGGCCGGCGGGGTGATCACGGCGCGCTGGTTCTCCAGGTCGATGGTCGGCACGATCTGGCTGACGAAGGGCACCAGCACCTCCGTCCCGTCCGCCTTCTTCACGGTGAGCAGGTCCTGGTACGGCAGGTGGACGACCTCGGTCAGCTCGCCGACCAGGGTGCCGTCGAGCAGCACCACGTCCAGCCCGATCAGCTGGTGGTCGTAGTACTCCTCCGGGTCCTCGGGGCGCTCCTCGGGGTCGACCTCCGAGATGAGCAGGGTGCCGCGCAGCGCCTCCGCCGCGTTGCGGTCCTTGACGCCGGCGAAGCGCAGCAGCAGCCGGCCGCTGTGCACCCGGCCGGACTCGACGGTCAGCGGTCCGACGGACGCCGGGTCGGTCAGCACGACGGCGCCCGGGCCGAGCCGGAGCTCCGGCTCGTCGGTGCGGACCTCGACGCTGACGTCCCCCCTGATGCCGTGGGCACGGCCGATCCTGCCGACGACGAGCTGCACGGTGATCGTTCTCCTGGAGTTCCTGTACCGATTCGGATTGCGCGCCGGCGCCCGACGCGCCGGGATGCGAAAAAGGCCGACCGGGACGACATGCGTCCCGGTCGGCCTCAAGCCCCTGACGGCTGCACGAGCAGCTGCGTCAGCGAATGTTGTCCACGTCGACCAGGTCGACCCGGACGTTGCGACCGCCGAGGGCGCCGACCACGGTGCGCAGAGCGCGCGCCGTGCGGCCGCCCCGGCCGATCACCTTGCCGAGGTCATCGGGGTGCACCCGCACCTCGATGGTGTTGCCCCGACGCAGGTTGCGCGAGCGCACCTGCACCTCGTCGGGGTGCTCGACGATGCCCTTCACCAGGTGGTCGAGGGCGTCCTCGATCACGATCAGGCCTCGGCGGCGGCGTCGGCCTCAGCCTCGGCCTTGTCCGACTTCTTGGCCTTCGGGGTGATGGCGACGCCGGTGGTGGCGTCCTCGAAGCCGGCGACGGCCTTGGCGAACAGGTGCGAGAAGTCCTCGACCTTCGGCTCCGCGACCTTCAGCGGGGCCGGAGCCGGCAGGCCCTTGAACTTCTGCCAGTCGCCGGTCAGCTTCAGGATGGCGAGCACCGGCTCGGTCGGCTGGGCGCCGACGGACAGCCAGTACTGGGCGCGGTCGCTGTCGACCTCGATCTTCGAGGGGTTGTAGGTCGGCTGGTAGATGCCGATCTCCTCGATCGCGCGACCGTCACGCTTGGTGCGGGCGTCGGCGACGACGATGCGGTAGTGCGGGGAGCGAATCTTGCCGAGACGCTTGAGCTTGATCTTGACTGCCACGGGAGTGGATTCTCCTGGTGTTGACGTGGGTGAGCGACCGCGCCGTCCGCGTGGGGTTGCGGGGCGCAGCGTTCAAGGGACACGCCAGCCGTAGGAGAGAGGGGTCCTGCTCGGCTGCCGAGTACTCAGCTGTCCATTCTGCCATACCGGCGCGAACCGCCTTCACCCGGCCGTAAACCTCCCCGGCGCGCGCACCTCCGTGCCGCCCGCCGCCCGGGGCTCGACCGGGAGCCCCCGCTCCCGGTCCAGCCCTTGGAGACCCACCGTCCGACCGCTCGGCCCGCCGACTGCCCGCACAGTCGCCGACCGTTCTCCGGTTCCCCCCGGTTTCGAGCGGTCCCGGCCCGGATTACGCGATCTTGAACGGTTGCTGGCACGCACCGCAGACGATGGACGCCTGCGCGAGCACCGACGGCACGACGCGGACGTTGCGCCCGCAGCCGCAGACCGCCTTGACCCGGACGCCGCCCCCGGAGGAGCCGTGCCGGGCGGCCGGTCCGCGGAAGGCCCGCGTCCCGCCCTCGCCGGCCACCGCTTCCTGGTGCGCGCCCAGGGCGCGGTCCAGGCGCTCGATGGTCCCGGCGTAGCGCTCCTGGGTCTCCTTGAGCATGGTCACCTGGGAGAAGCCGCTGCTGGCGTGCGGCTCCACCGGGTGCGCCAGGCCGAGCTCGGAGGCAAGCATCAGGAAGCGCCGGTTGTGGTAGCGGCCGGCCCGCGAGGTGTCCCGGATGTCCCGGGCCGCGGCCAGACCGTGGGCAGCCTCGTGGAGGAGCCGCTCGAAACCGAGCCGCGTGCCACAGGCCGAGGAGGACTCGCCGATCAGGGCCTCGGGCGAGGCCAGGTCGGGGAGGTCCTGGTGGTAGGCCTGGATGTCGCTCCAGGCGGCGGCCAGTTCGGCCGCGAGAACGAGGGGCTGTGTCGTGCTCACGCTAGACCAACGATGGAGTGCGAGCCGATGTTCCGCATGTTCCCGTTCTCCGGGAATTCCCAGGGAACTCCCAGGAATGCAAGGCCGCGCGCGAATTGCGCGTTCCGGATCTGACGCAAGACCAACCCCCTGCCGGTTTCGGCGCGCCGCGAGGTCGACGTGCCTGGTGAATTCCGTCCTGGGGCGGGCTGTCGCCGACAGGACGTACGGCCCGTGAGCCCTGCCGAGTTGACAGGGCCACGGGCCGTACACCGTACCGCTATTCCGTTAATGCCGGGAGTTGACCGGTCAGTAGCAATCCGGGCCGCCGGTGCGGCCGGGAAGAGTTACCGATTTCTTACCCCGCCGCATTACGGGCAAATGTCGCCCGAGCCGGTCGACAACCTCACCCGATCGGGCGCGGAACACGATCCGTACACCCGATCGGACCACGATCAATGCGGCCGATCGGGTGACCCGGTCAGTACGCGCGCGCGACGATCGCGACGTTGCCGTCCTGGTCGTCCGACGCCGGCACCGAGCCGTCCGCCGCGACGATGCAGCGCACCGTGACGCCCTGCTCGGCCAGCTTGGCCTCGCCCTCCGCGCCGAGGTCCGCCCAGGAGATCCGGCCCCAGCCGGTGGCGGCGGCCTCGACGGCCTCGTCGATGGTCTTGACGTCCACCGTACGGGCCTCGCGGCGCTCGCGGGACTGGCGCAGCAGCAGCGCCTGGTCCTCCTCCAGGACGCCCGGCAGCAGCGCGGCCAGCGCGTCGATGGCGACCGGCTCCTTGCCGCCCGGGATGCGGCGGGCCAGCATCGCGGTGCCGTTCTCCAGGTCGCGCGGGCCGACCTCGATGCGCAGCGGAACGCCCTTGAGCTCCCAGTCGACGGCGCGGCGGCCGAACGGGGTGTCGGTGCGGTCGTCGACCACGACCCGGATGCCGGCGGCCTCCAGCTGGGCGCCGATCTCGCGGACCTTGGCGATGACGGCGTCGTCGCCCTTGATCGCGAGCACGACGGCCTGGACGGCGGCCAGGCGCGGGGGCACCCGCAGGCCGTTGTCGTCGCCGTGGGACATGATCAGGCCGCCGACCATGCGGGTCGAGACGCCCCAGGAGGTCTGCCAGACGTGCTCGCGCTCGGCGCCCTGCAGCTGGTAGGTGGTGTTGAACGCCTTGGCGAAGTTCTGGCCCAGCTCGTGGCTGGTGCCCAGCTGCAGCGCCTTGCCGTCGCCCATCATGCCCTCGAGCGTGAGGGTGTTGATGGCGCCGGCGAAGCGCTCCTTGGCGGTCTTGCGGCCGAGCACGACGTCGATGCCGAGCACGTTCGTCATGAAGTCGCCGTAGACGTCGGTGTGGATCATCGACGCGTACGCGCGGGCGTCCTCGTAGGTGGCGTGGGCGGTGTGGCCCTCCTGCCAGAGGAACTCGGTGGTGCGCAGGAAGACGCGCGGGCGCAGCTCCCAGCGGACCACGTTGGCCCACTGGTTGATCAGCAGCGGCAGGTCGCGGTGGCTCTGGACCCACTTGGAGAAGTACTCGTTGATGATCGTCTCGGAGGTCGGCCGGACGACGACCGGCTCCTCCAGCTGCTTGCCGCCGCCGTGGGTGACCACCGCGAGCTCGGGCGCGAAGCCCTCGACGTGCTCCGCTTCCTTGGTCAGGTAGGACTGCGGGATGAACATCGGGAAGTAGGCGTTCTGCGCGCCGGCCTTCTTGATCCGGGCGTCCATCTCCTGCTGCATCCGCTCCCACAGGCCGTAGCCGTACGGTCGGATGACCATGGTGCCGCGCACCGGACCGTTGTCGGCCAGCTCGGCCTTGTTGATGAGGTCCTGGTACCAGCGCGGGAAGTCTTCCGCCTGGGGGGTGAGAACGGGTGCCTTAGCCATGGGCGGAATGGTACGGGGGGTGGCCGCCCGACTTCGAATCGGTTCACACCCGCGTCAGCGGATCACCGCCCGCAGGGGGCGCACGACCGCGACACGCGCGCACCACCCCGCACCCCTCTGGACGCCGGGCCCGACCCGCTGTTCGCTGGAGTGGGGCGGGACTTTGGGGGAGCCGTAGCAGCACACCGAAGGACCGGATGGGAGGCCGCGATGGCTTCAGCTCGGACGACCGGCAGGACCGGCACGAGCGGCACGGCCGTACGACCGACGGGCGCCCGGCAGACGGGCGCGCGACCAGCGGACGCACGCCCGCCGGACGCACGCCCGCACCACCCGCTCCCGGGGGCCGCCGGGCCCGCACGGGCGCGCGACTGGGCGGAGATCCAGGAGCGCATGCTGGTGCCGCTCTACGAGGCCGTCCACGACCGGCTGGAGGTCGGCCCGGCGAGCAGCGTGCTGGGGCTGGGCTGCCGCTCCGGGCTGGCGCTGCTGCTGGCCGCCGGGCGCGGCGCCCAGGTGGCCGGGCAGGAGCCGCTGGACGAGCTGCGCGAGCTGGCCCGCGGACGGCGGCTGCGGGTGTGCGCCGGGTCCCGTCCGGCCGCCGCCGTCCCCCGCTCGGCCCATTCGCTGGTGACGGTTTTCGAGCAGTTGCCGGGCGCGGCCGATCCCGGCGCGGTGGTCGCCGAGGCGGCCGGGCTGACGGTGCCGGGCGGGCACGTGGTGCTCGCCGTCTGGGGCCCGCCGGAGCGCTGCGAGAGCGCGCCGGTGCTGGACGTGGCGCGCCGGCTGGCGGGCCGGACCACCGCGCGCGACCCGTTCGAGCTGAGCGTGCCCGGCGCGCTGGAGGACCTGCTCGCCCCGGCCGGCCTGCGCCCGGCCGGCAGCGGGCGGGTGGCCTGCCCGTTCGCCTATCCGGACCTCGACAGCGCGGTGCGCGGGCTGCTCTCCACCGGGCTGTTCGAGGCGGCCGAGGAGTTCTCCGGCGCCACGCTGGTGGCCAAGGAGCTGGAGGAGGCGCTGCAGCCGTACCTGCGCCCGGACGGCTCGGTGCGGATGGAGAACGTGTTCCGCTACCTGATCGCCGAGCGGCCGCGCTGAACCCGCGCGGCAGCGCCGGAGCGCCGAGACCGGGGGCGCCCGCCACCACGGCGGGCGCCCCCGGCCTCCGACCTCACGCCTCCCCTGCCCTCCGACCTCGCGCCTCCCCGGCCCTCCGGCCCCTCACGCCTCCTCGGCGCCCTCCCGCGGCACCCCGGCCGCCCGGTAGGCCTGCTCCTCGTCCAGCGTCTCCGCCTCCAGCAGCGCCGCCGCGAGCGCGTCCAGCCGGTGCCGCTGCTCGATCAGCAGCCGCACCGCCTCGTCGTAGCACTCGGAGACGATCCGCCGGGCCTCCTCGTCCACCGCGTCCAGCGTGGTCGGCGCGGCCGACAGCCCGTACGCGCCCTGCGGGTCGCTGGGCACGGCGGTGAGCCGGCCGACCCGCTCGCTCATCCCCCAGCGCCCGGCCATCCCGCGGGCGATGTTGGTGACCTGCTCCAGGTCGCTCTCCGCGCCGGTGGTGATCACGCCGTAGACCACCTGCTCGGCCGCCATCCCGCCGAGCGCGCCGATGATCCGGCCGCGCAGGTAGGGCTCGGTGTACGAGTAGCGGTCGTTCTCCGGGGTGGAGAGGGTGACGCCGAGGGCCCGGCCGCGCGGCACGATGGTGATCTTGCGGACCGGGTCGGCGCCCGGCTGGAGCATGCCCAGCAGGGCGTGCCCGCTCTCGTGGTACGCCGTCCGCTCGCGCTCCTCCTGCGGCATCACCAGCGGCCGTACGGCTCCGAGTTGGACCTTCTCCAGGGCGTCCGAGAGGTCCCGCTCGTTGACCGCGTCCTGCTGCCGCTTGACGGCCAGCAGGGCGGCCTCGTTGACCAGGTTGGCGAGTTCGGCGCCGGTCATCCCGGGGGTGACCTTGGCCAGTTGGGTGAGGTCGGCGTCGCCGGACAGCGGGACGGTCCGGGTGTGGATGCGCAGGATGGCGGCGCGGCCGTCCCGGTCGGGCGGGCTGACGGTGATCCGCCGGTCGAAGCGGCCGGGGCGCAGCAGCGCCGGGTCGAGCACGTCGGCGCGGTTGGTCGCGGCGATCACGATGACGCCCTCGGAGCCGCTGAAGCCGTCCATCTCGGTGAGGATCTGGTTGAGCGTCTGCTCGCGCTCGTCGTGCCCGCCCATGCCGCCGCCGGCGCCGCGCTGGCGGCCGATGGTGTCGATCTCGTCGATGAAGATGATCGCCGGGGCCACCTTGCGGGCCTCGGCGAACAGTTCGCGGACCCGGCTGGCGCCGACGCCGACGATCATCTCGATGAACTCGGAGGCGGAGGCGGAGAAGAACGGCACGTCCGCCTCGCCGGCCACGGCCCGGGCGAGCAGGGTCTTGCCGGTGCCGGGCGGGCCGCTCAGCAGCACGCCGCGCGGCATCTTGGCGCCGAGCCTGCGGTACCGGTCGGGGTTCTTCAAGTAGTCGACGACCTCGGTGAGTTCGGCCTCGACCTCGTCGATGCCGGCCACGTCGGCGAAGGTGGTGCGCTTGCCCTGCTCGGCGGTGACCGGCTTGGGCGGGGCCTTGCGGCCGAGCGGCCCGCCGCCGAGGCCGCCGGCCATCCGGCGGGCGAGCAGCACCCAGATGAAGACCAGCAGCAGCATCGGGGCGAGCGAGAGCAGCAGGTTGGTGAGGAAGCTGCGCTGCTGGACCGGCGAGGTCGCGGTCACCTCGACGCCCTGCTGCTGCAGGGTGGTCCACAGGTTGTCGCCCGCGAACGAGGGCCGCTGGGTGTCGAACTCGGTGTAGTTCCCCTTGCCGCCGTCCGGTTTGGGCTGGGCGCTCTTCAGGGTGCCCTCGATCGCGTCGCCCTTGGCGTAGATCTTGGTGATGTTGCCCTTGTTCAGCTGGTTGTTGAACTCGGTGTAGGAGATCGTGGTGGCGCCCTCGTTGCCGAAGAACGACAGCAGCAGGTCGGAGATCAGGAACACCACGAGGGCGGTGAGGACGAGGCCCGTCCAGCCGCCGGGCATCCGGCGGCGGGGCGGCGGCGGGGGCGGGGCGCCCTCGGACCGCCAGGGCTGGTCGGGGGTCTGGCGCGGCGGCACTGGTTCGGTCACCCACCGGACGATACGGACAGGCGCTCGGACGAGCCAACCGCAACGCCGCGCCCGGACCCCCGCCGCGGGCCTCGGGGCCCGCCCTACCCGCCGGAGCCCGGCCACTCCTCGGCGGTCAGCGCGAAGCGCTCGTGGTCGCGCCAGTCGTCCTGCAGGTAGAGCATCCGCGGGGTGTAGCCCTCGTGCCGGAAGCCCAACCGCTTGGCCATCGCGATCGAACGCTCGTTCTCCGGCTGCACGTTGATCTCCAGCCGGTGCAGGCCCAGCCCGCCGGCGGCGGCCGGGGCGAAGCAGCGGTCCAGGACGAGCCGCAGGCCCTCGGTCATCCGCCCGGTGCCGGCGAACGGCAGGTACGCGTCGTAGCCGAGCGTGGCGTTGCAGAAGCGGCCCATCACGATGTTGGCGACGTTCACCTTGCCGACCATCCCGCCGGACTCCCGGTCGAAGATCAGGAAGGTCCGCAGGCCCGCCCCCTGGCGCTTCAGCAGGTCCGGCAGGCCGTCCGGCTCGACCGGGTTCCACCGCCCGATGTGGTCGGCGGAGCGGCGGACCGCCTCGGCGTAGGGCGCTTTGTCCTCGGGCCTCGGGGCCCTGATCATCACTCGCACGGCAACATCATCGGACATGCGAGCGGCCCGCCGCCCGGAATACCGGGCAACGGGCCGTGCGGCCACGAGAACCGGCGAGGACCGGTTCTCGTGAGGACTACAGCAGGTCCTTGAACTCCTTGGGCAGCTCGAAGTCGGCCGGGCCCTTGCCCGCGCCGAGCCCGAACGCGCCGCCGTCGGCCGGGGCCTGGGCGCCGCCCGGGCCGAGCGCGCGGCGCTCGGCGGCCGCGGCCTCCTCCTGCGCGCGCTTCAACGGGTTGCCGCTCTTGCGCTTGCCCTTGGCCTGCGGGGCCTTCTTGCCGGACTTCTTCGCGCCGCCGCCCATGCCCGGGATCCCCGGCATGCCCGGGATGCCCTTGCCGGAGGCCATCGCGGACATCATCTTGCGGGCCTCGAAGAACCGCTCGATCAGGTTCTTCACCTCGCCGACCTGGACGCCCGAACCCTTGGCGATGCGGGCCCGGCGGGAGCCGTTGACCAGCTCCGGCTCGGCGCGCTCGGCGGGGGTCATCGACTTGATGATCGCGCCGACCCGGTTGACGTCCTTGTCGTCGATGTTGTTGATCTGCTCGCGGATCTGGCCCATGCCGGGCAGCATGCCGAGCAGCTTGGAGATCGAGCCCATCTTCTGGACCTGCTCCAGCTGCGACAGGAAGTCGTCCAGCGTGAACTGCTTCGGGCCGCCGCGCAGCTTGGCGGCGATCTTCTCGGCCTCGGCCTGCGAGAAGGTCTGCTCGGCCTTCTCGATCAGCGAGAGGACGTCACCCATGCCGAGGATGCGCGAGGCCATCCGGTCCGGGTGGAAGGCGTCGAAGTCGTCGACCTTCTCGCCGTTGGAGGCGAACATGATCTGCCGGCCGGTGACGTGCGCCACCGACAGGGCGGCACCGCCGCGGGCGTCGCCGTCGAGCTTGGACAGCACGACACCGGTGAAGTCGACGCCGTCGAGGAAGGCCTGCGCGGTGGTGACCGCGTCCTGGCCGACCATCGCGTCGACGACGAACAGGACCTCGTCCGGGTTGACGGCGGCGCGGATGTCCGCGGCCTGCTGCATCAGCTCGGCGTCGATGCCGAGGCGGCCGGCGGTGTCGACGATGACGACGTCGTACTGCTTCTGCTTGGCGTACTCGATGGAGTCGCGGGCGACCTGCACCGGGTCGCCGACGCCGTTGCCCGGCTGCGGGCCGTAGAAGGCCACGCCGGACCGCTCGGCCATCACCTCGAGCTGGGTGACGGCGTTCGGGCGCTGGAGGTCGCAGGCGACCAGCAGCGGGGTGTGCTTCTGCTTCTTCAGCCAGTGGCCGAGCTTGCCCGCGAGGGTGGTCTTACCGGCACCCTGCAGACCGGCGAGCATGATGACCGTCGGGCCGTTCTTGGCGAACCGCACCCGGCGGGTCTCGCCGCCGAGGATCGCGATGAGCTCCTCGTTGACGATCTTGATGATCTGCTGCGCGGGGTTCAGCGCGCCCGAGACCTCGACGCCGAGCGCCCGCTCCTTGACCTGCTTGATGAAGGCCCGGACGACCGGCAGCGCGACATCCGCCTCCAGCAGCGCGATGCGGATCTCGCGGGCGGTGGCGTCGATGTCCGCCTCGCTCAGGCGGCCCTTGCCCCGGAGGTTCTTGAACGTCGCTGCGAGGCGATCGGAAAGGGTGTCGAACACGTCGGCGCGGGTCCTCTGCGGCATCGGAATCGGTACGGTCGTCGCCCACAAGGGTATCCGGCCGCCCCGGCAACGGTCTCCACCCCTGCACGACCGCCGCCGGCACGGCCGTTCAGCCCAGCGCCGCGCGCACCGCCGCCGCCACCTCCCCGGCCCGCTGGGCGGCCAGCGGGCGGCCCGCCGGGTCGGTCAGGTAGAAGGAGTCGACGGCCTCCGCGCCGAGCGTGGAGACGTGCGCGGTGCGCACCCGCACGCCCGCCCCGTCCAGCGCCCGACCGATCCGGTGCAGCAGCCCGGGGGCGTCGTGCGCGCGCACCTCCAGCACCGTCGCGGTCGCCGAGGCCACCGCGGGCGCCACCGCGACCAGCGGCGGCGGGGTGGGGATGCCCTTGCGGCGCGGGGCGGCGGCGTCCCGCTCGGCGAGGCGCCGGGCGACGTCCAGCGAGCCGTCCAGCGCCCGGCGCAGGTCGGCGCGCAGCCGGGCGGCCTCCGGCAGCTCGCCGAACTCGGCGGCCACCCGCCAGGCGAGCAGCAGCACCGGCCCGGCGCCGACCGGGTCCAGCTCGCGCAGGCTCGCCGAGCGGACGGTCAGCCGGTGCAGCGCGAGCACCCCGGCGACGGTGCCGAGCAGCCCGGGCCGGTCCGGGACGGCCAGGTTCAGCTCGACGCCCATCGGCTCGGCCCCCGGGTCGGCCCCCGGGTCGGCACCCGGGTCGTCCCCCTGCGACGACGCCCGCAGTCCCCCGGTCCGCAGCGCCTGGGCCCGCAGCGCCAGCGCCGGCCCGCCGGTGCGGGCGGCCTCGACGGCCAGCCGCTCCTGCTCCGCGGTCGGCGCGGCCTCGACGACCGGGCTGCCGGCCCCGGCCAGCCGGTCGGCGACCCGGGCCACCAGGCCGTCGACCAGCGAGGCCCGCCAGCCGCTCCACGCCGCCGGGCCGGTGGCCAGCGCGTCGGCCTCGGTGAGCGCGTGCAGCAGTTCCAGCTCGGGCAGCGTGCCGATCACCTTGGTGATCGCCTCCACGGTGGCCGGGTCGTCCGGGTCCCGCCGGGTCGCGGTGTCGACCAGGGTCAGGTGCTGGCGGACCAGCACCGCGAGGGTCTGCACGTCCTCGGGCGGGAAGCCCATCCGGGCGGCGAGGTCGCGGACGATCACCTCGCCTGCCTCGCTGTGGTCGCCGGGCCAGCCCTTGCCGATGTCGTGCAGCAGCGCGGCGACCAGCAACAGGTCGGGCCGGGCCACCCGGCGGGTCATCGCGGCGGCCCGCACCGCCGTCTCCACCAGGTGCCGGTCCACCGTCCAGCGGTGCACGGCGTTGCGCTGCGGGCGGCAGCGGACCCGCTCCCAGTCCGGCAGCAGCCGGGTGACCAGCCCCTCCGCCTCCAGCGCCTCCCACACCGGGACGGCCGCCTCCCCCGCACCGAGCAGGGTGACCAGCTGCTCGCGCGCCTCGTCCGGCCAGGGCACCGGCAGCGGGCGGCACTCGGCGGCCAGCCGGCGCACCGTCGCGTACGAGACGGTCAGGCCGTTCTGGGCGGCGGCGGCCGCGGCGCGCAGCGGCAGCACCGGGTCGGCGGCCGGCCGGGCGCCCTGGGCGAGCACCGCCTCGCCGTCCTGCTCGACCACGCCCTCGGCGAGCGGACGGCGCTCGACGGCGCCGCGGGCCACCGCGCCGCCGCCGCGGCCGGCGCCGGTGAACGGGATGGCCAGCCGACCCACCCGGCGGCCCCGGCCGGAGCGGGCGGCCAGTATCCGGTCGACGGCCCGCCAGGTGACGTCGCTCGCGTAGGCGACGGTGCGGGCGGCCTCGTAGACCTGGCGCAGCAGGGTGTCGGCGTCCAGCACGCCGAGCCGCTCGGCGACCTGGTCCTGGTCCTGGAGGCCGAGCCGGTCGGTGGCCCGGCCGGTGGCCAGGTGCAGCGCGTCCCGGACGTCGGCCAGGCGCTGCGCGGCGGCGTCCAGGCCGTCCCGGGGCGCGTCGGCGAGCCAGGTGGCGGCGATCGCGTCGAGCGCGACCAGGTCGCGCAGGCCGCCGCGGGCCTCCTTGAGGTCGGGCTCCAGCAGGAAGGACAGTTCGCCGTGCCGCTCGGCCCGCTCCCGGCCCAGCTCGCGCAGCTCGGGCAGCCGGGCGGGGGCGCTCGCGCGCCAGTCGGTGAGGACGGCGGAGCGCAGCGCGGCGGTGAGCGCGCCGTCCCCGGCGAGGTGGCGGGCGTCGAGCAGGCCGAGCTGGGCCTTGAGGTCGGCGGCGGCGACGGTACGGGCCTCGGCGACGGTGCGCACCGCGTGGTCGAGCTTGGCGCCCGCGTCCCAGACCGGGTACCAGATCCGCTCGGGCAGCTCGCGGGTGATCGGGCCCTCGTGCAGCAGCAGGACGTCCAGGTCGCTGCGCGGGGACAGTTCGCCGCGCCCGTAGCCGCCGACCGCGACCAGCGCGACCCCGGAGGCCGGGGCGCCGGCGGCGGCGAGCAGTCCGGCCAGCCAGTCGTCGGTGAGCCCGGCGAGCGCGGTGCGGCGCGGGCGGCCCGCCGGGCCGGGGGCGTCGAGCAGCGCGGCCCGGGCGGCGGGGTAGTCCTGCGGGGCGGAAGGACTGCTGGGGGTGCTCATGCGCGTGGGTCCCGTCCGTCGTGCCGGGGCTTGTCGGACAAGCCCGAGGGGGAAACGCCACCGGCGGGCCCGTTCCCCCGAAGGGGTGACGGGCCCGCCCGGGCCGGATCAGAGGGCGTCGGGGCCGCGTTCGCCGGTGCGGACCCGGACGGCGGTGTCGACCGGGACGCTCCAGACCTTGCCGTCGCCGATCTTGCCGGTCCTTGCGGCCTTGACCAGGACCTCGATCAGGTCGTCGGCGTCCTCGTCCTCGACCAGGACCTCGATCCGGACCTTCGGGACCAGGTCGACGGTGTACTCGGCGCCCCGGTAGACCTCGGTGTGGCCGCGCTGGCGGCCGTAGCCGCTGGCCTCGGTGACGGTCAGGCCGTGGACTCCGAAGGCCTGCAGGGCGGCCTTCACCTCGTCCAGGCGGTAGGGCTTGATCACGGCGGTGATGAGCTTCATCGGGCGTCGACCTCGGTCTTCTCGGCGGGCTTCACGGCGGTCCTCTCGGCGGCGGCTCCGGTCAGGCCGGTGACGGCCCGGGCCAGTCCGGCACCCACGGCGCTGAAATCGTAGGCGGACTCGGCGTGTTCGGCCTGGTCGATGCCGGCCACCTCGACCTCCTCGGCGACCCGGAAGCCGACCGTCCTGTCGATCGCCTTGGCCAGCAGCCAGGAGACGGCGAAGGAGTACGCGGCGACCACGGCCACGCCCATCGCCTGCTTGCCGAGCTGCTCCAGCCCGCCGCCGTAGAACAGGCCCTTGGCGGCCTGGCCGACCCCGCCGGTGGCGAACAGGCCGATCAGCAGCGAGCCGATCGCACCGCCGACCGCGTGCACGCCGACCACGTCGAGCGAGTCGTCGAAGCCCCAGCGGTACTTGAGCGAGACGGCGGCGGCGCAGACGACGCCCGCGATCAGGCCGATCGCCACCGCGCCGAGCGGGCTGACCGAGCCGCAGGCCGGGGTGATCGCCACCAGGCCGGCGACGGCCCCGGAGGCGGCGCCCAGCGTGGTGAACGAGCCGTGCTTGAGCTTCTCGTAGGCCAGCCAGCCGATCAGCGCCGCACCGGTGGCGACCTGGGTGTTGACGAAGGCCATCGCGGCGACGCCGTTGGCGGCCAGCGCCGAGCCGGCGTTGAAGCCGAACCAGCCGAACCACAGCAGGCCGGAGCCGAGCATCACCAGCGGCAGGCTGTGCGGGCGCATCGGGTCCTTCTTGAAGCCGACCCGCTTGCCCAGCACCAGGCAGAGCGCGAGGCCCGCGACGCCGGCGTTGATGTGCACGGCCGTCCCGCCGGCGAAGTCGATCACGCCGTTGCGGTCGCCCAGCCAGCCGCCGTTGCCGTTGTCGGTGAAGAACACCCAGTGCGCGACGGGGAAGTAGACGATGCTCACCCAGAGCGCGACGAACAGGCCCCAGGCGGCGAACTTGGCCCGGTCCGCGATGGCGCCGCTGATCAGCGCCGGGGTGATGACCGCGAACATCAGCTGGAACATCGCGAAGGCGGTGACCGGGATGGTCCCGTTGAGGTCGTTCAGCCCGATGCCGCGCATCCCGAGGAAGTCCAGGTTGCCGATCAGGCCGGCGAAGGAGTCGGGCCCGAAGCTGAGCGAGTACCCGTAGAGGACCCAGAGCACGGTGACGATGCCGAGCGAGAGGAAACTCATCGCCAGCATGTTCAGGGTGCTCTTGGCCCTGACCATGCCCCCGTAGAAGAAGGCCAGGCCCGGGGTCATCACCATGACCAGGGCCGCACTGATGAGCACGAAGGCGGTGTCGCCCGCGCTGAAGCCGTCCGGCATCGGCGTCTCCTCTGCGTGAAAACCGATCCACACCCGGGTCCTGTCCCGTGCCACCCGGGGTGTCGGCGATGAGGAGGAGCGTGCCGAAGGCTGGTTTCGGCTGGTGCGGCCGGTTGTTTCACGGCCGTGAAGCGTGCGACGCACGGGTTACGGCCGCGTGAACGCCGCCGTGCCGCCCGGCCGGACGGGCTAGGGTCCGCCGTCGAGTTCCCGGCGGGCGCACGAACGCCACCGACCGTGACGGCGGCCGGTGGCGTTCACGGCGGAGGGGCCGGGCTCAGACCACCGACACGTACTCGGGGATGTCCTGGACGACGCGCTCCTTGAGCCGCGACACCGCGTCCACGCCCTTGAACCGCTCGGCCGCGGCCTCGGTGGTCTTGCGGACCCGCGAGTTCAGCCGCTCCGAGCGCACCTTGGTGGCGATCTCGACGGCCTGCTCGGCCATCACCACGGCCTGCTCGGCCTCCTTCTGCAGCAGGTGCACGCTGGCCATGCCGATCAGGTTGAAGGCGTACGAGCGCACGTGGTCGTCGTCCTGGCGGAACAGGTCGACGGCGCGCTCCATGACCGGCGCGGAGAGCGAGGCGTACAGCTCGGAGTTGTCCGAGTGGTACGCGAGGTCGCGGAAGGAGTGCGCGTTCTCCGCGTTCAGCTCGGCCGGCGAGAAGAACTTCAGCCAGTCCGGCTCCTCGTCCCCCTCCCGGATGTCGGTGAAGGTGTCCTCGGACAGCCGGATCGCCCGGGCGCAGCGGTTCACCTCGCCGATGGTGGCGTAGGCGCGCGCCTCCATCGCGTACAGCAGGGACTGCTGGCGCGGGGTGGCGGTGTCCCGGCTGCCGTACTGGGCCAGGTGGATCAGCTCCAGGGCGTCCTCGCCCCGGTTGAGGTGGATCATCTGGCGGCTCATGTCGGTGAGGATCAGCGCGCCGAACGGGCGGTCGCCGGCCTCCTTGGCCGCGTGCAGGGCGAGCACGTAGTACTTCTGCGCGCTGGGGTGCATGCCGACGTCGTAGGACATCCAGCCGGCCAGGTGGGCGAGTTCGGCGGTGAGCCGGAACAGCCGCTTGGTGGTCAGCTCCGGGTACGTCTCCTGGAGCAGGTCGGTGACCTCGTGCAGCTGGCCGACGACGGCCTTGCGGCGCAGGCCGCCGCCGTTCTGCGCGTCCCACTGGCGGAACATGACCGTGGTCTGCTCCAGCAGTTCCAGCTCGGGCTCGGAGAGCCGGCCGGTGAACGGCTCGCCGCCGTTGGCCGCGGTGAGGATCGGGGTGGGGACGCCGGTCGGGCCGGGGGCCAGCCAGCGCTGCATCGGCTCGATCAGCGCGGCGCCGGCGGTCAGTGCGAGCGAGGTGCCGAGGAAGCCGCGGCGGTTGAGCATCAGGTCGCTGCGGGAGTAGTCGCTGATCAGCTGGACGGTCTGCGGGCCGCTCCACGGCAGGTCGACGCCGCCGCCCACGGTGGAGACCGGGATCGCGGCGCGCAGGCCCAGGTCCTCGATGGAGACGACCGAGCCGAACCGCTCCGAGAACAGCTCCGACATGATCTTCGGGATCGGCTCGCGCGGCTGCTCGCCGTCCAGCCAGCGGCGCACCCGGGAGGTGTCGGTGGACACGTGGAGGGCGCCGATCTGCCGGGCCCGGCGGTTGACCTGGCGGGCCAACTCCCCCTTGGACCAACCGCTGCGGGCGAACCACGTGGTCAGCTTCTCGTTGGGTTGCTTCTCTGCCATGGGAACGTCCCCATCCCGCCCGGCCCCTGCGGGGCCCCCGATCGTGACCGCCCGACGGTTGCGGGCTCTTGCCAGACGTGCCGTGCCTGTGGTGAACAACGCTTCTTCGCACTGGCGTGCCATCCTCGCGGACGGTCCGTCAGATCCCCAACTCCCGTTTCCTGTCGGCCCGGAGTCGACGCTTCGAGAACGCCCGCATGCTGAACGTAACGCCCGGCGCGGCACCGATGGGAGCGGCCCTGGCGAAACGCCACCTTTCGCCACCCCCGGGAGGGAACCGAAGCAGAGGGGCACGCGCTTGACTGGGAGCTCCGAACGGTCCGGCATATGCGGGCCGCCAAGTCCTCCGGTGCACCCCGGCAGCTCCGACAGACCCGGCAATCCACCGAAGCCACAGGCGAGTTCACCGACCACTCGGGTCGGCAACCGACTCGCGCACCCGACGATCCGGCATCCGCGCCGCCCGCACAAGGCGGCGCCCGAGGCGCACCACCGCAACAGGCGCACGCCGCGTGGCGCGCGCCGCCACCGCACCACGCACCACGCAACGGACAATCAACACACAGTCACCATCCCGTAACCACCGGCAACGAGAACCTGTTGGGGGAGGCATGGACAACCTGTTCGGCGAACTTCGGCTGGGACACCTGCGCCTGGCACCGCTGGGCGTGCGCCGCCGCACCAAGGTCACCGCGTCCCAGGCCGCCGCGGAGTACACCGGCCGCTGGGGCTGGGCCGTCGCCACCGGCGAACCGGCCGGCGGTGACGCCGCCCCGACCCGCTGTCCCTGCGGCTCCGTCCGCTGCGCCGCCCCCGGCCTGCACCCCGTCCCGGGCACCGAGAGCCGGGCCCGCACCGCCGGCGCCGAGGCCTCGGTGCTGTTCCCCACCGGCCGCGCCTTCGACGTCCTCGACGTCCCCGAGCAGGCCGGCCTGCAGGCGCTGGTCCGGCTGGAGCGGATGGGCACCCAGGTCGGCCCGGTGCTGGCCTCCCCCACCGGCCGGCTGCAGTTCCTGGTCGCCGCCGGCACCGCCCGCCGGCTGCCCGACCTGCTGTACCGGATGGGCTGGGACGACGCCGCCCTCGACCTCACCTGCCACGGCGAGGGCAGCTACGTCGCCGCCCCGCCCACCGTCCTCGGCGGCCTCGGCCCGGTCCGCTGGCTGCGCCGCCCCACCCGCGACAACGCCGGCTGCCCGCCCGAGGCCCGGCTGCTGCTCGGCACCCTCGCCTACGCCTGCCACCGCGGCCGCGAGCGCACCGCCGAGCCCGCGTGGATCGCCTCGTAGGTCTCGTAGGACTCGTAGGACCCGCAGGAACGGCTCAGGGCAGGCGAAAGGGCCCGCCCCCCACGGGAGCGGACCCTTCACCGGACGGGAAGCCTCAGTCCCCGATCAGCGCGTCCACGAACGCACCCGGCTCGAACGGCGCCAGGTCGTCCGCGCCCTCGCCGAGGCCGACCAGCTTGACCGGCACGCCCAGCTCGCGCTGGACCGCGATCACGATGCCGCCCTTGGCGGTGCCGTCCAGCTTGGTCAGCACGATGCCGGTGATGTCGACCACCTCGGCGAACACCCGGGCCTGGATCAGCCCGTTCTGGCCGGTGGTGGCGTCCAGCACCAGCAGCACCTCGTCCACCGGGCCGTGCTTCTCGACGACCCGCTTGACCTTGCCCAGCTCGTCCATCAGGCCGGTCTTGGTGTGCAGCCGGCCGGCGGTGTCGACCAGCACGGTGTCCGCGCCCTCGGCGATGCCCTCCTTGACCGCGTCGAAGGCGATCGACGCCGGGTCGCCGCCCTCCGGACCGCGGACGGTACGGGCACCGACCCGCTCGCCCCAGGTCTGCAGCTGGTCGGCGGCGGCGGCACGGAAGGTGTCGGCCGCGCCGAGCACCACCTTGCGGCCGTCCGCGACCAGGACGCGGGCCAGCTTGCCGGTGGTGGTCGTCTTGCCAACGCCGTTGACGCCGACGACCAGGACGACGGCCGGGCCCTCCTCGTGCTTGGTGGAGTGGACGGTGCGGTCGGCGTCCGTGCCGATCAGCTCGACCAGCTCCTCGCGCAGCAGGCCGCGCAGCTCGTCCGGCGTCCGGGTGCCGAGCACCTTGACCCGGGTGCGCAGCCGCTCGACCAGCTCCTGGGTGGGGGCGACGCCGACGTCCGCGGTGAGCAGGGTCTCCTCGATCTCCTCCCAGGTGTCCTCGTCCAGGTGCTCGCGGGAGAGCAGCGAGAGCAGGCCCTTGCCGAGCGAGTTCTGCGAGCGGGAGAGCCGGGAGCGCAGCCGGACGAGCCGGCCGGCGGTGGGTTCGGGGACCTCGACGGCGGGAGCGGCCTCGGCCTCCTCGGGGGCCTCGACCTCGACGGCCTCGGGCGCCTCGGGGAGCTCGACCTCCTCGACGGTGCGGCGCGGCTCCTCGGTCGGCGGCGCGGCCTCCTCGCCGACCTGGGGTTCCTGCGGCGTGGGCTTCGGCGCCGTGATGACCGGCGCCTGCGACTTCGGGGGCAGCTGCTGGCGTCGTCTGCCGGAAACGACGAGGCCGGCGATCGCGCCGATGGCGACCACGGCGATGACTACGGCAAGAATCACGAATTCCATAACGCGTCCCAGTATCCGTGACCGGAGCCCGAAAGGACCGCAGCGGGACTACACGGATACCGCTCGGGGCCGCTCGCGGTGCTCGTCCCGCAGCCGCTGGCTGATCACCTGCGAGATGCCGTCGCCCTTCATGGTCACCCCGTACAGGGCGTCGGCGGACTCCATGGTGAGCTTCTGGTGGGTGATCACGATCAGCTGGGAGCTCTCCCGCAGCTCCTCCATGATCCCGACGAGCCGGCGCAGGTTGGTCTCGTCCAGCGCCGCCTCCACCTCGTCCATCACGTAGAACGGGCTGGGCCGGGCCTTGAAGATCGCCACCAGCAGCGCCACCGCGGTCAGCGAGCGCTCGCCGCCGGAGAGCAGCGACAGCCGCTTGACCTTCTTGCCCGGCGGCCGGGCCTCCACCTCGACGCCGGTGGTGAGCATGTTGTCCGGGTCGGTGAGCACCAGCCGGCCCTCGCCGCCCGGGAACAGCCGGGCGAAGACGCCCTCGAACTGGGCGGCGGTGTCGTGGTACGCCGAGGTGAACAGCTGCTCGACCCGCACGTCCACGTCCCGGACGATGTCCAGCAGGTCGCGCCGGCTGCGCTTGAGGTCGTCCAGCTGCTCGCCGAGGAACCGGTGGCGCTCCTCCAGCGCGGCGAACTCCTCCAGCGCCAGCGGGTTCACCTTGCCGAGCTGCTGGTATGCCTTCTCGGCGGCCCTGAGCCGCTTCTCCTGCTCGGCCCGGACGTACGGGTACGGCTCCCCCGGCTCCCCGCCGTCCTCCGGGGGCGAGGGCGGGACGAGCCGGTCCGGCCCGTACGAGGCCAGCAGCTCGCCGCCGTCGATGCCGAACTCCTCCAGCGCGCGGGCCTCCAGCTGCTCGATCCGCAGCCGCTTCTCGGCCCGCAGCACCTCGTCCCGGTGGCCGGCGTCGACCAGCTTGTCCAGCTCCTCCTTCAGCCCCCGCCCGTGCTCGCGGTGCTCGCGGAGCTCCTGCTCGCGCTCGGTGCGGGCCTGTTCGACGGCCGCGCGCCCGGCGTCCGCGCGGGCCAGCGACACCTCCAGGCAGGCCAGCAGCTGCCGGGCGCCGGCCGCGACGGCGGTCGCCACCGCGGCGTCGTGCGCGGCGCGCCGGCGGCGCTCGGCCGCCCGGGCCCGGGCCTCGCGCTC
>NZ_JZKH01000057.1 GCF_000961885.1 Streptomyces rubellomurinus
CCGACGGCCAGGACCCCGCCGACCGCACGGACCCCGCCGACCGCACGGACCCCGCCGACCGCACGGACCCCGCCGACCGCACGGACCCCGCCGACCTCGCCGACCTCGACGCGTTCCTGCGGCTCAGTGCCGAGCTGACCGGCTTCGACGTGCCCGAGCTGCGCGCCACCGGCCTGGCCGCCGAGCACCACCGCACCGCGCTCGCCCACCCCGCCCGCGACGAGCGGGCACTGCTCCACCTCTGGTACGTCGGCTCCTGGCCCGGCGAGCCGCCCACCTCCCTCCGCGCCCACGACCAGGCCCTGGTCTGGCGGACCTTCCGCGCCGACCCGCCCGGGGCCGCCGCCCCCGGACACGGCAGCTGGGCCGAGGCACCCCGGGAGGAGCGATGAGCGCCCAACCGCGGGCCCCGCGCTGGGACGCCGTCGTGGTCGGCGCGGGCTTCGCCGGCTCGCTGGTCGCCGAACGCCTCGGCGCCCGCGGCTGGCGGGTGCTCGTCCTGGAAGCCGGCCGCA
Organism: Streptomyces rubellomurinus; assembly: GCF_000961885.1. GTDB lineage: Bacteria > Actinomycetota > Actinomycetes > Streptomycetales > Streptomycetaceae > Kitasatospora > Kitasatospora rubellomurina. Next base: position 516 of record NZ_JZKH01000057.1, read on the forward strand.
CCGTGCCGCCCGCCGCCGAGACCGCCGCCGCCCTGCGCGCCGCCGGCGGCGGCCCGCCCACCTCGCCCTACCCGCACCACCCCGACGCCCCCTCGCCCGACGTCACCGACCTGACCGGCCTCCCGGACGGCGGCTTCACCGCCACCGGGCACCTCGCCCAGTACGGCCCGCTGCCGTACGCCAGCGGTTACCTGCGCGCCAACGGCGGCACCGGACTGCTCTGGACCGGCCTCGCCCCGCGCATGCACCCCGAGGACTTCCGCACCGGCACCCTCGGGCAGGGCCGCGACTGGCCGATCGGCTACGCCGACCTGGAACCGTACTACCGGGAGGCGGAACGGGAGTTGGGCGTCGCCGCGGACGCCGACGAACAGCGCCGCGCGGTCGGGCTCCCGATCCCCGACGACTACGACTTCCCCATGCGGGCCGTCCCGGCCAGCCACCTCGACCGGCAGGTCGCCCACGCCCTCGACGGCCGCACCGTCCACGACCCCGCCATGCCCGCCCCCGCCCGACTCGCCGTCACCGCCACCCCGCACGCCCGCAACGGCCTGCCCACCCGGCCCGGTGACGCCGTACCCGGGCCGCCCTGCGCGGGCAGCGCCAGCTGCGTGCCGGTCTGCCCGACCGGCGCCAAGTACACCCCGCTGCGCACCCAGGCCCGCTGGGCGGCGGGCGTGGAACTGCGCACCGAGGCCGTGGTCAGCCGGGTCCTCGCCGACCCGGCGACCGGGCGGGCCACCGAGGTCGAGTACCTGGCCGGCGGCACCCGCCACCGGGCGGCGGCGGACCTCGTGGTGCTGGCCGCGCACGCGATCGAGAACGCCCGGCTGCTGCTGCTCTCCGGCCTCGCCAACCGCAGCGACCAGGTCGGCCGCAACCTGATGGACCACCCGGCCCTGCTCACCTGGGGCCTGATGCCCCGACCGGTCGGCCCCTACCGGGGGCCCGGCTCCACCAGCGGCCTGGAGGCCTTCCGCTTCGGCCCGGCCCGCGGCCGCCGGGCGCCGTTCCGGATCGAGATCGGCAACTGGGGCTGGTCCTGGGCCGGCGGCACACCCGGGGCCGTGGCCGCCGCGCTGGTCGCCACCGGCCTGCGCGGCAAGGAGCTGCGCGAGCGGCTCGGCGACCGGATCGGCCGCCAGTTCTCGCTCCAGTTCGAGCTGGAACAGCCCGCCGACCCGGCCAACCGGGTCACCCTCGACCCGACGCGGCGCGACCCGCTCGGGCTGCCGAGCCCGGCCGTCCGCTACGACCTGGACGAGTACGTCCGCGAGGGCATGGCCTCCGCCCGCGCCGTCTCCGACCAGCTGTTCGCCCTGCTCGGCGCCGAGGACCACACCGCCTACCCCGCAGGGCCGGGCTGGCCCGGCCGGCTCGAACACCGGGGCGTCGCCTACGGCTACCGGGGTGCCGGCCACGCCGGCGGCACCCACGTGATGGGCAGCTCGCCCGGCACCTCGGTGGTCGACCACTGGCAGCGCAGCTGGGACCACCCCAACCTGTACGCGGTCGGCTGCGGCTCGATGCCCTCCCTCGGCACCTCCAACCCCTCGCTCACCATGGCCGCCCTCGCGCTGCGCAGCGCCGAGCGGATGGACCGGGACCTGCGGGAGCTGCACCGGCCCGCCGCGCCCACGCCCTTTGCTTCCCCCCGACCTTCGGAGACGCCATGCCCCTCGGAGACGCCATGACCGGCCTGCCGCTGCCGCCCGTACCGGAGCCCTACCACCTGCCGTTCCACTACGGCGCGCTGCACAACATCGGCGTCGACTACCTGGTCGAGCCGCAGCGGGCCCGCGACCTGCTCGCCAAGCGCCACCCCGGCCTGGTCGCGGCCGTGTTCGACGGCGCGGCCTGCGTCTCCCTCAACTACCAGCTCTACTTCGCCCAGTACCCGGGCGGCGGCGGGGTCACCGAGGAGCTGGAGATCAACCTGATCGCCCACCCGGCGTTCGCCGAGGAGCGGATCCCGGCCCTCGACTACCGCCAGTACGCCCGGGGCCACGACCAGACCAAACTGCTCGGCATCGCCCGGCTGCACGTGCTCTGCGACAACCCGCTCGCCATCGACGCCGGCCGCCGCCTGTACGCCGAGCCCAAGCACCCCGGCTGGTTCGAGACCACCCTGCCCTCGCTCAACGCCGCCGCCGTGCACGAGCGTTGGTCGGTCTCCTGCCGCCGGGCGAGCCTCGGGGCGGACGGCCTCACCCGGCACGACGAGAAACTGCTCGCCCTCGACGTCGACTTGACCGGCCTCACCCCCGAGGCCGTCACCAACACCCCGATCACCGGCTACGGCACCGACGACGAGGGCCGGCTGCTCGCCGGGCCGCTCAACGTCTACCAGCCGTACCGCTCCTACCCGTTGGACGACCGCACGGCCGGTCGCGTCCGCCTCGACCTCGGCAACCCCGCCGAGGAGCCGGCCCGCGACCTCGCCCACCTGATCGCCGACGCCCCGGCGGTCGGCGTCTGGACCTACCAGTCCGCGCCCGTCGCCGCCCACAACCGGGCGTACTACGTGCGCTGAGCCGGGCCCGGCGGCGGGGCCCTATGCTGACGGCCGAGATGGACGGCATCGACGGCATGGACGGCATGGACGGCATGGACGACACCGAGGCCCTGAACCACCTGCACACCGGTGCCGACTACCTGCGGCTCGCCGAACGGACCGCCGACCCGGCGGTGCTCGGCGAACTCGCCCGCCGCGCCGAGTACCCGTTCGTGTGGCAGGCGATCGCCAGGAACGCCGCCGCGCCCACCGAGGCGCTGGCCGCGCTGGTCGGCCGCCGGAACAGCGACCACAACGACAACCGGCTGACGCACCTGCTCGCCGCGCACCCCGCCGTCACCGGCGCCGCCCTGGACGGGCTGGTCGAGTCGGTGGCCGCGCTCCTCGCCGAGGGCGAGCGGCCGTACGCGGCGGTGCTGCGGCTGGCCGCCCGGCCGGAGCTGCCCGCCGAGCGGATCCGGGCGCTCGGCCGGCTCCCGGGCGCCTCCGCCCGGCTGCGCCGCGGCATCACCCGGGCGCTGGCGGCACGAACGGCCGCGTGAGGCTCAGGCCCCGGGCGCCGGCCGGGCGGCGCGGCGTTCGCGCAGGGTGCGCAGCACCCGGCGGGTGGCGCGGGTGGCGACCGGCGGGAGGAGGTCGAGTGCCAGCCGGCGAGGGGCGGAGCGCTGCGGGGGCAGGACGGGGGCCTTCACCCGGTAGTTGAGCCGCAGCACGCGCGCGCCGGCGATGGTGTCCTCGTCGACCGTGTAGCCCTCGGCCCGCCAGTCCCGCCGCAGCAGCACCCGGCGGGCGGCTTCGGCGTCGCCCCAGGTGCCGTAGAACTTCATCGGGGTGAGCAGCACCGGCCGCAGCCCGCCGGTGAAGACGGCCTCCCAGACGGCGGCGGAGACGCCCGGGGTGTGCTCGGAGCGGTAGTCGTCGAGGGCGATCAGGCCGTCCTCGACCAGGGCGGCCCGGGCCACCGCGATGTCGCCGGCCACGTGCTCGTACAGGTGCGAGGCGTCGACGTGGACGAACCGGCAGCTGCCGGCCGGGATCCGGCCGTCCGCGAGAACGGAGGTCGGCGCCTGGACGATCGCGGGCAGCTCGCTGTGGAAGGCCAGGTAGTTCGCCTCGAAGGCGCTGCGGGTGAGCGTCCGGCGGTAGGACATCTCCATCTCGGCGGCGTTCTCGCTGTCCCCGGCCTCGGAGTCGAACAGGTCGCAGACGGTCAGCCGCTCGCCGGGCGCGAGGTGGTCGCCGAGCAGGACGGCGCTGCGGCCGAGGTAGCTGCCCAGCTCCAGCAGGTCGCCGCTGAGGCCGGCCGCGGTCTGGGCGGCGAGCAGATGGCGGAAGGCGGCCCGGTCGAGGCCGAAGAACCAGCCGGGGATGTCGTCCCGCTTCAGCGGGGCGGGCTGGTCGGCCGCGGTCTCTGTGGTGGGCACGGCAGCCTCCAGGGGTGGGACGGACGCGGAGACGGTGCACGCCGCGGCGGGTGAGCGCCGAGGTCGTGTGGCGGATCATCATAGCGACGCCGGGCCCTGGTGGGACCAGGTGTCGAACACCGCGGATCCGGGCCGCCCACGGGCTCGCTCAACCGTTCGGAACCGTTCGCTCCGGGGTCACTCCGGCCGGCGTCGGACGGTCGGTTCGAGCTCCGCCGGTTCGAGCTGTGCCGGTTCGAGCGCTGCCGGTTCGAGCGCCGCGATCGTCTCGGCCAGCCAGGCGCGCTCGGCCGCCGTGGAGGCGCGGGCGACCAACAGCATGCCCCGGCGGAACGGGTTGGGCTCCGTCTCGGCGCGGACCGGCTCCCCGTCGCCGTCGTAGAAGAAGCTGCTCGGCTCGTCCAGGAAGGCCAGCCGCCGGCGCAGCACCGCGCTCTGGCGGACCGGGTCGGCGAGGTGGTGGAGGAAGGCGGCGAGCGCGAAGAAGCGGATCTGGTCGGTGATCTCGGCCTGTTCCGGATCGGCCAGCCGCCGCTGGAGCTCGGCCCGGCCCTCGTCGGTCAGCTCCAGGGTCTGGCGCGGGGCGGCTCCGGTGCCCGGCTCGGTGCGGCGGCGCAGCAGCCCGGCCTTCTCCAGCCGGGTGATGGCCGGGTAGAGCGCGCCGTCGCTGACCGGGCGGACGTGCCCGGTCAGGCCGGTGATCCGGGACTTCAGCTCGTATCCGTGCAGCGGCTGGTCGTACAGGAAGCCGAGGATCGCGAGGGTCAGCACGTGCGGAGCCCTTTCGTCGGGTGCGCCGGGGAACGCGATCATTTTACCTCTTGCCGATGTGCATCGATTCGATGTATCTCATATCGGTGTACCTCACTTCGAGGTACCACGATGCCTCGGCGATGCCTCGGCGAGGCATCAGCGATCCTCAGGGGGGAACCATGCGCGGACACCTGCGACGACTGGGCGCACTGGCCGGACCGGTCTACGTCGAACTGCTCTCCGGCGTCCTCGCCACGGTGGTGAGCACCTTCTGGGTGGCCCGCCTCGGCGCCCCCGCCGTCGCCGCCGTGACCCTGGCCGGCACTGTCGAGAACCTGCTGCTCGGCGTCATCCTGGTCGTCGCCTCCGGCACCAGCATCCGCCTCGCCCGCGCCCGCGGCGCCGACGACCCCGCCGAGCCCGCCCGGACCACCCGCGCCGCCTGGCGACTCTGCGCCGCCGCCACGCTCGCCCTCGCCCTGCCCGGCTACCTGCTGCGCCACCAGCTCGCCGACACCTTCCTCGACGGCCGGGCCGCCGCCCTCGCCGCCGACTACTTCGCCGTCGCCCTGCCCGCCCTCGGGCTCTTCTTCGGGCAGCGCGTCGCCGACGAGCTCTTCAAGGGCGCGGGCGACACCCGCACCCCCATGCGGATCGCCCTGCTCTCCAACGCCCTGCTGCTCCTCCTCGACCCGCTGCTCGTCCTCGGCCCCGGGCCGCTGCCCGCCCTCGGAGTCACCGGCGCGGCGCTGGCGCTGACCGGCGCCCGGGCGATCGCCTTCGCCGTCACCCTGCGGCTGCGGCCCCGCACGGTTCCCGCGGCCGGCGGCGCGCCCACCGGAGTCGGCGCCGCGGCCGGACGGATCCTGCGCGCCGGGCTGCCGTTCGGCCTGGACTTCACCGTCCGGATGGCCGTCGGCACCGCCCAACTCGCCCTGACCGCGGGCTTCGGCGTCGCGGCGGTCGCCGGGTACGGGGTCGGCTACCGGCTGCTGCTCGTCGCCACCATGGCCTTCTACGCGCTGCGCCAGGCCGCCGCGATCGAGTCCGCCCGCCTCGGCGGCGCTGGCGCGAGCGGGGCGTTGCGCGAGCTGCACCGGGCCGTGGGCCGGTCGGCCGCGCTGACCGGGGCCGTCGCGGCCCTCCTCGCCGCGACGGCCGCCGGGCCGCTGACGGCGCAGTTCACGAGCGACCGGGCGGTGGCCGGGCAGTCGGAGACCTTCCTGCGGACGGCGGCGCTCTACCTGCTGCCGTACGCGCTGGTGGTCGCGCTCGGCGGCGTGTACCAGGGGGCGGGCGCCGGGCGGCCCGTGGTGGTCTCCGTCCTGCTCGGGCTCGGCGCCCAACTCGCCGCCTCGGTGGGCCTGTCGGGGCCGCTGGGCGTGGTCGGCGTGTGGACGGGGCCGGCGGTGGGGGCGGTCGTGCAGCTGACGGCGCTGATGCTGCTCGGGCGCGGCGCGATCGGCGACCGGTCGACGCCGCATCGGGCCGTGCGGCCGCAGCACGAGGGTGCCGCCCGATAGCCGGCTGCGCGCAGGGCCCGGATCGGTCCGGATCCGGGCCCTCTTCCCCCTCACCCGCACGGACCCACCCGCACCGACGGCCCGGTGGTGTGTCGGACCGTCAGCCGGCCCGTGGGGCGTGGCCGCACGTCAACTCGCGGACGGCGGGGAGCAAATCCCGTCGAGGGACCGGGCATCGTGCCAAGGTGGTCGGCATGCAGACGCTCCCGGACGGGCGGCCGATTCCGCCCCCGCACGCCGATGAACGCGCCATGCTGGAGGCCTGGTTGGACTTCCACCGGGCGACGCTCGCGCTCAAGGTCGAGGGCCTGGACGACCGTCAGGTGCGGACGGCCTCGGCCGGGCCCTCGCCGATGACCCTGCTCGGCCTCGTCCAGCATCTCGCCGAGGTCGAACGCCAGTGGTGCCAGCGGGTGTTCGCCGGCCTCGACGCGCCCGCGCCGCACGGGGACGACGGCCGGAACGGCTTCGCGCTGACGCCCGACCGCGGCATGGCCGACGCGCTCGCCGAGTGGGACGCGGAGGTCGAACGCGGCCGCGCGCTGATCGCCGACGCCTCGCTCGACGACCCCGGGCACCTGCTGCCCGAGGACGCGGCCGCGCTCGGCTCCGCGACCGTCTCGCTGCGCTGGATCCTGCTGCACCTGATCGAGGAGTACGCCCGCCACAACGGCCACGCCGACCTGCTGCGGGAGGGGATCGACGGGGTCACCGGCGTGTGAGCGCGGGCTGCGCCGCCTCGGCGGGCAGGCGGGCGGCGAGCAGGACGCCGACCGCTGCGACGGCGGCGAGCGCGGACGCGCCCGGTGCGAGTGCGGCGCCGGGTGCGGTTCGGCCGGCGATGGTGGTGGCCAGGGCGACGCCGAGGGCCGGGCCGATGTTGAGCACCGTCTGCTGCAGGCCGCCCGCCACCCCGGCCTCGGCGGCGGGGGCGCCCCGGACGATCGCCACGGTGGCGGTGGCCATCACCGTGCCGAACCCGGCCCCCAGCAGCAGGAAGCAGCCGCCGACCTCGACGGCTCCCGCGCCCGGGCCGAGCCGCGCGATCAGCAGCGCGCCCCCGGTGATCAGCGACGTCCCCAGCAGCAGGGCGCCGCGCGGGCCCCGGCGCTTCGCCGACGTCGCCGAGGCCGGTGCCGCGAGGACCATCGCCAGGGCCAGCGGCGCCGCGCGCACGGCGCTGCGCAGCGGGCTCAGGTCGAGCGCGTCCTGCAGGTAGTAGGTGGCGAGGAAGAGCGTGCCGAACAGCGCCGCCGAGGCCGTCAGCAGGATGCCGAGCGCCGGGGCCACCGCCGCCGAGCGGAGCAGGTCGAGCGGCAGCAGCGGACGGGCGGCGCGCCGCTCCTGCCGCAGCAGCGCCAGGCCGGACCCGGCGGAGGCGGCCAGGCCGAGCAGGGTGGTGGCCGACCAGCCGGTGCCCGGCAGGGCGGTGAGCGCGTGCACCAGGCAGGCCAGCGCGAGTGCCAGCAGGGCCGCGCCCGGCAGGTCGAAGCCGGCGCGGCCGGCCGCCGGTTCGGGCGCTGCCGCCGGGACGGCCAGCGGGCCCCGGGCGAGCAGCCCGGCGGCCGCGGCCAGCGGGATGCCGAGCAGGAACACCGCCCGCCAGCCCAGGTGGGTGGTCAGCGCACCGCCGACCAGCGGCCCGGCGGCCGCCGCCAGCCCGATCGCGCTGGTGCGGGCCGCGATCGCGCCGGGCAGCCGCTCGGCGGGCAGCGCGGTGCGCAGCAGGCCCAGGGTGGCGGGCTGCAGCAGGGCGCCGGCCACGCCCTGGAGGACCCGCAGGGCGATCACCCAGCCGATGCCGGGGGCGAGCGCGATCCCGGCGGAGGCGGCGGCGAAGCCGGCCACCCCGAGGGTGAAGAGGCGCCGGTGGCCGTAGCGGTCGCCGAGCCGGCCGGCCGGGACCAGCAGGGCGGCGACGGTCAGCAGGTAGCCGGTGCTGGTCCACTGGACGGCGGGGACGGAGGCGTGCAGGTCGTGCTGGAGGGTGGGCTGGGCGACCGTCAGGACCGTTCCGTCCAGGGCGACGAGGACGGCGCCCGTCACGCTCGCGGCGAGGACCAGCCCGGGGCGGGGCGCTTGCCGCACCGGGCGGCCGGACGTCACCGGCTGCGCGGGCCCGGCCGGCTGTGCGGGCCGCATCGGCCGTGCGGGCCTCACCGGGCGGCCGGGCCGAGGTGGGCGTCCAGGGCGGCGCGCAGGACCGGTTCGAGGTCGTCGCCGCCGGTGGCGAGCCCGAGGCTGCCGGTGGCGCGCAGCTGGGCGAGGCCGTGCAGGTTGGCCCACAGGGCGGCGGTGGCGGCGGTCGGGTCGTCGGAGTCCGGGTGGCACTCGCCGACCAGCCGCGCCATCGTCCGGAACAGCGGCAGGGTGGTGCGGCGCAGCTCGGCGCCGCTGCCCTCCAGCAGGTCGTGGCGGAACATCAGCTCGAACATGCCCGGGCTGGCCGCCGCGAAGGCGAGGTAGGCGCGGGCGAGCGCGCCGAGCCGGGTGCGGGCGTCCGCGCCGGTGCCGGCGGCGAGCGCGTCGGCGCCGGCCAGGGTGTCGGTGAGGCGGCCGAAGCCCTGCCGGGCGATGGCGGAGAGCAGTTCCCGGTGGGTGGGGAAGTGGCGGCGCGGTGCGCCGTGCGAGACGCCGGCCCGGCGGGCGATCTCGCGCAGGCCGAGCGCGTGGACGCCCTCGCTGTTCACCAACTCGACGCCGGCGGCCACCAGTCGGGCCCGCAGGTCCAGCTCCTGATCGATCATGGGGCACTGTCTAGCAGGTGGGCGTAGACACTGTCTACTCGCGGGCCGGGGCGCGGGAGGAGCAGAATCGGCGGCATGGACGAAGGCGGCGAGCCGGCCTGCTGGCTGGACCGGGTGTGCCCGGAGTGCGGACGGCTGCGCGAGCGGCCCGGCCCCGAGCCGTGCCAGAACTGCGGCGCGGGCGAGGAGGGCGGCGCGGGCGGGGAGGGCGACGGCCGGAGCGGCGACTCCCGTTGACCGAATCGTGTGATGGGCTTGGCAAGGGCTTTGCCGTCCTGTCCAATCGTGACTTCACGGACCGTCTGAAGGAGCTCTCTTGAAGTCGCGTACCCGTCGGCTGACCGCCGCCGCCCTGGCCGCCCCGCTGCTGCTCGCCGGGGCCGGCCCGGCCGCCGCCGACCCCGATCCGGCGCGCAAGGCCGCCAAGCTCGCCGCCCGGCTGGTGGCGGCCAGCAGCGCCGAGGACGCCCACGACACCCTGGCCGCGTTCCAGCGCATCGCCACCCGCAACGGCGGCACCCGGGCCGCGGGCTCCAAGGGCCACGACGAGTCGGCGCAGTACGTCTACGAGCAGGCGCGCCTCGCCGGGCTCAAGGTGTCCCGGCAGGAGTTCGTGTACACGTACTTCGAGGCCCGCGCGCAGCGGCTGGAGGTGCTCTCGCCGCAGGCCGAGACCGTGCCGGTGATCGCGATGACCTACTCGGCGAGCGGCCCGGACGGCGGCCTGACCGCCGAGTTGGGCGTCGCGCCGGTCGGCGCGGCCACCGGCTGCACGGCCGCCGACTACCCGGCCGGCTCGGTCGCCGGGAGGATCGCGCTGATCCGGCGCGGCGGGTGCAGCTTCGCCGCCAAGCAGGCCGCCGCGGCCGGGGCGGGCGCGGTCGGCGCGCTGGTCTACAACAACGCGGACGGCGACCTGAACGGCACCCTCGGGGACCCGGCCGCCGGGAAGGTCCCGACCGGCGGGATCTCCCGGGACGCCGGCGAGGCGCTGGCCGCCAAGGCTGCCGCCGGGCCCGTCCGGGTGACCCTGGACATCCGCACCTTCATGGAGGCGCGCAGGACCTGGAACGTCCTCGCCGAGACCAGGGGCGGCGACCCGGCGAACACCGTGATGGTCGGCGCGCACCTGGACTCCGTGCCCGCCGGGCCCGGCATCAACGACAACGGCTCCGGCTCGGCCGGCATCCTGGAGGTCGCGCGCAACCTGAACGTCCACCCGGTGAAGAACAAGGTCCGCTTCGCCTGGTGGTCCGCCGAGGAGTTCGGCCTCAAGGGCTCCGAAGCGTACGTCAACTCGCTCTCCGACGCGGACAAGAAGAAGATCCGGCTCTACCTCAACTTCGACATGATCGCCTCGCCCAACTTCGCGCAGTTCGTCTACAACGGCTCCGGCAGCAGCGGCGGCGGCGCCGGCCCCGAAGGCTCGGCCCAGATCGAGCGGGACCTCACCGGCTACCTCGACGGCCGGGCCGTCCCGCACGAGCCGACCGCTTTCAACGGCCGCTCCGACTACGGCCCGTTCATCGACGCGGGCATCCCGGCCGGCGGCACCGACACCGGCGCCGAGGTCGTCAAGTCCCCGGAGCAGGCGGCCCGTTACGGCGGCACGGCGGGCACCGCCTTCGACCCCTGCTACCACCGGGCCTGCGACGACCTGGCCAACCTCGACATGGGCGCCTTCGACGTCAACATCGACGTGATCGCCCACGCCGTCGGCACCTACGCCTGGGACCTCTCCTCCCTCCAACGCCCCGCCCCGGCCCAGCGCCAGGCCGTCACCGCCCCCGTCGTCACCGCCCCCGTCGTCACCGCCCCCGCCGGCGGCGACGCCCACGGCCTCACCGCCTGAGCCCCGCCCGACGCTCCTCCGGGCCCGCCGACCACCGGAAGGCGGGCCCGGAGGAGCGCCGGTGCCCGGCACCGTAGCGGACGCCACTGACAACCCGCCCTCCGGACGGGTACGGTTCCGCGCGGTGCGCGTCCGCCGAGACCCGGTGGGTGCGCCGGGTCCGGTCCTGACACCATGGGACCGAGATCACGACACCGTGACACCCTCGGAGGAGTCAGCAACATGAGCACGCACTACGACGTCGTCGTCCTCGGCGCGGGCCCCGGCGGCTACACCGCCGCCGTCCGTTCGGCGCAGCTGGGCCTGAAGACCGCGATCATCGAGGCCAAGTACTGGGGCGGCGTCTGCCTCAACGTCGGCTGCATCCCCTCCAAGGCCCTGCTGCGCAACGCCGAGCTGGCGCACATCTTCACCAAGGAGGCCAAGACCTTCGGCATCAAGGTCGAGGGCACGGTGAGCTTCGACTTCGGCGAGGCGTTCAAGCGCAGCCGGGCGGTGGCGGACGGCCGGGTCAAGGGCGTCCACTACCTGATGAAGAAGAACGGCATCACCGAGTACGACGGCTGGGGCACCTTCGTCGACGACCACACGCTGCAGGTCGCGCTGAGCGGCGGCGGCTTCGACGTGGTGACCTTCGACCACTGCATCATCGCCGCCGGTGCCACCACCCGCCTGCTGCCGGGCACCAAGCTGAGCGACCGCGTGGTCACCTACGAGGAGCAGATCCTCACCGAGGAGCTGCCGGGCAGCATCATCATCGCGGGCGCCGGCGCGATCGGCGTCGAGTTCGCGTACGTGCTGCACAACTACGGCGTGAAGGTCACCATCGTCGAGTTCCTGGACCGGATGGTGCCGCTGGAGGACGTCGAGGTCTCCACCGAGCTCGCCAAGCAGTACCGCAAGCTGGGCATCGAGGTGCTGACCTCCACCCGGGTGGAGTCGATCGACGACAGCGACCCGAACGCCAAGGTCCGCGTCACCGTCAGCAAGGACGGCCAGCAGCAGGTGCTGGAGGCCGACAAGGTGCTGCAGGCGATCGGCTTCGCGCCGCGCGTCAACGGCTACGGCCTGGAGAACGCCGGGGTCAAGCTGACCGACCGGGGGGCCATCGCGGTGGACGGCCGGGGCCGCACCAGCGCGGACCACATCTTCGCGATCGGCGACGTCACCGCGAAGCTGATGCTGGCGCACGCCGCCGAGACGATGGCCGTGATCGCCGCCGAGACCATCGGCGGGGTGGAGACCATGGAGGTCGACTTCGCCATGATCCCGCGCGCCACCTACTGCCAGCCGCAGATCGCCTCCTTCGGCTACACCGAGGCGCAGGCCCGCGAGCTGGGCCACGACGTCAAGGTCGCGAAGTTCCCGTTCACCGCGAACGGCAAGGCGCACGGCCTCGGCCACCCGATCGGCTTCGTCAAGGTGATCAGCGACGCCAAGTACGGCGAGCTGCTCGGCGCCCACCTGATCGGCCCGGAGGTCACCGAGCTGCTGCCCGAGCTGACCCTGGCGCAGCAGTGGGACCTCACCGTGCACGAGGTGGCGCGCAACGTGCACGCCCACCCGACCCTGGGCGAGGCGGTCAAGGAGGCCATCCACGGCCTGGCCGGGCACATGATCAACATGTGACGCGCACCCTCCCGCCACCGCCCCGCCCGAGCGACCGCCCGGCGGGGCGGTGGCACGTCCGGGCCCGGCAGCCCCTGCGGAGATCGCCGCCGCATGGGACTCTGGGGAGTGAACCCGGACGGACCGCCGCCGTCCGGGCCCGGCGGTCGCCCGCCGTACGGACGGGCAGTGGCCGGGCACCGGTGCGGTCGGCTCGGCCGGCGAAGGAGGAACTCGTGTCGGACGAAGCGTTGATGGGCGACCAGGTGTACCAGCCGGACGGCTCGGAGGTGCAGGACGACATCGGGCCCCTGGAGCCGGAGGACACCCTGGAGGACCGCGGCCTCGACTCGGCGCTCGACGAGGGCTACGCGCCCCCGGAGCGCCCGCTCGGCGTGCGGCGCCACGGCGTGACCGCGGCGGAGCAGCGGGTGCGCGAGAGCCTGGACCAGCGGCTGGCGGAGGAGCTGCCGGAGGTCGCGGCGCCGGACGGGGACGGCATCGGCGACTGCTACGGCACCGACGGCGAGCCGCTCGACCCGGAGGCCGGCGAGGTGCGCACCGGGCGGCTGGTGCTGTCCGCGGGGTCGCGCAGCGACCTGATCGCGGAGGACGTGGGGATCTCGGGCGGCGCCGCCTCGGCGGAGGAGGCGGCCATGCACACCACGGACGACCCCGAGGCCGTCATCGAGTGACGGGTGTCACGGTAGGGCCGGGCCGGGTCGGTCCCGGCCGGCGATCAGCCCGAGGTTCCCGTCGAAGCGGCGGTAGAGCACCCGGCCGCGCCCGTTCGCGGGGTGCGCGAAGAACAGGAACGGCAGCTCGGCGGCGGTCAGCCGGTCGACGGCCTCCTCCTCGGTGAGCCGGGGCGCGCCGTGCGGGCTGAGCGTGATCGGCGTGCGGCGGCGGGCCGCCGGTCCGGCCGGGAGGGTGCGGGCCAGTCGGTAGCCGGTCGGCCCGACGCGGTAGACGACGGCGTCGGTGCCGGTCGCCGGGTCGGTGAACAGGTGGATGTCGTAGTCCATCGCGTCCATCGTGCGGGCGGCCGCCTCCGGCGTGCAGCGGACGAGCCACGGCCGCTTGCGGCGGACGATGTGCCGGGTGCCCTCCGCCGGCAGGCCGACCGGGACGGGGGCGGGAGGGACGGCGGAGGCGGCCCAGGGGCGGGGCACCCAGTCGCCGGTGGTAGCCCGGATCCGGGCGCGCAGCGCCTCCGCGACCCGGTCGAGCGGGTCGCCCGGGCCGGCCGCCGCGGCCTGCACCCGGATGCGGCGCCCGTCCACCTCGGCGTTCACCTGGGCCAGCACCCCGTCGTGCGCCAGGAGGCCGCCGGCCGCGGCGGCCAGCCGGATCCGCAGCGCCTCCACCAGGGTGCCCTGCCCGGCGGCCGCCGCGACGGCGGCGACCCGGGCCCGGGCCTCGGCCAGGACCTCGCCGGGAACCGCCCCGAACGTCCGTACCGTCACCAACTCGCCCATCGTCCAGGCCCTTTCGCCACACGGGCGCGGCCGCTCGGCCGGCCCGGCGACCAGCATGACCGACCCCGCGCCGGCCGGTCCAGGGCCCAACGGCTCCCTGGCGCGCCGGGCGCGTGCGCCCGGCCGGATCCGGCCGTCCCGTGCGTGGTGCCGGTGGTGAACGGGTGGACGGGAGAGGCCTGTTGGTCGAGTCCGGGTCAGCGCAGGTGCGCGCGCAGCCACTCGGAGACCTCGGGGGTGACCGGGTCGGTGATGTCCGCGAACTCCTGGTGCTTGACCAGGAACTTGGCCACGTACGGGCAGACCGGCACGAGGCGCAGCCCCTTCGCCCGCACGTCGGTCAGCGCCTCCTCGACGAGGCGGCCGGCCAGGCCCTGGCCGGCGTACGCGTCGTCGATCTCGGTGTGGAAGAAGACGCGCTGCGCGTCGCGGTCGCGGTACTCGGTGAAGCCGGCGAGCTCGCCGTCGACGTGGATCTCGTACCGCTGCCGCTCCGCCGCGTTCTCGACGACGACGCTGCTGCTGGACGTGGACATGGGTCGCCTTTCGGTGGGGAACCTTGCGGTGAGGAACCTACCGTGCGGCGGGGAAGGCCGGTCCGGTCAGGCCTTCTTGACGACGCTGGACTTGAGCTGCATGGCGCCGAAGCCCTCGACGCGGCAGTCGATGTCGTGGCCGTCGACGCCGTCGACCAGGCGGATGTTGCGGACCTTGGTGCCGGCCTTGATCCCGGAGACGCTGCCCTTGACCTTGAGGGCCTTGACGACGGTGACGGTGTCGCCGTCGTTCAGCACGTTGCCGACCGCGTCCTTGATGACCCGCTCGCCCGGGCCCGACTCGGCGCCGGCCGCGGCGGGCTCCCACTCGTGGGCGCACTCGGGGCAGACCAGCAGCGCGTTCATCTCATAGGTGTACTCGCAGGAGCAGCGGGGACACGGGGGCAGGTTGTCGCTCATGCGATGAGAGTAGCCGACCTGCGGAAACGTCCCGGACCGGCGGAGTGCCCGGCAGGGTGTGCGCGGACGGCTCGGGGCGGTGCGTCGTCGCAGGTGGCGGGCGGTCTTCAGGAGTTTTCGAATCCATCAGATGACGAATGTGCAAGTTGCGAAATTCTTCAAGTCCGCACATGATGTGGGGCTGTCCGACCCGGTACGGGGCGCCCGAGACGGCCCCGGCGGGCCGGCGGGCGAGGAAAGGGTTCAGCGCATGGCAAGGGTCGTCCGGCAGCAGGTGGGGGAGCACGGAAGCCGTGGTCCGGTCGTGAGCGCCGTCCTGGGCCGGATGCGCGCCGTCCTGCCGAACCGGCGGATCCTCGCGACCACGGGGCGTTCGCCGCGCAAGGACCTGGTGGCCGGGCTCACCGTCGCGATCGTGGCGCTGCCGTTGGCGCTGGGTTTCGGGATCTCGTCGGGCGCGGGTGCGGAGGCCGGGCTGGCCACGGCCGTGGTGGCCGGGGCGCTGGCGGCCGTGTTCGGCGGGTCCGACCTGCAGGTGTCGGGGCCGACCGGTGCCATGACGGTCGTGCTGGTGCCGATCGTCGCCCGCTACGGCAGCGGCGGAGTGCTGACGGTCGGTCTGCTGGCGGGCGTGCTCCTGGTCGCCTTGGCACTGCTGCGGGCCGGCCGGTGGATGGCGTACGTGCCGGTGCCGGTGGTGGAGGGTTTCACGCTCGGCATCGCCGGGGTGATCGGCCTGCAGCAGGTGCCCGGAGCGCTCGGGGTGAAGAAGCCCGAGGGTGACAACCCGGCCGTCGTGGCGGCCAGGGCGGTGGTCGAGTTCGGGTCGGCGCCGCACTGGGCGGCCCTCGGGCTGGCCCTGGGGGTGGCGGCGCTGATGCTGGTGGGGGCGCGGTTGCGGCCCGCGCTGCCGTTCTCGCTGATCGCGGTCGTCGCCGCGACCCTGGTCGCCCGGTTCGCCGATCTGCCGGTGGCGACCATCGGCCACCTGCCGGCCGGGCTGCCGGCGCCCTCGCTCGCCTTCCTGGACGTCTCGGCCGTCCCCTCGCTGCTGCCCTCCGCCTGCGCGGTGGCGGCGCTGGCGGCATTGGAGTCCCTGATGTCCGCGACCGCCGCCGATGCCATGAGCCTGTCCGGGCGGCACGACAGCGACCGCGAGTTGTTCGGGCAAGGGCTGGCCAACCTGGCCGCGCCGCTGTTCGGCGGGGTCGCCGCCACCGGAGCGATCGCCCGTACCGCCGTCAACGTCCGCTCCGGCGCGGTCTCGCGCCTCGCCGCGCTCGTCCACGCCGGCGTGCTGGCGGTGATCGTCTTCGCCGCCGCGCCCCTGGTGGCCGGCATCCCGCTGGCGGCGCTGGCCGGGGTGCTGATCGCCACCGCCGCGCGGATGGTCGAGGTCGGCTCGCTGCGCGCGATCGGCCGTACCGGGCGCGGGGAGGCGGCCGTCCTGTTGCTGACCGCCGCCGCCACGCTGGCCTTCGACCTGGTCACCGCCGTGGTGGTCGGGCTGCTGGTCTCCGGGGTGCTGGCGCTGGCGGCGGTGGCCGGGGCGGCGCGGATCGAGCAGGTCCCGCTGCACGCCGACCTGCCGCCGGCCGACCACCACGCCGAGGAGCAGGCGTTGCTGGCCGAGCACATCGTGGCCTACCGGATCGACGGGCCGCTGCTGTTCGCCGCCGCGCACCGCTTCCTGCTGGAGCTGACCGAGGCCGCCGAGGCCGAGGTCGCGATCCTGCGGATGTCCAGGGTCAGCGCCATCGACGCCAGCGGTGCCACCGTGCTCGGCGACGCCGTCGCCGAGCTCCGGCGGCGCGGCACCCTCGTCCTGGTCTCCGGCATCCGCGACGAGCACCACCGCCCGCTCGACGCCCTCGGCGTCCTCGACGCGCTGCGCGCGGACGGCCACGTCTTCGCGGGCACCCCCGAGGCCGTCGAGCACGCCCGCGCGCACCTGCACGGGCGCCCGGCCTGCGCGGGCGTCGCCGCCGGGTGAGCCGGCCGCCGTCCGGCCGGGCGCTCGGGCGGGCGGCTCAGACGATCACGCGGTTCCGGGCGGCTCAGGCGGTGACCTTGGCGACGAAGGCGGCGAGGTTGGCCACCGTGCGCCGGACCTTCTCCTCCAGGCTCAGCGACTCGTGCAGCTTCGTCCCGACCTCCCGCTTCCCGCGCACGTACAGCGAGCAGGCGAGGTCGGCGCACATGTAGGCGCCGACCGAGTTGCCCTGCTTGCCGGCCGCCCCGGCACGCGGCGCGACCAGCAGCGAGACGCCGCCGGTGTGGGTGGTGACGCAGAGCGAGCAGATGCTGCGCCGGGCCTGCCAGGAGGCGGCGCCGGAGGAGCGCAGGGCGACGGCGACGGTGCGGCCGTCCAGCTCGGCGGCGAGGTAGGCGCGGTCGGGGGCCTGCGGGTCCCGCCAGCCGAGGAAATCCAGGTCCTCCCACGGCCGTTCGGCCAGGTCGCGGGGGACGTGCAGGCGCTTCGCCTCGCCCTTGGTGCAGTTCACGAAGGCGGCGCGGATCTCCGGTTCGGTCAATGGCTTCATAGGAGCCAACGTAAATTACCTAGGAGTATTAGGCAAACGTATAATGGCCTCAGGCGACGGACGTGACGGAAGCGGCGGAAGGGAACGGCATGGCGCGCGTGGGACTGAACGCGGAACGACTCGCCCGGGCGGGTGCGGAACTCGCCGACCAGGTCGGCTTCGACAAGGTGACGGTCTCGGCGCTCGCCCGACAGTTCGGCGTCAAGGACGCCAGCCTGTACTCGCACGTCAAGAACTCCCAGGACCTCAAGACCCGGATCGCGCTGCTCGCCCTCGAGGAACTGGCCGACCGGGTCGGCGCCGCCATCGCCGGCCGCGCCGGCCGCGACGCCCTCACCGCCTTCGCCGACGCCTACCGCGACTACGCCCGCGAGCACCCCGGCCGCTACGCCGCCGCGCAGCTCCAGCTCGACCCCGAGACCGCCCGGGCCAGCGCCGCCGTCCGGCACTCCCGGATGACCCGCGCCATCCTGCGCGGCTACCACCTCGCCGAGCCCGACGAGACCGACGCCGTCCGGCTGCTCGGCAGCACCTTCCACGGCTACGTCACCCTGGAGCGGGCCGGGAGCTTCCAGCACACCCCGCGCGGCACCGAGGCCACCTGGCCGCGCATCCTGGACGCCCTCGACGCGCTGCTGCGCAACTGGCCGAAGGCCTGACCCGCAGCCGGCGCATCGCCGCGACGCGCCGGGCGGGGGCGGTCCGGCCGGGTCGGCCGGGTCGGCCGGGTCGGCCGGACCGCCGGGCCGGCCGGCTCACACCTGGGCCATGCCGCCGTCCGCGAAGAGTTCGACGCCGGTGATGAAGCTGGAGGCGTCGCTGGAGAGGAAGACCGCGGCCTTCCCCATCTCGCGCGGGTCCGCGATCCGCCCGGTCGGGTTGCCCTCTCCCATGGCCCTGACGGCGGCGTCGACGTGGTCGGCTCCCTGGGCCATCGCCAGTGCGCTGCGCAGGGAGTCGGTGTCGACCGCGCCGGGGCTGAGGATGTTCATGCGGATCCCCGACCCCTTGGTGTCCTGGATCCAGGCCCGGACGAAGGCGCGGACCGCGGCCTTCGAGCCGCCGTACAGGCTCATCCCGCGCGGGGGCCGGATGGACGCGGTGGAGCCGATGACGACGACGGTGCCGCCGGGCGGCAGCAGCGCGAGCGCGGGTTGAACGGTGAAGAGGACGCCCTTGGCGTTGACGTCGAAGGTCCGGTCGAACTGCTCCTCGGTGATGGCGCCGAGCGGGGCGTGCGCGCCGATCCCGGCGTTGGCCACGACCGCGTCGAGGCGCCCGTGGCGCTCCTTCACCCGGCGGTAGGCGGCCTCCATGTCGGCGAGCTCGGTGACGTCGGCCACGATCCCCGAGCAGTTCGGCCCGATCACCGCGACCGCCTCGTCGAGCGCCTCCTGGTGCAGGTCGGTGATGACCACGTGGGCGCCGTTGGCGACGAACTCCTGGGCGATGCCCAGGCCGACCCCGGACGCGCCGCCCGTGACCACGGCGACTTTTTCCGCGAGCGGGAGACTCATGGGTTCTTCTCCTTGGAATGCATGCCCTAGAGTGGAAGTGGAGGCGCCTCCGGTTCCTTCACCATAAGTGGAGGCGTCGCCGGTTAGCAAGCTCGGGATGACAGGAGACCGCGGATGGTCCGGGAGACAGGGCGCCCGCTGCGGGCCGACGCGCAGCGCAATCGGGACAAGATCCTCTCGGCCGCGGTCCGCGTATTCGCCGACGAGGGACTGGAAGCGCACCTGGAGCGCATCGCCAAGGAGGCCGGCGTCGGCTCCGGCACGCTCTACCGCAACTTCCCCACCCGGGAGGCCCTCATCGAGGCCGCCTACCGCAACGAGCTGGTCCGACTGTGCGACGCGGCCCCCGACCTGCTGGCCGCGCTGGCCCCGCGCGAGGCCCTGCGCGCCTGGATGGGCCGCTTCATCGACTACGCGACCGCCAAGCTCGGCATGGCCGACGCCCTGCGCGCCCTCGTCGAATCCGGCGTCAACCCCTACGCCCGGAGCCACGAGATGATGACGGCCGCCCTGACCTCGCTCATGTCCGCGGGCGTCGAAGCCGGCACCGTCCGCTCGGACATCGGCCCCGCCGACATGTTCGCCGCCCTCACCGGCATCGCCCTCACCTCGGGAAAGCCGGAGCAGCGGGAGCAGGCCGAACGCCTCCTCGACCTCACCCTGGACGGCCTGAGCACCGACCGGCGCTGACCGGGCCGACCGGCGGTGGGACTCCGGGGCGGCCGGGCGCTAAGGATCGTGGTCCCGCAGTTCGCCGATGACCGCCCAGGCCACCGACACCACCGGGACCGCCACCACCGCGCCCAGCACGCCCGCCAGGACGGCGCCGCCGGTCACCGACAGCGCGATCGCCACCGGGTGGATCCGCACCGACCAGCCCATCACCAGCGGGTGCAGCAGGTGGCCCTCGATCTGGCCGATCACCACGATCAGGGCGAGCACCAGCAGCGCCACCACCGGCCCCCGGGTGGCCAGCGCCACCAGCGCCGCCACGGCCAGCGCGATCGGGGAGCCGATCAGCGGCACCAGCGCCGCCGCGAACTCCAGCACCATCAACGGCAGCACCAGCGGCACCCGCAGCACGGCCAGCGCGATGCCGACCAGCACGGCGTTGGTCGCCGACACGATCAGCACCCCGCGGGTGTACCCGGCGAAGCTGCGCCACGCGGCCCGCCCCGCCCGGTGCCAGACCGGGCGGGCGCGGCGCGGGAGCAGGGACTCCGCCCAGCGCCACATCCGGTCGCCGGAGTGCAGGAAGAACACCGAGCAGAACACCGCCAGCGCCAGCCCGGTGACCAGTTCGACCACCCGGCTCGCCTGGCTGATCGCCGTGTTCAGCAGCGCCGTGCGGTGCGCGGCGACGAACGAGCCGATCTTCGCGCGCAGGTCCGTGACGGTGCCGGGCCGCAGGTGGAAGGGGGCGCCGGTGAGCCAGTGGTCGATCCGGCCGAGGCCGCCGCGCAGCTCGGTGCCCAGTCGGCTCCACTCGTCGGCGACGGTCGTGCCGACCAGCGCCAGGATCCCGCCGACCAGTGCGCCGGCCAGCAGGAAGGAGAGCAGCACCGCGAGCGAGCGGGGCAGCAGCCGGGCGAGCAGGTCCACCAGCGGGCGCAGCACGGAGGTGATCACCAGGGCGACGAAGACCGCCACGACCGGCAGGACGAGCCGCGCCAGCACGTCGACGGCCAGGTACGCGGCCACCCCGAGCAGCAGCAGCCGCCAGGTGTACCCGGCGGCGGTGCGCAGCCCGGGCGGCACGTGGTCGTCGGCCGGCACCGGCCGCCCCCGGTGCGGCGGCACCGGGGACGGGCGGCTGCCGAGCGGCCGGGCGCGCCGGGGGCGGCGGGCCGGGCGGCGGCCGGGTCCGTTCGTCGTCACGGACGACCTCCTTCGCGCTCGGCCCGACGCGGGCGCCGATCCGACTCGCGCACCGGCTCAGTCGGGCGGCTCGTGCGGCTCCGGTTCGTGGGCCGGCTCGGTGTGCTCCGGGGCCGGCCCTTCTCGATCGTCCCGCGTTTCCGGCTCCGGCGCCGGGCCGCCCTCGCCCGCCGTCCGCGACTCCGGCGTCTCGACCGGGACCGGCGGGTCCTTGGGGACGGGCGTGGCCTGCGGCTCCTGCGGTTCGGGCGTGTCCTGGTTGCTCATGCGTCCAGCCTCCGGATCCGGTTGCGGGGTGGGCCGACCGCCCGGCGGCCGTACGGGGACGGACGGCCGCCGGGCGGGCTTCAGCGCCTCCCCCTGTCCTCGCGCCGCTCCTCCGCGGCCCGTTGCAGGTCGTCGTTCATCTCCCGGGCGCGTTCCTCGGCCTCGTCCTGGCGGGCGTCCGCGCCCTTCCCGGCCTTGTCGCCGGCCTTCTCGCCGGTCTCGTCGGTCAGGCCGCGCATCTGCTCCTCGATGCCCATGGCGCACGCTCCTCCCGGCGTTCGGTGAGGGCGAGGTCCGCCCCGCGCGGCGTGTGCCCGGGACGCGGAGTTCCATGCGCGGCCCTCCGACGCGCCCCCGGGGAGCGGCCCGGGTGTGGCCGCGGCGCGGGTGGGCAGACGCCGCAGTGGACGACCGGCCCGCAACGGCCCCGTCCGCGCCCGGGACCGCCGGGCGACTCCGGCCGTCCGCGCGGCGGGCGGAGCCGCGCGGCATGATGGTCGGGACGGCAGTCCGCCGTCCCGAGCGGACCGGGAGCGTGCCATGCCACGGCCGACCGAGGACCCCGGCGACGGGGCGTTCGAACCCGGGGGGCTGAGCGTGACGGTGGTCGACGAGGGCCCGGTGCGGGTCGTCACGGTGGTCGGCGAACTCGACCACGACACCGCCGACGGGCTGCGCGCGGCGCTCGCCGAGCCGTTGCTCGACGGCCTGGACCGGATCCTGGTCGACCTGGACGGCCTGCGGTTCTGCGACTCGACCGGCCTGAACATCCTGCTGCGCGCCCGGCTGGACGCGGACGCGGCGGGGTGGACGCTCGAACTCGCCGCGCCGCGCCCCGCCGTGGCCCGGCTGTTCGCGATCACCGGAGCCGACAGCGTGCTGCGGATCCACCCCGATCGCGCGACGGCGCTGGGCCCGGAGAAGCCGACCGACCCAGGGGAGTGGCCCGGCCCGAGCGCCGGTCCGCAGTGAGAGGAGGCGCGGAGTGGACCCCGTCGCGAGCGTGCCGCTGCCGGACCGCGGGCAGACCAGGCGGCTCGCGCTGGCGGGCAGTGAGGGTGCCGTGCAGCTCTGCCGCGACTTCAGCCGGCGGGCCCTGCTGTCCTGGCACTGGCTGCCCGCCGTCGACGAGGAGCAGCAGGCGGTCTCGGAGGACGTCCTGCTGATGGTCTCCGAGCTCGTCACCAACGCGTGCCTGCATGCCCCCGGCGGGCCGCGCGAACTGCGGCTGCACTGGGACGGCGACCGGCTGCGGGTGGAGGTCGCGGACGCCAGCCCGGTGCCGCCCCGGCTGCGATCGAACGCCGACCCGGCCATCCCGGGCGGCCACGGCCTGCGGGTGGTCGACCGGCTCGCCCGGGCCTGGGGCTCGCTGCCGGAAGGGGGCGGGAAGCAGGTCTGGCTGGAGGTGCCGTCGCCGCTGGACCGGCACTTCCCGCGCTGAGCCCCGCAGGCCGGGCCGATCAAGTCGGGCCGCTCAAGTCGGGCCGGTCAGGCCGGGCCGGGCTCCGGTTGGGGCGGCGGCGCCGGATCCGGGTCCGGGAAGGGCTCGGGCCGGGGGAACGGCGGGATCGGCGGGGGCTCGGGGTGGGGCTCCTCGCCCGGCCGTGGTCCGGGACGGGGGTGGGGGTGGGACGTCGGAACGGACATGACCTCGCCCTCCTCGCTCGCCGAGGCTGATGCGCGAACGCGTGTACCCGTCCGGAGGCGGGGCGAATCGTGCGGTTCATCAGGAACCCGGCTGATCGGGAGGATTCGGGCGTCGGTCACCGCAGGCCGGGTAGAACACCCTTGCGGCGGTCGTCCGTGACCGGCCCTCCGCCGCGTTCCCCGGAAGCACGACCATGACCCCCGACCTCGAAGCCCCGCCCCGCTCCGGACCGGCGCAGAGCCCGCCGCCCGGCGTCCCGCCCGGCGTGCCCCCGCGCCCGAGCGAGGCGCAGCTGCGGGGGATGGGCAAGGCCGAGGCCCGGGAGCTCAGCGACGCGTTGTTCCGGCGGCTGGCCGACCTGCCCCGGGAGAGTCGCGCGTACAGCTACGTGCGCGGCACCGTCATCGAGCTCAACATGCCGCTGGTGCGGTTCATCGCGGCCCGCTTCCGGCACCGTGCCGAGGACCTGGAGGACATCCTGCAGGTCGGCACGATCGGCCTGATCAAGGCCGTCGACGGCTACGACCTGGGCCGCGGCGTCGAGTTCGTCACCTACGCGATCCCCACCATCGCCGGCGAGATCAAACGGTTCTTCCGCGACACCTCCTGGCCGGTGCGGGTGCCGCGCAGCGTGCAGGAGCTCTACCTGACGGTGGCCCGCGGCTCCGACCGGCTGGAGCAGGAGCTGGGCCGACTGCCGCGCCCGGAGGAGATCGCCGAGGACCTGCACCTGAGTGTCGAGCAGGCCACCGAGGGGCTGCTGGCCGGGCAGGTCTACCGCCCGAGCTCCCTGGACGCGCTGCGCGAGCACGACGGCGAGGAGGCCGGCAGCGCCCGGCTCGACCGGCTCGGCGCCTGCGACCCCGCCCTCGAACTCGCCGACTTCCGCACCGCCGTCCGACCGCTGCTCGCCGAGCTGCCCCGCCGCGAGCAGACGGTGCTCAAGCTCCGGTTCTGGGACGGCTGCACGCAGTCGCAGATCGCCGAACGGATCGGTGTGTCCCAGATGCACGTGTCCCGGCTGCTGGCCGCCGCCCTGGGCGGGCTGCGCGAGCGGCTGGAGGACCGGGACGCCCCGGGCTGGGGCGACCCGTCCGAAGCCTGAGCCGGCGGACGCCCGAGCCTGCCGAAGCCCGACCCGTCCGAGGCCTGACCCGCCGGAGCCTGCAATCCCCGAAGCCCGAAACCGCCCGAACCCGGGCCCGCACCGCCGCGGGGCGTTTCCGGACCGCCCCAGTGGACAGCCGCCCTGGTGGGGCCGTTCGCCGGTGGGAGTCCTCCCACCCGGCTGGCCCTCCCTTGGCGAGAGGAGTCGGGACGATGTCACGGCGCTCACCGAAGTCCCCGCACCGGACCTTCGACCACGCCGACGTGCCCGGCGGATTCAGCGTCGAGGTGTCGCCCTGGGCCGAGGGCACCGTCGTCTCCCTGTACGGCGAGCTCGACCTCGACTCGGCCGCCGAGCTGGACGGCGTCCTCGCGGCGGCCCTCGGCGAGCCCGCCACCGTCGTCGTGGTCGACTGCGCCGGGCTGGAGTTCTGCGACTCCACCGGGCTCAACGCGCTGCTGCGCGGCCAGGCCCGGGCCGAGGCGGACGGCAGCCGGATCGAACTGGCCCGCCCCCGGCCGCTGGTGCTGCGGATGCTGGAACTCACCGGCGCGACGGACGCCTTCCGGATCCGGGACACCCTGCCCGCCTGAGCGTCGTCCCGCCCCGGCCGATCGCGGGTGTCGCCCCGCGGCCCGCGGTGGCACAGTGGGAACAGGGGCGGCGGTCCGCTGCCCCGGGCCGGGCGTTCCGGCGGACCGGGCCCCGGCCGTACGGCGATCCGGACGGTGGCACCGATGGACGAGCACCCTGCCGAGGGGCAGGCCGAGCAGGCGCTGCGCCCGCTGCTCGCCGGGCTCACGGCCGTCCGCGACGGCGACTTCCGCACCCGGCTGGACCCGGGCCGGCCGGGCGTGCTCGGGGAGATCGCCACGGTCTTCAACGGGATGTCCGACCAGCTCGCGCGGGTCACCTCCGAGGTGACCCGGGTGGCGCGGGAGGTCGGCACCGAGGGGCGCCTGGGCGGGCAGGCGCTGGTGCCGGACGCGACCGGGACGTGGCTGGACCTGACCGAGGCCGTCAACGCGATGGCCGGGAACCTCACCGGGCAGGTGCGCAACATCGCGCAGGTGGCCACGGCCGTCGCCGAGGGCAACCTGACCCGCAAGATCGACGTGGACGCGCGCGGCGAGATCCTGGAGCTGAAGACCACCCTGAACACCATGGTCGACCAGCTGTCGTCCTTCGCCGACGAGGTCACCCGGGTGGCGCGCGAGGTCGGCACCGAGGGCATCCTCGGCGGCCAGGCCCGGGTGCCCAACGTCGCCGGCACCTGGAAGGACCTCACCGAGAACGTCAACTTCATGGCGCACAACCTCACCAGCCAGGTGCGCAACATCGCCCAGGTCACCACGGCCGTCGCCGAGGGCGACCTCACCCGCAAGATCGACGTGGACGCGCGCGGCGAGATCCTGGAGCTGAAGACCACCGTCAACACCATGGTCGACCAGCTGTCGTCCTTCGCCGACGAGGTGACCCGGGTCGCCCGGGAGGTCGGCACCGAGGGGCGGCTCGGCGGCCAGGCCCGGGTCGAGGGCGTCTCCGGCACCTGGAAGCGCCTCACCGAGAACGTCAACGAACTCGCCGGGAACCTCACCCGGCAGGTCCGGGCGATCGCCGAGGTGACCAGCGCCGTCGCGGCCGGGGACCTCACCCGCTCGATCAGCGTGGACGCCTCCGGAGAGGTCGCCGACCTCAAGGACAACATCAACGCGATGGTCGGATCGCTGCGCGACACTATCCTCGCCAACCAGGAGCAGGACTGGCTGAAGACCAACCTCGCCCGCTTCTCCGCCGAGGTCCAGGCCCGCCGGGACATCCAGGCCGTCGCCGAGCTGATCACCGACGAGCTCACCCCACTGGTCGGGGCCCAGTACGGCGCCTTCTTCCTCGCCGAGGAGACCACCCGCGGCGCCGAGCTCGTCCCGATCAGCGTCTACGGCCGGCCCGCCGAAGGGCTGCGGGAGCAGCGGGTGCGGCTGGGGGAGTCGCTGGTCGGCCAGGCCGCCCGGACCAGGCGGCCCATCGTGGTCGACGAACTGCCGCCCGGCTACGCGACCGTGGCCTCCGGAGTCGGGGCCGCCGACGCCCGCTCGCTGGTCATCCTGCCGATCGCGCTGGAGGAATGGCTGCTCGGCGTGCT
Source organism: Streptomyces rubellomurinus (assembly GCF_000961885.1). Classification (GTDB taxonomy): domain Bacteria; phylum Actinomycetota; class Actinomycetes; order Streptomycetales; family Streptomycetaceae; genus Kitasatospora; species Kitasatospora rubellomurina. The sequence continues at coordinate 26,479 of NZ_JZKH01000057.1, forward strand.
GGAGTTCGCCTCCGTCCACGCCTTCACCCAGGTCCACCGCGACTTCCTGGAACAGTTCGCCGAGACCTGCGGCGTCAACATCGGCAACCTGCTCGCCAACGCCCGCACCGACGAACTGCTCGGCGAATCCCAACGGCTCACCGCCGAACTCCAGGCCCGGTCCGAGCAGTTGCAGGCGGGCCAGGAGGAACTCCAGCGCTCCAACGCCGAGCTGGAGGAGAAGGCCGGACTGCTCGCCGAGCGCAACCGCGACATCGTGGCCAAGAACCTGGAGATCGAACAGGCCCGTCAGGAACTGGAGGAGCGCGCACGGCAGTTGAGCCTCACCTCCCGGTACAAGTCGGAATTCCTGGCCAACATGAGCCACGAGCTGCGCACCCCGCTCAACAGCCTGCTCATCCTCGCCCAGCTGCTCAGCCAGAACGCCACCGGCAACCTCACCCCCAAACAGGTCGAGTACGCGGGCGTCATCCACTCCGCCGGCACCGACCTGCTCCAGCTCATCAACGACATCCTCGACCTCTCCAAGGTCGAGGCCGGGAAGATGGAGCTGACGCCAGAGCCCTTCGCCGTACGGGAGTTGCTGGAATACGTCGAGTCCACCTTCCAGCCGCTCGCCGACCAGAAGGGCCTCGCCTTCGGAGCCATCGTCGGGCCCGGCGTCCCGGACCGGCTCGTCACCGACCAGGCCCGGCTGCGGCAGGTGCTGCGCAACCTGCTCTCCAACGCCGTCAAGTTCACCGACACCGGCCGGGTCGAGCTGCGGATCGAACGCGTCGGGGCGCCCGGGCTGCCCGCCGAACTCGGCCGGGCCGAGGCCGCGGTGGCGTTCCACGTCGAGGACACCGGCATCGGCATCGACCCCGCCCACCTGGACGCCATCTTCGGCGCCTTCCAGCAGGCCGACGGCTCCACCGGCCGCCGCTACGGGGGCACCGGCCTCGGGCTGTCCATCAGCCGGGAGCTCGCCCGGCTGCTCGGCGGCACCATCACCGTCGTCTCCACGGCGGCGCAGGGCAGCCGCTTCACGCTCTACCTGCCGGTCACCGAGACCGGCCCGGAGGCGGCCGACGACCCGGCGCCGGAGGACGGGCAGCCGCGGACCGAGCCGGGGATCCTGGTCGTCGAACCCGACCCGCCCGGGCTGCTCACCCTGCTCGCGCGGGCGGCCGCCGCGTCGGTGGGCGCGTCGGTGGGCGCGGCCGAGCCGCCGGGCGCCGCCGACCCGCCGGGTGCCGGCGACGCGCTGCCGGTGCCGACGTCGGTGCCGGTCGAGAGCGTGGCGGACGAGGCCGGGCTGCGCGCCGCGCTCGCCGCCGCCGGGCCCCGGCGCGTCGTCGTGCTCGACCTCGCCCGGGCCGGAGCGCTCGCGCCCGTCCTGCTCGACGCCCGCCCGGACGGCACCCCCGTGCTCGGCTACCGGGCGGACGGCACGCCGGACGCACCGCCCGGCGTGGACCTCGTCCGGGGGCTGGACGACCTGCGGGAGCGCGTCGTCCAGCTGCTCGCCGGTCGGCGGACGGCCGCACCCGCCGCCCGGCCCGCGCGCCACCGGCCCGCCGGAACCCTCGCCGGATCCCTCGCCGGACGGACCGTCCTGATCGTCGACGACGACGACCGCAACGTCCTCGCGCTCGCCGCCGCACTCGAACAGAGCGGCCTGACCGTCCTGCGCGCCGGCGACGGCCGCAGCGGACTCGACCTGCTGCGCGCCCACCCCGAGACCGACCTCGTCCTGATGGACGTCATGATGCCCGGCGTCGACGGCTACGCCGCCATCCGGGCCATCCGCGCCGACCGGCGCTTCGCGCACCTGCCCGTCATCGCCGTCACCGCCAAGGCGATGCCCGGGGACCGGGACAAGAGCCTCGCGGCGGGTGCCGACGACCACGTCGCCAAGCCCGTCGACACCACACGGCTGCTCGACCGGATCCGCCACCGGCTGGACTCGCCGTGAGCGGCGGACCCCGTCCCGAAGCCGACCCCGGGCGAGACCCCGAACCCCGCCCGGGACCCCGCCCGGGTAGCGGGCCGGTGGAGGAACGGGGGCACAAGGCCGACCCCACCGCCCGGGCCCTCGCCCTCACCGTCCGCCGACTCCAGGCCGCCGCCGCCCGGGCCCGCGCCGAGGCCCGCACCCGCAGCCTCGTCGACCTGGCCACCGGCATCCTCGCCGAACGGCTCGGCGTCCTCCCCGTCGAAGCCGCCGCCCAGCTCGCCCGGCTCGCCCGCGAGGCCGGCGTCCCGGTCGCCACCCTCGCCGCCGACCTCGCCCGCCGGCCCGGCGAGGAACCCGACCCGGCCGCCGCCGCGCCCCCGCCGCCCGTCACTCCCGCGGCCGCCGAACCGGCGGCCGCCGCCGTCGAACCCGACCTGCAGCAGGCCGCCGAAGCCGTCCTGGAACAGGTCGGGGCCGCGCTCGGCGTACACGCCGTCGCCGTCTGGCGGCGCCTGCCGGGCGGCGCCCTCGCCCTCGCCGCGCACGCCGGACTGCCCGCCGCCGAGGCCGCCGCCTGGAGCCGCGTCCCGCCCGGCGTCGCGACGCCCGCCCGGCGCGTCGTCGGCGGCGACTCGGCCGAGCTGTGGCCCGGCGACCCGGCGGGCGCCGGGCCCTCGATCGGCCTCGGCATCGGCACCGGCACGGGATCCGGCCCCGACAGCGGCACCGCCCGCGCCGTCCTGCCGCTGCTCGACGGCGGCCGGTGCCGCGGCGCGCTGGAACTGCTGTGGCCGGGCGCCGCACCCGACCTCGCCCCGCCCGACCGCCGCCGGCTCCGCGCCCTCGCCGACCTGTGCGCCACCCTGCTCGCCCCGACCGGGAACACCTCGCCGCCCGAGGACGTCACCGACGTCGTCGACGGGCTGCTCACCCCCGCCCTGCTGCTGGAACCCGTCCTCCACGGCGACACGGTCGCCGACTTCACCATCCGCCGGGCCAACACCCGCTTCCGCGACCCGCTGGGCCGCACCCGCGACGCGCTCGAAGGCACCTCGCTCCTCGCCGCCTACCCGGTCGCCGCCGCCGGCGGCCTCTTCGAACAGCTGCTCCGGGCCCACCGCACCGGCACCCCGCTGCCCGACGAGACCGTCCCACTCGTCCTGAAACACAGCCGGTCGGCGACGCCCGCCACCGCCCGGCTGGCGATCGCCCCGCTCGGCGGCCTGCTGCTGGTCGAATGGCGGCTGGAGACGGACCGCGCCGCGCCCGGCGACGACGAGGCGGCGCTGCTGCGGCTGGCCCAACGGCTGGCCCGCGTCGCCGGATTCGAGGAACACCCCGAACACGGCCGGATCCGCTGGAGCGACGGCCTGCGGGACCTCTTCGGCCTGCCCCCGGGCGCCCCGGCCGTCCCGCTCTCCCACCTCGCCCGGCACGCCCACCCCGACGACGAACCCGCCGTCCGCCGCCTCGTCGACACCGTCCGGCACCGCCACCGCGCCGCCTCCGCCGTCTTCCGGCTCGCCCGGCCGGGCGGCAGCTACCACTACACCCGGGTCATCGCCGAGCCCGTCCTCGACGACGAGGGCGGACTGCTCGCCATCCGCGGCGCCTACCACGACGTGTCCGCGCAGCACTGGACGGAGGTCGCCCTCGGCGCCACCCGGGAACGACTCGCCGACAGCGAGCAGGAGTCCGCCGAACGCGGCCAGCTGGCCCTGCGCCTCCAGCAGGCCATCCTGCCCGCCGCCCCGCCCCCGCTCGACGCCACCGGCCTGTGCGCCGCCGTGCGCTACCGCCCGGCCGCCCAGCGCGACCGGGTCGGCGGCGACTGGTACGACGTCCTGGTCCTGCCCGACCACCGCGTCCTGCTTGCCGTCGGCGACGTCGCCGGGCACGGCGTCGGCGCGGCCACCGGCATGGTCGCGCTGCGCCACGCCCTGCGCGGCCTGGCCGTCACCGGCGCCGGGCCCGGCCGACTGCTGGCCTGGGTCAACACCGTCGCCGTGCGCGAACCCGGTCAGGTCACCGCCACCGCCGTGTGCGCGCTGTTCGATCCGGCCACCGGCGAGCTGCGCTGGGCCCGGGCCGGCCACCTGCCCCCGATCCGGCTCGGCGCCGACGGCGCCCACGTGCTGCCGCTGCCGCACGGCGTCCTGCTCGGCGCGCTGGACGACACCGAGTACGAGGAACACGCCGCGCGGCTGACCACCGGCGACGTCCTGCTGCTCTACACCGACGGCCTGGTGGAGCGGCGGGACCGGCCCGTCGAGGAGTCCATCGACCAGCTGATCCGGACCGCCGGCCCGCCCGGACCGGACCTCGAACGCTACCTGGACCGGCTGCTCGACCTCAGCCCCGCCGACACCGAGGACGACGCCTGCCTGATCGCCGTCCGGGTCGAACGGGCACCGGTCCGCCGCAGCGCGTTACGACGGGGGCCGCCCGGGTAGGCGCCCGCGAGGTGGAGGGGGACGGAACCGGGACGGAAGGGGACTTCCCATGGTGCTGCTAGGACTCCTGCTGCTGGCATCGTCCGGCGCCTTCATCGGGCTGCTGATCGCCGACAACCTCTCCGGCGGGCCCGAGTACCAGGTGACGGTGCTCGGCAACGACCTGGTGAGGCTCGACAGCCTCGGCATCTTCCTCGCCGGCGTGGCCCTCGCCCTGGTGTTCTGCCTGGGCCTGGCGATGATCGGCGCCTCCCGGCGGGCGGTGCGCCGCCGCGGCGTCCCGGTCCGGGCGGCCGAGCCGGTGGAGCGTCGCGCGCCGCTGTCGGACGAGGTGCCCCGGACATCGGCGCGATCCCGCGAACCCCTGCGGGACGACGTGCCGCTGCCGCCGGGCGACGCGCGGCCGACGGCGGAGGAGCGGGCCGCCGAGCAGGGCGGACGGGAGGCCGCCGTCCGCCGCGCGCCGAGGTGGCGCCGGGGCCTGCACCTGTTCGGGCACTGAGGCTGGACCCGTGTTCGGGCACTGAGGCTGGACCCGGCCCGAGCCGCCGGGTGAGGACGGGACCGAAGGAGGTGCGGTCGGATGACCACCGGAGCGCGGCCGCACGCACCGCCGCGCTCCTCGGCATGGCCGTGGGCCCGCCGACTGCCGCTGACCGCCCGGCCCGGCTGCGTGGCCGAGGCGCGCTCCTGCACCCTCGGCTTCCTCGCCGACGTGCCCGATTCGATGGTGGTCGCCGACGCCGTCCTGCTCGTCTCCGAACTCGTCGGCAACGCCGTCCGCCACACCGGCGCGCCCCGCTGGCTGCTGCTCATCCGCGCCCCCGGCCTGCTGCGGATCGAGGTCGGCGACGCCAGCCCCCGCCCCCCGCTGCCGCGCCCGCCGCAGGGCGCGGAGCAGGAGGGCGGCCTCGGCCTGTTCCTGCTGAACCGCCTCGCCCTGTGCTGGGGCTGGCGCCCGAGCGGCCCGGGCAAGGTCGTCTGGTGCGACCTGCGGCTGCCCGCGCCCTGACGCCCGCCCGGGGTGTTCCGCGCCCGGGGCGGGGTAGGCGCGCGGACGAGCACCGACCACGGGAGGCCGCCATGCAGCTCGCTCTCCTCACCCCCCTGCTCGACCGTCCCGGCCCCTGGGCCTCCGTCTACCTCGACACCTCCCGCGCCACCGAGGACGCCGCCCGCCGCCGGGCGCTCCTCGACCGCACCGCCGTCCAGCGGCTCGCCGCCCTCGGCACGGACGAACGCACCTGCGCCGCCGTCCGCGACCGGCTGGCCGCCGAACCGGCCGCCGACTCCCCGCCCGGCCGGGCGCTGTTCGCCGCGGACGGCGAGGTCGCGCTCGACGTCCCGCTCGTCGCGAGCCCGCCCGACGCGTCGGCCGCGTGGGCCCCGCTGCCGCACACCGCCCCGCTGCTCGACCTCCTCGACGACGCCGCGCCGCGCTGCCTGGTCGCCGCCGTCGACCGCACCGGCGCGGACCTCGAACGGTACGACCTCGGACGCGCCGCGCCGCTCGGCAGCGTCGAAGGCCGGCCGTGGCAGGGCCGCGGCCACCGCGCCCCGCCCGCCGACCGCCACGAATGGCACTACCGGCACCGCGTCGAGGACGCCTGGGAGCGCACCGCCGCCGCCATCGCCGACCACCTCGGCCGGACCTGGCCCGACAGCGGCGCCGACCTGCTCGTCCTCACCGGCGACACCCGCGAGCGCCGGGCCGTCCACGAGCGGCTGCCGCTGCACCTGCGGGCGCGCACCGTCGAGGTCGACGGCGGCGGCCGGGCGGACGGCGTCGACCGGGCGGCCTTCGGCCGGCGGATCGGCGAAGCCTGGACCGCCCACCGGCGTCGGCACCTGGACGCGGCGCTGGACGCCTTCCACGCCGGCCTCGGCCGCCCCGGCGAACACACCACCGACAGCAGCGGCACCGACACCGCGCCCGGCGCGGCCGCCCTCGGCATCCCCGCCGTGGTCACCGCCGCCCGGCAGCACCAGCTGGCCACCCTGCTCCTCCAGACCGGCGGCCACGACCCGGAACGCCCGGTCTGGACCGGGCCGCAGCCCGAGCACATCGGCGTCCAACGGGCCGAGGTCCGCGGCATGGGCGTCGGCCACCCCGAGCAGGCGCCCGCCGCCGACGCGCTGCTGCGCGCCGCCGCGGCCACCGGCGCCGAGGCGCTGCTGGTGCCCGAGGCCGCGGACGGCCCGCCGGGCGGCCTGGGCGCGGTGCTGCGGTGGTCGGAGTGACCGCCGGGCGACCGCTGGTGACCGAATCCGGGTCGATGACGGTACGTGTACAACTGCCGGGGTGGGGAGGAGAATCGGTGGTACCGGGCGGGGTGATGAAGCAGGAGGCCAGGAGATGAGCAGCCTCGAACGCCGCTACGCGGTGACCCTGCCGGGGAAGGTGGCCGGCCACGGCCCGCCGACGGTCGTCGTGGTCCACGCCACCGACGCGCTCGGCCCGGGCGGCACGTTGGTGTGGGAGAGCACGGACGGCGAGTTCCGGGTGGAGATCTCGGGGGAGGTCGCCACCGTCCTCGCGACGCCCGACGCGCAGCTGCGGCACCCGTGCCTGTACGCCGTCGAGCTGCCCTGAACCAGCTTTATGGGGAGGGCAGTTGACGGTCCGTCGCGGTGCCCGGGCCGGCCGGGCCTACCCCGCGCCGCCGGCCCGCCGGAAGTGGGCCAGCACCCGCTGCAGTGCCGCCCGCCCGGCGGGCCCCCAGGTCGGCTTGCCGCCCGGCAGCCCGTGCAGCCCCGCCCGCCCGATGCCGAGCAGCATCAGGGCGCGCAGCACGGCCCAGCCCCGGGCGCGGCGGACGGTCGCCTCGGCCGCGTCCCGTTCGTCGGCCGGCTGGGCGGCGAGCCAGCGTTCGAGGCACGGCCGGTCGGCGCCGGCCGGCAGCAGCAGCCAGGCCGCCGCGAGGTCGCCCGCCGGGTCGCCGGCGCCGAGGGCGTCGAAGTCGACGATCCCGCCGAGCGCCCCGTCGACCACCACGACGTTCGCCGGGTGCAGATCGGCGTGCAGCCAGACCGGCGGGCCGGCCCAGACCGGGGCGGCGACCGCGTCCTCCCACACCGCCCGGAGCTCCTCGGCGCGGATGCCCGGCGCCAGTTCGTGCAGCTGCTCCTCGAACGCGGCCAGCCGCCGCTCGAAGTCGGGGGTGACCGGGGCGAGCGGGCCGCCGCGCGCCCCGGCCCCCGGGGCGTCGGCCGGGGCCGGCCGGTGCAGGGCGAGGAGGAAGTCGGCGAGCACCTCGGCCGAGCGCGGCCCGTGCTCGATGGCGATCGGCGTACGGTCCGCAGGATCGCCGGGCACCCAGGAGAGCACCGCCCACCGGTACGGGTAGCCGGCCCCCGGCCCGCCGGTCCGCCGCGGCTCCGGGACGGGCAGCGGCAGCCGCGGCGCCAGCTCCGGCAGCCACCGGAGCTCCTTGCGCAAGCTCACGGGCGTGTCCTGGTCCCGCGGCATCCGCAGCACGTGCTCCTCGCCGAGCCGCCACATCCGGTGGCCCCAGCCGCCCTCCACCCGGCGCAGCGTCAGCTCCGCGAGGTCCGGGTGCTGTTCGCGCAGCAGGGCGCGCACGGTGTCGGCGTCGACGTCGATCCGGCCGCCGGCACGTGGCGTCGGGTCAGGGGCTTCAGTGGCTGCGGTCTGCGCTGGTGTGTCCATCGGCAGCGACCCTACCGCGCACGGCCGTTGCCGGGCCGAAGCCGTGGCGGCGCAGCAGCAGGGCGGCCTCGCGGTCGGTGACGTCGTGGAACTCGCCGTACCAGGGGCCGGCGGCGTGCGCGTACAGCGGCAGGTGCAGGCAGACCAGGGCGTCCACGTCCCGGCGCAGCTCGTCCGCGATCCGCGCGTCGCACACCGGCGCGGCGAGGAGCAGGCGATGCGGGCGGTCGCCGCGCAGGGCGCGGACGGCGGTGCGGGCGGTGAGGGCGTCGGTCAGGCCGTCCGAGACCAGGACGGCGGTGCGGCCCCGCACCCGCAGCGGCGCCCGGCCCTCGCGGTACAGCGCCTCGCGCCGGTGCACCTCGGCGCGTTCGCGCTTGAGGCTCTCGCCGAGCTCCAGCGGGGTGACATCGAGGTTCTTGAGGCAGTCGCGGTCGAACAGCGGCGGGTCGCCGTCGGCGACCGCGCCGACCGGCTGGTCGTGCCCGCGCACGTTCAACGGCCGTACCACCGTGGCGTCCAGCGGGGCGCCCAACTCCTCGGCGAGCGCGGCGGCGACGAGCAGCCCGCCGGGGGCCAAGCCGAGGACGACGACCCCGCCGTCGCTCCGGCCGTCGATGAACGGGGCCACCGCCTCGGCGAGTTGGCGTCCGGCGGTGATCCGGTCGGGGAATTTCACGGGTCCGTCCTCCTCCTGTCGTCAGGGCCTCCCGGCAGCGGTCACTCGGCCGCGGTCACTCGGCCGCGCCGAGGGCCCGCGCGCCGGGGCAGTGCGGGTCGGGGCAGGGCTCGGGCTGCCAGGCGCCGGCCCGCGGGCCGTCCAGGGCGACGGCCGCGCCGAGGATCCAGCAGCGCGGGTGTCCGCAGACCGGGCAGGGCTGCGCGAGGGCGCGCGAGGGGGCGGGGCCGGAGGCGGGTGTGGTGGTCATCTCGGTCGCTCCTGACAGATCGGGCGGGTGGGACGCCCGCGCCGCCGCGGGCGTCCCACCAGGGCGTCTGCCCGGATCAGGAGGATCCTCACGCACCGGACCGCGGCGGTCAGCGGGCGCGCAGGGCGTGCTCGCACTCGTGGCAGCGCCGGTCGGCCAGCGGGGGCGGGTACCACGGCTCGCCCGGCCGGGTGGGCCGGTAGTGCGAGTGCTCCATCGGAGCGCTCTCCAGCCCGCAGAGCGTGTACGGCTGCGGGTCCTCGGGCACGTCCGGATCGGCACCGGCGGCGTGCACCGCGAGCACCGCGGGCCCGACCCCTTCCGGGCCGAGCTCCCGTTCCGGCTCCAGCTCGAAGAGCACGACGATCGATCCCATGCGTCGAGGCTCGGGCACCGCCGCCGCCCCCACATCCGGGGTGGGCCGTCCGGGGCGGGGATCACCCGCGGCCGTGACAGCGTCCGCGCGGCCGTCGTGGAGGGCCGCGCGGACGCTGTCACGGACGGTGAACAGCCGGTCGGTGCCGGTGATCTCCAGGAGCCGGCCGACCTGGGGCGGGAGGGCGACCAGGACCAGCCGGGTGCCGGCCAGTGCGGCGCCCTGGTGGGCGGTGACGAGGGCGTCGAGTCCGGCGGAGTCGCAGAAGCCGACCCCGGCCATGTCGAGGACCAGTTGGGACGGACGGTTCCGTGCGGCGCGTGCGAGGGCGTTCTCCAGCCTCGCCCGCTGGCGGTTGTCGACCTCACCTTCCAGGCGGCACACGACGTCCGTCGCGGTCGCCAGCACGGTGATGCGCAGGGCGGGCCCGAGGGCGCTGCCCGCGCTCGTCGGGATGGCGCGTCTGGACACGAGCGGGCTCCCTCCTCCGGGTTCCCTCCTCGTGAGGAAAGCTGTCCGCCGGGCGGCTGCCCGGTTGCGGGTGCGGCAATCACCCGGTGGCGGGGTGCGCCCGATTCCTCCCGACACGGGCGTTTCGATTGGTCGACTCCGGGCAGTGGCGCGGGACCTAGGAAACAAGGAGGGCCCGATGTCGACAGGAGAACTGGTCGCGATCATCGTGCCGATCGCCGTCGTGGTGGTCCTCGTCGCGGCGGTGCTGTGGTTCGTCAACCGCCGCCGCCGGCTGCGGGAACGCTTCGGCCCCGAGTACGAGCGGACCGTGGACCGGTCGGACAGCAGGCTGGCGGCCGAACGCGAGCTGCGGGAGCGCGAACTGCGCCACCGTGAGCTGGACATCCGACCGTTGACGGTCGAGGCGAGGCAGCGCTACGGCCGGGACTGGACCCATGTGCAACAGGAGTTCGTGGACCGGCCCGGTGAAGCGGTGCAGGACGCCGACCGCCTGGTCACCACGCTCATGCGGGACCGCGGCTACCCGACGGAGGACTACGAACAGCGGCTGCGCGACCTGTCGGTCGAGCACGGCCGCACCCTGGAGCACTACCGGGCCGCGCACGCCGTCAACAGCCGGGCCGACCGCGGCGAGGCCACCACCGAGGAACTGCGCGGCGCGATGGTGCACTACCACGCGCTGTTCGACGAGCTCCTCGACGGCGGTCCGGGCGGGACGGGCGGGACGGGCGGCCCGGGCGAACCGGGGAGGGGCGGGACGGAACGAGGCGGAACGGAGCGACCGAGATGACACCGATGAACCACGACGACGAGCGACGGACGTCGACCGAGGACATCCTCGCGGGTGTGCGGGCCGACGAGGAACCGGTGACGCGGGAACGGCCCGTCTACCCCGGCGAGGCCACCACCGCGGCGCAGGAGCCGCGGACGGACGATCCGGAGCGTCCGGAGTACGCGGAGGACCGGGAGGAACCGGACGGCGGAGCGGAAGCGGCCGGAGGAACGACCGGCCGGGCCGTCGAGGGCGAGCCGCGGGCCGACGGCGACCGGGAGGGACACGACCCCCTCCTGCCGCCGGACGAGGCGGACGAACTGCGCACCCGGTGGCAGGAGATCCAGACCCGCTTCGTCGACGACCCCCGCGAGGCGGTGCGCGACGCGGACGAGCTGGTCGCCGATCTGATGCGGCGCCTGGCCGAGTACTTCGCGGGCCGCAAACAGGGCCTGGAGAGCCGCTGGAACCGTGACGGGGAGACGGACACGGAGGAACTCCGCATGGCGCTGAAGCAGTACCGCGCCTTCTTCGACCGGCTGCTCAGCAGCTGAGCGGACGGTCGAACGGGACCGGAAAACGGGACCGGAGCGGCCCTCGGGCCGCTCCGGTCCCGTACTCCGGAGCCGGTCAGGGCCGGCCCCGCTCGGAGGCGGTGCGGATGGTCACCATCGGTACCACCGGCCGCGGCTGCCGCCGCTTCCCGCGGTGAAGACGAATCCGAGGACCCAGATGACGAGGACGGCCAGGGCGATCCACCACAGGATGTGGATGGCGAAGCCGGCGCCGCCCAGGATCAGGGCCAGGAGCAGGACGAGGACGAGGATCAGCACGGGAATCGGCCCTTTCTTCGAGGTACGGACGTTCGGACACGGCGTGTGCCCGACCAGGGCCGATCCATTCAGCTGCGCACGAATCCGTTTTCGCGTATTTCGTGACATCCCTCCGCCGCCGCCCGTGCCGACGCCCGTACCGTCGGTGACCAGCACGGAGGTCAGTCGGCCAGCGCCGCGCGCAGTTCCGCGCGGTGGGCCGTCAGCCAGTCGCCGAAGTCCTGGAGCTGCGGGTCGAGCAGCCGGACGGAGGCCGGGTCGCGCGGGGCGAGGAAGCGGCGCTCGCAGTCGGCGTAGTACTGGAACATGTTCCCCGCCTCCTGCGCCCCCGGGAAGTCCTGCGCCCGGAACGCGTCCGGGGTCAGCGGCCGGTACGTCACCGGCTCGCCGAGGGCGGTCGTCATGGCCGCCGCCATCTCGGTGAGCGTCAGGGCCTCGCCGGCGATGCTCACGGTGGCGCCGATCAGGTCGGTGCCCCGCCGCAGGATCGCCAGGGCGGTGCGCCCGACGTCCTGGACGGCGATGCCCGCGAGCCGGCTGGTGCCCATCGGGAGGACCAGTCGCAGGGCACCGTCCTCGCCGCGCTGGGGGTGGAACGGGCCGAGCAGGTTCTCCCAGTAGAACGTCAGCCGCAGGAAGGTGGTCGGCACCCCGGCGTCGGTGAAGTAGTGGTCCGCCTCGGCCTTGCCGTCGAAGTGCGGCACCTTGAAGCGGCCCTGGAGCGTGGGCATCCGGTCGTCGTCGAGCGGGATGCAGTCCCGGGTGTCCTCCAGCGTCGACCACACCGCGTGCTGGAGGCCGGCGTGCTCGGCGGCGAGGGCGAGGGCCTTCGCCTGGGCCTGCTCCCGGTCGGCGGACATGTGCTCCCAGAAGTTGGTCACCAGGTACGCCCCGTACGCGCCGTCGAAGGCCCGCTCCAGGCTCGGCGGGTCGTCGAGGTCGGCCCGGACCACCTCGGCGCCCTCGCGTTGGAGGGCCCGGGCGGCGGCCGACTCGGGGTGCCGGGTGGCGGCCCGGACGGCGAAGGCGCCGTCCGGTTCGGCGAGGGCGGCGGCCGCGACGGAGCCGCCCTGACGGCCGGTCGCGCCGAGGACGGTGATGGTTCTGCGTGCTGACATGGCTCAGCCCCCTCACGGTGCGGCGGTGTCCGCCGCCGGGGGCTCCGGCCGGTCCTCGTCGTCCCGGCCGGCGGCCGGCGCGTCGGCGATCGACGGCCGGGGGTGCGGCGAACCGCTGCCGTCCAGCGGCGAGCGGTCGGGTTCCTCGTGCGGGGGGTGGCGGCGGTCGGTCGTCCGCCCGCGCATCGCCACGGCCCACGACCTTCGTCTGACGGTCATCACGGCCTCCGCTGGGTCCGGGGCGGGCGCCCGGTGCCCCGCCGGTACCGCGCGGCTACCCGCCTCGGTGCCGGCCAATCCGGCCCGGCCGCAGGCCCACCGTGGTCCCGGGGCCGGAGCCGGGTACCACGGTGGCGTTGGCCGCCCCGGCGGTCGTTCCGGAACCGGGACGTACGGAGCGGCTGCCCCGGATCCGCGTCGGCAATCGTCGGCAATCCCCGGCCCGGTCCCGGGGCTTCGGCCCGCTCGGGGCCGATGGCCCCCGGGGGTATCCTGCCGGGATGCCTTCGTCACACGGTAGGACCAGCACACCGCCGGGACCGGTCGAGGACCCGGCCGTCGTGCTGTCGGGCTACGGGCCGGTCGGCCGCGCCTACGCCGAGCGGCTGCTCGCCCGGGGCGAGGAGATCGCCCGGGAGCACGGCGTCCGGCCGAGGCTCGCGGCCGTACGGGTCGGAACCGCGCAGGTCCTGCCGCCGGACGGCGAGCCCGTCCCGGCGCGGGAGGCGTGGAGCCCGCTCGCGCCGCTGGAGCAGACCCTCGAACGGACCGGCGCCCGGGTGCTCGTCCAGGCCCTGCCCTCCTCGCCGCAGGCCCGGCAGCAGGCCGCCGAGGAGGCCGCGCTGGCGCTGCGCCGCGGGGTCCACGTGGTCACCGCGACCAAGAGCCACCTGCTCAGCCACTGGCGCGAGCTCGGCGAGGCCGCGCGGGCCGGCGGCAGCCTGATCCGGATCTCCGGGGCCACCGGCGCCGCCCTCCCGGCGGCGGACCTGGCCCGCACGGGGGTGCGCGGCCTCGGCTGCCGGACGATCCGGGCCTGCCCCAACGGGACGGCCACCTTCGTCCTCGACCGCCTGGCGGCCGGCGACGGCCTGGCCGAGGCGGTCCGCGAGGCGCAGCGCCGCGGCATCGCCGAGGCCGACCCCTCGGCCGACCTCTCCGGGGCCGACGCGGCCACCAAGGTCCGGCTGCTCGCCGCCCTCGTGTGGGGCTGGGACCCGTCGACCGTGCGCGTCGACACCCAGCCGGTGGACGAGCGGGCCGGCCGGGAGGCGGCGGCAGCCGCCGCGGACGGGCTGCGGCTGCGGGCGGTGGCGAGCGCCGCCGCGGACCGCCCGGCCGTGGTCGAGGTCCGGCTGGAGCGGACGGCCCCCGGCGACCCGCTGCACGGGCTCACCGGGCCGGAGAAGGCGGTCGTCTACGGCTGCCCCGACGCCGGGGACATCACCGTCAGCGGCGGCCGGTCCAGCCCGCTCGGCGCGGCGCTGGCGATGCTTCGGGACACCCTCGACGTCACGGCGCCGCGCCCGTTCGGCTTCGGCTGAGGCGCCCGCCGGTCACCGCTCCTGCGCCGTCAGCCAGTCAGCCAGTCAGCCAGTCAGCCAGTCGGCGAGCACGGCGGCCTGGCTGTGCTCCACGTCCTTGGTGGCGGTCAGCAGGGTGAGCGTGTCGTGGGCGGCGAGGTCGCGCAGGTGCCCGGCGGCCTCGCGGTGCCCGGCGTCCCGCAGCTCGGCGAGGTAGCGGCGGCGGAACTCGGCGAAGCGCGCCGGGTCGTGGCCGTACCAGCGGCGCAGCTCGGTCGACGGGGCGACGTCGCGCAGCCACTCGTCGAGGTGGGCGTCCGCCTTCGTCATCCCGCGCGGCCAGACGCGGTCGACCAGCACCCGCTGCCCGTCCCGCGGCGAGGACTCCTCGTAGATCCGGCGGTAGGCGATCCGTGCGGCCACGGCGGGCTCCTCTCGATCGTGCTCGGCGGCCCGCCGGGCGGTCACTGCGCGCGGACGATGACGACCGGGCAGTCGGCGTGCTGCGCGACGCGCGTGCTCACCGAGCCGAGCAGCGCCCGGGTGAAGCCGCCGTGGCCGTGGCTGCCGACCACCAGGACCTCGGCGCCCTGCGCCGCCTCCAGGAGGACGTCGGTGGGGTCGCCCAGCACCATCGCCCGGCGGACCGGGACGGGCTGGTCCGGGCCGATCACGGTGTCCAGCTGGTCGGCGAACCGCCGGTCGGCCAGCTCCCGGTCGAAGGTGGGGTCGACCACGGGGGCCGACCAGCCGAAGTGGCTCGGCGGCTCCCAGGCGCCGACCGCGTCCACCACCCCGCCGAGCAGCGCGGCGTGCCGGATCGCCCAGCGCAGCGCGGCGTGCGAGGACGGCGAGCCGTCCACGCCGACCACCACGCGGGGAGCGTTCTCGTTCGCGTCCATGTCCACCGTCCTGTCGCTCGTCGCCCCTTCCTCACGGTGCGGGCCGACCGACGCCGCCGCCAGTACGGCCCGGCACCCGGGTGACCCGGCGGCGGCGACGCACGTCGACGCTACGGAGCTGATCCGGCGGTGCCGCCGAGCCGCAGCTGGACGGCGAGGAGTGGCCCTTGGTGGTCGCGGTGCTCCTCGGAGAGGGGGCCGAGGGCGGCCAGGGCGTGGAGCATCGTGGTGACGTCGTCGGGGGTGCCGAGGAGGTCCGCGGTGATGCCGCCGACCGCGGTGAACCCGTGGCTCGCGGGGGCGGCGGTGGAGACGTCGAAGGTCTGGGAGACGGCCGGGGCCGGGCCCGGGGCCCGGACGGCTTCGGCGGCGCCGTCCGGGCGCGGTGCGGCGATCGTCCAGGTGCCCTCGGAGGTGAGCGTGGGCGGGTCGTCCCACGGGTTGCCGAGCCTGGTGCGGCCGCGGCCGGTGTGGGTCGGGAAGACGGCTTCGAGCCGGTCGAGGACGGCGTCGGCCGCGGTCGGCCCGCCGTCCGTGAGACGGACGAGCACGTGGCCGGGGGCGAGGGGCACGCTCATCGGCTGTCCTCCTGTTCGCCGTAGCCGCCCCCGCCGGGGGTGCGGAGTTCCAGGGCGTCGCCCGCGTTCAGGTCGGCGCTGCCGCAGCCGGGGAGGTCCTCGACGGTGCCGTCGGCGCGCAGCACGCGGTTGGTGCCGAGGGCGCCCGGGGAACCGCCGGCCAGGCCGTACGGGGGGACGCGGCGGTGGCCGGAGAGCAGGCTGACCGTCACCGGTTCGCGGAAGCGCAGCCGGCGCAGGGCGCCGTCGCCGCCGTGGTGGCGGCCGGCGCCGCCGCTGCCGGGGCGGACGGCGAACTCCTCGACCAGGACGGGCAGGCGGTGCTCCAGGACCTCGGGGTCGGTGAGGCGGGAGTTGGTCATGTGGGTCTGCACGGCGTCGGCGCCGTCGAAGTCCGGGCCGGCGCCGGAGCCGGAGGCGACGGTCTCGTAGTACTGGTGGTCCGCGTTGCCGAAGCTGAGGTTGTTCATCGTGCCCGAGCCCTCGGCCTGCACGCCGAGCGCGGCGAAGAGCGCGCCGACGACGGCCTGGGAGGTCTCGACGTTCCCGGCGGCGACGGCGGCCGGGTACTCGGGGGAGAGCATCGAGCCGGGCGGGACGACGATCTCCAGCGGGCGCAGGCAGCCGTCGTTGAGCGGGATGTCCTCGGCGACGAGGGTGCGGAAGACGTACAGCACGGCGGCGGTGACGACGGCGGAGGGGGCGTTGAGGTTGCCGTCGAGCTGGGGCGAGGTGCCGGTGAAGTCGATGACGGCGCGGCGCCGTTCGCGGTCGACCCGGACGGCGACGGCGATCACCGCGCCGGAGTCCGTCTCGTAGCGGTAGGAGCCGTCCGACAGGCCGTCGACGGTCCGGCGCACCGCCTGCTCGGCGTTGTCCTGGACGTGCCGCATGTAGGCCTGGACGACGTCGAGGCCGAAGTGCCGGATCATCGCGCCGACTTCGTCGACCCCCTTGCGGTTGGCGGCGATCTGGGCGCGCAGGTCGGCGAGGTTGGTGTCCGGGTCGCGGGAGGGGTACCGCGCCCCGGTGAGCAGGCGGACGGTCTCGGCCTCGCGCAGCCGCCCGTCGACCACCAGCGGCCAGGTGTCGAAGAGCACGCCCTCCTCCTCGATCCGGCGGCTCCCGGCGGGCATCGAGCCGGGGGTGATGCCGCCGATCTCGGCGTGGTGGCCGCGGGAGGCGACGAAGAACAGCACCTCCTCGCCGGAGTCGTCGAACACGGGCGTCACCACGGTGACGTCGGGCAGGTGGGTGCCGCCGTGGTACGGGTCGTTGACGGCATAGGTGTCGCCGGGGCGCAGCTCCGGGCCGCGGCGGCGGATCACCTCCTTGACGGTGGTGCCCATCGAGCCGAGGTGGACGGGTATGTGCGGGGCGTTGGCGACCAGGTTGCCGTCCGGGTCGAAGAGGGCGCAGGAGAAGTCCAGCCGCTCCTTGATGTTGACCGACTGGGCGGTGGACTCCAGCCGGGCGCCCATCTGTTGGGCGATCGCCATGAAGAGGTTGTTGAAGACCTCCAGCAGCACCGGGTCGGCGGCGGTGCCGACGTCCTCCCCGGCCGTGGCCCGGACCCGTTCGAGCAGCAGGTGCCCGGCGGGGGTGAGGGTCGCCCCCCAGCCGTCGTCGACGACGGTGGTGGCGTTGGCCTCGGCGATCACGGCAGGGCCGGTGACGGTGTCGCCCGCGCGCATCGACTCCCGCTGGAGGAGCGGGACTTGTCGCCGCTCGCCGCCGGTGTGCAGGGGGACGGTGGCGGGCTCGGCGGGGGCCTCCGGTGCGGTGGTGCCGGCGGCGAGGGCGTCGAGGCCGGGCTGCTCGGTGACACCGGTGCCCTCGACGGCCAGGGCCTCGATCACCAGCGGCCGGTCCATCAGGAAGGAGTAGGCGGCCCGGTGCCGCTCCTCGAACTCGGCCCGCATGGCGGCCGGTTCGGACAGCGGCACGCTGATGGTGGCGTCGGTGCCCCGGTAGCGCAGCCGGGCCCGGCGGGCCAGCCGGATGCGGTCCTGCGGCACGCCCTGGTCGCGCAGCTCGCCGGTGGCGGCGGCCGCCAGCTCGTCCGCCCGGTCCCGGACGGCGGCCATCTCCCCGTCCGCCAAGGGCCGTTCGACGGCGTGCTCGCGCAGCACCGTGGTGTCGGCCAGGCCGATGCCGAGCGCGGACAGCACGCCGGCCATCGGCGGGACCAGGACGGTGCGGATGCCCAGCTCCTCGGCCACCGGGCAGGCGACCTGGCCGCCCGCGCCGCCGAAGGTGGTCAGGGCGTAGCGGGTGACGTCGTGGCCCTGCTGGACGGAGATGCGCTTGATCGCGTTGGCGATGTTGCCCACCGCGATCCGCAGGAAGCCCTCGGCGGCCTCCTCCGCCGACATGTCGCCGATCTCGCCCGCCAGTTCGGTGAACTGACGTGCCGTCAGTTCGGTGTCGAGCGGCTGGTCGCCGTCCGGGCCGAAGACCCGGGGGAAGTGTTCGGCCTGGATCCGGCCGAGCAGCAGGTTGGCATCGGTGACGGTGAGCGGCCCGCCGCGCCGGTAGCAGGCGGGCCCCGGATCCGCGCCGGCCGAGTCCGGGCCGACCCGCAGCCGCTCCCCGTCGAAGCGCAGCACCGAGCCGCCGCCCGCCGCGACCGTCCGGATCGCCAGCATCGGCGCCCGCAGCCGCACCCCCGCGACCTGGGTGGTCACCACCCGCTCGTACTCGCCCGCGAAGTGCGAGACGTCCGTCGAGGTGCCGCCCATGTCGAAGCCGATCACCCGCTCGTAGCCGGCGAGTTCGGACATCCGCACCATGCCGACGATCCCGCCGGCCGGGCCGGACAGGATCGCGTCCTTGCCCCGGAAGTGCCCGGCCTCGGCGAGGCCCCCGTTCGACTGCATGAACATCAGCCGCACGCCGGTCAGTTCGTCCGCCACCCGCCGCACGTAGCGGCGCAGGCCCGGGCTGAGGTAGGCGTCCACCACGGCGGTGTCGCCGCGCGGCACCAGCTTCATCAGCGGGCTCGCCTCGCTCGACAGCGACACCTGATCGAAGCCGAGCCGCTCGGCGAGCCGGCCGATCTCCCGCTCGTGCGCCGGGTGCAGGTAGCTGTGCAGGCAGACCACGGCGAGCGAGCGGATGCCGTCGTCCAGGCAGGCCCGCAGCCGCTCGGCGAGCCCGTCCAGGTCGGGCGGGCGCAGCACCTCGCCGTCGGCGGTGATCCGCTCGTCGACCTCGACCACCCGGGCGTAGAGCGGCTCGGGCAGGGTGATCGCCCGGGCGAAGATCCGCGGGCGGTTCTGGTAGCCGATCCGCAGCGCGTCGGCGAACCCGCGGGTGATGACCAGCGCGGTCGGCTCGCCGGTGCGCTCCAGCAGGGCGTTGGTGGCCACCGTGGTGCCCATCCGGACGGCGTCGACGTCCGCCTCGATGCTCGCGCCCGGCGGCAGCAGGGCGCGGATGCCGGCCACCGCCGGGTCGCGGTAGCGGTCCGGATCGTGCGAGAGCAGCTTGTGGGTCAGCAGCCGGCCGTCCGGGGCGAGCGCGACCACGTCCGTGAAGGTGCCGCCCCGGTCCACCCAGAACTGCCAGCCCCTGGACGAGGCCATGACGGGCTCCCTCCACCGGGCCGACCCCGTCCCCAAGTATCCGGCCGGGTGGAGCGGGCGGGCAATCGGACCGGGCCGGCCGGACCGGGGCGGCCGGGCGCTTCCCGGCGGCCTGTCGGTGGGCCTGGCAGAGTCCCCGGTCATGGAGACCGACGAGTTCTGGACCCTCATCGAGACGGCGCGCGCGGCGGCGGACCGGCCCTTCGACGAGGCCTTGACCGACGTGCTGGCCGGGCTGCCGTTGGACCGCATCCTCGACTACGACGAGCGCTTCGACGCCGTCCACGCGTCCGTGTACCGGTGGGACGTGTGGGCGGCCGCCGAACTGATCATCGGCGGGTGCTCCGACGACGGCTTCATCGACTTCCGCGCGGGCCTCATCGGCCTCGGGCGGGAGTGGTTCGAGCGGGTGGCGGCCGCGCCCGACGCGCTCGCCGAGCACCCGCTGGTCAGGGGTTCTGTGGACGACCTGGAGGAGGCGCTGCTCCAGGAGGACGCCACCTACGCGGCGCTGCGGGCCCACGACCGGGTGACCGGGGTCGAGGGCAGCTGCTACGAGGCGCAGGAGGCCCGGGCGGCGGCGCGGCCGCAGCGCGCCGACGTCGAGCCGGACATGGGCGAGTCCTGGGACTTCGCGGACGACGGCGAGATGCGGCGGCGGCTGCCCCGGCTCGCGGCGCTCTGCCTCGACCGGGACGGCGAGGACTGACAGCGGGCGGACCTCAGCGCGCGGCGCGGGCGAGGAGCCCGGTGTGGCGGACGACGGCCGCCGCGCGGTCGGCGCACTGCTGGTAGCAGCAGGACAGCAGCACCAGGTCGGCGGTGTCGACCGGGTCCGTTCCACCGTCCGTCTCCGGGGCCAGCAGCAGCTCGTACAGCCCGCGCTGCCGCCGACCGACCTCGGGCAGCCGCGCGAGGACGTCCGCGATGTCCTCCGGCGCGCCGGACTCCAGGGCGTCGGCCGCCCGCGCGACCAGCTCCACGGCGGCGCCCGCGAGCCCGCGCAGGGGCGTGCGCAGCCGTTCGGCGAACGGCTCGCGCTCCTGGCGCGCCCAGGCGGCCTCCAGCAGGCGCTGCACCAGCTGCCCGAGCGCCTCCACCTCGCAGCCGACGTGCACGCCGAGGACGAGCCCGGTCGGGCCGCCGGGGACGACGGCGGCGGCGTCCTCCTCGATCCGCTCCCGCAGCTCCGCCAGCGCCTTCTCGGCGGTGGGGATGCCCGTGTCGCCGCCGCCGGGGTCCTCGGGATCGGTGAGGACGGCGCTCGCCGCGCGCAGCGCGGTGTGCGCCAGCCGTACCAGGGCCGCCAACTCGCCGATCAGGGCGCGGTGCTCGCCGTGCGGGCCGCCGGACATGCCGCTCACTCCCGTCCTCAAGGCCCCCCGACCAGTGTCCCGCCACGGGTGTCCATCGTCGCGGCCACGGGGCACCGAGCCCGGGTGCGTCAGCGTGCGGCGCCGGGTTCCAGGGGTCGGTGGAAGCGCCCGGTGGTGCGGTGCCAGGCGTAGGAGCCGGCCACCGCCGTCTTGAGGGCGTCGACGTAGGCCGTGGCGCGGACGGCCAGGGGCCCGGGGAGGCCGGCGTCGGCCAGGGCACGGACGAGGGCGGGGGCGACGGCGTGCTCCAGGGTGCGGACCCGGGCGGTGAGCAGGCGGTCCGCCCCTCGGCGAGTCGACCGCCCGCGCCCGTTCGTTCGCGGGCCCCCCAACCGCCCGATCCTACGCGGCCGTTGCCTCCTCGCGCCCGGGATCCCGGAGCGCCGCCCCGCCGGTCACGGCCCGCCGCAGCCCCGGCGTGCCGGCCGCTATCAGGGCGACGGCGCCGAGGCAGAGCAGCCCGCCCGCGACCACGGCCACCGTGCCGGAGGTGGCGCGCGCGACGAGCCCGCCCCGCAGGTTGCCGAGGTCCGGCCCCGCCTGCCCGACGATCTGCTCGACCGCCCCGACCCGGCCGAGCATGCCGCTCGGCGTGTGGGTCTGCACGAGGGTGCCGCGCGACACCACCGCCACGGTGTCGGCGGCGCCGGCCACGGCCAGGAACGCCAGGCCGGTCCACGCGTTCGACGCCAGGCCGAACAGTGCGAGGGCCGCACCCCAGGCCGCCGAGCCGCCCAGCATCACCAGGCCCGGCCGGGGCAGCCGGGTGAAGCTCCCGGAGAACAGCGACGCGGCGATGCCGCCGACCGCCAGCGCCGTCAGGAACAGCCCGAGCGTGCGCGGATCGTCGCCGAAGCGCTCCGCGTTGACCAGCGGGAACAGGCTGATCGGCATGGACAGCACGGTGGTCGCCAGGTCGGTGAGCAGCGCCCCGCGGACGACGGGCGTGCGGGCCAGGAACGCCAGCCCGTCCGCCACCCCGCGCAGCCCCGGCCGGGCCGGCTCGTCCCCGGGGCCCAGCCGGGGCAGCGCGAGCGCGCCGTGGCAGGCGGCGAGGAAGGTCAGTGCGTCGACCAGGTAGCAGGCGCCGACGCCCCGCCAGCCGACGATCAGCCCGCCCAGCGCCGGGCCCAGCAGCAGCGCGCCCTGGAAGGCGGCCATCCGCAGCGCCAGCCCGGCGGCCACCTGCTCCTTCGGCAGCAGCTGCGGGATGAACGTCCGGGACGCCGAGCCGCTCCCGGCCGCGAAGCAGGCCTGCGCCGCGACCAGCGCCAGCACCCCGCCGGCCGGCAGCCGGCCGAGGACCCCCTGCAGGGCGAGCAGCAGCGAGCACCCGGCCTGGCCGGCGGTGGTGACCAGGTAGAACGCGCGGCGGTCCACCCGGTCCACCAGGGAGCCGGCGAACAGTCCGAGCCCGACCAGCGGCACCGCCTGGGCCAGGCCGACCGCGCCCGTCCAGGCGGTGCTGCGGGTCGCCTCCCACACCTGGAACATCACCGCGACAAGCGTCATCTGGCTGCCGAACCAGGACAGCGCCTGCCCCGCCCACAGCCGGCGGAAGACGGGGGACGCGCGCAGCGGCGTCACGTCCAGCAGCGCGCCCCTCAGGCGTTCCACGACGGGTCCTCGGCCAGCTTCTCGGCGATCCGGTCGTGGAAGCTTCGGCGCTCCAGGGCCCGCTCGAGGTCGCTGACGACCCAGCTAAGCGCGTACGGGACCTCGGCCTCCAGCTCGGCGAGCGCCGCCTCGGTCGCCCGCCACTCCGCCGCCAGCCGGCCGACGACGCCGTGCGCCCGGTCGGTGAGCGTGACCTTCTTGCTGCGCGCGTCCTCGCCGGGGACGGTCTCCACCCACCCGGCCGCCCGCATCGCGGCGACCTTCTGGCTGAGCGCGGAGTGCGTCCGGCCGACCGACTCCGCGAGCTCGGTGATGGTCATCGGCCCGAGGGCGTGCAGCCGGAGCAGTTCCATCACGTAGCTCGGCTTGAGCCCGTCGACCCGGGCCTCGGCGTAGAGCCGGCCGATCTCGGCGTCCATCGACGCCTGGAGGAGTCGCAGTGGGCGCCACAGGCTCTGCCGGGTGGGGTCGGGATCGGGGTCGGGGGAAGGGGCGCGGTCCGGGGCGGGGGTGCGGTCGTCGTCGGCCATGGCGCCATCGTAACGGCACTTATATAAGTACTGTCGTAATTTGATCGGGGAGGCGGAGATCGCGAGGCCCGGACGGGCATCGGTTCCCCGGCTCCGGGCATGCATGAGGGATCGTCGGGCATCGGGCCCGGACGACCCGGAAGCGGCCCCGGACCGGCCGGTGCGGTACGAACGGAGCAAAACGGCCATGGGCGAACCGGACGGCAGGACGGCACTGGTGACCGGCGGCTCGCGCGGGATCGGACGGGCGGTCGCACAGCGGCTCGCCGCCGACGGCGCGCTGGTCGCGGTGCACTACGGCGGCAACGAGGAGGCGGCCGAGGAAACGGTGAAGTCGATCGCCGAGGCCGGCGGCCGGGCGTTCGCGGTGCGGGCCCGGTTCGGCGAGCGCGGCGCGCTGGACGAGCTGTTCGACGGCCTCGCCGCCGGACTGGCCGAACACGGCGAGGACGGCCTGGACGTGCTGGTCAACAACGCCGGCATCCACCTCGTCGGCTCGATCGGAAACCTCACCGAGGAGGAGTTCGACCGGGCGGTCACGATCAACGTGCGCACCCCGGTCTTCGTCATCCAGCGGGCGCTGCCGCTGCTCCGCGACGGCGGGCGGATCGTGAACGTGGCCTCCGCGGCCACCCGGATCGGCTCACCCCTCCAGATCGGCTACACCCTGAGCAAGGCGGCGCTGACGGCCCTCGCCGCGCCGCTCGCCAACGAGCTCGGCCGCCGCGGGATCACCGTGAACACCGTCAACCCCGGCGTCGTCCTCACCGACATGACGGCCGGGTGGACGAGCGCCCCCGAGGCGATGGCCGAGCTGGAGTCGATCACCGCCCTGGGCCGGATCGGACGGCCGGAGGACATCGCGGACGTCGTGGGCTTCCTGGCCTCCCCGCAGGGCGGCTGGGTGACCGGCCAGACCGTCGACGCCTCCGGCGGCACGTACCTCGGGCCGATCCCGCCGGCCTGACCGGGGGCGGGCCGCGCACGATCCGGGCCGGGCGAAAAAGCACGCGGGGAGGTGTGACAGTCCGCACGGCGTCGGCGCTGAACCATACGACCAGCGCGTCCGTCCGGCCCGTTCCGGCCGCGCTCGGGCAGGCCCGTGAACCGACTACCTCCCTGGACTCGATGCCGTGACCACCCACCTGGACCATGCGTGGCCGATCGCCGAGCGAGCGCCCGCCGAGACGTTCGCCCACGGTGACGAGACGGCGGGGGCACCGACGGTCGAGCTGCCGGCCGTCGCGGAACCGGTCGTCGCGGAACCGGTCGTCGCGGAACCGGCCGAGCCGGCGCCCCCGCCGGTGTTCGTGGACGAGTCCGGGCGGCGGCAGCGCCGGATGCGGCGGCTCGGGGCGGTGGCGGCCGTGCCGGCGGGCGGGTACCTGGTGCTGCTGGCGAGCACGCTGCTCGGCGGCCCGACCGTGAACGCGCCCTTCCTGCCGCTGCCGCAGCCCGCCGCGCCGAGCGCGCCCGCTCCGGCGGCGGCGCCGTCCGACGCGCCGTCCGCCGCCCCGGAGGCCGCGGC
>NZ_JZKH01000058.1 GCF_000961885.1 Streptomyces rubellomurinus
GAGCGGGGGAGGGCGGGGCGGGGCGAGTGTATCCAGGACAATGAGTGGATTGTCCTGGTGGTCGGTTCCTAGGCTCGGCGGCGTCCGGAAGTACGGCGAAATCCTTCAGTACGGCGAGATCGGAGTGCCGCGCATGACCGTCCGCAGCGAGCGGGACCAGCAGGTCGTCACCCTCACCATCGACCGGGAGAAGAAGCTCAACGCCCTCGACTATCCGACGATCGACGCGCTGCTCGCCGAGCTGGACCGGATCGAGGCCGAGGACAGCGTCCGCGCGGTGATCCTGACCGGCGCCGGGGAGCGGGCGTTCAGCGCGGGCGCCGACATCCCCTCGCTGGCCGACAGCATCGCCGGCGGGCCGGAGCGGGCCCTGCGCGAGTTCGTCCGGCGCGGGCACACGCTGACCCGGCGGATCGAGGAGTTCCCCAAGCCGATCATCGTCGCCGTCAACGGCCTGGCGTACGGCGGCGGTTGCGAGCTCACCGAGGCGGCGCCGCTGGCCGTCGCCGCCGAGCACGCGCGCTTCGCGAAGCCGGAGATCTCGCTCGGCTTCGCGCCGCCGTTCGGCGGCTCGCAGCGGCTGCCGCGCCACGTGGGCCGCAAGCGCGCGCTGGAGATGATCCTCACCGGTGAGCCGATCCCGGCCGCCCGCGCCGCCGAGATCGGCCTGGTCAACTCGGTCGTCCCGGTGGTCGAACTCCTGGACACGGCACGGGACCTGGCGGACCGGATCATCCAGCACGCGCCCACGGCGGTGGCCGCCTGCCTGCGGGCCGTCACCCGGGGCATCAACCTGCCGATCGACGAGGGCCTCGCGGTGGAGGCGGCCGCCTTCGCGGCCACGGTGCCGACCGAGGGCGTACGGGACGGGGTGGGGCGCTTCCTGGAGCGCTCGCGCGGCTCCCGCTGAGCGGAGGGCTCCGGCGCGTCCGGTGCTGCCGGGCGGGCATCGGAACTCGGTTGCGGCGGGCGGCGGCCGGTGGCGACGATGGCGGCATGGCCGATCTGATCCACCACGTGAACGCCTTCCGCGCCGCCTTCGCCCGCCGCCAGGCCGCCGAGACGGTCGAGCTGCCCGGGGCCGTCGTCGTCCGGGACCGGGAGTACCCGTTCTCGGAGGAGCACAACTGCCTGATCGTGGACGGCCCGCAGGCCGATCCGGCGGCGCTGCCCGGCCTCGCTGCCCGGCACCTCGGGGAGCGCCGCCGCTACGCGATCGCCACGCTGGACGAGGAGATCGGCGAGCGGGCCACCCCGGCGCTGGCGGCCGCCGGCTACCAGCGGGAGGACCTGGTGCTGATGGCCCGGGACACGGCCGGCTGCGTGCTGCCCGAACAGGCCGCCGTGGCAGCCGAGTTGGCCGAGCTGCGGGACGCGCTGCTCCGGCAGAACCTGGTCTGGTTCCCGGACGAGGACTCGGCCCGGCAGCTCACCCACCGCCGGGCGGTCCGGCTGCGCGGCGCCGAGGAGGTGCGGTTCCTGGCAGCCCGGGAGCCGGACGGGCGGGTCGCCGCCTGGGCCGACCTCTACCTCGACCGGCGCGCCGGGCTCGCCCAGGTGGAGGACCTGGTCACCGCCGAGGCGCACCGCGGCCGGGGCCACGGCGACACCCTGCTCGGCACCGCGCTCGCGCTGGCCGCCGCGGCCGGGATCCCCCGCCTGTTCCTGATCGCGGACGCCGAGGACTGGCCGCGCGAGTGGTACGCCCGGCGCGGCTTCACGGAGATCGGCCGCAGCCACCTCTTCCACGGCGGCTGAGCCCGGCCGAGTGACGGGTGCGTCGAGTCCGGGGTGTTCGCTACTGGCCGACGCGCCCGTCGACGCACTCGCGCAGCAGGTCGGCGTGACCGCAGTGGCGGGCGTACTCCTCGATCCGGTGCACCAGCAGGTCCCGGACCGCGATCCGCTCGCGGCCGATGCGCTCGCCGAGGTCCGGGTGCGCGGCGAGCGCGGCGTCGGTCGCGGCCTGCTCGCGCTCCAGGTCGGCGAACGCGCCGTCCACCACGGCCGGTTCGGCGACGGCGCCGTCGAAGTCCGCGTCCCGGGCGCCGTACAGCTTCGGCAGCGGCTCGGTGTGGGTGATCCAGTTCCGCCAGTCCCGCTCGACCTCGGCGAGGTGGCGGACCAGGCCGAGCAGGGACATCGAGGACGGCGGCACCGAGCGGCGGGCCAGCTGCTCCGCGTCCAGGCCCTCGCACTTCATCCGCAGGGTGAGCCGGTAGTTCCGCAGGTACTCCCGGAGGGTGCCGAGTTCGCCCTCCGGCGAGGGGCTGTCGCTGTCGCGCGGGTCGTCGGCCGGGTCGGCCCACATGTCGGGGTACACGGTCGCCTGCGTCCAGCGGGTGGGTTGATCGCTCATGCGGGGAATGGTCGTCCACGCACGCTCGGCCGCGCCACCGGTTTTCCGTTCGACGGGGCGCCAGCTGGCCTGGTACGTGCGGGAGTTCGGCGTCACCGGGAGTTCGGCGTCACCAGGAGAGCGGGTAGCGGACCGGGTGTGCGCCGACCCGGCCGGGCAGCAGGCCGATCACGACCAGCAGGCCGGTCGAGAGCACGAGCAGCGGGAGGAAGGGCACGGGATGCGGCGCCTGCAGGACCACGATGACGGCGGTCGCCGCGGCCGGGGAGTGCGGCAGGTGGGTGAGCATCATGGCGCCCAGCGCGAGCCCGGCGGCGACGGCCGCGCCCCAGGTGGTGCTGCCCGTCACGGCGAGGGTGGCGTAGCCGACGAGCGCCGACAGCAGCTGGCCGCCCACCAGGTTGCGCGGCTGGGAGATCGGCAGCCCGGGCGCGCCGTGCACCAGGGCCGCGCTGGCCGCCAGCGGTGGGATCAGCAGGGGCTGGTGGAGCAGGACGCCGACCCCGACGAGCAGCAGCAGGGCGCCGATGGCGAAGGCGGCGGCGCGCAGCGCGTGCAGGGGGTGGGGTCGGCTGGTGGCGGCCGGGGGAGGGCTGGGCATGACTGGGCGGCTCCGGGTGGGTGACGGGGATCCGGAGATGATAAACAAACTGTTGAGCAAAGAGTCGAATGGTTTGCCTGCTGGGCAAACCGTGTGGTCACCCGGCATCCCCGCGACGGGTCGGCTCACCGGCTGACGGCCCCCGGCTGACGGCCCCCGGCTCGGTCAGTGCGCGACCCCCTCGACCGGCACGGACGGCCGCAGCAGCACCGCCGGCAGGTAGTCGGAGCTGACACCCAGCTGCCAGCCGTGCGCCCGGACGGCCAGCGCCGCGAGGGCGATGGTGCCGAGCGGGAGCAGGCTGCGGGGCGGCGCGTCCGCCGGCGCGCTGTCGCGGTGCTCGGCCAGTCGGGCGGCGAGCGCCTGCTCGAAGGCCGGCTGGTCGTCCGTCAGCAGCACCCGCAGCAGCCGCTGGTCGGGGTTCAGTTCGCCCGCGGCGTCCAGCGCCCGGACGGCTGCGGCGCGTTCCTCGGCCGGGGGCTTCTGCAGCGGGTCGGGCGCGGGGGCCATCCACGGCGAGCGTGCGGTCTTCACCAGGGCGAAGTAGGCGCCCAGCGCGTCCATTTCGGCGAGGTCCGCCGGTTCGGAGACCGAGGTGAGGTCCGACCACGGCAGGCCCTGGTGGATCGACGGGGCGAAGTCGTCCTTGAACAGCGGGCCGATCATCCGGCGCGGCTCGTCGACGTGCCCGCTGACCACGGCCAGCGCGAAGGCCTCGACCCAGGTCGCCGCGGTGGCACCGAAGTCGAGCACGTCGCCGAACCGGTGCTCCTCGCTGTCCAGCGTCCTGCCGAGGTACGGGAACGGGATCGAAAAGTCCCCGCGCGGGAAGTTGCCGAGGTGCAGCACGCCCGTCGCGCACTCGGAGGCCGTCCGCAGCAGCTCCCGGGCCTCCGGGCCGTCCAGCGCCCCGCCCGTCGCGGAGAGCGCGCCGAGGTGGTCCAGCAGGACGGCGGCCATCGCGCGGATCGGCTCGACGCTCAGCTCGTGGCAACTGATGGTCAGCCAGTGGGCGTTGGCCCGTACGCGGGTGCGCGCCAGCGCGTCGGCGATCCGCTCCTGGTCCACTTCGTGACGCGTGACGCCCACCATGTGCTGCCCCCGTTCGGTTGGTACGGGCGGCGGTGTGCGGCCGCGCGCCCGTGATCTCCTGCTGTCCTGCTGTCCTGCTGTCCGAGACGGACGCTAGCAGGCAGGACTGACAACTCCCCTGGTCGGGCGGCGCGGGCGGTGGCTCGGCCGGGCGTCAGCGGCACAGGGTGCGGAAGGTGTACCCGTGCTGCTGGAGGGTGTTGATGATGGTCGGCAGCGCGGCGACGGTCTGGCTGCGGTCGCCGCCGCCGTCGTGCAGCAGGACCACCGAGCCGGGCTGGACGGAGCCGAGGACGCGCTGTTCGATCGCGGTGGCGCCGGGCCGGGACCAGTCCTGCGGGTCGACGGACCACAGCACGATGGTCTTGCCCAGGGCGGCGGCGCGGGCCCGGACGGTGTCGTTGACGAAGCCGAACGGCGGCCGCAGGCAGCCGGGGGTGGTGCCGGTCCGGGCCTTGATGGCGTGGTCGGTGTCGAGGATCTGGGCCTTGAAGTCGGCGGCGGAGAGGGTCCGCAGGTCGGGGTGGGACCAGGTGTGGTTCTGCACGCTCTCGCCCTGGTGGGCGACCTGCCCGGTGAGCTCGGGGTGCGCGGCGACGTTCTGGCCGAGCTCGAAGAAGGTGGCGGGCACGCCATACCGTGCGAGCACGGCGAGCACCTGGGCGGTGTTCGGCCCGGGGCCGTCGTCGAAGGTGAGGTAGACGACCGGGCCGGCCGGGGCGGGGGAGGTGGTGGCGGCGGAGGCGACGGCCGGGGCGCCGAGGCCGAGCAGGGCGGCCAGCAGGCCGGTCACCGCGCCGGCCGCCAGGCGCAGCGGGCGGGTGGGGGAAGCGGGGGACATGAGGGGCTCCGGGGTGGTGCTACCGGGTGTGAGCGTGGACGGTCGCGCACCCGGCCGGCGGTGACACCGGGTGAACGGCACGGCGCCCCGGGGGAATTCGTCCCCCCCAACCATCCTCCGCCCGGCCACCGCGCGGTGCACGTCCGCCCGGACCGCCGCTCCCCGTGGCGTGCGGCGGCCCGGTGCGCCGGTCCGTACGCCCTCCGGCTGTCGGTGCTCTCCGTTAGGGTGCGGACCGGCGACCGCTGCCATCGCGGGCCGGCGCCAGGGGAGGGCGGCGGCATGGGCGAGGGCACGCGCGCGATCGGGACCGGACGTGGGCAGGGGAGCG
Organism: Streptomyces rubellomurinus; assembly: GCF_000961885.1. GTDB lineage: Bacteria > Actinomycetota > Actinomycetes > Streptomycetales > Streptomycetaceae > Kitasatospora > Kitasatospora rubellomurina. Next base: position 5,225 of record NZ_JZKH01000058.1, read on the forward strand.
GGGTCGGGGCCGGGGTCGGCGCCAGCGACGGCATCCGCTGGCTCGCCGGGCTCCGCGGGGAGTTGGACGGCGTGCTGTTCGCCCGGGGCATAGCGCCGCACGAACTCGCCCGCCGGATGGGCGCGGACCCGGCTGCCGGCACCGAGCCGATCAGCGGCACCGAGGTGTGGGACCTCGACATCGAGTCGTACCGCCCCGGCGACGACGGGGACGGCGTGGTCCGGGTCGGCGAGTGCGGCGGCTGGTCCTTCGCGATCGAGTACGGCGATTCGACCGGCGGCGAGCGGCTCACCGAGATAGCGGCCGGCGGTGTCGAGGTGGTGCACTTCCGCCCGATGCCCGAGCACCCGCCGGCGCTGCTCGACTACGCCCGCGACGGCGCGGTGCTGTGCGGTTTCGGCCTCGGGGAGGAGCGCTGGCGCTGGGGCCGCGAGCCGGACCTGCTGCTGCCCGAGCTGGTCGCCGCCGAGGTGCTGGCGCCGGGCGGCACGGCGCCCGCGGACCGGGGCGGCCCGGAGGAGGGGTACGCGGCCGTCCGTGAGCGCACCCTCGGCGTGGTGGAGCGGCGGTTCGGCCTCGGCCTGCCGCGGGCCGCCCTCGGTGAGCTGCGCCTGCCGGCCTACGCGGTGCGCGGCACGCCGGGGATGTCGCGCTGAGCGGCTGACGAACGGTCGAGGGCGGTCGGGCCCCGCCGGGGGGGCAGGCCGTACGGGCGGTGGCGGTCCAGCCGTACGGTCGAGGGCGGTCAGGCCGTGACGGTGGCGGCGCGCAGCCGGGCGGCGGACCGGGCCAGGCGTGCGGCCGCGAGCAGGGTCGGGCTGAAGCCCACCGCGCAGGCGGCGAGCACGCCGACCGGGCTCAGGCTCCCGGACAGGGCGGCGACGAGGACGGCCGCCAGCGGCACGGCGAGCAGGGGCGCGAGCAGGAGCAGGGCCGCCTGCTTCTTCTCCCGCCGGCTCCACTGCGCGGAGCGCCCGACCCGGATCGCGGCGGCGACGGCGGTCACGAGCCCGAGCACCGGTCCGACGCCCGGGACGAGCAGCAGCGGCAGCGGGAGCACGGCCAGGGCCAGGGTCACGGTGGTGCGGCCGCTGCTCTCCGGTTCGGGGCGGCCGCCGGCCTCGGGCCGCGCGGGGCCGGCCTCGGCGAGCGCGGCGTCGGCGATCTGCCGGGGGCTGCCCAGCTGGTCGAGGACGTGCCGGACGGTGGCCTCGTCGGCGGGGCCGGTCGGGCCCGCCTCGGCCAGGGCGACCTCGACGTGCTCGCGCAGGTCGGCGAGCAGTTCGCGGCGCTGGTCGGCGGGCAGCGGCTCGGTGAGCCGGGCGACGGCGTCGAGGTGGGCGCGGACCAGCGGGTGGTCGGTGGGGTTGCTCACGGCTTCTCTCCCGGGGTGAGGATCTGGTCGACGGTGATGCGGAAGGCCGGCCACAGGGCGCTGAACTCGTCCAGTGCGGCGCGCCCGGCGTCGGTGAGGGCGTAGTAGCGGCGGGACGGGCCGGTGGCCGAGTCCCGGAGGAAGGTGTCGGCGAGCCCGGCGCGGCGCAGCCGGGACAGCAGCGGGTAGATGGTGCCCTGGCTGGTCGCGAGCATCGGGAAGCGGCCGAGCTCCTGGAGCAGTTCGACGCCGTAGCGCGGGCCGTCGCGCAGCAGCGCGAGGACGCAGTACTCCAGCACGCCCTTGCGCAGCTGGGTCGCCACCGGGCCGTCCGGGGCGGTCGGCGCGCGATCGGGGTCGTCGCCGGGTTCGTGGTTGGCGGTGCCAGGTACCATGCAATGCAAGGTAGCAGGCGAAGCAAGCTACTGCCAGGGGCTCCTTCCGTAGGCGCCCGTACGCGTGGGACCGCGTGGGACCGTGCCGGACCGTGCCGGGCCGTGCCGGGCCGGACACATCGGACAACGTGGCTGGGCCGCGTCGCGGTTCACCGCGGCATCCCTCACCCGCTCGGCCGGTGGTACGGCACGCGCCGCACGCCCCCGGTCGGGCGCCACCGGCGGGCGCGGCCGGGCCTCCGCCCCTAGGGTCGTTCGTGCGCCGGCCGAGCCCTCAACCCGAGCCCCCCCAGCCCCGGCGATCCCGCGCCGCAGCCCGAGAGGTGGACCCGCCCCATGCACACCGTCGTCCGTGGAGCCGGCGCGCTCGGCCTGGCCGTGCTGCTGCTCGCCACCGCCACCGGCTGCCAGGGCGACCACCCGTCCGCCGCCGAGCCCGCGCCGAGCTCCCCGGCCACCGGCCCGTCCGGCGGCGGCACCCTCGCCGGGCAGCAGCCGCTGGACTGGCACGGCTGCCCGCCGCCCAGCGCCGCGCAGGGCGGCAGCGGCACCGCGCCCGCCGGGGACTGGCAGTGCGCCACCCTCAAGGTGCCGCTGGACCACGCCAAGCCGGACGCCGGCACCATCGACCTCGCGCTCATCCGCAGCCCGGCCAAGGACGAGCCGCACCGGATCGGCTCGCTGCTGTTCAACTTCGGCGGCCCCGGCGCCTCCGGCGTCGCCACCCTGCCCGCCCTGGCCGGCAGCTACGCCTCCCTCAACTCCCGCTACGACCTGGTGAGTTTCGACCCGCGCGGGGTCGGCGACAGCGCCGGGGTGAGGTGCCTGGACGACGCGGCGACGGACGCCGACGCGGCCGTCGACGACACCCCGGGCGACCCGGCCGCGGTCAAGGCGCTGGACGAGAGCAACGCCCGGTTCACCGCCGCCTGCGAGCGCAACTCCGGCCGGGTGCTGCCGTACGTGGACACCGAGAGCGCCGCCCGCGACATCGACCTGCTGCGCCAGGCACTCGGCGACCAGAAACTCTCCTACTTCGGCATCAGCTACGGCACCCAGCTCGGCGGCGTCTACGCCCACCTGTTCCCGGAGCAGGTGGGCCGGATGGTGCTGGACTCGGTGGTCGACCCGACCAAGGACCCGCAGCAGTCCGCGCTCGGCCAGGCCCAGGGCTTCCAACTCGCCCTGGAGGACTTCATGAAGGCCTGCGCCGCCCAGGCCGCGGCCGCCTGCCCGACCGGCGCCGGCGGCGCCGACGGCACCGCGAAGGTCTCCGAGCTGCTGCGGAAGGCCGAGCAGTCCCCACTGCCCACCGCCGACGGCCGCAAGCTCACCGGGAGCCTCGCCGTCACCGGCATCGCCGGCGCCCTGTACAGCCAGGAGACCTGGCCCGCGCTGGCCACCGGCCTCACCGAGGCGATGGAGCAGGGCAGCGGCGACACCCTGCTCAAGCTCGCCGACTCGCTGCGCGGGCGCGACGCGCAGGGGCACTACAGCAACCTCGGCGCCGCGAACCGGGCGATCGGCTGCGCGGACGCCCGGCAGCGCTACTCCGACCAGGACGTCCAGCAGCAGCTGCCGAACTTCCGCGCCGCGTCCCCGGTCTTCGGCGAGTTCACCGCCTGGGGCCTGACCGGCTGCACCGGCTGGCCGGTCGCGGGCAAGACCGACCACCCGGAGGTCGCCGCCCCGGGGGCCGCCCCGATCCTGGTGGTCGGCACCACCGGCGACCCGGCCACCCCGGTGGAGGGTGCCCGGGCGATGGCGCAGCAGCTCGGCGCGGGCGTCGGTGTCACCGTCACCCTCCAGGGCGAGGGCCACGGCGGCTACAACACCGGCAACCCGTGCCTGAAGCAGGCCGTCGACGGCTACCTCCTGGACGGCCGGGCGCCGGCGGACGGGACGGTCTGCAGCTGAAGTGGCCCAAACCAGGACGTACGAATTGGCTCTGGAAAGCGGGCCACTCGTCCCACTAGGCTCACCGACGTGAACAACGAGATCCCCAAGGTCGACTTCTACTTCGACCCCGTCTGCCCCTTCGCCTGGATCACCTCCCGCTGGATCCTGGAGGTCGCGCGCCAGCGCGAACTCGACCTCACCTTCCGGGTGATGAGCCTGTCCGTCCTCAACGAGGGCCGCACCGACCTGCCCGAGCGCTACCAGCGCCTGATGACCACCGGCTGGGGCCCCGTCCGGGTCTGCATCGCCGCCGCCGAGCAGCACGGCCAGCACGTGCTGCGCGACCTGTACACCGAGCTCGGCACCCGGTTCCACGACCAGGACCGCCCGGCGGACGAGGACGTCATCCGCGAGGCCCTGGTCGCCGCCGGCCTGCCGGAGGAGCTCGCCGAGGCGGCCCACAGCACCGCGTACGACACCGCGCTGCGCAAGAGCCACCACGAGGGCATGGACCCGGTCGGCGAGGAGGTCGGCACGCCGACCATCCACATCGACGGCGTCGCCTTCTTCGGCCCGGTGCTGAGCGCGATCCCGCGCGGCGAGGACGCCCTCAACGTCTTCGAGGGCGTGCGACTGCTCGCCGGGTACCCGAAGTTCTTCGAGCTGAAGCGGACCAGGACGGGTTCGCTGGACTTCTCCTGATCCACGGTGGACGCCCTGCGGGGCGTCAACCCGCCCTCGACGGAAGGCGGTTGGCGGCACCTACGGGCGGCCCGGTGAGCAGCGCCGGGCCGCCCGTCCGCGTTTTCCGGGCCAGTGCGTTGATTACTACGCGGCAAGTACTACGCGCCGTGTAGCATGCCGCCATGGTCGAGCACACGTCGAGCACCACCGAAGCACCGCCCCGGGAACGCCACTTGACGGTGCGTGCGGACTGGCCGAAGGCCGCCGCCGCCCTGCTCGGAGCCGCCCTGCTGGCCGCCCAGGCGCCACCCGGCCTGGCGCACGCCCTGGCCGACGCCGTCCAGGCCGAACGGCCGCTGGCGGACCACGTCGCCCCCGGCGTGCCCTGGCTGCCCGACGTGCTGCTGCACGGCGACCGGCCCGCCGGCCCCGCGGCCGCGGACCGTACGGGCGGGCCCGCCGGAGCCCGGCGGTGAGCCGCGCACAGCGGCGGGCGCTCACGGCGTCGCTCCTGCTCGCCGTCGCCTTCACCGTCTTCGCGTACGTCACCACCCAGGCCAAGGGGCTCCGCGCCGCCAGCCCCTGGCAGGCGGACCCGTACGACGCGGTCGTCTCGTTCACCCTGTTCCTCGTCCCCGCGCTGGCCGCGGCGGCGACGGCCCGCTCCTGGCTCTGCCGGGGCGCGGCCCCGCAGCCCGGCCACCGGGTGGACCAACTCCTGCGCGCCGCCCGGCTGGGCGTGCTGCTGGTCGCGGCCACCGCCGCCACCGACTGGGCGGCGGTCGCGCTGCGGGCGGAACGCGAGCGCTGGGGCGCGCCCACGGTGTGGCTGATCGCCGCCCTGGTGCCGCTGACCGCCGGCGCGGCCCGGTGCCTGCGGCTGCTCCGGCGCGCCACCCGCGAACCGGCCCCGGCCCCGCCGCCGGAAGAACGGCGCCGGCCCGGCGGCGACTGGCTGGACGACCTAGTGCTGCTCGCCGCCCCGATCGCCGACCTCACGACCGCCGCCGCCCTGTTGCGCCGCCACCTCGTCGCGGCCGCGGCCGGGCTCAGCCTGCTCGCCGCGGCCGGCCTGGTCGCCGGGCAGGCGATCGGCGAGGGCCGGCCTGGGCCGCTCGTCGCGCTGGTCGAACTCTCCGTGTTCACCTGCGGGTTCTTCGCGTTCTGCCTGCTCGGCGACGCGGTGCTGCGGATCGCCGCCACCGGTTCGCCGTGGAGCCCCGCCCGCGCCGCCGCCTTCGCCGCCGCCCTGGCCGTCCCGGTCAGCGGCAGCCTGCGCTCCGCCCTCTGGCACCTGGCCGGCCTCCCGGGCACGGCCGACTCACCGGGCCGCCTGCTCGCCCTGATGGCCGGCTGCGCCCTCCTCGCCGCCACCGCCACCCTGACCGCCGCCCGCGCCCGGCACCTGCCGTGACCGAACCGGTGGAACCGGTGGAACGGGTGGACGGGCAGGACCGCGTGCTCGGCGTGGTCGAGCGCGCCGAGGCGATCCGCCGCGGCTGGCTGCACCGGGTCGCCACCACCGTCTGCCGGGACGCGACCGGTCGGGTGCTGGTCCACCGCCGCCCGGACGGCGCGAGCCGCTTCGCAGGGCAGTACGACCTGATGGTCGGCGGCGCCGTACGGGTGGGGGAGTCGTACGCCGCGGCGGCGGAGCGGGAGGTGGGCGAGGAACTGGGCGTGGCCGTGGCCGTGCGGCACCGCTTCACCTTCCAGTGCCGCGGCGCGATCGCCCCGTACTGGCTGGCCGTCCATGAGGCGGTGCTGCCTGCGGGCCGCCTCGCGGTCGATCCGGAGGCGATCGCCTGGTACGGCTGGCTGGGCCTGTCCGAGCTGGCGCGGGCCGTGCGGCGGTGGCCGTTCGTGCCGGACGGGCAGGTGGCGTTCGGCCGGTACCTGCGAGGACTCCCGTCCGGGGCCCGGCCGTCCGACCATGGAGGGGAAGGCCCGGTGGTGGGCGAGAGGCGGTGAGTGCGGATGATCGTACGAGGTCGGCTGCGGGCGGCCGCCCGGCACTCCGCGACCCCGCCGGGGGCGGGGCGGCCGGGGAGCGGGACGGGCTGGGGGCAGGGCCCCGGGAAGCCCGGCGGGGCGAAGCCGCCGCAAGTGCCCGTGCCCGGGTGGCGCCGGTGGCTGCTGCCCGTCGCCGTGCTGGTCACCCTGCTCCTGCTGGTGCTGTTCTCCCACCCCGGCCGCAGCGGCGGCACCAGCTACGGCTACACCGACTTCCTGAACCGGGTCGACGCCGGGCAGGTGCGGACGGTGAACATCACCGACACCGGCGGCGTCTCCGGCACGCTCAAGGACGGCACCCGCTTCACCAGCCAGATCCCCACCGCCCTGGACAACTCCCCGCTCAGCCGCGCCCTCGCCGACCAGCACGTCGGCATCACCGCCAGCCGCAGCAGCGGCGGCAGCTCGCTCTGGTCCACCCTGCTGCTGCTCCTGCCGCTGCTGATCTTCGGCGGGCTGTTCCTGTGGTCCGGCCGGATGGCCGCGCGCTCGCTCAGCGGCGGGCTGAGCGCCATCGGCCGCTCCCGCGCCAAGATCATCGAGGCCGAGCGGCCCGCCACCCGCTTCGCCGACGTCGCCGGGTACGACGGCGTGAAGCAGGAGGTCAGCGAGGTGGTCGACTTCCTGCGCAGCCCCGACCGCTACGCCGCCGCCGGAGCCAAGGGACCGCGCGGGGTGATCATGGTCGGCCCGCCCGGCACCGGCAAGACCCTGCTCGCCCGGGCGGTCGCCGGCGAGGCCGAGGTGCCGTTCCTGTCCGTCACCGGCTCCGGCTTCGTCGAGATGTTCGTCGGCGTCGGCGCCTCCCGGGTCCGCGACCTCTTCGACGACGCCCGCAAGCGCGCGCCGTCGATCATCTTCATCGACGAGATCGACGCCGTGGGCGGCCGCCGGGCGGGCGGCACCCGGATCGGCGGCAACGACGAACGCGAGCAGACCCTGAACCAGCTGCTCGCCGAGATGGACGGCTTCGACCAGGGCACCGGCATCGTCGTCATCGCCGCCACCAACCGGCCCGACGCCCTCGACCCGGCCCTGCTGCGCCCCGGCCGCTTCGACCGGCAGGTCACCGTACCGCTGCCCAACCAGGCCGAACGCGCCGCCATCCTCGCCGTGCACACCCGCGGCAAGACCCTCGCCCCCGACGCCGACCTCGACCGGATCGCCCGCGGCACCCCCGGCTTCTCCGGCGCCGACCTCGCCAACCTGGTCAACGAGGCCGCCATCAACGCCGTCCGCGCCGAGCGCGCCACCCTCACCGCCGACGACCTCGACGCCGCCCGCGACCGCGTGCTGCTCGGCCGCCGCGAGTCCTCCAACGCGCTGCTGCCCGAGGAGCGGCACGCCGTCGCCGTGCACGAGTCCGGGCACGCCCTGACGGCCGCGCTGTGCGAACACGCCGACCCGGTCGCCAAGGTCACCATCCTGCCCGCCGGCGTCGCCCTCGGCGCCACCGAGCAACTGCCCGAAGCCGAACGGCACCTGTACGGCGAGAGCTACCTCAACGACCTGCTCACCGTCCAACTCGGCGGGCGGGCGGCCGAGCTGGTGGTCTTCGGGGAAGGCTCGACCGGCGCCGCCAACGACCTCGCCAACGCCACCTCGGTCGCCACCCGGATGGTCCGGGAGTTCGGCCTCTCCCCGGAGCTCGGACCGGTCGGCTACTCCAGCGGCTCGCCGCAGCACCTCGGCGAGGGCCTGGAGGACCTGCTGCGCCGCCCCTACTCCGAGCAGACCCAGCGCACCGTGGACGAGGCCGTCGCCCGGCTGCTGCGCCGCGCCGAGCGGCGGGCCGTCGAGCTGCTGCGCGAACACCGCCACCACCTGGACGAGTTGGCGGCCCTGCTGGTCGCCCGGGAGACCGTGGACGGCGCCGTGGTGCTGGAGATCCTGCGGCACCCGGCCGCGGACCAGGCGGCTCCGGGGCCGGGGTCCTGACGCCGGGGCTGGCGGAGCTGCCGGGAACTGCCGGAGCTACCGGGGCGGGGCCGCCGCAGGCCCGGCCGGGGCCCGGGTGGATGATGGCACGGTCCCGACCCGAAGGAGCCGACCATGACCGAAACCCTGCCCGCGGACGTCCAGCGCGAGATCGCCCTGGTCCTCGGGGTGGCGCCCGTCGCCGACCCCGCGAAGGAGGCCGAACGCCGGGTCGCCTTCCTCGCCGACCAGCTGCGGGCCTCGGGCTCGCGCACCCTGGTGCTGGGCATCAGCGGCGGGGTGGACTCCACCACCACCGGGCGGCTGTGCCAGCTCGCCGTCGAGCGGCTGCGCGCCGAGGGGTACCAGGCGTCCTTCACCGCGATGCGGCTGCCCTACGGCGTCCAGGCGGACGAGGCGGACGCCCAGCGCGCCCTCGAGTTCATCCGGGCCGACGAGCTGCTGACCGTCGACGTCAAGCCGGCGACCGACGCGGCCTTCGACGCCCTGCTGGCCGCCGGGCTCACCTTCCGCGACCACGCCCACGAGGACTTCGTGCGCGGCAACGTCAAGGCCCGCCAGCGGATGGTGGTCCAGTACGCGGCCGCCGGCGCCGCCGGCGGCCTGGTCGTCGGCACCGACCACGCGGCCGAGGCGGCCGTCGGCTTCTTCACCAAGTTCGGCGACGGCGCGGCCGACGTGATGCCGCTCTCCGGCCTGACGAAGCGTCAGGTCCGCGCGGTGGCCGCTCACTTGGGGGCGCCCGAGGAGCTGGTCGGCAAGGTCCCCACCGCGGACCTGGAGAACCTCGCCCCCGGGAAGCCCGACGAGGACGCCCTCGGCGTCGAGTACAACGACCTGGACGACTTCCTGGAGGGCCGCCCGGTCAGCGAGCAGGTCTTCGAGACCGTCCTCGGCCACTACCGCCGCACCGAGCACAAGCGGGCCCTGCCGGTCACCCCGGGCCTCGCGTGACCGACCCGGACGCCCGAGCGGGCCGCGCCGCCGGCGCCGTCCTCGGCGCGGCGGTGGGCGACGCCCTCGGCGCGCCCTACGAGTTCGGCCCGGCCGGTGCCTTCACGGCCGGGCCCGGCGAGCCGGTCGCGGGCGGCGGCTGGGAGCGCGGCGAGGCCACCGACGACACCCAGATGGCCGTGCTGGTCGCCGAATCGCTGCTGGAGCGAGGGGAGTTGGACCTTCCCGACATCTTCGACCGGTTCCGCCGGTGGGCCGCCGCCGACCCCAAGGACATCGGCATCCAGACCGAGGACGTCCTCACCAACGGCATGCCCTGGGACCTCGCGGCCGCTGTCCACTTCAACACCACGCTGCGCGCCGCCGGCAACGGCGCCCTGATGCGCGCCGCCACCTCCGCCGTCGCCTTCGCCGGGGCCGGACGGCGGGCCACCATGGACGCCGCCCGCCGGATCGCCGCCCTCACCCACGGCGACCGGGCCGCCTGGGAGGGCACGGCGATCTTCCACGAGCTGGTCCGCCTCGCCCTCGACGGCGCCGACCCGCTCGCCGCGATCCCCGCCACCCTCGCCGAGATCCACCCCGACCACCGCGAGCGCTACGCGACCGTCCTCGCCCCCGACTGGCACCCCGACCGGGCCACCGAGGCCAACGGGGCCGTCTGGCCGTGCCTCGGCTCCGCCGTCTGGGCGCTGCGCACCACCGGCGACTACCGCTCGGCCGTCCACGCCGCGATCGACCTCGGCGGCGACACCGACACGGTGGCCGCCGTCACCGGAGGCCTGGCCGGTGCCCGGTACGGCCTGGCGGCGATCCCGGAGAGCTGGCTGGAGCCGCTGCACGTACCGCTGCCGGGCTTCGGCGGTCGGGTCCTGCGGGTGGCCGAACTGCTGGCGATGGCCGAGGAGTTGGCCGCCGGGATCAGAGAGTCGTGATCGCCGGGATGACCACCCCGGCGGGCAGCACCACGGTGGCGAAGAAGGCACCCAGCATCGCGTAGCGCCAGCGGCGCTGGACGGTCGAACCCCGGCCCGCGACGGCCAGGCCGACCAAGGTCATGAACAGCACGAGGCCGACGAGGGCGCACGTCTGCTTCATCGCCGCGTGGTGTTCGTCGGGGGTCTGCTGTCCCGCCCATCGCCAGATCCGGCTGAGCAGGAAGGCGCCGGCGATCGCCGCGAGCGTGCCGAAGGTCACGCCACCGGCGGCATCGCCGGACTCCCGGCCCCGCCCCTTGCTCCCCGCTTCGGCCTCTGCCATCGCACAGCCCCCCGCCGTCCGACCTTTCCTGCCGCTCGCTACGGTACCCGTGATCGGTATCGACTCCGAAGGGGGAGCAGGCGTGGACGAGGTGACGACGCGTCCGGTGGCGCGGGTGGTCGGCGGGCGCACGGAGGTGCGGGACGACGACTGGGGCGGTGTCGAGGCGGTGATCCGGCTGGACGGCGAGCGGTTCACCGAGGAGGCGCTGTACGGCCTGGCGGACTTCTCGCACCTGGAGGTGGTCTACCACTTCGACCGCGTCCCGGAGGAGAAGATCGAGACCGGCGCCCGGCACCCGCGCGGGAACGCCGACTGGCCGCTGGTCGGCATCTTCGCCCAGCGCGGCAAGAACCGCCCGAACCGGCTCGGCGTCTCCCGCTGCGCGCTGGTCCGGGTGGACGGGCTGGACGTGCACGTCACCGGCCTGGACGCGGTGGACGGCACGCCGGTGCTGGACCTCAAGCCCTACCTGGCCGAGTTCGGCCCGCGCGGCGAGGTGCGCCAGCCGGAGTGGTCGGTCGAGCTGATGCGCGCGTACTACGAGCGCGAGTCGGACGGCTGAGCCGGGCGGCGGCCCGTGCGCGGCCCGTACGTGGCCCGTGCGCGGCCCGTGCGCGGCTCAGCCGCCCGGTGGCCCGTCACCCGGCCCAGCGGGAACGATTCGTCACTCCCCGTCGCCGTCCGCGTCCGGGGCCGCGCTCGGCGCGCCGCCGCCCTTGATGTTGAGCTTGGCCTCGGCCGTGGTCCAGTCCGTGGCGATCGCGCTCTGGACCTGGGCCAGGGTCACCTGCCCCTTGCAGAGCGCGGTGTGCAGGTGGGTCTCCACCGAGTCCTTGGGGTTGTTGGGCCCCTTGCCCGGCACGTGGTCGGGGGACGGCGGCTGGACCCACAGGTTGCGCGGGTCGTTCGGGTCGCCGCCGAGCTGCAGGCTGATCAGGTGGTCGTACTCGGAGTCGCCCATCGGCCCGCTGTAGCCGTACGACTTGGCGTTCTCGGCCTTCTCCTTGCCGGTGATGTTCGCCGGCGGCCGGACGGTCGAGGTGTAGCCGCCCTGCTTGCAGATGGTGTCCTTGAGGTTGGCCTGGGTGACGGCCGGGCTGATCGCGCCCGGGGTGCACTTCGGGTCGGGCAGCGGCTGCTTGTCGGCCGTGTAGCGGTAGTGGCAGCTGCCGGCCGCGGGCTGCGGCTGGGCGTCGTACGAGCTCTTCGGGCCGGGACCGGTCGCGATGTTCGCCGGGGCGGCGGCGTCCCCGGCGGGCGCGGCCGCCGCGCTGTGGTTGCTCTCCTTGCCGTCGGCCGGCTTGGCGGTGTGGCCTCCGCCGGACGAGCAGCCTGCGGCGGCGGCGAGCAGCACGGCCGCGGCCATGGCCAGGGCACCTCGGGCGGGAGCCTGCACGGGAGTTCCTCCAGGTCGTTGCGGTGGGACGGGCGGCCGCCTGGTGGATTTGTCGGTGGCCGCGCCAGCGGACACTACCGTGCGGACAGGGCCGAAGGAGTGACGCCGCGTCCGGCGCGGGAAGGGCCCGACCGGCGCGCGGAATCGTTTCGGCACGAACCCCCGTTCTCGCCCGCGGGCCCCCGTGCCGGCGCCGTGACCGGCGCCACACCCGCCCGAGGGGCGCGGCACCGGCGTGTCGGACGGGCCGTCAACGGGACCAGGGCGGGCCCGATCGGCGCCCCCGCCGGCTCAGCGGTACGGCGCCGGGTCGAGCGGCCCGTCCGCGCCCTGCGCGTCGACCAGGTAGCGCCAGCAGTCCGGCCGGCTGCCGTCCCGGTCGGTGAAGCCGTACTCCCGGGCCAGCTGCCCGCTGGACAGCGAGGTGCCGTTCCACCGGGCCACCTCCGGGTCGGCGGCCAGCGCCGCGACCGCCCGGCCGACGTAGAACGGCGACTCCGAGATGCCGAACGCCGGCTCCGCGGCCAGCGCGTCGCGCCAGTTCCCCTCCGCGACGCCGAAGTGCTCCAGCATCATCTCGGAGCGCATCCACCCGGGCGTGAGCGCCACCGCGGTGGCGCCGCGCGAGCCCAGCTCGTGGCCGAGCGAGAAGGCCATCCGCAGCACCGAGCTCTTCGCCAGGTCGTAGAAGAAGGAGTTGCGGTAGGTGCCGCGGTTGTACTCCTCGGTGCCGTCGGTCATCTCCACCACCAGCCCGCCCGGGTGCTTGAGCAGCAGCGGGAGGGCGTGGTGGTTGGTGATCGCGTGCGTCTCAACGGCCAGGCGCAGCAGCCGCAGGCCGTCGTCGAGGTCGTGCTCCCACACCGGGACGTCCCAGCCGAACAGCTTCTCGCCGCCCCAGATGTCGTTCACCAGGACGTCCAGCTGGCCCTGCTCGGCCTCGATCCGGGCGACCAGGGCCGCCACCTGTTCCGGTACCAGGTGGTCGGTGGGGACGGCGACGCCCCGGCCGCCGGCGGCGGTGACCAGGTCGGCGGTGTCCTCGATGGTCTCCGGGCGGTCGTACTCCGAGCGCCGGAGCCGGGTGCTGCGCCCGGTCACGTAGACCGTCGCCCCGGCCGCGCCGAGCTCGACCGCGATGCCCCGCCCGGCACCTCTCGTCCCGCCCGCGACCAGCGCGACCCTGCCCTCCAGCGCGCCGTTCACCCCATCGCTCGGTGCCCCTGCCACTGCGGCCTCCCTGATCCTCGACGTCCGGGTACGACTGTGCCGACGCCCGTGGAACGGACGTCGGCACCAGCGAAGCACAGGGGTCTGACAACGGGGCTCGACCGGCGGATCAGCCGCTCAGCCGCTCAGCGGCTCAGCGGCTCAGCGGCTGAGCGGCTGACGGGCCGGGCCCCCGGCGGCGTCAGTGCGCGGCCTTCGCCTCCTTGGCGGCCTTCTCGGCGGCCTCCTTCTCGTGCTTGGCCTTGATCCGGACGGCCTCCTTGCGGACGTCGACCTGGTTGGCGCGCTCGTGCTGGAGCCAGAGCGGGTTCTCGGCCTTGATCGCCTCGATCTGCTCGGTGGTGAGCGCCTCGGTCACGCCGCCACGGGCGAGGCCGGAGATGGAGATGCCGAGCTTGGCGGCGACCACCGGGCGCGGGTGCGGACCGTTCTGGCGCAGCTCCTGGAGCCACTGCGGCGGCTCGGCCTGCAGCGCGTTCAGCTCCTCGCGGGAGACCACGCCCTCCTGGAAGTCGGTCGGCGCCGCGGCGAGGTAGATCCCCAGCTTCTTGGCCGCCGTGGCCGGCTTCATGGTCTGGCTGGTCTTCTGCTTGAGCGATGTCATACCGACAAGGGTAAGGGAGCGGACGGGCGCCCACGGTCACGGTCGGTAGCCTTGCCCTGTGACAGACATGCAGGTGAACCCGTCGTTCCGGCTCGCGTACGTCCCGGGCGTGACGCCCGGCAAATGGGCCCGGGTCTGGGGCGAACGCCTCCCGGACGTGCCGCTGGAGCTGATCGCCGTCCCGTCGCCGGAGGGCGAGCGGACGGTGCGCGAGGGCGGCGCGGACGCCGGGCTGGTCCGGCTGCCGGTCGACAAGGACGTGCTCAGCGCGATCCCGCTGTACACCGAGACCACCGTCGTGGTGTTCCCCAAGGACCACTGGCTGGCCGCCGCCGAGGAGGTCGCGCTCGGCGACCTCGCCGACGACGTGGTCTTCCACCCGCTGGACGACACCCTCGGGTTCACCGCAGAGACCCTGCCCGGGCGCCCGGCGATCGAGCGCCCGGCGACCACCGAGGACGCGATCGAACTGGTGGCGGCCAACGTCGGCGTGCTGCTGGTGCCGCAGTCGCTGGCCCGGCTGCACCACCGCCGGGACCTCACCTTCCGGCCGGTCGTCGAGGCGCCGCAGTCGCAGGTGGCGCTGTCCTGGCCGCAGGAGCAGACCACCGACCTGGTGGAGGAGTTCATCGGGATCGTCCGCGGCCGCACGGTCAACAGCTCCCGCGGGCGCGGCGCCCAGGCCCCGGCGGCCCCGGCGAAGAAGGCCGAGCCGCAGCGCAAGCCCCAGCAGCAGAAGTCGCCGCAGCAGAAGCCCGGGCAGCCGAGGAAGTCCCAGCCGCAGAAGGGCGGATCGGCGAAGGGCGGCGCCCCGAAGGCCCGGGGCGCCGGCGCCGCCGCCCGTCGCGGCAAGCCCAAGCGCCGCCCGTAGCGTAGCCTCGTGCCCCGTTCTGACCACTCTGCCGACCTTCGGGAGGAGCGGGGCCATGTGGCACGACCTGGTGATCGTCCAGATTCCGATCGTGGAGAAGATCGTCCGCACGATCGCGGTCTACGCGCTGATCGTGATCCTGTTCCGGCTGGCCGGGAAACGCGGGCTGGCCGGGCTGAACACCTTCGACATGGTGGTCGTGTTCCTGCTCTCCAACGTGGTGCAGAACGCGATCATCGGGAACGACAACAGCCTGTTCGGCGGCGCGATCGGGGCGGTCACGCTGATCGCGGTGAACTCCGCCGTCACCCGCTGGCTGGCCCGTGATCCGCGGGCCGCCCGGATCCTGGAGGGCACGGCGACCACCGTGGTGCGGGACGGCAAGCTGGTGCCCGGCGCGCTGCGGGAGCTGGCGCTGCGCCCGTCCGAGCTGGAGCACGCGATCCGGATGCAGAACGGCGACAACGTGAGCGACGTGGCGCGGGCCCGGCTGGAGCCGGACGGGCAGCTGCTGGTCACCCTGAAGGCGGGCGAGCAGGGCGCCACCCGGGCCGACGTCGAGGAGCTGCGGCAGCGGCTGGAGTCGATCGAGCGGCTGCTCGCCCAGGTCGTCGCCGACCGGCGCCCGCCGCACTGACGGTACGTCAACTGCCGTTCATTGTACGGGCCATGGCGTCGCGGCGGGCGGTGAGGGCCGGGGCGGCGGCCAGGCCGACGCCGAGCGCGGCCGCGACCAGGTGACCGATGGTGGTGAAGTCCGGCAGCGGGCCCGGCCATTCGGCGTCGCCGCTGAGCGGCCAGCCGAACACGAAGACCGCCCACGGGAGTCGGGCCCAACGCGGCAGCGCCAGGACGGCGAACCCGAGGGCGGTCTGGGCGCCGTAGCTGATGCCGTAGTCGGACGCGTGCCGGACGCTCTCCGGGTACCAGCCCTGCCGCAGGGCGAACAGGATGACCAGCGCCGTGACGAGCGTCGCGCCGACGTGGCCGACGAGCAGCAGCAGGGCGGCGCGGCGCGTCCCGAAGCGGCGCTCGGCCCAGGCCAGGCTGACGCAGATGCCGAGGCCGAAGGTGATCAGGGTGCCGCCGAAGGCGGTGGACAGCACGTCGGTCAGGGTGCCGTCGTAGAGCAGGGCGCTGCCGAACAGGGCGGTGAGCGGGTGGTCGTCGAGGTTGTCCAGGTTGGTGCTGATGTACTGCCGGAGGGCGTCGGCCCGGTCGGCCGGGAGCCAGTCCTCGACCCAGACGTGCCCGAGCAGGAGCAGCCCCACGTACGCGAGGGTCAGCGGCGAACGGCGCGGGTACGCCCGGAGGGTGCGCAGCACCCCGTGCCGGGGGCGTGCTGGGGCGGGTGGGTTCATGCCCGGCACGCTACCGGGTGGGGATCGTCCCGCGGCCCGGTGCGCCGTTGATGTGGCGGAGCGGTCAGCGGTCAGCGGACCCGGTGGGCGAGGGTGGCGGTGAACGGGCGGGGCGTGAGCGCGGAGCTGCGGGCCGGGCGGATCCGCCGGCCGGGGGTGGGGGTGACCGTCCAGCGGGAGGCGATGGTGGCGAGGGCCAGGCAGGCCTCGGCGGTGCCGAAGGCGTCGCCGATGCAGCGGCGGGCGCCGAGACCGAACGGGATGTAGGTGCCGGGGGCGGGCCGGGTGGTGGTGAGCCAGCGGTCCGGGTCGAAGCGGTCCGGGCAGGGGTAGAGGTCGGCCCGGCGGTGCAGCAGGTACGGGCTGAACAGGACGGTGGCGCCGGCCGGCAGGGAGCGGCCGGCGAGTTCGGTGGCGGTGGTGACGGTGCGGCTGAGCAGCCAGGCGACCGGGTAGAGCCGCAGCGTCTCCTGGACGATCCGGGCGGTCAGCGGCAGCTTGGGCAGGTCGTCGTGCCGGGCCGGGCGGCCGTCCAGGACGGTGTCGAGCTCGCCGTGCAGCCGGTCGCGGACGGACGGGTTGGCGGCGAGCAGCGTCCAGGCCCAGGAGAGCGTGGCGGCGGTGGTCTCCATCCCGGCGAGCAGGAAGGTGACCACCTGGTCGTGGATCTCGGCGTCGGACAGGCCCCGCCCCTCCTCGTCGAGGGCGCCGAGCAGCGTGGAGAGCAGGTCGTTGCGGTCGGTGCCGGCGGCGCGGTACTCGGCGATCAGCCGGCGGGTGATCTCCAGCAGGTCCTGCCGGGCGCGCCGGAAGCGGCGGTTGCCGGGGGTGGGGAGCCGGTCGACGCCGGGCAGCGGCAGCATGATCCGGCGGGCGACGCCGCGGGTGACCTCGTCCATGCAGGCGTGCACGGGCAGCGAGCCGGCCCGCTCGTGCGCGGCGAACAGGCAGCGGGCGGTGACGGCGGTGGTGAGCCGGTACATCGCGGCGGGCACGTCGATCACGTCGCCGTCGCTCCAGGGGGCGGTGGTGCCGGCGATCTCCTCGGCCATCATCGCGGCGTAGCCGGGCAGCCGGTCGCGGTGGAAGGCGGGCTGCAGCAGGCGGCGCTGGCGGCGGTGGGCGGAGGCGGGGCAGGTGGCCAGGCCGTCGCCGAAGGCCTCGCGGGCCTTGTCGAGGATGATCCCGCCCTTGTCGAAGGTGCGGTCCTCGGTGAGCAGTTTGCGCACCAGCTCGGGGTGGCAGACGACGTACGCGTCGAGTGGGCCGAGCCGCAGCCGGACCAGGTCGCCGTGCGCGGCGAGGCCGGCCGTGAAGGTGAGCGGGCTGCGGACGAAGGCGGGGGCGTGGCCGAGGAGCGGGAGCGCGCCGGGAGCGGTGACGGCGGTGTAGCGCGGGGCGGTCGGGGTGTACGGGGCGGTCACGGGCGGCACCTCGGGATGGGTGGGAGGATCGGGATCGTTCGTGATCCTGTTCCGGGGCATTTCCCGCCGACCGGTCCCGAAACGGTGCCCGACCGGCGGGAGGAGTGAACGCGGGGGCGCACGACGAACGCCCGTGCGCCCTTCGTGGCGCGGGCGGAGCCCGTAGACTGCGGAACTCGTGAGACTACCCGTCAGTAACTGGCAGGGAAGGGGAGTTCGGATGACCGACGAGCGGATCGGCGAGGGGTCTGCTGGGCAGGCGGGCGAGCGGGTCCACGCCTTCACGGACGACGCGCTCGGCACCCACGACGCGGTGGCGCTGGCCGCCCTGGTGCGCGACGGAGAGGTCAACCCCCGGGAGCTGGTCGCGGCCGCCGCCGCCCGTGCCGCCCGGATCGACGGCGCGCTCGCGCCCGTCGCGTACGCCTCGTACGACCGGCCGCGGATCAGCCGCGCGGGCGTCGGCGGCCCGCTCTGGGGCGTGCCGACCTACCTCAAGGACAACGTCGACCTGCGCGGCCTGCCCACCGCCATGGGCAGCGAGGCCTTCCGCGCCCGGCCGGCCCGGCGCAACGCCCCCTTCGCCGACCAACTCCTCGCCTCCGGCCTCGCCGTGCTCGGCAAGACCCGGCTGCCCGAGTTCGGCCTGAACGCCTCCACCGAGTTCGCCGCCGCCCCGCCCGTGCGCAACCCCTGGCGGCCCTCCCACTCGGCCGGCGCCTCCTCCGGCGGCGCGGCCGCCCTGGTCGCCGCCGGCGTGGTGCCGATCGCGCACGCCAACGACGGCGGCGGGTCCATCCGCATCCCGGCCGCCTGCTGCGGGCTGGTCGGCCTCAAGCCCACCCGGGGGCGGCTGGTCGGCAACGCCCAGGGCGGCAAACTGCCGATCGACCTGGTCACCGACGGCGTGCTCACCCGCACCGTCCGGGACACCGCCGCGTTCTTCGCCGCCGCCGAACTCCACCACCGCAACCCGAAGCTGCCGCCGCTCGGCCTGGTCGAGGGGCCGCCCGCGCGGCCCCTGCGGATCGGCCTGGTGGTGGACTCGCCGATCGCCAAGACCGACGAGCCGACCCGCCGCGTCGTCGAGGAGACCGCCGCCCGGCTGGAGGCCATGGGCCACCGGGTCGAACCCGCCACCCTGCCGTTCGGCGAGGAGTTCTCCCGCGACTTCCTCTCCTACTGGGGCTACATCGCCTGGGTGATCGCGCTCACCGGCCCGGTGCTGCTCGACCCGAGCTTCCGCACCGGGCGGCTGGACGGCCTGACCACCGGCCTGCGCCGGCGCTTCCGGACCGAGTTCCGCCGCACCCCGGGCGTGCTGCGACGGCTGCGCCGCGCCGAGGAGGTGTACGCGGGCATCTTCCGCGACCACGACGTGATCCTCTCCCCGGTGCTCGCCCACACCGTCCCGCCGATCGGCCACCTGAGCCCCAACGTGGCCTTCGAGGAACTGATCGAGCGGCTGCTGCGCTACGTCGCCTTCACCCCGGTCAACAACGTGACCGGCGGCCCCGGCCTCGCCCTGCCGGCCGGCGCGGAGCCGGGCGGACTGCCGGTCGGAGTGCACCTGTCGGCGGCGCACGGGCAGGAGCGGGTGCTGCTGGAGCTGGGCTTCGCCCTGGAGGCGGACCGCCCCTGGCGGCGCATCGAGGACTGAGCCGTACGCCGGTGCCGTCAACCGGGCCGCCCGGTCAGCCGAAGGCGACCGAGCGGGCCGCGTGGACCTCGTGGTGGAGGCGGGCGAGGGCGCAGTGCGGGCCGAGGACGTCCGGGGCGGGCTCGGGGGCCTCGCCGGTGCGCAGGGCTTCGGCGAGGCCCGCCAGTTCGCGGGTGACGGCGGCGACCTCGGCGGTGGTCGGCGCCGGCGCGCCGTGCTCGACCCGGACCCGGGTGGCGGTGGTGGTGTCCACGATCCGCTCGACCGCGATCACCAGCGGCCACCAGGCCTGCGCCCGGGCGCCGACCGGCGGCGGCTCGGTGAGCGCCCGCTGGAACTCGCCGCGCACCGCCGAGAGGTCCCGGTAGAGCCGCCGCCGGTAGCGGGCGCGGGCCGGCTCGTCGCGGCCGGGGGCGGTGGTGAAGGCCAGCGAGACGTACGAGGCGGTGTCCTGGACGGCGTCGGCCAGCCGGTCGCCGATCCGGGTGTGCCAGGACTCGGGCCACAGCAGGTAACCGGCCAGCAGGGCGATGCCGCAGCCGATCAGCGAGTCGTACAGGCGGGGCAGCACCAGGTGGAAGCCCTGGTGGTTGAGCAGGTCGGAGAGCAGCAGGATCACCGGGGTGATGGCCGCGGTCTGGAAGGCGTAGCCCTTCGCCGACAGGGCCGGGATCAGCGTGGCCAGCGCGGCCATCACCGGCACGTCCCACCAGCCGTGCGGCACCTCGGCCAGCACGGGGACGGCGAGCAGCAGCCCGGCCGCCGTGCCGAGGGCGCGCAGCACCGCCCGCGAGAAGACCGAGCCGAAGTCCGGCTTGAGCACGAAGGTGACGGTCAGCGAGACCCAGTAGGAGCGGGGCACCGCGATCACCGACACCAGCACCTGGGCGAGGCCGATGCACAGCGCCAGGCGCAGCCCGTACCGCCAGGACGCGCCGGACAGCAGCAGTGCCCGGACGGCCCGCCGGGCCCGCGGGCCGAGGCCGGCGGGGCGGCCGAGCCGGTCGTCGTGGGCGTACGGGTCGGGCTCGGGTTCGCGCACGACGGCGGCGGCGTGGCCGATCGCCTCCTCCAGGGCGCGGGTGGACGGGCCGGCGGGCGTGGGCAGCTCGGGCGGCGGGTGCCCGGGGTGCCCGTTCTCGACGGCGTCGGCCAGGGCGCGGACGGCGGCCGGGTAGGCGGGCGGCAGCGGGCCGAGGCCGGGCGGGCGCACGTGCGCGGCGGCCGCCCCCTCGACCACCGGGATCAGCGCGTTGAGCTGGGCGAGCAGCCGCACCAGGGTGGGGGAGCGGCCGTGCCGGCGGGCCCGGCGGGCGAGCAGCAGGTCGTAGGACTGGTCGAGCGACTGGGTGAGCGCCCGGCGGGTGGCCTCGTACCCGGGGGTGCCGGCGGCCTCCAGCAGGTCGGCGACGGCGCGGTAGCTGCCGGCCACCACCGCCCGCTCGGGGACGCCGCCGCGCAGCGGCCAGGCGAGCAGGGTGAGGGCGAGCACCACGCCGCCGCCGAGCAGCAGGAGCGCGGGCGGCAGCCACCAGGGGGAGGGCAGCGGCAGGCCGGCGCCGACGACCGTGTTGAGCAGCAGGAGCAGGCCGGAGACGGAGGCGACCGCGCCGATCGAGGAGATCATGCCGGAGACCAGGGCGATCGCGGTGAGCGCGGCGACGGCCGTCCAGCCGGCGCCGTGCACCCGGGCGCCGAGCAGCAGTCCGAGGGCGCCGAACAGTTGGGGCACGGCGATGTTGAACACCCGCATCCGGTAGGCGTCGGCGGTGTCCCCGATGACGCCGGACAGCGCGCCCATCGACACCAGCGCGCCGTAGCCGGGCCGGCCGGTGGCGGTGCCCACGGCGAGCGGGGCGGCGAGTGACACCGAGGCGCGGGCGACCGCGGCCCAGGGGACCGGCGCGGCGCGGGGCCGCAGGCTCTCGGTCAGCCAGGCGGGCGGGGCGAGCCGGGCGGTTCCTCGGTGGCGTGCCACAGTCCCAAGCTACGGCGGACGGCGGGCGGCGGCCTTCGGGGAAACGGGCGCGGGC
The DNA here is from genome assembly GCF_000961885.1 of Streptomyces rubellomurinus. Taxonomy (GTDB): domain Bacteria; phylum Actinomycetota; class Actinomycetes; order Streptomycetales; family Streptomycetaceae; genus Kitasatospora; species Kitasatospora rubellomurina. The sequence continues at coordinate 26,325 of NZ_JZKH01000058.1, forward strand.
GCGGGCAACGGGCTCCGGGACGCCTACCGTTCAGTTCTCCCGCGGTTATGTGGATTCCCGAAACATATTCGGGTTTATGTCCGGCGCCGAAACATAAACGGCCGGCGGGAGTCGTCGTGAACTGCGCGGATTTCCCGATCGGCTACCGGCCGGAAAGGGTTGACACCATTAGTTGGTCTAGTCCAACGTATGGAGGGCGTGCTCCGGTCGAGGCTGATCCGAGGTGAGAGGCCGTACAGGGAGCGCGAGTTGGCCATCCGACGCGTCGGCACTCGACGGTCGGGGCCCGCGGCGAGAAGGAGTGTGTGCGGACCGGTTCGCGGACTGCGCCCCCGAGGAAAAACGCCGCGCCGACCACGAACCATGGAGGGACCCGCTCATGTCGAGCCCTGCGGAACACCCGGACGGATACCTCTACCGGGCCGCCTCCGAGCGCCCCTACTTCAGCGCGGACACCGAGAGCTACCTCGCCGGGACGGCGCTGCGCGAGCTCCGCAAGAAGCACCCGCTACGGGTGCTCTCCGAGGAGGACTTCGCGTTCTGGCAGACCTACGGCTACGTCGTCGTGGAACAAGCCGTCCCGGCCGAACACGCCCGCCGCCTGCTGGACTTCGCCTGGGAGTTCCAGGGCCTGTCGCCCGACCGCCCCGAGGACTGGTACCGCGAACGCCCGTACCGCGACGACCTCGACCGGCAGCTGCACATCTACGGCTTCGTCGAGGCCTACCACCACCAGCTGATCTGGGACAGCCGGCAGAACCGGCGGGTCTACGACGCCTTCGTGGACGTCTGGGACTGCGAGGAGCTGTGGGTCACCCTCGACCGGCTCAACCTCAACCCCCCGAACGTCCGCAACCGCGACCGCGCGCTGATCGAGCCCACCGACGAGGGCTTCGACATCGAACTCCACTGGGACGTCGACACCGTCCGGGGCATGCTCCCGCAGCGCGTCCAGGGCATCATCGCGCTCGACGACACCGCCCCCGACCACGGCGGATTCCAGTGCGACCCGGAGCTGTTCCGCCGCTTCAACCAGTGGCAGGCCGCCCAGCCGGCCGACCGCGACCCGATCCGCCCCGCCGTCGACCGCACCGAATACCCGGTCGTCCGACCCGAGTTGAAGGCCGGCGACCTGCTCATCTGGAACGGCCTGCTGGCCCACGGCGTCGCCCCCAACACCTCCGAGCGCGGCGTGCGGGCGGTGCAGTACCTGTCCATGATGCCCGCGCTGGAGGAGGCCGAGGCGCTGCGCCGCTCCCGGGTGGAGTCCTGGCGCACCCTGGCCACCCCGGACTGGAACCGCACCCTGCTCGGCGACGCCGAACGGCCGGAGGCGCTGCGCTACGGGCCGGCCGAGCTCACCGAGTTGGGCGAGCGGCTGCTCGGCCTGCGCTCCTGGAGCGGCCGTTCCTTCGAGGGCGTCGAGAGGGAGGAACGGGTATGCGCGCCGTCTGCCTGACCCTGCCCACCAACCGCGAGTGCGCCGCCGCCGTCACCGCCATCGGGGCCGAAGCCGCCCACGCCGCCCGGCGGTTCGGCGTCCGAGTGCACCTGCTGGTGCTGGACTCCGCCGACCCGGCCGCCCGGGCCCGGCACGCCGAGGCCCTGGCCGCGCTGCCGCCCGCCGGCGGCGTGACCGTCCACCACCTCGACGAGGACGCCCAACGCGCCTTCCTGCGCCAGGTGATCGGCCGGTCCGGGCTCCCGGGGGCGGACCGGCTGCTCGACCTCATGCTGCCCGACGCCGTCTCCTACGGCGCCTGCACCAACCGGGCGTTCCTGCTCGCCGCCGCGCTCGGCTGCACCTCGGTGCACCGCCGCGACTCCGACAGCCGCTACCAACTGCTCGACGGCGCACCGGTGTTCCCGATCGACCACGAGCTCGCCACGATCGGCCGCAAGGCCGCCGACGCGGCCGCCGCCGTCACCGAGCACACCCTCGACCCGGCGCACGCCGACAAGCCGGTCTCCCTGGTCGGCGCCTCCTTCATCGGTGAACTCTCCGTCGACATCGGGGAGATCCGCGAGCTCGACCCGGCCCTCCACCACCGGGTGGTCGGCCTCTGGGCACCCACCGGGGCGAGCGAGCCGGACCGGCGCGCCCTCGTCGCCGACTCCTTCACCGGCGGCGGCACCGAGCCCTTCACCGTCGACCGCGCCGTGCTCGACCTGCCGGACATCTGGCGGATCGACATGTGCAACATCGCCCTCGACCACCAGGTCTACGAACGCGTCCCGCTGCCCCCGGCCACCGACACCATCGGCAGCGACTACTTCCTGCACCACCTCGTCCGCGACGCCACCCTGCCCGGCGTCACCCACAACCGGCACATCGTCAACTTCTACACGCCCGAACGCCGCACCGGCCCCGGCTTCACCGCCTACCAGCTGCGCTGGACCAAGTTCCTGCTCTCCATGCTCTACCTGTACCCGGTCTACGCCGACCTGGAGGCGGCCGGCGGCGCGCTGCTCGACGAGCACCACCGCCTCCGCCCCGAGGCCGTCGCCGACTCCGCCCGCCGCAGCGCCGCGACGGACCGCGCGGAGAACCACCGGCGGCTCGCCGAACTCGACCGCTGCTACCGGCAACTCGGCGGCAAGTACGCCGAGTTCGCCGACCACCTGGCACCCCTGCGGGCACGCCTGCTCGACGAGGCGCAGGCGGACATCGAGGACTTCGCGCTGCTGGTCGACGCCTGGGGCCCGCTGGTGCGGGCGAGCCGAGCCGGCGGCACGAGTTGGACGAGCGGCGCGGGTCGGGCAACCGAAGCGGGTTGGACGAGCGGGGCGTGCGGGCCGTCCCGGCCATCCGGGCTGTCCGGGCCGAAGGGGCTGTCCGGGCTGTCCGGGCCGGGCTCGGGACCGGCGAGAGGAGCGGCATGACACGCCAGGCCATGACCCCCCACCGCGCCCCGACCACCCACACCGCCGTGCACACCGCCGCCGCACCGCGCCCCGACCAGCACGACCGGACGGCCCTGCGCGCCGCCCTCGCCGCCGCCACCGACGACCGGCTCGTCTACGACCTCGACGGCATCGGCCGCCAGTACGCCGCCCTGCGCACCGAACTGCCCGGCGTCGCCGTCCGGTTCGCCATGAAGGCCTGCCCGCTCGACGAGGTGCTCGCCCACCTCGCCGCCCTCGGCTCCGGCTTCGACGCCGCCAGCCCGCAGGAGATCGCCCAGGCGCTGCGCACCGGCGTGCCGCCCGAGCTGATCCACTACGGCAACACCGTCAAGTCGGACCGCAACATCGCCGAGGCGCACCGGCTGGGCGTGCGCGACTTCGCCACCGACTGCCTGGAGGACGTCGCCGCGATCGCCGAACACGCGCCCGGCGCCCGGGTGTTCTGCCGCATCGCCACCACCGGCGACGGCGCCCTGTGGGGCCTGAGCCGCAAGTTCGGCTGCTCGCCGGAGGACGCGCTGCGCGTCCTGGAGGCCGCCCGCGCCGCCGGCCTGGTGCCCTCCGGCCTGAGCGTGCACGTCGGCTCCCAGCAGCTCACCGCCGAGGCCTGGTCCGCCGCCGTCGACTCCCTGGAGGAGGTGCTGGAGGCCCTCACCTGGCGCGGCATCCGGATCGACCGGATCAACCTCGGCGGCGGCCTGCCCGCGCTCGGGGTGCTCGACCGGCACGGCCACCCGCTGGAGCCGCCGCTGGACAAGATGTTCGCGGTGATCCGCGAGGGCATGGCCCGGCTGAGCGCGGCGAGCGAGGTGCCGCTGGAGTTCCTGGTCGAACCCGGCCGCCACCTGGTCGCCGACCACGGCGCCATCCGCGCCCACGTCGCCCGGCTCTCCTCCCGGCGCCAGCTCGACGGCACCGACGCCGACTGGCTCTACCTGAGCTGCGGAAAGTTCAACGGCCTGTACGAGATGGACCAGTTGCAGTACCGGCTGGAGTTCCCCACCCACCCCGGCGGCCAGTTCGTGAACGCCGTGGTGGCCGGCCCGACCTGCGACAGCGACGACGCGTACGCCCAGGACGGCCTGGTGCGGGTCCCGCGCGCGCTCGCCTCCGGCGACCCGGTGTGGATCCACTCCTGCGGCGCGTACGCCACCGCCTACACCACCCGGGGGTTCAACGGCTTCGAACCGCTGCCGTACCTCTGCGTGGGCGGAGCGGGCGCTGCGGACGGAGCGGCGGGAGGCGGCCCCGCATGAGCGACGTCCGCATCCGCCCGCTGCGCGACGGCGACTGGGACGCCCTGGTCGCCCTGGAGGAGCGCGCCTACGCCGCCCGCGGCCTCTCCGAGGGCCGCGAGGCGCTGCGGTCCCGCCACCGCGCCTCGCCCGACACCTGCTTCGCGCTGGAGCACGCCGGCCGCCTCGGCGGCTACCTGCTCGCCCTGCCGTACCCGCCGGACCGCTGCCCGGACCTCGCCGCCGTCGAGCGCGGCGCGCCGCACCCGAGCAACCTGCACGTCCACGACGTCGTGGTGGCCGAGGAGTTGCGCGGCCGCGGCCTCGGCCGGCGGCTGCTGCACCACGTCCACGGCACCGCCCGGGCGGCCGGCTACCGGACCGTCGCGCTGGTGGCCGTGGGCGGCACCGAGGTGCTGTGGGCCTCGCTGGGCTACCGCGCCCGGCCCGGGATCGGGCTGCCGGAGAGCTACGGCTCCCGGGCGGTCTACATGGCGATGCCGCTCCATCGAGCCTCCCCGCCCCCCACCGACCCGTTCGTCGGGCCCGTCTCCAGAGCCGAAGTGGGCTGATACGCATGCCACGGCACACGCCTCCCGTACGCGACGACTTCCGCCGGTCCCAACTGGCCATCGCCGCCCTGTTCTTCGTCCTCGGATTCCAGTACGCGAGCTGGGTCTCCCGGGTGCCCGCGCTCAAGGCCCGGCTGGGCCTGGGCGAGGCCCAGATCGGCCTGCTGCTGATGACCTGCGGGATCGGCGCGGCGGTGTCGTTCCCGCTGGTCGCGGCGCTGATGCGGCGGTTCGGCTCCCGCCTGCTGTCGGTGCTGTCCGCGCTCGCCCTCGGCGGGATCCTGCTCGCGCTGTCCGTGGTGCCGAACTACCCCGTCACCCTGCTGGTGCTGTTCTGCGACGGCGTCGCGGTCGGCTGCCTGAACGTGGCGATGAACGCGCAGGGCGCGGCGCTGGAGGCCCGGTACGAGCGGGCGACCATGTCCCGCCTGCACGCCACCTTCAGCGCCGGCTCCTTCCTGGCCGCGCTGCTCGCCTCCGGCGTCAACGCCTTCACCGGCACCCTCGCGGTGCACTTCGGCCTGGCCGTCCTGGTGCTGCTCGCCCTGGTCGCCGCCGCCCGGCCGGGGCTGCTCGCGGACGGGCCGCAGGAGGGCGCCGCCCCCGGGGAGCGAGCGGTGAAGAAGCGCCGGGGCCTGGCGCTGCCCGCCGTCGCGACGCTCTGGATGGGCCTCGCGATGGTGTTCGGCACCGTCACCGAGGGCGCCATGAACGACTGGTCGGCGCTCTACCTCAAGGACGTGGTGGGCGCGGGCGCCGGTCTCGCCCCGCTGGGCATCGCCGTGGTCTCGGTGATGATGGTGCTCGCCCGGCTCTTCGCGGACGGCTGGCGCACCCGCTTCGGCGACGGCCGGATCGTCCGCCTGGGCAGCCTGCTGGCCGGCGGCGGCCTCGCCCTCGCGCTGCTCGCGGGCGGCGTGGTGCCGACCCTGCTCGGTTTCGCCTGCGTCGGCCTCGGCGTCGCGGCGGTGACGCCCTGCGTCTACGTCGCCGCCGCCCGGGAGGGCTCGGACGCGCTCTCGGTGGTCGCGGCGACGGGCACCACCGGGCTGCTGGCCGGGCCCGCCGTCATCGGGTTCATCGCGGGCGGCGCCGGGCTGGCCTGGGGCATGGCCGCCGTCGCCGCCTCGGCCGCGGTCGTCGCGCTCTGCGCCACCCGGATCCGCTGGCCCGCCGTGGCGGGCCCGGCCGAGCCGGTCGAGGGCAGGCTCGCGCCCGAGCCCGGCTGACGGCCTACCCGACCTCGCCCAGCACGTCCGCGCCCCCCGTCGCGACGTGCTGGGCGAGCCGCGCCCGCAGGGCGGTCAGCCGGGCGATCTCCTCGTCCAGCGCGGCCAGCCGGGCGGTGATGACGGGCGCGAAGGTCTCCGGACCGGGATCGCCGGAGCAGCGCAGCGGCGGATCCGCGAACAGCCCGTCCAACCGCCGGGCCCGGCTGGCCAGGTCCTCCACCGTCAGGCCGGCCGCCAGCAGCCGCCGGATCACCTGGACCCGGGCCACCTCTCCCGGCCCGTACTCGCGCTGGCCGGAGGCGGACCGGGCGGGCGGCGGCAGCAGCCCGCGCTGCTCGTAGAAGCGCAGCGCCCTGGGCGTGGTGCCCGCCGCTGCCGCCGCATCCCCGATCCGCATGCCCGCTCCCTCGATCTGTCGACGGGGTGTCAGAGCTCCACGACGGTCGTCCCGAAGCCGTCCCCGGTGAACAGTCGGGACAACGCCTCGGGCGCCCGATCGATGCCCGCCACGGGCGTCCACGGGAAGGTGATCTCCCCGGCGCGCAGCCAGCCGGCCAGCCGTTCGCGCCACTCGGCCTCCAGATCGGGGTGGTCGAGCAGGGTGAAGCCGCGCAGGCTCAGGCCGAGGGTGACGATCCGGAAGGTGTCGACGACGGCCGGCGCGCTGCCGCCCCCGCGCCGGGGGTCGAGCTGCCCGGCGACGGCCCCGACCAGGGCGAACCGGGCGCCCGGCCGGGCCGCGTCCACGGCGGCGGTCAACTGCTCGCCGCCGACCAGGTCCAGCACCACGTCCACGCCGTCCGGCGCCGCCTCGGCCAGCTGCTCGGTGAACGGCCGCGCCGCGCCGGGCACCAGCGCCGCGTCGTAGCCGAGTTCGGCGACCAGCCGCTCGGCCTTGTCCGGCGAGCGGGTGGTGCCGATGACCCGGCCGGCGCCCAGCAGCCGGGCGATCCGCCCGGCGAGCGAGCCGACCGCGCCCGCGGCCGCGGTCACCAGCACCACGTCGCCCGGGCGGACCTCGGCGGTGCGGGTCAGCGCGCCGTAGCCGGCCGAGGCGGCCGAGATCAGCGCCAGCGGCTCGGGGAACTCCTGGTCCACCACCGTGAACTGACCGGTGTCCGCGACCACCGCGTCCCGCCAGCCGTGCAGGTGGACGACCAGGTCGCCCGGGTGCAGCGGCCCGTCCTCCGGCGCGGCCAGCACCTCGCCGAGGGCCGGGCCGAACAGCGCGTCCCCGGGCGCGAGCCGGGGCAGCGGCAGGTTCGCGCCCTCGTCGCCGAGCAGGGTGCGCAGCCCCGGGAAGACCAGGAACGCCCGGTTGCGGACCACGGCGTCGCCGGGCCCGGGTGCGGCCAGCGGTTCCTCGGCGACGGTGAAGTCCGTGGCGACGGGCAGCCCTTGGGGCTTTCGGGTCAGCCGGACGACGCGGGCGGTGGTGGGCAGGGCCATGGCGGCGCTCCTCGGGAATCGGGCAGCGGGCGGGCGGCCGGTCGGCCGCGCGGTGCCCGGACGCTAAACCCTGACCCGCGGGTCAGGGGCAAGCCCGGCTCGCCAGCGGCGCGACCGCGACGAGCACCAGGACCGGGCCCACGGTGAGCGGGGTGTTCCCGTGCCGGACGCCGAACGCGATCAGCGCGAGCTGGACGAGCGCCGCCCCGGCCAGCGCCAGCCGTCGCCGCCGGAGTCGCTCCCCGGCCGTGCCCATGCGCGAAACCGCCCTGATCGCCCGCACGTTGAGCCACGCCACCGCGCCGACCGTGAGCACCAGGGGCAGCCACGAGAGCCCGTCGCCGAGCCACGGGGCGACGGCGACGGCCACCGCCACCACGGCGACCGTCTCCAGGATGAGCAGCGCCAACGCGCCGTACAGGAACGGCACCAGGATTCGGTTCACGCCCGGTTCGACTTCGGCGGCAGGGCCGGAGTTCCCGACTCCGCCGTCGCACGGGGGCGTCTGACGGCGCATCGACATCCGCCGCCCTCTAGAGTCACCACCGCACGCCCGAACGATCACGAGGACGGAACACCATGACCGAGCAGGCCCCCGAGCCCTACGAGCCCGTCGACGAGGACTGGCAGACCGCACTGGCCGTCGTCGCGCACCCCGACGACATGGAGTACGGCGGCGCCGCGGCCGTCGCCCGCTGGACGTCCCAGGGCAAGAAGGTCGTCTACGTGATGGTCACCAGCGGCGAGGCCGGCATCGACTCGATGGACCCCGCGGAGTGCGGCCCGTTGCGCGAGGCCGAGCAGATCGCCTCGGCCCGCGTCGTCGGCGTCGAGACCGTCGAGTTCCTCGGGCACCGGGACGGCGTCGTCGAGTACGGGCTGCCGCTGCGCCGCGACATCGCCCGCGCGGTGCGCCGGCACCGCCCGGACATCGTGATCACCAGCAACTTCCGCGACACCTACGGCGGGGTGTTCCTCAACCAGGCCGACCACATCGCGGTCGGCCGGGCCACCCTGGACGGCGTGCGGGACGCGGGCAACCGCTGGGTCTTCCGCGAGCTGGTGGACGAGGGCTACGAGCCGTGGAACGGCGTGCGGCAGATCTGGGCGGCCGCCTCCCCGGAGTCGCGGCACGCGGTGGACACCACCGAGCACTTCGAGCTCGGCGTCGCCTCGCTGGCGGAGCACAAGGCGTACCTGGCCGGCCTGGGCGGGGCGGGCGGGGCGATGGCCGACCCGCGCGAGTTCCTGGAGGGCTTCGGCCGGGGCGCGGGCAGCCGGCTGGGGACGCGCTTCGCGGTGCCGTTCGAGGTGTTCCCGCTGGGCTAGGTGGCGCCGTCCGGTCGGATCGCCGCCGGCGTCGACTGTGACGCCGGCGGCGGATTCCGCCCGTCGTGTGAACGGCGGGGGAAGCCCTTGTGTCAGGGTCATGGCATATCGGTGTTCGCGAACCGGGAGGTTCGCGGACCTGTCGACCGTGCGGTCGGTCAGTGTAATGTTACCCGCCGGTCAGGGCTGTTTCTCGCGCTCTGGTCCACGCTCCCTCAGCTCAAGTCAGCACTGCTCCAGCACCGTTGACCCGAAGGGACCCTCCACGTGACCGTGCGCAAGCTGACGCTGTCAGCCGCCGCCACCACCAGCGTGCTCATCCTCTGCGGCGCCGTCCTGACCGGAGCGGCGGCCTCGCCGGCCGCTGCGGACACCCCCACGACGGCGACCGCGACCGCCGCCCCGGCCCCGTCCGGCGACCCGTCCGGCGACCCCTCCGCGTCGTCGGCGACGCTCGCACCCCCGGCCTCCGGCACGACCCCGGCCACCGTCGCGACCCCGGCGCAGGGCAGCGCGCCGGCCACCGCCGCCGACGCCCCCGGCCTCGCGCTCGCCGCGTACGACGCGGCCACCGGCACCGCCGTGCTCGCACCCGCCACGACCGGCCCGCGGTCCCTGTCGGCCCAGGCCGCGCCCGCTGACGGCTCGTCCGCCGACGCCGCGTCCGCCGTCAAGCCCGGGCAGCTGATCGACAGCCCGCCCACCCCGGCGGCCCCGCACGGCGCGCTGGTCGCCGTCACCGGCGTGCAGCCGACCGCGGACGGGAAGGTGGCCGTCACCACTCGCCCGGCCACCCTCCCCGAACTGCTCGGCGGCACCAGCGCCAGCCTGCGCAGCGCCGTCAGCCCGGGCAGCTTCGAGGTCCACCCGCAGCTCGGCGGCGTCCAGGTCACCACCGACCTCGGCGCGACCGCCGGCCAGGGCTCGGTGTCCGGCAGTCTGGGGCTGAGCGCCGACGCCAACGTCCCGCTGCCGGACGGAAGTTCGCTGAAGCTCTCCGGCTCGGTGTCGCTCCGCCCGGCCATCGACTTCTCCTACCAGGGCGGCGCCGGCCTGATCGACCCCCAGCAGGCCAGGATCGGCTTCACCCTGGGCGCGCACGCGGACTGGCGGGTCTCCGCGGGCCTCACCGGAAGCACCACGCCGATCCGGATCCCGCTGGCCACCTACAGCGCCAGCCCCGTGGTGATGGTCGGGGCGCTGCCCGTCGTGATCAACCTGGCCTTCACCCTCTCCGCCGACGTCAGCGCGGACGGCACCGTCACCATCGACGCCGAGCAGGCGTACGACGGCCAGTGGGGCGTCCACTCCGACTACGTCAAGGGCCCCGGCTGGACCACCACCACCGACCCCGGGAGCTCCACCGTCTCCCCGCTGCACCTCGACCTCAGGGGCTCCGCCTCGGCCCGGGCCGGCCTGCTCGCCGAGGGCTCGATCGCCCTGTACGACACGGTCGGCGTGAAGGCGTCCATCGAGCCGTACCTGCGGGCCGCGGTCAACGGCTCCGTCGTCCTCGACGGCACCGGCGCCGGAAGCGGCAGCGGGCCGGCCGTCAACGGCACGGCGGCCCTCTACGGCGGGCTCGACATCAACGGGGCACTGATGGCCCGGATCGCGATCCTCGGCACCCCGATCCTGTCGGCGGACCTGCCCTTCCTCGCCTTCCACCGCGAGTGGCCGCTCACCTCGGTGAGCGTCGGTCAGCCGCCGGCGCCCCTGGTGAACTGGCCCGCGCTCAGCGCCGGCCTGTTCGACGACAACCGCTCCGCCTACCTGAAGACCCGGCCGGACTGGGACCCGAGGGCGCTCAAGGCCTCCTGCCCGGACGGCACCCGGCTGATCGGGCTCAGCCACGGCGGCGACAACGGCCTGTGCACGGACGTCACCCGGGCGAACCCGTGGGACGCCGACCACACCTACGTCGTCGACCACGGCGGCACCTACGTGTCCACCGACTGGGCGCCCGGCTACGCCAAGGCCCAGTGCCCGGCCGGTTCCGTCCTGACCGGCTACAGCCGCAACGGCCGGACGATGGGCGCGCTGTGCGCCAAGTCCACGGCCCCGCTGGGGACTTCGACCCGCACGCTGTGGTTCGACAAGGGCGACAATCGCCCCGCCGGCGCGGCGGGCGGTGACTTCTCGTACGGCTTCGCGAAGGGCCAGTGCGCCGACGACGAGGTCGCCGCGGGCCTGGCCTACACCCAGCCCTGGTGGCAGCTCTGGGCGGCGCGGCCGTACGCGCTGCTCTGCCAGAAGCTCGCCTGAGCCCCGGCCGGCCCGGAGCTAGTCCGCCGCTCCGGGCCGGCCGGGCTCCTCGGGCCCCTCGGCCTCGCCGGGCTCCCCGTTCTCGTCCGGCTCCCCGTTCTCGTCCGGCTCCCCGTTCTCGCCGGGCCCGCCGGCGTCGCCGTCCGCGCGGCGGCGCCGCCGGTAGCGCAGCACCTGGCGCAGCAGGAAGGCCGCGACCAGCACGCCGAGGCCGATCGCGAACCAGAGCTGGTAGCGGATCGCCGTCCGGTACACGCCGCCGATGTGGGCCCCGGCGAGGTAGCCGAAGCCTCCCCACACGCCTGTCCACAGCACGGCGCCGAGCAGGTTGAACGGCAGGAAGCGGCGCCAGGCCATGCCGGTGGTGCCGGCGATGATGCCGTTGGTCTGGCGCAGCCCGTCGACGAACCGGGCCACGGTGACGACCTTGCCGCCGTGCCGGGCGAAGAACCCCTCGGCGCGGGCCAGCCGCTCCGGGGTGATCAGCACGTAGCGGCCCCAGCGGTGGACGAAGGCCCGCCCGCCGGTGCGGCCGATCAGGTAGCCGAGGCTGTCGCCGACCGCCGCGGCGCCGGCCGCGATCAGCAGCACGGCGGTGAAGTCCAGGTGCCCGGTGCCCGCGTAGACCGAGGCGAGGACCAGGATGGTCTGCCCGGGCACCGGGACGCCGCAGTTGTCGAGCAGCACGAGCAGCGCCACCGCGAGGTACCCGTAGTGGTCCAGCAGTGGCGCGAGCCCGGCGAGTGCCCCGGGCAGCGGGGTCGACGGTGCGGACACCGCGCCTCACCGCCCCGCGCGGGCCGGGGCGGCTCGGGCGTCGGTCAGCGGCTCGCCTTCTCGCCGGTGTGCTCGATGTTGCAGTCCGGCCCGGGGTAGACCAGGCCCCGGTGGCCGTCCTCGAAACGGACGAGGTAGGGCGGCTCGCCGTTCGGACCGCGGACCTCGGTGATGATGCCCTTCTGGTCCACCATGCCGACCCGGCTGCTGTGGATGTGGAGCTGGTCGCCTACCGCTGCGTGCATGGTCTGCTCCTCGCGTCGCGTCGTGGCGGCCGCCCGCGCGGGCGGTTCGCTATCCACTGTGCTGCGCCCGGGGCGCCCTCGCAACGCTGGGGCCCGGTGGTGCCGGGGCGGTCTCAGCGGGTGGGCAGCCGTTGCGCCAGGTAGCCGCGGACCAGCTGCTTGCACTCGGCGATGAGCGCCGGATCGCCGTCCGGGTCGCTGTGGAAGGCGAGCTTGAGGACGGCGTCCGCGGCCTCCAGCGCGACCCGCAGGGCGAGGGTGAGCGCGGCCGGGTCGCCGGTCGCGAACAGCTCGCCGCCGAGGGCCTGGAGGCGCAGCGCGACGGCCGTGTTGTTGTCGACGCCCGCGTCCAGCAGGTGCTGGTCGTCCCGGACGCCGACCGGTACGGCCCGACCGGCGAGGCCGAAGTCGACCTGCCCGAAGCCCGGCACGGTGCGCTTCATGGCGACGAACTCCTCCACCGCGAGGTCGGTGAAGGCGGCCGGGCCGACCGGCGCGGCCGCCGCCAGCCGGTCGTCCAGCCGCTGGAGGTAGTGGTCGAGGTTGCGGGACGCGAGCGCGGCGAGCAGGTCCTCCTTGCCCGCGAAGAACTGGTAGAGCGTGCCGATCGGCACCTGGGCGCGCTGGGCGACCTCCTTGGTGGTGAGCGCGGTCGCCCCGACCTCGTCGAGCACCCCGGCGCAGGCGTCCAGGATCCGGCCGTACCGCTCCTGGCTGCGCTGCTGGACCGGCCGCCGTCGGCTCGACGGGGCGGCCCGCTCGGGGCTGCGACTGCTGGTGTCCGCGCTCATGCGCCCGCCTCGCTGCGCTCGGTGGGCGCTTCGCGCAACGCGCACCTCTCGATGATTCGCTCGCTTCGCTCCCTCATGCGGCAACTCTGCCGCATCGGCCGTCGCGGCCGCGAATCCCGCTCGGATTCAGGTTTGGCGCGGCCCTGACGGGTGTGACCGGCCGTGTAACGGACCTTCCCGAACGGTTGCGCGATCAACTAAAGACTTTCTAAGCTGCTGCCCCGTCAGATGCACCCCTGTTCGTTGTCCCCGAAAGGGTCTGTCATGCCTGTCGTCAATCAGTACCTCGAAACCGCAAAGCCTTATGTCATAGGCCTGTTCAGGATCGTGACCGGCTTCCTGTTCCTCGGCCACGGAGCTTCGTCCCTGTTCGGCATCTGGGGCGGCTCGATGGGCATGGGGGAGGGCAAGACCGTCGAGTTCGGTGTCTGGCCGTACTGGTGGGCGGCGCTCATCCAGTTCGCGGCGGGCCTCCTGGTGCTCGGCGGGCTGTTCACCCGCAGTGCCGCGCTGATCGCCTCCGGCTCGATGGCCTACGCCTACTTCGTCGAGCACCAGGGCGACGCGCTGCTGCCGCTGCAGAACCACGGCGAGGCGGCCGCGATGTTCTGCTGGGCCTTCTTCCTGATCATTTTCACCGGGCCGGGCGCGCTGGCGCTCGACCAGCTGCTGCCGGGCCGTCGCGGCGCGGCCGCCGAGCCGGCCGCGAAGGTGCCGGCCGGGGTGTGACGCCCCGTCAGATGAACTCTGTGTGAACCCAGTACAGGCGAGACCCGCTCGGCGGGCGGCTGCGATGCAGCCGCCCGCCGTCGCCTTTTGGGTACGGGCGCGCAGGTCACGCGCTGGGCCCACCCACTCCGGCGGGTCGGCCGGTGGGCGGGCCAGCATGATTCGTGCCGGGCCCCGGAGCGGCAGATGTGGCGCCGCGCCGGATGAACTCTGTATGAACCCGGTACGGGCGAGACCCGCTCGGCGGGCGGCTGCCGGGCGGCCGCCCGCCGTCGGCTTTCCGGTGCGAGGGCGCAGGTCGCGCGCCGGACCCACCACCCCGGGGGGCTGTCGGTGGGTGGGTCTAGCATGATCGGCGCCGGGCGTGGTCCGGGCGGGGAGGAGGTTCGGCATGAGCGCGAAGTCGGCCGTGGTGTGGCGTGGTCTCGGGTACGGGGTGGGGGCGGCGGTCGGGCTGGTGACGGTCATCGTCCTGGCGCTGGTCGCGACGACCCTTCCGGAGCGGCTGGAAGGCGCGCCCTTCGTGCTGTCGTTCTGGCCGGTGCTCGCGGTGTTCGGCATGGTGAACGCCGCCCTGCCGGGGCTGGCGGTGGGCGTGGTGCTGGCCCGGGGGCTGGAGCGGTCGCCGGGGTCCGTGGGCCGGGGCCGGGCGGCGCTGGCGGCGGGCGGGACGTACTTCGCGCAGGTCATCGCGGTGGCCGTCGCGACGGACGGCAAGGGCTGGACCGCCTCGGCCGTGGTGGGCGCCGTCGTCGCCGCGCTGCTGGCCGCGCTCTGCGCCCGCAGGGTCCTCGGCAGGGCCGCGACCGCAGGCCGGGCCCCGGGCGGCGCGGTCGGCGCGGTCGGCGCGGTCGTCGTGGGCGAACCCGGGGCCGCGAGCGCCTGAACGGCGGGTGACCGTCCGCGCGGGCCCGGCGTTTCGGGTGGCGGAGGCGGCCCGGCGGCGGGAGGGTGACGGGCGGGGGACCTCACCCAGGAAGGGACGAGCATGCCCGACGTCACGACCCCGTACCCGACCGGCACCCCGTGCTGGATCGATCTGATGGCGCAGGACCAGCAGGCCGCGCTGGACTTCTACCGTGACCTGTTCGGCTGGCAGGGGCAGGTCGGTCCGCCGGAGTTCGGCGGGTACGCGGTCTGCACCCTCGACGGCAAGCCGGCCGCCGGCATCGGCCCGGCCACGGCCCCCGAGGGGATGCCGGAGCCGCCCACGGTCTGGACGACGTACCTGGCCACCACCGACGCGGAGGCCACCCAGGAGGCGATCGTCCGCGCCGGCGGCACCCTGCTGGTCCCGGTGCTGGACGTGGGCACGCTCGGCCGGATGCTGGTCGCCGCCGACCCGCAGGGCGCGGTGTTCGGCGTCTGGCAGGCCGTGGACTTCTCCGGGGCCGTGGTGGTCAACGAGGCCGGCGCGCTGACCTGGAACGAGCTGCACACCGACGACATCGAGGGCGCCACCGGGTTCTACGGCGAGGCCTTCGGCATCGAGATCGAGAAGATGGAGGGCGCCGAGTACTGGTCGCTGATGGTCGGCGGCCGCGCGGTCGGCGGCGCCTCGCTGCTCGCCAACGACCCGCCCGGCACTCCGGCGCACTGGCTGTCCTACTTCGCGGTCGACGACGTGGACTCCAGCGTCGACGCCGTGGTCAAGCGCAACGGGACGGTCCTGGCGGCGCCCTTCGACATGATGGCCGGCCGGATGACGGTGGTCGCCGACCCGCAGGGCGCGCCGTTCGCGATGATCCGGCCCAAGCCGATGTAGCGGCGGCCCGCGGCGTCCGCGTCCGCCCGTCCGGGAGCACCTCCCGGGCGGGCGGACGCGCGTGCGGGGCCGACAGGGGGCGGGGCGGCGTCAGAGGCCGATCGCCTCGGCGGTCTGCTCGGCCGTCCAGGCGAACAGGTCGTCGGCCGGCTCGAAGCCGCCGACCAGGTGGCCGTGGAGTTCGACGCCGATCAGGCCGATGAGCTGGACCCACGCCGACACCGCCCGGGCGAGGGCCAGCGGGGGCAGGCCGGGGGCCATGGCGGCGGCGAGGGCGGTGAGCTGTCCGGGCAGGTCGCCCGGCGGTGCGGGCGCGGTCGGGGTGGCGCGCAGGGGGGCCTCGCGGACGATGCCGAGCAGGGCGAGCGGCAGCCTGCCGGCCGGTTCGATGGTGGCCTGGGGTGCCGCGTAGCCGGGGATGGGCGTGCCGAAGACCAGGCCGTACTCGTGCGGGTTGGCACGGGCCCAGTCGCGGGCGGCGTGCCACACGGCCCGCCAGCGTTCGCGGGGGGTGCCGTCCTCGGTGGCGGCGAGGGCCTGGTCGGCGGCGTCGCCGAGCTCGGTGTAGGCGTCGATGATCAGCGCGGTGAGGAGTTCGTCGCGGCTGGCGAAGTAGCGGTACAGGGCGGAGGAGGCCATGCCGAGCTCGCGGGCGACGGCCCGCAGCGAGAGCTGCTGGGCGCCGGAGGCGGCGAGCTGGCGGCGGGCCTCCTGCTTGATCTCGCGGGTGAGTTCCTCGCGGGCCCGTTCGCGGGCGGTGCGGATCGCTGGCATGCGCACCAGCCTGCCACATGTCGGAGCGCCGCACACAAGCGAGAGCACTGCTCTTGCTTTCGGCGTCGGCGCGTGCCAAGCTGAATCACGTCGAAACGAGAGCAGTGCTCTCGAACGGAAGCGCCAGTCGCAGAGTCGCAGAGCCGAGCCGAGGAGTCCCGATGTCGCAGCCCGAGCAGTCGCCCCGCCCCGCCGCCCGCCAGATCGTCCCCGAGACCAAGTTCGCCGCCACCGCCGGGAAGCTGTCCAACGGCCTGGTCGGCGGCCTCACCAAGGTCGGGATCAGCCTCTTCGGCTCCCGCATCCTCGCCGTCCGCGGCCGCAAGAGCGGCGAGTGGCGCACCACCCCCGTCAACCTGCTCATCCACGAGGGCGAGCGCTACCTGGTCGCCCCGCGCGGCCACACCCAGTGGGTGCGCAACCTGCGCGCCGTCGGCACCGGCGAACTGCGCGTCGGCCGCCGGGTCGAGGTCTTCCGCGCCACCGAGCTCCCCGACGCCGACAAGCCCGAGGTGCTGCGCGCCTACCTGCGCCGCTGGAACTGGCAGGTCGCGACGTTCTTCGACGGCGTCGGCCCCGACGCCCCGGCCGAGGAACTGCTCCGCATCGCCCCCGGGTACCCGGTGTTCCGGGTTGCCGCTGCCGATGCCGCGTGAGGTCCGCCGTCCGCCGGGGGCCCGCGGGTCCAGGACGGCTGCGCGGAGACGGAGTGCGGCCGGCCCGGCCTCCGCGGGTGCGGACGCCGGGCCGGCCGTTGGGGCGGGCGGTGGGACGGGCGGTGGGGCGAGGTTAGGGGCAGCCGACCTGGACGGCCACGTTCTCGACGATGACCGTGCCGTCCGGCGCCTGCCCGGTGATCAGGAAGTCGTCGAAGCCGACGAAGCCCGGGGCCGGGGTGTAGGTGACGGTGTTGTCGCCGTTCATGTGGACGGTGCCGTGCATCGGGTTGTCCACGGCGACCAGCACGGTGCCGGGGGCGCCGCCCACCAGCGGGACGATGTCGGGGGTGTCGGGGTTGGTGATCGTCGAGTTGGTGAAGTCCGCGCCGCTGGTGTCGGCGAAGACCCGGACCTTGACGCGCTGCTCGAACCACACGCCGTCCACCGTGCGGGCCCAGTAGGTGAAGCAGTCCTTGCCGACGAAGCCGGCGGCCGGGGTGTAGGTGAGGGTCGAGTCCGGGTTGACCGTGACGCTGCCGTGCTTGGGGGCTTCCACGTCGAGGATGGTGCCGCCGGCGAAGCCGTCCGCGCGGAAGACGTCCACCGTGACCGGGTCGCCGACGGTGGTGGCGGCGTTGGCGACGTGCCCGATGCCGTGGTGACACGTGTGCGAGCAGGAGTGCCGGACGCCGGGCGACGACGCGTGTGCGGCCGGGGCGGCGAACACGCCCACGGTGAGCGCCGAGGCGGCGAGGGTGGGAACGGTCAGCGACGCGAGGCGACGAAGAGAGATCAAGGCTGGATTTCCTGACACTCGGGACCGGTCGGCGGGGGTGTGCACGCCGAGGACTGTGGACGGTTGCTCCGGACGGCGAAGCCGGCCTGCGGCACTGCTGAGCTACGACAGTGCTGACGCGCGGCACTGCCGACCTACGGCACTGCCGACATCTGGCACTACTGATCTGCGGCACTGCTGACCTGCGGCGTTGCTGTCCGAAGGAGCCAGCGGGACGGTATCCGGCGGCAGGCTCCGACGGCCCGGCGCCGCGCCGGGATGACCCGAATGGCACTGCGGGTTCGCTCGCCGACTCGCCGGCCGACTCGCTCGCAGGTTCCCGCGCCGGCGCGCGGCCCGAGCGGGTCCGTTCCGGCCGCGGCCACCAACGTCGCGGCCCCCGCGCGCAGTTGACGGGCGGCCGGGGGCCGGGCCGGTTCCGGCCGGTCGGATCGTCCACGTCCTTTTGGGGCCGTTGCGGGGACGCGGGCGGTGGTCGGACATGGCCGTGCCGCCGAGCGGGCAGTGATGGGCACTCGTGGTGCAGCGGTGCCGATGCGGTGATGACCAGGAGGATGATCGGATGTTCGGTGGGCAGGCTGGCCGGGGCGCCACCGGGCGCGGCGTCCTCGGGCGGGGCGGTCTGGCGACGACGGCGGCGTGGGCGCTCGCGCTGGCGCCGACCCCGGCCGCGGCGATCGAGGGTGGCTGGGACGCCGATCCGGCCCGGTACCCGTACCAGGTGTCGCTGGAGTACCGCGGCACGCACATCTGCGCCGGCGGCGTCCTCGGCGCGACCACCGTGCTGGTGCCCGCGCACTGCGCCGACGTGATGGCGCACTCCCAACTGGCCGTCCGGCCCGCCGCCGCCGAGGGCCGGACGAAGCCGGGCCCGGCCCCGTCGAGGCCCGGGGCGCGGGCCGTCGCGAAGGTGGCCCTGCACCCCGACTACGACCAGACGACCGGCCGCGCCGACCTGGCCGTCCTCACCCTCGCCGCCCCGCTCGACCTCGGCCCCGGCCTGAAGGCGGTCGGCCTGCCCGGCCAGGGCACCGACCCCTCGCCCGGCACGGTGGGCACGGTCTCCGGCTGGGGCGCGGCCGGCCCCTCCGCCGTCCGCTCCCCGACGCTGCGCGCGGCCCGGGTGACCGTGGCGGTGCGCGGCGCCTGCGGCGGTGCCGGCCGGGCCGTCGACCGGTGGCTGCTGTGCGCCGTCCCGGACGGCGCGCACCTGCGCCGGGGCGACGACGGCAACCCGCTGATGGTCGGCGGGACCCTCGTCGGCCTCGCCGGCGCGCCGAACCACCCCTCCGGCACCGACCGCGCCCGTGGTGGCGGCGAGGCCGCGGCCTTCCTCGGCACCGGCGCCTACAGCGACTGGATCCGGACCGCCGCGGCGCGCTGACCGGTCGTCCGCCGCCCGCCCCGAAGTCGCCCAGGCGGCAGTGGAGTTCGTCCCTGGTGCGAGCCCGGCGGCGCGTGTCAGCCGGTACCGACGCGCCCCCGGGCGCCCGCCGGGGCGGCGTCCGGTTCACGAACACCCCCGGCGGCGCCGTGCGGGGTCTTCTCCCAGCTGAACGGCGAGAACGCCAGCTGGAAGACCGCCCGCCAGGCCGCGACCCACCACAGCACCGAGTACAGCGGGGCGAACACCGCCCGCCACGGCGCGGCCAGCCCGGCCCGTCCGGCCGCGGCGAAGGTGATGGCGACCTGCGCCGCGATCGACCCGGCCTGCGCCACCAGCACCGGCACCACCAGTCCGGCACCGATGGGCGACCACAGCCGGCCGCCGACGGCGAGCACGGTGAGGGCGGTCGTCACCGGCTGGAGCAGGGCCGTCAGCGGGGCGCCCGCGACGACGCCCAGCAGGACGAGCGTGCCGGAGGCGCGGAACCGGCGCAGCGTCCGCAGCGGGTGGCGGGTGTGCACCACCGCCGTCAGCAGGAACCCCTTGAACCAGCGGGTGCGCTGGCGGATGAACGGGCCGAGGGCGTCGACCGCCTCCTCCCAGGTGACCGACTCGACGGTCTCGGTGCGGTAGCCCAGCGCGGCGCAGCGCATCCCGAGGTCGGCGTCCTCGGTGACGTTCCAGGCGTCCCAGCCGCCGAGCGCGCGCAGGGTGGCGGTGCGGAAGTGGTTGCTGGTGCCGCCGAGCGGGATCGGCAGCCGCAGCCGCACCATCCCGGGCAGGGAGAGCCCGAAGCGCAGCGCGTACTCCATCGCGAACTGCGTGGTCAGTCGGTTCACGGCGGCGTTGTGGAACAGCAACCGCGCCTGGACGCAGGCCAGTTGCTCGTCGCCGGCGGCGAACCTGGCCGCGACGCGCCGCAGTTGGGCCGGGTCGGGACGGTCCTCGGCGTCGAAGATCACCAGTAGGTCGCCGCGCGCCAGCATCAGTCCGAGGTTCACCGAGCGGGGTTTCGTCTGCGGCGGACCGGGCGGGAGCCGGACGACCCGCAGGAAATCCGGCGGGTCCGCCGCCAGCACCGCGCGCAGGGTGTCCGGGTCGTGCCGCTCCACCAGGACCAGCACCTCCAACCGGTCCGGCGGGTAGTCCAGCCCGGCGAGGTGGCGCACCAGCCCGCCGATCACCTCGGCCTCCCGGTAGGCGGGCACCAGCACGGTGTAGAACGGGAGTTGTGCGTCCGGTACCGGCGGATCGTCCGGCGCCGCGCCCGCCTCCGCCTCCGGCTCGGTCCCCGTGCGCCGCCCGCGCCGCAGCCCGGCCAGCGCGACCACCGCGTGCAGCAGGCTGTAGGCCGTGGCCACGGCGGTCAGCAGCGCCAGGACGACCAGCGGCGCGACCACCACCCCCGCCACGACACCGGCGACGGCCACCGCCACCGCCGCGAGCTGCCAGCGCGCGAACCCCGACTTCGCCGCGAACTCGGGATGCCGACGGGTGAACCCGTTGGCCATCTCGTCGGCCACCTCCGCCGACCGTTCCGCCAGGATCCGCTCCTGCGCCGCCACCCCGCCACCCGCCAACGCCCCGGCCACATCCGTGCCGACGACCCCCGCCATGCCGTTCCCCTTCGGCGTACCCACACCTGTCGACTCCATGATCAACGGCGGAGGCCGGGACCATCCACCGATCCCCGGATTCGACCGGGCCGGCCCGGGTGGGGGGCGGGTGCGCGGGGAGAGATGCTTGACAAGCTCAACCTTTCAGGCCTAGCGTCACCGACACTTGCTTCACGCGATGAAACATTGAGCGCGCAAGCCATCACCAGCACCATCACCATCACCATCGCCATTCCGAACCGCCGCGACCCGCCCCGGAGACCACGTCCATGACCCCGCTCGACCACGGCGCCGCCGTCGCCGCCGAGACCGCCCGCTTCGTCGCCGCCGTGCAGCACGCGGACCCGACCCTGCCGGTGCCCGGCTGCCCGGACTGGAACCTCGCCGACCTCGTCCGCCACACCGGCAGCGCCCAGCGCTGGTTCACCGTCCTGCTCCAGCAGCGCATCCAGGAGCCGCCGCGCAGCCGGGACGTCGACCTGCGGCTGCCCGAGGCCCCGGAGCAGTACCCGGCCTGGCTGGCCGAGGCCGCCGAGGAGGCCGCCGCGACGTTCGCGCACGGCGACCTCGACGCGCCGATGTGGGCCTGGGGCGCCGACCAGCACGCCCGGTTCTGGGTGCGCCGGATGCTGTTCGAGACCCTCGTCCACCGCGTCGACGCCGAGTCCGCGCTCGGCCTGGAGCCCGACATCGACCCGGCCCTGGCGGCCGACGGCGTGGACGAGTTCCTCGCCAACCTGCCCTTCGCCACCCTCTTCGCCCCCAACACGGCCGAACTGCGCGGCGGCGACCGCACCATCCGCTTCACCCGCACCGACGGCGACGGCGACTGGTTGGTGCACCTGCACCCCGACAGCTTCGGCCTCGTCCCGGACGGCGCGGACGCGACCGCCGACGCCACCGTCCGGGCCACCGCCGCCGACCTGCTGCTCCTCCTGTACGGGCGCCTCGACCGCGCCGCCGACGGCGTCGAACTGGCCGGGGACGAGGAGCTGCTGGCGCACTGGTTCGCCAACTCCGCCTTCTGACAACCCGGCTGGGCGGACCCGGCGCCGACGATCCGCTCGGCGGCGGGGCCGCCCGCCGTGCTGCCCCCGACCGTGGCGAATCCGGGGTGCGGGTGTCCGGGCGCACGCGGCCCGCCCTATCTTGGCTGAGCGCATTCAAGCGCCCGGCCGCCACCGGCGGCCCGACACCCTCACCACACCTGGGACTGCCATGAACGGACTTGGATACGGACGTGGATTACGCGCCCTCGCCCTGGCGGTGTGCCTGCCCGCGCTCGCCCTGACCACCGCGCCGCCCGGTGCCGCCGTACCGGCCGACACCGCCGCCGTACACCGGTCGGCCCCGGCCGCCGCCCGTACGACGCCGTCCTGGACCGGGCCGCTGAGCACCCGGGGCCGGTACGTCGTCGACGCGAACGGCGAGCGCTTCAAGCTCAAGGCGGCCAACTGGGCCGGCGCCCAGGGCACCTGGCAGGGAAGCGGGGACACCGACGACCCCGCGAACAACCAGGCGGGACAGGTCTCGCACAACATCCCGCTCGGCCTGGACCGGGTGCCGATGGCCCAACTCCTGGCCGACTTCCACGGACTGGGCCTCAACAGCATCCGGCTGCCGTTCGCCGACGCGATGATCCACGACACCACCCCCGTGCCGGACTCCGCCGTCACCGCCAACCCCCAACTGCGCGGCCGCACTCCACTGCAGGTGTACGACGCGGTCGTGGAAGCCCTCAGCGCGGACGGCTTCGCGGTCATCCTCAACAACCACACCACCGGCTACCGCTTCTGCTGCGGCCTGGACGGCAACGAGCGCTGGAACAGCGGCCAGAGCACCCAGCAGTGGGAGGACGACTGGGTGTTCATGGTCAACCGCTACCGGGCGAACAAGCGGGTGGTCGGCGCCGATCTGCGCAACGAGGTCCGCCGCGATACCTGGGACGACCCCAACTGGGGCCTCGGCGACGCCCACGACGAGTACGCCGCCTTCGAGGAGGCCGGAAACCGGATCCTGGGGGCGGACCCGGACATGCTCGTCATCATGGAGGGCATCAACTGGTACGGCATCCCCGCCGCCGTGTTCAGCCACGGCCGCCCGATGCTCACCCCGGTCCGCACCCTCTCCCACACCCTGATCGACTCCGGCAAGCTGGTCTACTCCGCCCACTTCTACGCCTACACCGGCCCGGCCAACACCGGCGCGGGCAGCGGGCCGGGCGCGACGAGCGACCCCCGCTACGAGGACTTCACCCCGGAGCAGCTGGCCCAGGTCGTCGACGACGAGGCCCTGTTCGTCACCCGGGCCGGCCAGCACTTCACCGCCCCGGTGTGGATCAGCGAGTTCGGCGCGGGCGGCCGCGGCTCCACCGACGCCAAGGAACAGTCCTGGCTGCACACCTTCACCGACCTCCTGGCCAAGAACGACACCGACTTCGCCATCTGGCCCCTGGTCGGCTGGGCCGACGCCAACGGCAGGCCGCTGGACACCTGGGCGCTGCTCTCCTACGACCCCACCGGCAAGCGGCTCGGCCTGAACGACCCCGGGGACTGGCGCGCCACCGACTGGAACAAGCTCGTCGACGCCCCCTCGCTGACCGGCCCGGTCGCCCCGGTCAACCACTGGAACATGCTCGACCTCGACCACGGCGACCAGAACGTCTCCCGCCGGATGCTCGCCCTGCCGGACTGGAGCGGTGGCAACCGCAAGGGCGACTGCCCGGACGGCCAGCGCCTCACCGGCCTCGGCCGCGGCGACAGCCGCGGCCTGTGCACCGACGCCGGCGAGCCCGCGGCGGGCGCCGGCGCCTGGGTGACCGTGACCGACGAGCGGTACGTCACCGGGGGAGACTGGGCGTCCGGCTACAACAAGCTCCAGTGCCCCGACAACACCTTCGCCGTCGGGTACGCGGTGCACAGCGACGCCATGTCGGCCCTGCTCTGCGCCCCCGCGGCGACCCGGCTGCCCACCGCCGGCCGCGACGTCTGGTTCGACCACGGCGACAACCGGCCCGCCGCCGGCGGATCGGCGGCGAGCGACTGGGCGCCGGGCCACTACAAGGGCCAGTGCGGGGACGACGAGTACGTCGCCGGCGTCGCCTACACCTGGCGCTGGCTGCACTACGGCGTCCCGGACGCCTTGCTCTGCCGCCCGCTGGCGTGAGCGACGGGCGGTGGCCGGCCGACTCGTCGGCCGGCCACCGCCCCTCCGTGGGGGAGGCCGTGCGCGGGCCCGCCCCGGGGGAGACGATGCCTCCATGGACAGCGAGACGTTGGTACGCACCCGCCGCTCCCTGCACGCGGTGGCCGAGCTGGTCCTCGCCGGGCCGCAGTTCCTCGAACAGGGCCGCCGACTGGCCGCCGAGGCCTGACTGACCCGGCAACTTGTGTCGGGCGCCGGGCGGGGGTACTGTCTCCCAGTCGCTCGGCAGGGAGCACCGGACACGCATCGGCGCGGACGGTCCCGGGGCGGCCAATCCTTCGAAACACCACTTCCCGGTTCGCACTGGGCCGGTTTTGCGTTTTCGCAGCACGGCAGGGTGCGTATTCGGCGTGCGCGTTTTATCGGGTTGCGGTCGGACTCTGCTGGATTCGCTTTTCGGAGCGGGGACCGGCTAGAGTTTGAAACGTCGGACGGGGCGTCAAGCCCCGGAAGACACCGGCGAGTTGGATGACGAAGCCCCGGAAAACGGAGCGGAAAACATCTGATA
>NZ_JZKH01000059.1 GCF_000961885.1 Streptomyces rubellomurinus
GCCGCGCCCCTCCTCCCCCCGCCTCGCCGCCCGCGCGGCGGCCTACGCCTCCTCCTCCCCCAGCAGCCCGCGCCGGTAGGCGGGGACGAGGTTCTGCGGGACGAGCAGCTTGCGGCCGTTGAGGGTGACGGGGACGAGCTCGGGGGCCTTCGCCTTCCACTGGGCGCGGCGGTGCCGGGTGTTGCTGCGGGAGGTCCTGCGCTTGGGGACTGCCATCGGGGGCTCCTATCGGGTGGTGCCGGAGGCGTACGGGAGGAGGGCCATCTCGCGGGCGTTCTTGATCGCCCGGGCCATCGCCCGCTGCTGCTGAACGGTGAGCCGGGTGACCCTGCGGCTGCGGATCTTGCCCCGGTCGGAGACGAAGCGGCGCAGCAGGTCGGTGTCCTGGTAGTCGATGTATTCGATGCCGGCCGCCGTCAGCGGGTCGGGCCGGGTCTTCGAGGGGGCGGGTCGTCGGCGCACGGGCGGCTCCTTCAGCAGACGGGGTCGAGCAGGTCCTGGAAGCCGTCCGGCAGGGCCTTCCAGCCCGGTTCGCCGGCGGCGAGTTCGGCGTCGGTGAGCAGGCAGGAGTCGAGCAGCTCGGTGATGCCGTCGACGTCCAGCCCGTGCGCGGTGAAGCTGAGCTGCTGCACCCGGTCGGCGTGCACGGGGTGCCAGTCGAGGGCGGCGGCCGCCCGGCGGGCCGGCGGGTAGAGGTCCCAGACGGCGTCGGGCACGGAGCCGAGCCAGGGCCCGCACTCCTCGACGGCGAGGTTGGCCCCGGCCGCGTCCCACCCGAGCATCAGCGCGGGCCGGTTGGCGAGCCAGAACCGCCCTCGGCTGCGCTGCGCGGCCGGGACGAGCAGGTCGAGCGCCCGGTGCAGCCGGTCCGGGTGCAGGGGCCGGCGCCGTTCCCAGACGAGCGTGGCGACGCCGGCCTCGTCGCCCTCCTGGGGGAGCAGCGCGATCGCCGGGTTGACGCGGTCGCGGGCGGCGGGGACGTCGAAGCCGCCGAGCGCGGCCCGGGTGAGCGCGCCGCTGCCGAGCCGGACGATCCGGGCGGTGGGGTGGAGCTGTCGCAGCAGCGCGAGCCCCGGCGCGTGCGCGGTGGCGCGCGGCACGGCGAGGGTGGTGGCGTACTCGACCTGGTGGGCGAGCGCCTCCGCCCGGGTCCGCCGGTCCTGCCGGGCGGTGTGCTCGCCGTGCTCCACCAGCTCGTCGGGGACGGAGAGTTCGCCGAGCAGCCGGTCCGGGTCGACGGCGGTGACGACGCCCGCGATCTCCAGCAGGTCGGCCGCGCAGCGCCCGTCCGCCTCTCCCCCGGCGATCACCTCGACGGCGGGGTGCGGGTCGCTGCCGCCCCAGAGCTCGACGATCGCGAGCCCGTACCGGCCGTTCTCGGCGAAGTCCAGCAGCCTGGGCAGCAGGTCCTCGCGCAGGGCGCAGCAGGGGCAGTCGTTGGGCAGCGGCACCTCGGCCCGGTCGAACGCGCCGCGCCCGTCGCGCAGTTCGCGGTGGACGAGGCCGCGCGCGGCGTCCCGCAGGTCGTGCCGCAGGATCACCGCGTCCACCGCCGCCTCCGCCAACTCCCGGACGGCATCGCGGCGTTCGTCGGCGTGCAGGCCGCCGACCACGACCACGGGCAGCCTGACCGCTTCCACGGCGCTCACCAGCTGGCCTTGCGCACGCCGGGCAGGTGGCCGGCGTGCGCGTGTGCCCGCAGGTTGATCCGGGAGAGGCCGAAGGCGCGCAGGTAGCCGCGCGGACGGCCGTCGACGGCGTCGCGGTTGCGCACCCGGGTGGCGCTGGCGTCGCGCGGCTGGCGGGCGAGTTCGGCCCGGGCGGCGGCGCGTTCGGCGGGGCCGGTGCCGGGGTGGGCGATGGCCCGCTTGAGTTCGGCGCGGCGCTCGGCGTACCGGGCGACGAGGGCGCGCCGCCGCTCGTTCTTGGCGATCTTGCTCCGCTTGGCCATCAGACCTTCCCCCCTCGCGCCCGGATGCGGGCGACGGCGGCTTCGACGCCGATCGCGTCGACGGTGCGGATGCCCTTGGCGCTGAGCACGAGCCGGACGTACCGGCCCTCGCTGGGCAGCCAGTAGCGCTTGCGCTGGATGTTGGGGTCGAAGCGGCGCGGGGTGCGGCGGTGCGAGTGCGAGATCGCGTTGCCGAACCCGGGGCGGCGGCCGGTGAGTTGGCAGTGTGCGGACATGGGTGCTCCCTGGCGTCCGGGTACCCGGGGATCCGGGAATGGGCAGGACCGGGCTCACGTTACACCACATGAAAATGACTTCCATTTCGGTGTACGGTTTCGAGCCGACCGCACCCCCGACCCCCAGGAGGCCCCGATGGCCCGCAGCGAACTGCGCCCCGTGATCAAGCTCCGCTCCACCGCCGGCACCGGCTACACGTACGTGACCCGCAAGAACCGCCGGAACGACCCGGACCGGATGGTGCTGCGCAAGTACGACCCGATGGCCGGTCGGCACGTCGACTTCCGCGAGGAGCGCTGAACCGCGCCGGACAACGCGAAGCGGCGCCTCCCCCACCGCGGGGAGGCGCCGCTTCGGCACGCGCGGAGCCGCCTCAGCGCGGCGGCGGGACGGAGACCACCATGGTCAGCCGCAGCACCCGGTCCCCCGCGTTGCGGTAGACGTGCGCGTAGGCCGCGTCGAAGGAGACCGTGCTGCCGGCCGGGACGGGGCGGCCCGCGCCGTCGTGCACCAGCGTGAGCTCGCCCTCGTCGACCCGGACGATCTCCACCGTCCCGGCCGGGTGCGGCTCGGAGGAGTACTCCTCGCCCGGCTCCATCCGCCACTCCCACAGCTCCAGCGGCCCGGGCGCCTCGATCCCGTGCAGCAGGGTGCCCGTCCCGCCGCTGACGCCGGTCCAGAGCGGGACGGCCTGGTCGCCGGGGATGATCCGGACGTCCGGCCCCTCCTCGTAGTCGAGCAGCGTGGCGATCGAGACGCCGAGCGCGTCGCCGAGCCGGACGACGGTGGCCACGCTCGGGTTGGTACGGCCCTGCTCGATCTGGACGATCATGCCGCGGCTCACCCCGGAGCGGGCGGCGAGGGCGTCCAGGGTGTGGCCGCGCTCGGCGCGCAGCCGCTTGAGGTTGCGGGCGAGCGCCCGGGAGACGAGGTCGGGGTCCGGCACGCGGGCAGCCCTCCGGTGTCCACTGTACGAGACGTACAGAATATTGTTCGGCCGAGTTCAGTTCAGTGCACTACGCTGCCGATCCGGCAACAAGTCCACCTGACTGTACTGCGGAGTGCATCGTGCTGTCCTCGATCCCCCGGTCCCTCCCGTGACCGCCCTGCTCGCCCTCACTGCCAGCCTGCTCACCGGCCTGGGCGACTTCGGCGGCGGCGTCCTCACCCGCCGGCTGCCCGCGCTCGCCGTCGTGGTCGTCTCCCAGGCCACGGCCACCGTCGTCCTCCTGCTCGCCGTCCTCGCCACCGGCGGCTGGGCCGACGCCTCCCCCGCGCTCTGGTACGCCGTCGCCGCCGGAGTGATCGGCCCCTTCGCGATGCTCGCCTTCTACCGGGCACTCGCGCTCGGCCCGATGGGCGTGGTGTCCCCGCTGGCCACCGTGGGCGTCGCGGTGCCGGTCGGCGTCGGGCTCGCGCTCGGCGAGCGGCCGGGCCCCGGCCAGCTGGCCGGGATCGCGGTGGCCGTGGCCGGTGTGGTGCTGGCCGGCGGCCCCGAGCGCGGCGGGCCGTCCGCCGCCCGCACGGCCCTGCTGCTCACCCTGGCCGCCGCGTTCGGCTTCGGCGCCAACATGGCCCTGCTCTCCCGGGCCTCGGCCGGCGGCGGGCTGCTGCTCGTGCTGTGCGTCCAGCGGCTCGTCAACGTCGCCGTGGGCGGCGCCGCGCTGGTGGTCGAGCAGCGCGGCGCCGACACCGCCGGGCTGCTGCCGGACCTGCGCTCCCGGCTGCCCCTGCTCACCGCGGTCGGGCTGGCCGACGTCGCCGGGAACGCCGCGTACGCGCTGGCCGCGCACGCCGGCTCGGCGGCGGTGGCCGCCGTGCTCGCCTCGCTCTACCCGGTGGTCACCGCGCTGCTGGCGCGCGGACTGCTGAAGGAACGGCTGCGCCCGGTCCAGGTGGTCGGCGCCGGGCTCGCCGTCGCCGGCACCCTGCTGCTCGCGGCGGCGTAGCGCCGCCGGCCCGGGCGGACCGCCGACCGGGGCCCGCCCTGCCAGAATGTCGGTATGCATCTCGTACCGGCCGACCGCGCGGGCCACCGCACCATCGACGGGCACCGGGTCTGCGAGGCCATCGCCGCGATCGGCGATCCCGCGCACGTCCGGTCCTGGGCCGAGCGCTTCTCCCTGCTCGCCGACCCCGGGCGGCTCGCCCTGCTGCTCGCCCTGCACCGGGCCGGGGCGCTCGCCGTGTCCGACCTCGCCGTCGCCACCGGCATGCGCGACACCGCCGTCTCGCAGGCGCTGCGGCTGCTGCGGACGGCGGGCGTGGTCACCGGGGACAAGGACGGCCGCGTGGTGCGCTACCGGCTCGTGGACGAGAGCATGCGCCCCCTGCTCGACGAGTGCGTCGCCGGGGAGCACAACGAGCCCTCCGCCGCCGTCTGCTGACCCACTCGGCGACCGACCCGGCGACCGACCCGGCGGCCCGCCCGGCCGGACGGCCTCAGGCCTGCTGGCAGGACGGGCACC
This sequence comes from Streptomyces rubellomurinus, assembly GCF_000961885.1. Classification (GTDB taxonomy): domain Bacteria; phylum Actinomycetota; class Actinomycetes; order Streptomycetales; family Streptomycetaceae; genus Kitasatospora; species Kitasatospora rubellomurina. The sequence continues at coordinate 4,657 of NZ_JZKH01000059.1, forward strand.
AGAACAGGTTCCGCGCGGCGTGCTCCTCCGTCCGCACCTCCGTGCCGCAGACCAGGCACGGCATGGCCGCGCGCCGGTAGACGTACACCTCGCCGCCGTGGTCGTCCACCCGCGGCGGACGGCCCATCGCCTCGGGGGTGTGCTCCGGGCGGACGGTGTCGATCCGGCCGGCCCCGACGCCCTCGCGCATCAGCGCGACCAGGTCCGCCCAGATCGCGTCCCACTCGCGCCGGGTGAGGTCCCGCCCGGCCCGGTGCGGGTCGATGCCGTGCCGGAACAGCACCTCGGCCCGGTAGACGTTGCCCACCCCGGCCAGCACCTTCTGGTCCATCAGCAGCGCGGCGACGGTCGTCCGGCTGCCCGATATCCGCCGCCAGGCGGCCTCCGGCTCGGCGTCGGCACGCAGCGGGTCGGGGCCGAGCCGGGCGGCCACCGCGGCCTTCTCGGCGTCGGTGACCAGCGCGCAGGTGTTGGGACCGCGCAGGTCCGCGTAGCCGTCCTCGTTCTCCAGCCGCAGCCGGACCAGGCCCACCGGCTCGGGCGCCGGGCCGGTGCCGAAGGTGAAGCCGCCGTACAGACCGAGGTGGACGTGCACCCAGCCGCCCTCCTCGAAGCCGAGGAACAGGTGCTTGCCGAAGGCCTCCGCACCCGTGAGCAGCTGCCCGTCGATCACCTTCGCCTCGTCGGCGAAGCGGCCCTGCGGGCTCGCGGCCCGGACGGCGCGGCCGCCGAAGGCCTTCAGGTTCTCGGCGGCGAGACGGTGGATGATGTGGCCTTCCGGCACGGGCGCGACTCCCCACGGTCGGTTCGACTGGACCGGTCCATCATCCCAGCCGGCACCGACAGCCCGGGCGCCCCCGGACCCCCGAGGTCAGCGGACCGGCATCCCCGTCAGCCGCGCCAGGATCACCCGGTCCAGCTCGGCGGCCGTCCCGGCGACGTCCAGGTACGAGTTGTCGATGATCGGCAGCCCGGAGTTGTACCAGCCCGCCATCCGCCCGTGGATGCGCGCCACCTCCTCGTCGCCGAGCCGCCGGTTGCCGCTGCGCCGGGAGTTGCGGCGCAGCACCGAGTCCAGGCTCGGCAGCAGCACGACCGGGAGCATGCCCGGGCCGATGTGCCGCTTCCAGCCGCCGAGGCCGATCGCCGGGCGGTCCGGGAAGACGGCGTCGTCGATGATGCAGGAGATGCCGTTGGCCAGGTAGTTGCGGCAGGCGAAGCCGCAGGTGCGCCGGGCCAGCCGGTACTGCGCCTCGGAGGCGTTGTTCCAGCCGGCCTGCGGGTTGGCGAAGCCGGACTGCACCCACTCGCGGACGTCGTCCAGGCTGACGTGGGCGGTCGGCGTGGGCCGCCGCTCGGCCCAGTACCGGGCGACGGTGGTCTTGCCGGCCCCGGCGGGCCCGATCAGCAGCACCGCGATCGGCCCGGCGGGCGCGTGCGGGCGCGGCGGGTGGGCGGGCAGCTGGACGGGCGTGCCGGGGGGCAGCACGAAGTGCCCGGTGCCGCCGGGCGGAACGGGCACGGTCGACAGCTGCACGGTCGCGTGAACGGGCACCGGCGCGGGCTGCGCTGCGGGCGCAGGTACGGGCTGCGGCGGAGGTACGGGCTGCGGCGCGGGCGCAGGTACGGCCTGCGGCGCCGGCGGCGGCGGTGACGTCGGCGGTGAGGGCGGAACGGGCGCCCCCGCCCCCGGCGGCACCGGCGGACCCGACACCGCCGCACCGCCCCCCGGCGGCACCGGCGGACCCGCGGGACGCGGCGGGACCTGCCCGCCTGCGGCGTACTGCGTCACGGAACCTCCCGACACCTCTCAGCGGGGACACTACACGGCGGCCCGGCGGCGGGCACAGTCCGCCACCGGGCCCTCGGCCGGTCCTCGACCCCCCGCGCTCAGCGCGTGGTCAGCTGCTCCGCCAGCGCCCGCAGCGCCAGCTCGTACGAGCCGATCCCGAACCCGGCGATGGTGCCGGACGCCACCGCGGCGATCACCGAGGTGTGCCGGAACGCCTCCCGGGCGTACGGGTTGGAGATGTGCACCTCGATCAGCGGCGCGGTGCGCTGCGCGGCGGCGTCCCGCATCGCGTACGAGTAGTGCGTGAACGCGCCCGGGTTGATCACCACGGGCACCTGCCCGTCCGCCGCCTCGTGCAGCCACTCCACCATCTGCTGCTCGGAGTTGGTCTCGTGGACCTCGACCTCGAAGCCGAACTCCTTGCCGAGCGCGGTGCAGCGCTCGACCAGCCCGGCGTACGAGGTGGCGCCGTAGACGTCGGGCTCGCGGCTGCCCAGCCGGCCCAGGTTGGGGCCGTTGAGCACCATCACCCTGGTCACGAGGAGACCTCGGCGTACGCGGCGACCAGCAGCGACGGGTCGGGGCCCTCCAGCACGGAGGTCTTGCCGAGGCCGTCCAGGACGATGAAGCGGATGAGGTCGCCGCGCGACTTCTTGTCGATCTTCATCGCGTCCAGCAACTTCGGCCAGGCGTCCGCCCGGTAGCTCAGCGGCAGCCCGACCGAGGCCAGCACGCTGCGGTGCCGGTCGGCCGTCTCGTCGTCCAACCGGCCCGCCAGGCGGCCGAGTTCGGCGGCGAAGACCATGCCGATGGAGATCGCGGCGCCGTGCCGCCACTTGTACCGCTCGGCCCGCTCGATGGCGTGGCCCAGGGTGTGGCCGTAGTTGAGGATCTCCCGCCGGCCGGACTCCTTGAGGTCCCCGGAGACCACGTCGGCCTTGACCTGGATGGCCCGGCGGATCAGCTCGACGGTGTGCGGGCCGGCCGGGGACTTGGCGCCCTCCGGGTCGGCCTCGATCAGGTCGAGGATGGCCGGGTCGGCGATGAAGCCGCACTTGATGACCTCGGCGAGGCCGGAGACGTAGTCGTGCTTGGGCACGGTCTCCAGGGTGCCGAGGTCGGCCAGCACGCCCACCGGCGGGTGGAAGGCGCCGACCATGTTCTTGCCCTCGGCGATGTTGATGCCGGTCTTGCCGCCCACGGCCGCGTCGACCATGCCGAGCAGCGTGGTGGGCATCGAGACCCAGCGCACCCCGCGCAGCCAGGTGGCGGCGACGAAGCCGGCCAGGTCGGTGGTGGCACCGCCGCCGAGGCCGACGACCACGTCGCTGCGGGTGAAGCCGGTCTGCCCGAGCACCGACCAGCAGTACGCGGCGACCTCGGCGCTCTTGGCGTCCTCGGCGTTCGGCACCTGCAGGCCGATCGCCTCGTAGCCCTCGGCGACCAGGTCCTCGCGGATCGCGTCCGCGGTGGCGGCCAGCGCCTCCGGGTGGATGATCGCGACCCGCTTCGCCCGGCCGCCGATCAGCGGCGCCAGCTCGCCGAGCAGCTGGTGCCCGATCAGCACGTCGTACGGGTCGTGGCCGGCGCTGCCGCCGACGTGAATCCTGACGATGGGGTCAGTCATGGGGGGTCTTCAGCTCCAGTGCTTCCAGTACGGCGTCCGCGACCTGCTCGGGGGTGCGGCCGGCGGTGTCGACGACGGCGGTGGCCACCTCGAGGTAGAGGGGGCGGCGGGCCTCCATCAGCTCGCGCCAGCGGGCGCGGGGGTTGACGGCCAGCAACGGGCGCGGCGCGTCCAGGCCGACCCGCTTGACGGCGTCGGCCAGCGGGACCTCCAGGAACACGACCGGCAGCTCGCGCAGCAGCTCGCGGGTGGCCTCGGCCATCACCGCGCCGCCGCCGAGCGCCAGCACGCCGCCGTGCCCGGTCGCGGCCGCCCGGACGGCGGCCACCTCCAGCGCGCGGAAGTGCGGCTCGCCCTCGTCGATGAAGATCTCCGGGATCGGCTTGCCGGCCGCCGACTCGATGTCGGCGTCGGTGTCCCGGAAGCCGACGCCCAGGCGCTCGGCCAGGGCCCGCCCGACGGTGGACTTGCCACTGCCGGGCGGCCCGACCAGCACCACGACGGGATTCGTCATCGGACGATCAGGTGGTCGAGGTAGCCCTGCACGTTGCGGCGGGTCTCGGACACGTGGTCGCCACCGAACTTCTCGTTCACCGCGTCGGCCAGCACCAGCGCGACCATCGCCTCGGCGACGATGCCGGCGGCCGGCACGGCGCAGACGTCCGACCGCTGGTGGTGCGCCTTGGCCGGCTCGCCGGTCCGCACGTCCAGGGTCTGCAGCGCCCGCGGCACGGTGGCGATCGGCTTCATCGCGGCGCGCACCCGCAGCACCTCGCCGGTGGACAGGCCGCCCTCGGTGCCGCCGGCCCGTCCGGAGGTGCGCTTGACGCCCTCGGGGGTCGGCACGATCTCGTCGTGCGCCTTCGAGCCGGGCACCCGGGCCAGCTCGAAGCCGTCGCCGACCTCGACGCCCTTGATCGCCTGGATGCCCATCAGCGCGGCGGCCAGCCGTGCGTCGAGGCGGCGGTCCCAGTGCACGTGCGAGCCGAGGCCCACCGGCACGCCGTACGCCAGCACCTCGACCACGCCGCCGAGGGTGTCGCCGTCCTTGTGGGCCTGGTCGATCTCGGCGACCATCGCCTTCGAGGCGTCGGCGTCCAGGCAGCGCACCGGGTCGGCGTCCAGCCGGGCCTCGTCCGAGGGCAGCGGCAGCACGCCGGCCGGGGCCTTGGCGGCGGCCAGCTCGACCACGTGGCTGACGATCTCGATCCCGGCCACCTCGCGCAGGTAGGCGCGCGCGACGGCGCCCAGCGCGACGCGGGCGGCGGTCTCCCGGGCGCTGGCGCGCTCCAGGATCGGCCGGGCCTCCTCGATCGAGTACTTCTGCATGCCGGCCAGGTCCGCGTGGCCGGGCCGGGGGCGGGTGAGCGCCTCGTTGCGGGCCAGGCCCGCCAGCACCTCGGGGTCGACCGGGTCGGCCGACATGACCTGCTCCCACTTCGGCCACTCGGTGTTGCCGACCATGATCGCGACCGGGCTGCCCATGGTCAGGCCGTGCCGGACGCCGCCGAGGAAGGTCACCTCGTCCTGTTCGAACTTCATCCGCGCGCCGCGGCCGTAACCGAGCCGGCGGCGCGCCAGCGCGTCGGCCACCACGGCGGTGGTGACCGGTACACCGGCGGGCAGGCCCTCCAGCGTCGCGACGAGTGCGGGGCCGTGCGACTCCCCCGCCGTCAGCCAGCGCAACGTACCCAACGGAGCTCCTTCATCAGCGGACCGGCCCACGACACCGCCGGGGCCCGCCCGGGCGTGCCTTCTGTCCGAATCCTTTCATGCCGCGGCGGCGCACCGGGGCCGCAGTCCGCGTGCCGGACAGCAAGTGGACACACCTCGGACCGGCGCGGCCGGTCGGTGCCCGGCCGGTCACTGCCCGGCGAGCGCCTGCTCCCCCGCTTCGCGCATCGCGGCCAGCGGGCCCGGCGTGCGCCCGGTGAAGGCCTCGCTCTGCAGCACCGCCTGGTGCACCAGGAGGTCCAGCCCGCCGAGCACGGTGGCCCCGCGCTCGGCGCAGGCGGCGGCCAGCGCGGTCGGCCACGGGTGGTAGAGCACGTCGAACAGCGCGCCCGGCGCGCCCGGCAGCGCCGCGGCGAAGCCGTCCGTGGCGCCGACCGGCGTGGTGGAGACGGTCAGCGGCCGCGCCAGCGCCTCGGCTCCGCGGGCCCAGTCGGCGGTGCGCACCGCGACGCCCAGCCGCTCGCCCAACTCGGCCATCTCCCGCGCCCGTTCGGGGCTGCGGACGTAGACGGTGACCTCGCCCGAGCAGATCTGGGCGAGCGCCGCCAGCGCCGAGGAGGCGGTCGCCCCGGCGCCGAGCACGGCCGCCTCGGGCACCTCGGTGATCCCCCGCTCGCGCAGCGCGTTCACCAGGCCGGGGACGTCGGTGTTGTCCCCGGTGCGCCGTCCGTCCGCGGTGAACACCACGGTGTTGACGGCGTCCACCGAGCGGGCCGTCGCGCTCACCTCGTCGAGCAGCGGGATGACGGCCCGCTTGAGCGGCATGGTCAGCGACAGCCCCGCCCACTCGGCCTCGTCCAGCCCGGCGAGGAAGCCGGGCAGCCCGGCCTCGTCGACCTCGAAGCGGTCGTAGCGCCAGCCGTCCAGCCCGAGCGCCGCGAAGGCGGCCCGGTGCAGGTCCGGCGAGAGCGAGTGGGCGATCGGCGAGCCGAGGACGGCCGCCCGGTGCTTGCTGGTCAACGCTGCCTCTCCGTGGGCGTCCTTCGAACCGGGGCTACTTGCTGGTGCAGTGGCCGCGCTCCTTGTCGAAGCCCTGGCCGGCGTTCTTGCAGTACTCCTCGACGTTGGCGTAGTGCTCCTTGGCCGTCTCGGCGAACCGGGTGTCGCTCGCGGACATCGCGATGAAGTACAGCCACTTGCCGTCCGCCGGGTGCAGCACCGCGTTGATCGCGTCGTCGCCGGGGTTGGAGATCGGCGTCGGCGGCAGGCCCGCGTTGAGGTAGGTGTTGTACTTGTTGGACGCGTCGTCCATGTCCTTCTTGGTGAGCTCCTTGCGGCCCAGCGAGTACTGCAGCGTGGTGTCCATGCCGAGCCGGTGGTGGGTCTCGGGCTCGTTGGCCAGCCGGTTCTGGATGGTCTTGGCCATCTTGGCGAAGTCCCCGACGTTGTTGCCCTCGCGCTGCAGGATGCTCGCCTCGATGAGCACCTCGTAGCCGTTCTTGAGGCCCGCCTGGGAGGCCTGGGCGTCCAGGTTCGCGTACTTCTCGGTGGCGTTCTTGACCATCTGCTTGAGCAGGTCCTCGGGCTTCATGCCGTCTGAGATGTTGTAGCGCGTCGGCCAGAGGAAGCCCTCGACGTTGCCGTTCGCGTACGCGGGCAGGCCGAGGCTGCCGGCCTGGGCCTTGGCGACACCGGCCGTGGTGCCCGGCGCCAGCTTCAGCTTCCCGTCGATCTTGGCGTAGATCTCGCTGGAGTTGAGCCCCTCGGGCAGCACCAGCGCGGCGCCGCCCATCTGGTCGACCAGGGACTGCACGGCGGAGGCCGCCGACATCTCCTTCTTCAGCGCGTAGAAGCCCGGCTGGATGTTCTGGCACTTCTTGTCGGCGTCGCAGGCCTTGGTGAAGGCGTCGACGCTCTTGACCACGCCGGCGTTCTTCAGCTTCAGGCCGATCTGCCCGCCGACCGCGCCCTTCTCGACCTCGACCTGCACGCTGCCGCTGCCCTCGCCGGAGAAGTCCGGCGGCGGGCCGAAGTGGTCCTGGTAGAAGCCGTAGCCCCACCAGCCGGCGCCGCCCACGGCGCCGAGCAGCACCAGCGCGACCACCAGGCAGGCCCCGCCGTTGCGCCGGCCCGACTTCTTGCTCTTCTCCTTGCGCTTCTTCTTCGCGTCGCGGGACTCGTCCTCCACGCCGAGGAAGCCGCCCTCGTGCTCGGCCTCCTCCTCAAGGTACGCGCCGTCCTCGTGGTGGCCGTCCAGATGGTCCTCGGGGTGGCCGTCCCACTCCTCGGCCTCGGCCTCGTGCGCGCCGCCGACCGGGTCGGCGCCGGCCTCCAGCGCGGCGGCCTCGGCCTCCCAGTCGATGCCGTCCGGGCCGGGACCGGACACCGGCTCGGGGTGCTGCGGCTGCTGCTGCGGCACCGGCTGCTGGACCGGCTGCTGAGCCTGCTGGACCTGCTGGGGCATCTGCTGCTGCCCGTACTGGCCGCCGCCCTGCGGGTAGCCCTGCTGCGGCATCGGCTGCGACATCTGCTGCTGCGGGTACTGCCCCTGCTGCGGCGCCTGCGGCTGGAAGCCCTGCTGCCCGCCGAAACTCTGGCCCTGCTGCGGGTACGCCTGCTGCCCGCCCTGGTAGCCCTGCTGCTGGCCGTACTGGCCGCCGCCCTGCGGGTAGCCCTGCTGCGACATCGGCTGGGGCGCCTGCTGCTGCGGGTACTGGCCCTGCGGGGCCATCGGCTGCTGGTAACCCTGCTGCTGGGGCTGCTGGTACTGCTGCTGCCACTGGCCGTCCTGCTGGCCGGGGACCGGCTGCTGGCCGCCGTACCCGGGATCACCGGGGTGCCACGGCTCGCCCTGGGGGCCGTAGCCCCGACCCAGATCGGTCATTGATCCCCTTAACCGACAGTGACGACCGACGGATCGGACCGGCCGTCCGGGACGCCGTCCCGGCTGATTCTCGAACCGGCGTGCTAGCGCAACGCCTGGGAGGAGACGTTACCGTACCGCAGCCGGGCCTCCGGCAGGGCGGACGTACCGTCAGTGCCCGACCTCACCCGCGGCCACCGTCCGCTACGGCGTCCCCGTGCCGGGCACCTGGGCCGGGGCGGAGGGCTGGGCCGACGCCGAGGCGGCGGCCGACGCGGACGACGAAGCGCCCGGCGCCGCCGCCCGGTTGGCGTTGAACTCCGCCACGTTGCGCTGCTGCACCTCGAAGCTGTCGGTGAAGCGGGTGTCCCCCGGCTTCACGGTGACGAAGTAGAGCCAGTCCCCCGGCGTCGGGTCCAGCGCCGCCATGATCGCCTGCCGCCCGGGGTTGGAGATCGGGGTCGGCGGCAGCCCGGCGTGCAGGTAGGTGTTGTACGGGGAGTCGAGCTTGGTCTCGGTGACGGTGGTGTTCAGCGTCGAGCGGCCGAGCGCGTAGTTGATGGTGGAGTCCAGCTGCAGCGGCATGCCCTTGGCCAGCCGGTTGTAGATCACCCGGGCCACCCGGCCCATGTCCTCGGTGTTGTCGGCCTCGCCCTGGACCATGCTGGCCACGGTGACCAGCCCGTACAGGCTCTGCCCGAGGGTCTGGGCGACGATGTCGGCGTCGTCCCGGCTGAACTCCTTGCCGGCCCGCTCGACCATCTGCTTGAGCAGGTCGAGCGCGGTGGTGCCCTCGGTGACGCTGTACGTCGCCGGGAACAGGTAGCCCTCGGGGCTGCCGGCCGCGAACTCCGGCAGGCCCAGCTCGGCGCTCTGCTCCTTCGCGGTGCGCTGGGTGGTGCCCTCGGGCAGGTTCAGCTTCTTGTCGATCGCCGCGTAGATCTGGTAGCCGCGCCAACCCTCGGGAATGGTCAGGCCGTTGGCGTTGGCCGGGTCGATCAGGACGGCGAGCGCGGCCGCGGCCGACATCTTCAGCTTGAGGGTGTACGTCCCCGGCTGGATGCGCCCGGCGGCCGCCGCGCTGCCCTTCGCCGCCCGCGTGAAGGCGAGCGAGCTGGCCACCACCCCGTTGCGGACCAGCGCGGAGGCGATCTGGGTCAGGCCGGCGCCCTCGGGCACCGAGACCTGGACGCTGCCGCTGCCCTGCCCGGCGTAGTCGGCGGCGGCCGCCGGCCGGCGCTGCCCCTGGAACCAGGTGTAGCCGGTCAGTCCGACCCCGCCGATCACCGCGACCAGGGCGAGCGCGGTGAGCCCGCAGGCCAGCCCGTTACGCCGTCGGTGCGGATCGGGCGCATCGGAGCGCGGACGGGGCGCGGACGGCGGCCGACCCTCCGGCTCCCACACCGGCGCACCCAGGTGGCCGGGCGTGAGCCCCGGGTGGCAGTCCTGGTCGGTCATGGCGGGCGTCCCCTCGGCGGTCTCGAACCGGCCCGGATCCGTCCGCCTCGATCAGCGCCGATCGGAGGTCGATCCGAAAGGCCACCACGACACGGGAGGAAACCGGACACGAACGAAGAGGGGTCCGTGCGGACGCGTCCGCACGGACCCCTCGACGGGACGTTAGACCAGGCCGGTCAGCCCGCCGCCTCGACGCTCTCACCGGGCGGCCTTCCGCTCACCCGTTCGGACTCAAGGGCGGTCTGCAGGATCACCACCGCGGCGGCCTGGTCGACCACCGAGCGGCCCTTCTTCGCCTTGACCCCCGAAGCGCGCAGCCCGTGGGTCGCGGTGACGGTCGTCATCCGCTCGTCCACCAGCCGCACCGGCACCGGGTAGAGCCGGTTGGCCAGCCGCGCGCAGTACGCGCGGACCTTCTCGGCCGCCGGGCCCTCCTTGCCGCTCAGCGAGCGCGGCAGCCCCACGATCACCTCGATCGCGTCGTACTCCTCGACGATCGCGGCGATCCTGGCCTGCGACTTCACCCCGGCGGGCACGGTCTCCACCGGCGTGGCGAGCACCCCGTCGGGGTCGCAGGACGCGACCCCGATCCGGGCGTCGCCGACGTCGACGGCGATCCGCCGGCCGCGACGAAAGGGCTTCGGCTCCTGCTCGATCATCAGGAGGCGCGCTCCGCGACCAGGCCGCGCACCGCGGCGACGGCCTCGCCGATCGCCGCCGGGTTGGTGCCGCCGCCCTGGGCGACGTCGTCCTTGCCGCCACCGCCGCCGCCGAGGGTCTTGGCGGCGGTCCGGACCAGCTCGCCGGCCTTGATGCCGCGGCCGCGGGCGTCCTCGTTGGTGGCGATCACGGTCAGCGGGCGGTCGTTCGCCACGGTGAACGCGGCGACCACGGCCGGGCGCGAGCCGAGGCGGCCGCGCACGTCCAGCACCAGCTTGCGCAGCTCGTCCGCGCCCACGCCGTCGGCGACCTGGGCGGCGACCACGGCGATGCCGTGGACGTCCTCGGCCGAGTCGGCCAGGCCCGCCGCGGCGGCCAGCACCTTCTCGGCGCGGAAGCGCTCGATCTCCTTCTCGGCGTCCTTGAGCTTGGCGAGCATGCCCGAGATCTTCTCCGGCAGCTCCTCCGGACGGCCCTTGACCAGCTCGGTCAGCTGGGCGACCACGGTGTGCTCACGGGCCAGGAACTTGTACGCGTCGACGCCGACCAGCGCCTCCACCCGGCGCACGCCGGAGCCGATCGAGGACTCGCCGAGCAGCTTCACCAGGCCCAGCTGGGCGGTGTTGCCGACGTGCGTGCCACCGCACAGCTCCTTGGAGAAGTCGCCGATGGTGACGACGCGCACCTCGTCGCCGTACTTCTCGCCGAACATCGCGATGGCGCCGGCCTTGCGGGCCTGGTCCATCGTCATGACCTCGGCGGTGACCTCCAGCTCGCGGCCCAGCACGTCGTTGATCTTCTGCTCGACGTCGACCAGCACGCTGCCCGGGACGGCCGCGGGCGAGCCGAAGTCGAAGCGGAAGCGGCCGGGGGCGTTCTCCGAACCGGCCTGGGCGGCGGTCGGGCCGAGCGCGTCGCGCAGCGCCTGGTGGGTCAGGTGGGTGGCCGAGTGGGCCCGGGCGATCGCCCGGCGGCGGTCGGTGTCGATCGTGGCGTACGCCGAGGCGCCGAGCACGACCTCGCCGAACAGCACGCCGCCGGAGTGCACGACCACGCCCGGGACGGGCTGCTGCACGTCGCGGATCTCCACCACCGCGCCGGACTCCAGCCGGATCCGGCCCTGGTCGGCGAGCTGGCCGCCGCCCTCGGCGTAGAACGGGGTGCGGTCGAGGATGATCTCGACCTCGTCGCCCTCCGAGGCGGCCGGCGCCGGAACGCCGTCCACCAGCAGGCCGACCACGGTGGCCTCGCCCTCGGTCAGGGTGTAGCCGGTGAAGACGCTGGCGCCGGACTTGTCGGCGACCTCGCGGTACGCGGCGACGTCGGCGTGGCCCATCTTCTTCGCCTTGGCGTCCGCCTTGGCGCGGTCCCGCTGCTCCTGCATCAGGCGGCGGAAGCCGGCCTCGTCCACCTGCAGGCCCTGCTCCTCGGCCATCTCCAGGGTGAGGTCGATCGGGAAGCCGTAGGTGTCGTGCAGCTTGAACGCCTGGTCGCCGGAGAGGACGACGCCGCCGGACTGCTTGGTCTCGGTGACCGCCGCGTCCAGCAGGTTGGTGCCGGCCTTCAGCGTCTGCAGGAAGGCCGCCTCCTCGCCGACGACGACCGTCTCGATGCGCTTGCGGTCGCTCTCCAGCTCCGGGTACTGCGGAGCCATCGCCTTGATGGCGATGTCGATGAGCTCCTTGGCCACCGGCTCGGTGGCGCCCAGCAGGCGCATGTTGCGGATGGCGCGGCGCAGGATGCGGCGCAGCACGTAGCCGCGGCCCTCGTTGCCGGGGGTGACACCGTCGCCGACCAGCATCAGCGCGGTGCGGATGTGGTCGGTGACCACGCGCAGCGACACGTCCGACTTGTGGTCGGCGCCGTAGGCGTGGCCGGTGAGCTCGGCGGCGCGGTCGAGGATCATCCGGCTGGTGTCGATCTCGAAGAGGTTGTCGACGCCCTGCAGGATCGCGGCGAGGCGCTCCAGGCCGAGACCGGTGTCGATGTTCTTGCTCGGCAGGTCGCCGAGGATCTCGAAGCCGTCCTTGCCGTCGCCGTGGCCGCGCTCGTACTGCATGAAGACCAGGTTCCAGATCTCCAGGTAGCGCTCGCCGTTGACCGCCGGGCCGCCCTCCTCGCCGTACGCGGGGCCGCGGTCGTAGTTGATCTCCGAGCACGGGCCGCACGGGCCGGGGACGCCCATCGACCAGAAGTTGTCCTTCATGCCCAGGCGCTGGATGCGCTCCGAGGGCACGCCGATGACGTCACGCCAGATCTGCTCGGCCTCGTCGTCGTCCTTGTAGACGGTGATCCAGAGCTTCTCCTTCTCCAGGCCGTAGCCGCCGTCCGCGACGGGAGTGGTGAGCAGCTCCCACGCGAACTTGATGGCCCCTTCCTTGAAGTAGTCGCCGAAGGAGAAGTTGCCGCACATCTGGAAGAAGGAGCCGTGCCGGGTGGTCTTCCCGACCTCCTCGATGTCCAGCGTGCGCACGCACTTCTGGACGCTGGTGGCGCGCGAGAACTGCGGCTTGACCTCGCCCAGGAAGTAGGGCTTGAACGGCACCATGCCGGCGTTGACGAGCAGCAGGGTGGGGTCGTCGGCGACCAGGGACGCCGACGGAACGACGGTGTGGCCGCGCTCCTCGAAGAAGCGCAGCCAGCGGCGGCGGATCTCAGCCGACTCCATTAGTGGTCCTTCCGGTTGGTGCCGCCCCGCGGCAGGGCTCGGCGGGGCGTTTCATCGATGGTCTGGGGGGTGGTGCGGATGCTGTCGGACGGGGGCAGGGCGGCGGCCGGGCGACCGGGCGCCGCCGAGATAGCTCGGTACTGCGGCTCGCCCGAGAGGGGCAGCGCGGAGCGCTTCCCAAGAAGGGTGGCGGCGGGCGACGGGCGGGCCCGGCGGGTGCGCCGGGGCTCCACCACGGCGGTGCCGCGCAGGCCCAGGTCGTCCTTCAGCTGCTCCTCGCGCTCGGCCATGCCGGCCCGCACGTCCAGCGCGAACTGCTTGGCCGCGTCGCCCAGGTGCAGCGCACCGCGCGCGGCGGTGCCGGAGAGGCTTTCGGGGGTGAGCCGCTGGGCCGCCTCGTTGGCCTTCTTCATGACCCAGACGGTGGCGCCGGCGCCGACCGCCATCCAGAAGATGCGTGCCATGCCGTCAGCCCCTCACCGCTCGCCGGACCCGGGAGAGCAGGCCGCCGCGGGGCGCCGTGGCGGCGCGCACCTCGGCCCGGATCAGCCGGGCCAGCTCCTCGCGCTCGCCGCTCTGCAGCGGCACGTTCGGCAGCCCGCCGCCCTGCTGCTTGGCGACCGCCTTGCGGACGCCGTAGCTGAACGCCGCGACCTTCACCAGCGGCCCGCCGAGGGTGGCGGCCACGGTGGAGGACAGCGCGTTGGCGTTGGCGGCGGCGTCCTGCACGTTGGCGGTGATCTCGTCCACCCGTTCCAGCTGCTGGTTGGCGCTGCGCACCGCGGCGCCCGCCTCGGACAGCAGCGGGACGGCCTGCTCGGTGACGGCGGAGACCAGGACGGCGGCCTCCTTCAGCACCCGGGAGAGGCGGACCAGCACGACGGCGAGCAGGGTGACCAGGACCGCCCAGAACACGGCGACGAGCAATCCGGCCAGCTCTCCCACGGACACCTTTGCGCGCTCCCTCGCCTTGCACGTATTCAGAAGGAACCCTATCGCGCCCGCGCCCGGAATCCGGACCGGGCCGTTCGCCCCCGCCGATCCGGTCGGGTGTGCGATCCCCGCGCGTAACCTACCGGCCGGTCACCTCGTTCTGCCAGGCGGGCCGACAGCACGGACGGCCCGGACGCACGTCCGGACCGCAGCGGTCCGGGCCGAGGAACGACGGGGAGCAGGGCGTGGCCGGCGACTGGACAGCACAGCCCGCGGCGCAGCCGCGCGAGCCGGAGCCCGGCCGGCTGCCGGCCGAGGTGACCGGCTTCGTCGGGCGGCAGCGCGAACTGACCGAGCTGGCGGCCCTGTTGGCCGCCGCCCGGCTGGTGACGGTGACCGGCCCGGGCGGGGTGGGCAAGAGCCGGCTGGCGCTGCGCGCGGCGGCCCGGGCGGCCGGCGCCTTCCCGGACGGCACCTGGCTGGTCGAGGTGGCCCCGGTGCAGGACCCGCTGCTGCTCGGCCACGCCGTCCTGGAGGCGCTGCGGCTGACCGACTGCACCGCCCGCCCGCCGGTGGACGTGCTGGCCGAGCGACTGGCCGGCCGCCGCCTGCTGCTGGTGCTGGACGGCTGCGAGCACCTGGTGGAGGCCTGCGCCGAGCTGGCGGACACCCTGCTGCGGGCCCTGCCCGGCCTGCGGGTGCTGACCACCAGCCGCTCGGTGCTGCGGGCCTCGGGCGAGCACCTGCTGACCCTGGCACCGCTGCCGGTCGGCGCCCTGCCGGGGCAGCGCCCGGGCCCGGGCGTGCTGCCGGACGCGGTGCGGCTGTTCGCCGACCGGGCCCGGGCGGTGCTGCCGTCCTTCGAGGTCACCGAGGCCAACGCGGAGGCGGTCGGCCTGCTCTGCCGCCGGCTGGACGGCATCCCGCTGGCCGTGGAGCTGGCGGCCGGGCGGCTGCGCGCGCTGTCGGTGGAGCAGATCACCGCGCGGCTGGACGACCGGTTCCGGCTGCTCACCGGCGGCTCCCGGACAGCACTGCCCCGGCACCAGACGCTGCGCACCACGATCGGCTGGAGTCACGAGCTCTGCACGGTGCAGGAACGTTTACTCTGGGCCCGCCTGTCGGTCTTCGCCGGGAGTTTCGACCTGGAGGCCGCCGAGTACGTCTGCGCCGGCGAGGGCATCGAACCCGAGGACGTGCTCGACCTGCTGGACGAACTCGTCGCCAAGTCCGTCCTGCTGCGCGAGGACAGCCCCTTCGGCGTCCGCTTCCGGCTGCTGGACACCCTGCGCGAGTACGGCGGCCACTGGCTGCGCGCGGCCGGCGAGGAGCAGCGGCTGCTGCGCCGCCACCGGGACTGGTACCTGGGCGTCGCCACCTGGGGCGAGGTCGAGTGGTTCGGCCCGCGCCAGGCGGAGACCGCCGAACGCACCCAGCTCGCCCACACCAACCTGCGCGCCGCGCTGGAGTTCTGCCTGTCCGAGCCCGGCGAGGAGCAGATCGCCCTGCTGCTGGCCGGCACCCTCTGGTTCTTCTGGGTCGGCTGCGGCCACCTCGGCGAGGGCCGGCACTGGCTGGACCGCGCGCTGGCGCTGGACCGCGAACCCACCGAGGCCCGTGCCAAGGCGCTGTGGGTGACCGGCTACATGGCCACCCTCCAGGGCGACCTCACGGCCGCCCGCCCGGCCCTGGAGGAGTGCCGCCGCCAGGCGCTGGACACCGGCGACGACCGGGCGCTCGCCTACGCCGTCCACCGCCAGGGCTGCGCGGCGCTGATCGGCGACGAGCCGGAGCGCGCCGCCGAGCTCTTCGAGGAGGCGCTCTGGCACTACCGGACGATCGGCGAGCTCAACAGCAACGTCGTGATGGCCATGATCGAGCTGGGCCTCGCCTACCTGTTCCAGGGCGACCTCGACAGCGGCGAGCTCTGGTTCGGCCAGGCCCGCGAGGTCTGCGAGGAGCACGGCGAGCAGTGGGCGTACGCGTACGTGCTGTACGCGTCGGCGTACTCGCACTTCCTGGACGGCGCGATCCAGCCCGCCCGCGCCCTGGCCCGGGAGTGCGTACGGCTGAACCACCAGTTCCGCGACCTGCTCGGCATCGTGCTGGGGATCGACCTGCTGGCGCTGCTGGAGACCGAGCCGGCCGGGCCGGGCGAGCCCGCCGACCTGTGCGAGGCCCGGGTGCTGCAGGGCGCCGCGCACCGGATCTGGCGCACGGTCGGCACGCCCTTCCTGGGCTCGCGCTCGTTCTTCGGCACCCACCAGGAGTGCGCCGAGCGGGCCCGGGCCGGGCTCACCCAGCAGGCCTTCGACGACTGCTACCGGGCCGGCGCCCGGCTGGACCTGGACGCCGCGGTCTCCCGGGCACTGGACGGCGGCGGCTCGCCGGAGGGCCCGGAGCCCGGCCCCGGCCCCTGCTCGGTGCCGCCCGCACCGGCGCCCGCGCCCGTCCCGAACAGCTGAGGTCCCGAACAGCTGAGGTCCCGAACAGCTGAGGGGGCGGCCCGGAATAGCCGAAGCTTGCCGATTGCTTGAGGAGGCAAGCAACCACCCGGAAGGAGCACCATGGCCGTCCACGACGAGTACCGCCGCGCGGCGTTCTACTTCGACTCCAAGGCGTACGCCGACGCCGCCCGCCTGTTCGAAGGCGTCCTGGCGGAGGAGCCGGCCAACCTCTCGGTCCGGCTGATGCTCGCCCGCAGCTACTACCACTCCGCCCAACTCGGCCGCGCCGAGGCCGAGTTGCACCGGATCCTGGAGGCCGACCCGGCCGAGGACTACGCCCGGCTGATGCTCGGCCGCACCCTGGAGCGCCAGGGCCGCGCCGAGGAGGCCCGCCCGCACCTGCGGCTGGCCGCCGCGATGACCGGCGAGGACGTCTGAGCGGAAAGCAGTGCGGAAAGCGGAACGGAAAACGGAGCGGAAAAGGGGCGAGCCCCCGCCACCTCGGAAGGTGGCGGGGGCTCGCTCCCGGTCCCGCGCAGTGCGGAACCGCTCGCGGGTCAGCGCGAGTAGTACTCGACGACCAGCTGCTCGTCGCAGATCACCGGGATCTCCTTGCGCTGCGGCGCACGGTCCAGGCGGAAGGCCAGGGCCTTCAGGTTGACCTCGAGGTACTTCGGGGTCTGGCCCTCACCCGCGTAGCCACCCTCACGGGCGACCTGGAACGGGACCTTCTCCTTGCTGCGCTCGCGGACGGTCACCACGAAGCCCGGCTTCATCTGGAACGACGGCTTGTTGACCTTGCCACCGTTGACCTCGATGTGGCCGTGGACGACCATCTGACGGGCCTGGTAGATGGTGCGGGCAATGCCCGAACGCAGCACCAGGGCGTCGAGGCGGGTCTCCAGCTCGGCGACGAGCGCCTCACCGGTCTTGCCCTCGGCCTTCTTCGCGCGGTCGAACGCGCGGGCCAGCTGCTTCTCGCTCAGGTCGTACTGGGCGCGAAGACGCTGCTTCTCGGTCAGACGGACCTTGTAGTCCGAGTTCTGCTTGCGACCACGGCCGTGCTGGCCGGGCGGGTACGGGCGGGCCTCGAAGTACTTGACGGACTTCGGGGTCAGCGGCACGCCGAGCGCACGCGCGATCTTGACCTTGGGGCGCTTCTGGTTCGCCATGAACCAAACCTTCCTCAGTTACGAATACGGCTTCACCAGGTGTTGACGGAGGTCGCATCTCGCGACCCGGAGAAAACCCCGCCGTCTGCGCGACGGGATCAGCCGCTCTCCGGAGCCGGGCACGAAAAGTGCTGGTCACACGGGCGGACCCGGAAAACCGGGCCGTCCGCGACACCGAAACGGTGCGCGACGCTCCTGGTGCGGACCTCCCGGAGGAGGTCTACGGCCATTGCCCCGCTGGTGCGGCCGGTCGGTGGGGTCTCCCCCGCCGCCGTCCCGGGACGTGGCACTCCGATCGAGTATACCGGCTGCTAGTCGGCCTTCTTCTCCGCCCTGCGCTCCCCGCGCAGCCGCCCGCGCGTCCACTCCACGGTGTCCGCGTACCGCACCTCGCCGCCGCGCCGGTTCGGCCGGTAGTACTCCTTGCCGTGCACCGCGTCCGGCGCGTACTGCTGCGTCGCGATGCCCTCGGGCAGGTCGTGCGGGTACTGGTAGCCGTGCCCGTGGCCGAGCTTGCCCGCGCCGCCGTAGTGCGCGTCCCGCAGGTGCGGCGGCACGGCGCCCGCCAGCCCCTGCCGGACGTCCGCCAGCGCCGCGTCGATCGCCAGGTAGGCCGAGTTGGACTTGGGCGCCAGGGCGAGCGCGATCGCCGCCTGGGACAGGATGATCCGCGCCTCCGGGAAGCCGATCAGGGCCACCGCCTGGGCCGCCGCCACCGCCGTCTGCAGCGCGCTCGGGTCCGCCAGGCCGACGTCCTCGCTGGCCGAGATCATCAGCCGGCGGGCGATGAACCGCGGGTCCTCCCCCGCCTCGATCATCCGGGCCAGGTAGTGCAGCGTCGCGTCGACGTCGCTGCCGCGGATCGACTTGATCAGCGCGCTGGCCACGTCGTAGTGCTGGTCGCCGTCCTTGTCGTAGCGCACCGCCGCCTGGTTCACGGCCGTCTCGGTGGTGGCCAGCGTGATGCTCGCCTCACCCTTCTCCAGCGCCGCCCCGGCCGCCGCCTCCAGCGTGGTGAGCGCCCGCCGGGCGTCCCCGCCGGCCAGCCGGACCAGGTGGTCCTCGGCCTCCGCGGTCAGCTCCAGCGCGCCCTCCAGGCCGCGCTCGTCGGCCACCGCGCGGCGCAGCAGCGCCCGGATGTCCTCGTCGGTCAGCGACTCCAGGGTCAGCAGCAGCGAGCGGGAGAGCAGCGGCGAGATCACCGAGAAGTACGGGTTCTCGGTGGTCGCCGCGATCAGCGTGACCCAGCGGTTCTCGACGGCCGGCAGCAGCGAGTCCTGCTGGGCCTTGGAGAAGCGGTGGATCTCGTCCAGGAACAGCACCGTCTCCCGGCCGGACATGCCGATCGCCCGCCGGGCGCCGTCGATCACCGCCCGGACCTCCTTGACCCCGGCGGTGATCGCGGACAGCTCGACGAAGCGGCCCTCCACGGCCTGGCTGATCACGTGCGCGAGCGTGGTCTTGCCGGTGCCGGGCGGCCCCCAGAGGATGACCGAGCTGGTGGCCGCCGGCCCGCGCGAGCTCGCGACCAGCCGGCGCAGCGGCGAGCCGGGCTTCAGCAGCTGCCGCTGCCCGGCGACCTCGTCCAGGGTGCGCGGGCGCATCCGCACGGCCAGCGGCGCCCGGCCGGGCTCCCGGCTCTGGCGTTCCTCGGCGGCGGCGGTGAAGAGGTCCGGTTCGTCCACACCGGAAGCCTATGCGAGGCCCCCGACACTACGGCGCGGGATGCTCGGGGCGGTCCAGCAGCACCACGTCGAACTCCTCCAGCGACCGCAGGGTCGCGCCGCTCTCGGCGATCGCCCGGGCCCGGGTGTCGGCGACCGGCCCGCGCGAGGCCACGAAGGTCTCCTGGTCCGCGAAGATCCCGCCCACCGAACCGCGCCCGCTGCCGCGGTCGACCAGCATGGCGGCGGTCACGAACCCGGCCATCTTCTCCAGCCCCGGCAGCGCGCGGTCCCGGAAGGCCTCGACCATCGCGTCGACCCTGGCCGGGTCGACGTCGAACCGCGTCAGCCGGAACCCGGCCCCCGGTCCGGCCGACCCGGGCGGAGCCGTCGCCACGGCCTCCCAGACATCGGTGGTCACGGTGCCGGCCAGCGGCGCCAGCAGCTCCCGGCGGCGCTCCCCCAGCGCCGCGTCGCTGGCGCGCTCGGCCTCCGCGGACTCCCACCACGAACCCATCGCGATCTTGCCGAGGGTCCGGTCGGCGAACAGCCCGTAGCCGCGGTAGCCGGGCTGGCCGGTCAGCAGCGCGAGCGCCTCGGTGCGGAGCCCGTCCAGGGTCTGCTCGATCCGGTCCGGATTCCCGGTGGCGTAGACGGTACGAACGAACATGAGCGCGCCTCCTGTGGACGCCCGGGCGCCACGCGGGGCCGTTCGTCGAGAAGCAGCGCCCGGAAGGCCCCGTCTACTCCAGTTTGGCAGCGTGGTCCGGAACGTACTTCTGGAGGTCCCGGGGCGGCCGCTGGTAGCCGCGCGGGGCCGGGCGCGGCGGCAGCTCGATCCTCGGCGGGGTGATCTCGTGGTACGGCACCGAGGAGAGCAGGTGGGCGATCATGTTGATCCGGGCCCGGCGCTTGTCGTCGCTCTCCACCACGTGCCAGGGCGAGTCCGGGACGTCGGTGTAGACGAACATCTCGTCCTTGGCCCGGGAGTAGTCCTCCCAGTGGTTGATCGACTCGACGTCCATCGGGGAGAGCTTCCAGCGCTTCATCGGGTCCTCCAGCCGCTCCCGGAAGCGCCGCTGCTGCTCGGTGTCGCTCACCGAGAACCAGTACTTGCGCAGCAGGATGCCGGCCTCGACGAGCATCCGCTCGAAGGTCGGGCACTGGTGCAGGAACTGCCAGTACTCCTCGTCGGTGCAGAAGCCCATGACCCGCTCGACGCCCGCCCGGTTGTACCAGCTGCGGTCGAACAGCACGATCTCGCCGGCCGCCGGCAGCTGCTCGACGTACCGCTGGAAGTACCACTGGGACTTCTGCCGCTCGGTCGGCGTCGGCAGCGCCGCGACCCGGGCGATCCGGGGGTTCAGGTACTCGGTGACCCGCTTGATCGCGCCGCCCTTGCCCGCCGCGTCCCGGCCCTCGAACACCACCACCAGCCGGGCGCCGGTGACCCGCACCCACTCCTGGAGCTTCACCAGCTCGTGCTGCAGCCGCAGCAGCTCCCGCTCGTACGGCTTCTTCGCCAACCGCTGCCGCTGCTCCTCGGCCACCCCGGGTCCTCCGTCCGCCTGTCCTGATGATCCCTCACCGTAGGCGCCGGCGGCCGACTTCGCAGGTCGGTGGGAGAGGTCGGTGGGAGAGGTCGGTGGGCCGGAGGTCCGGAGGCCGGGGCGGGGCCTCCGGGGGGGGAGCGGGGCCCGGTCGCGCACGCGCTTCGGCGGGCGGGGACTACACGCCGACGAACGGCTCCGGGTAGCGGCACAGGCCGCGCGGCCCGCCGTCGTACGCCGCCAGCGGCAGCGCCTGGAAGTACGCCTCCGGCACCTCGAACGGGCCGCTGACCTCGTGCCGCCCGGCCGGCGTGAAGCCGAACCGCCCGTAGTACTCCGGGTCGCCGAGGACGACCACCAGCTTCTCCCCCGCCTCCTCGGCCGCCGTCAGCGCGGCCCGGACGACGAGTTCGCCGACACCCCGGCGCTGCCACTCGGGCGCGACCGCGACCGGCGCGAGCGCCAGCGCGTCACCGGTCGTCGCGGCGTCGCCGACCCGCAGCCGGGTCAGCAGCGCGTGCCCGATCACCAGCCCGGCACCGTCCACGGCCACGATCGACAGACCGGGCAGCCAGGCGGGATCGCGGCGCAGCGCGTCCACCAGGTCCGCCTCGTCCGGGCCGGGGAACGCGGCCATGTGGACCCGTCTGGTCGCCGGGGCATCCCCCGGGTCTTCCACTCTCGTTGTGACCCGCATGGGTCAACCCTCCCTGTGTCGCACACCGTTGTGGACCGGCCCCGGACGGTGGGTGGACCGTCCGGGGCCGTTGCAGGTTAGCGGATGACGCGGCGTCAGCTCTCCGGCTGCGCCTCGGACTTGGCGTCCTCGCGCACCTTGGGCTTGGCGTCCACGCCGGCCTCGCGGCGCTGAGCCGGGGTGATCGGGGTCGGGGCGCCGGTCAGCGGGTCGCCGCCGGTGGACGTCTTCGGGAAGGCGATGACGTCCCGGATGGTGTCGTACCCGCCGAGCAGGGTGACGATGCGGTCCAGGCCGAAGGCGACGCCACCGTGCGGCGGCGGGCCGTAGTTGAAGGCGTCCAGCAGGAAGCCGAACTGCGAGGCCGCCTCCTCCTCGGAGAGGCCGATCGCGTCGAACGCCCGCTTCTGGACGTCCCGCTGGTGGATACGGATCGAACCGCCGCCCAGCTCCGAGCCGTTGAGGACCAGGTCGTAGGCGTTGGACAGGGCCGCGCCCGGGTCGGTGTCGAAGGTGTCCAGCGACTCCGGGGTCGGGGCGGTGAACGGGTGGTGCACCGCGTGCCAGCCCTGGAACTGGCCCTTGTCGTCCTCGATCGGCTCGAACATCGGGAAGTCGACGACCCAGAGGAAGGCCCACTGGGACTCGTCGATCAGCCCGCAGCGCTTGCCGATCTCCAGACGGGCGGCGCCCAGCAGCTCCTGCGAGGCGCGCTCCTTGCCGGCGGCGAAGAAGACGGCGTCGCCGTTCTTGGCGCCCGCGGCGGCGGCGAGGCCGGCCAGGTGCTCCTCGGAGAGGTTCTTGGCGACCGGGCCGCGCAGCTCGCCGGTCTCGGCGTCGATGAGCACGTAGGCGAGGCCCTTGGCGCCGCGCGCCTTGGCCCAGTCCTGCCAGGCGTCGAGCTGCTTGCGCGGCTGCGAGGCGCCGCCGGGCATGACCACGGCACCGACGTACGGGGCCTGGAAGACGCGGAACTCGGTGCCCTTGAAGTACTCGGTGAGGTCGGTGAGTTCCTGGCCGAAGCGGACGTCCGGCTTGTCGGAGCCGTAGCGGCCCATGGCGTCCGCGTAGGTCATCCGCGGCAGCGGGTTCGGGATCTCGTAGCCGTGGACCTCGCGCCAGATGGCGCCGACGATCTTCTCGCCGAGGGCCAGGATGTCCTCCTGGTCGACGAACGAGGCCTCGATGTCCAGCTGGGTGAACTCCGGCTGCCGGTCGGCGCGGAAGTCCTCGTCGCGGAAGCAGCGGGCGATCTGGTAGTAGCGCTCCATGCCGGCCACCATCAGCAGCTGCTTGAACAGCTGGGGCGACTGCGGCAGGGCGTACCAGTGGCCCGGCTGCAGGCGGACGGGCACCAGGAAGTCGCGGGCGCCCTCGGGGGTGGAGCGGGTGAGGTACGGCGTCTCGATGTCGAGGAAGTCGTTCTCCTCCATCACCCGGCGGATGATGTTGTTGACCTTGGAGCGCAGCCGCAGGCCCTTGGCCGGGCCCTCGCGGCGCAGGTCCAGGTAGCGGTAGCGCAGCCGGACCTCCTCGTTGACCGTGCCCGGCTCGTACTCGGCGACCGGGAAGGGCAGCGGGGCGGCCTCGGAGAGCACCTCGATCTCGCTGACGACGACCTCGACGGCACCGGTCGGGATGTCCGGGTTCTCGTTGCCCTCGGGGCGGACGCGGACGTCGCCGACGACCTTGACGCAGTACTCGGCGCGCAGGCCGTGGACGGAGTCGAGGTCGCGGACCACGATCTGCACGGTGCCGGAGGCGTCGCGCAGGTCGATGAAGGCGACGCCGCCGTGGTCGCGGCGGCGGGCGACCCAGCCGGCCAGGGTGACGGTGGTGTCTGCGTGCTCCGGGCGGAGCGTGCCCGCGTCGTGCGTGCGGATCACAGCTGCTTCTCCTTCAGGGTGGTGACGAGTGCGTCGAGGGCGACGGGGGTCTGCTCGCCGGTGTTCATGTCCTTGAGCTGGACGACGCCCTCGGCGAGGTCCCGGTCCCCGGCGATCAGGGCGAAGCGGGCGCCGGACCGGTCGGCGGACTTCATGGCGTTCTTGATGCTCTTGACGCCGAAGGCGAGGTCGGTGGCGACGCCGGCCCGGCGCAGCTCGACCACCTTGGCGAACAGGGTGTTCTTGGCCTCCTCGCCGAGCGCGACGGCGTAGACGGCGGTGGCGGCCGGCAGGTCGAGGGCGACGCCCTCGGCCTCCAGCGCGAGGAACGTGCGGTCGACGCCGAGGGCCCAGCCGACGGACGGCAGCGCGGGGCCGCCGATCATCTCGGACAGGCCGTCGTAGCGGCCGCCGCCGCCGATCGCGGACTGGGCGCCGAGGCCGTTGTGCACGAACTCGAAGGTGGTGCGGGTGTAGTAGTCCAGGCCGCGGACCAGCTTCGGGTCGTCGACGAAGGCCACGCCGTTGGCGGTGAGCAGCTCGCGCACCTTCTCGTCGTAGGCCTTGCAGTCCTCGCACAGGAAGTCGCGCAGCATCGGGGCGCCGACCAGCTGGTCCTGGACGTCCTTGCGCTTGTCGTCGAGGACGCGCAGCGGGTTGATCTCGGCGCGGCGGCGGGTCTCCTCGTCCAGGTCGAGGCCGGTGAGGAACTCGATCAGGGCGGCGCGGTAGACCGGGCGGCACTGCTTGTCGCCGAGGCTGTTGAGCAGCAGCGAGTAGTCGCTCAGCCCCAGCGAGCGGAAGGCGTCGTCGGCCAGGATGATCAGCTCGGCGTCCAGCGCCGGGTCCTCGGCGCCGATCGCCTCGGCGCCGACCTGGGAGAACTGGCGGTAGCGGCCCTTCTGGGCGCGCTCGTAGCGGTAGTACGAGCCGGAGTACCAGAGCTTGACCGGCAGGTTGCCCTGCTTGTGCAAGTTGGCCTGGAGGGCGGCGCGCAGCACCGAGGCGGTGCCCTCGGGGCGCAGCGCGAGCTCGTCGCCGCCCTTGGTGGTGAGGTTGTACATCTCCTTGGTGACGATGTCGGTGGACTCGCCGACGCCGCGGGAGAACAGCTTCACGTCCTCGAAGACCGGGGTCTCGATGTAGCCGTAGCCGGCCCGCCGGGCGGGGGCGGCGATGCGCTCGCGGATCGCCAGGAAGGTCGCGGAGCTGGGGGGCAGCAGGTCGTAGGTGCCCTTGGGGGCGGTGAAGGTGCTCAACTTCTCTATCCGTCAC
This sequence comes from Streptomyces rubellomurinus, assembly GCF_000961885.1. Taxonomy (GTDB): domain Bacteria; phylum Actinomycetota; class Actinomycetes; order Streptomycetales; family Streptomycetaceae; genus Kitasatospora; species Kitasatospora rubellomurina. The sequence continues at coordinate 29,023 of NZ_JZKH01000059.1, forward strand.
ATTCCTCGTCGCGGGAAAGCCGGGGCGCCGGCCGCCCCCGCTGCCTGTCGGAGGTAGGGGTTGGCGGCGCGCTCGCGGCCGATGGTGGTCTGACCGCCGTGGCCGGAGAGGACCACGGTGGAATCGTCGAGGGGCAGGCACACCCGGGCCAGCGAGCGCATGATCGCGTCGCTGTCCCCGCCCGGGAGGTCGGTACGCCCGATGGAGCCGGCGAACAGCAGGTCGCCCGAGAACAGCACCGGGGGGAGGTCCTCGGCACCGGGCGTCCGGAAGGTCACCGACCCCCCGGTATGGCCCGGAGCGTGGTCCACGGTGAGCCGCAGGCCGGCCAGCTCCAGCACGGAGCCGTCGGTCAGTTCGCGCACGTCGTCCGGCTCGCCGACGGTGAGCTCGCCCATCAGCTGGGTGCCCAGGGAGCGGCCGAGCGCCTTCTCCGGGTCGGACATCATGTACCGGTCCTCGGGGTGGATCCAGGCCGGGACGCCACGGGCGCCGCAGACCGGGACCACCGAGGCGACGTGGTCGATGTGCCCGTGCGTGAGCAGCACGGCGACGGGCTTGAGCCCGTGCTCGCGGATCAGCTCCTCGACCCCGCGGGCCGCCTGGTGGCCCGGATCGACGATGACGCACTCCTCGCCCGCCGCGGGGGCGACCAGGTAGCAGTTGGTGCCCCAGGCTCCTGCGGGGAATCCGGCGATGAACACGCGCGTCCTCTGGTGATCTGGTCGGCGGCGGCTACGACGTGCAGCTACGCGTACGGGGTGTGGCTACGAAGATGTAAAGGCAGCCTACCGGCGGTTCGGGCCCGGTTGCGAACCAGATAGCGGTGCCGGGCCGGCGCCGCCTGACAGGTTCACCGCGTTCTTACGGGCCCGGTCCCTACACTTGGCCGCCGATGGATGCGATGATCCGGTTCGGAATCCATCCACTTCTTCCGCACATCCTCAGGAGACACGGCCGGTGGTCAGCAGCGAACAGCGGCGGCGGCAGCTCGCCCGCGAGAAGTACGAGCGCCAGATGGAGCGCCGCGCCACCGCGGTGGCCGCCCGCAGGCGTCGCAACACGATCCTGGGCGCCTCGCTCGCCGTCGTGGTGCTGGCCGGCGGTGGCGCGCTGGTGGGCAGCGGCGCGTTCAGCTCGGACAAGGACGACAAGAAGGACGTCTCCGCCGCCTCCACCCCGCAGTCCGCGCCGACCCAGCCGACCGAGCCGGCGATGCCGACCCGCAAGCCGGTCGAGGGCTGCACCGACCCGGCGCCGGGCGCCCCCAACGGCAAGCAGTGGAAGGCCGAGCCGGCCATGTCCGTCGACCAGGCCGCCTCGTACACGATGGCGCTGGACTCCAACTGCGGCAAGGTGACGATCGCGCTGGACGCGGCCAAGGCGCCGCACACCGTGAACTCCTTCAACTTCCTGGCCGGCGAGCACTTCTTCGACCACACCAAGTGCCACCGCCTGACCACCGACGGCATCTTCGTGCTGCAGTGCGGCGACCCGACCGCCAGTGCGACCGTCCCGGGCGGCACCGGCGGCCCCGGCTACCAGTTCAAGGACGAGAACCTGTCCGGCGCGACGTACCCGGCGGGCACCGTGGCGATGGCCAACTCCGGCCCGGACACCAACGGGAGCCAGTTCTTCCTGGTCTACAAGGACACCAAGCTGCCGCCGAGCTACATCCCGTTCGGCAAGATCACCGGCGGCCTGGACGTGGTGCAGAAGATCGCCGCCGCGGGCACCCTGGAGGGCGCTCCGGACGGCCACCCGATGGCCGATGTCACCTTCAACTCGGTTACCGTGTCGAAGGGTTGACCAACTCCGGGGCCGCCGGCGGCGGGTGGCGAGTCCGCCCCCGCCCGGCCCCGGCCCGAAATCGCCCGGCCCGGATGCGGACAGCACCGGGCCTGGTCGCCTATGTTGGCGTTGTGTAGGGTGCCCGGACCCGCCCAGCCGATCCACCCTCGGCAGCACAGTACGGCGGACGGGGACGGCGGACTCTTCGGTCCGCCGCACATCAACTGTGGACGACGGACGCGCGCCGCCCCGGCGCGGGCGCGACGTCATGTGGAGGACGCGCTATGAGCAGCGACCCGTGGGGCCGTGTCGACGAGCAGGGCACGGTCTACGTCAGGACGGCGGACGGCGAACGCGTCGTCGGTTCCTGGCAGGCCGGCTCGCCCGAGGAGGCCCTGGCCTACTTCGAGCGCAAGTACCAGGGCATCGAGGTGGAGATCGGCCTGCTGGAGAAGCGGGTGCGCACCACCGACCTGGCCGCCAAGGACGCCCAGACCGCGCTGGAGCACCTGCGCGCGCAGGTCACCGAGGGGCACGCGGTCGGCGACCTGGACGCCCTGGCCAAGCGGCTGGACACCCTCGCCGCCGACATCGAGAGCCGGCGCGAGGAGCGCAAGGCGGCCCGCGCCAAGGCGCAGGACGAGACCCGCGCCGCCAAGGAGGCCCTGGTCTCGGAGGCCGAGCAGCTCGCCGAGTCCACCCAGTGGCGGGAGGCCGGGGACCGGCTGCGCGCGCTGGTGGACACCTGGAAGGGCCTGCCCCGGCTGGACCGCAAGAGCGACGACGAGCTGTGGCACCGCTTCTCGCACGCCCGCTCGGTCTTCTCCAAGCACCGCAAGGGGCACTTCGCCGCCCTGGACGCCGACCGCGAGCAGGCCCGGCAGACCAAGGAGGCGCTGGTCGCCGAGGCCGAGGCGCTGTCCTCGTCCACCGAGTGGGGCAGCACCGCGGCCGCCTACCGCGACCTGATGGCGCGCTGGAAGGCCGCCGGCCGGGCCCAGCGGGACATCGAGGACGAGCTGTGGGCGCGGTTCCGCGGCGCGCAGGACGTCTTCTTCCAGGCCCGTTCCGCGGTGTTCAGCGAGCGGGACGCCGAGCAGGTGGAGAACCAGAAGCTCAAGGAGGCGCTGGCCGTCGAGGCCGAGGCGATCCTGCCGATCACCGACCTGAAGGCCGCCAAGGCCGCGCTGCGCGAGGTCAACGAGCGCTGGGAGGCGATCGGGCACGTGCCGCGCGACGTCCGTCCGAAGCTGGACGGCCGGCTGAACGCGGTCGAGCGGGCCATCCGCGAGGCCGAGGACGCCGAGTGGAAGCGCTCCAACCCGGAGGCCAAGGCCCGCGCGGCCGGCATGGTGGGCCTGTTCCAGGCGAAGGCCGACAAGATCCAGGCCGACCTGGACAAGGCCCGCGCGGCGGGCAACGCCTCCAAGGTCGCCAAGCTGGAGTCCGAGCTGGCCGGTGTGCAGACCCTGCTGGAGCAGGCGCACCGCAGCCAGGAGGAGTTCAGCGGCTGATCCGGTGAGCCGATGAACGCCGAAAGGCCCCCGGAGTGCTCCCCCGGGGGCCTTTCGGCGTTCCCGCGCTACTTGCGGGCCGAGGTCACGCGGTAGACGTCGTACACGCCCTCGACGCCGCGCACCGCCTTGAGCACGTGGCCCAGGTGCTTCGGGTCGCCCATCTCGAAGGTGAAGCGGCTCATCGCCACCCGGTCCCGGGAGGTCTGGACCGCCGCCGACAGGATGTTGACGTGCTGGTCGGAGAGCACCCGGGTGACGTCCGAGAGCAGGCGGGAGCGGTCCAGCGCCTCGACCTGGATAGCCACCAGGAAGACCGAGGACTGGGTGGCCGCCCACTCGACCTCGATGATCCGCTCCGGCTGCTGGCTCAGCGCCTCGACGTTGACGCAGTCGGCGCGGTGCACCGAGACGCCGTTGCCGCGGGTGACGAAGCCGACGATCGGGTCGCCCGGCACCGGGGTGCAGCAGCGGGACAGCTTGACCCAGACGTCCTCGACGCCCTTGACGATCACGCCCGGGTCGCCCTTGGCCCGGCGGCGCACGGCCCGGCGGTTGTCGTGCGTCGGGGTGGCGGTCTCCGCCAGGTCCTCGGTCGCGCCCTCCTCGCCGCCGAGCGCCTGGACCAGCTTCTGGACGATGTTCTGCGCGGCGACGTGCCCCTCGCCGATCGCGGCGTAGAGCGAGGAGATGTCGGGGTAGCGCATCTCGTGGGCCAGGGTGACCAGCGAGTCCCCGGTGAGGATCCGCTGGATCGGCAGGCCCTGCTTGCGCATCGCCCGGACGATCGCCTCCTTGCCGTGCTCGATCGCCTCCTCGCGGCGCTCCTTGGAGAACCAGGCGCGGATCTTGTTGCGGGCGCGCGGCGACTTGACGAAGCCCAGCCAGTCCCGGGACGGCCCGGCGTTCTCCGCCTTGGAGGTGAACACCTCGACGGTGTCGCCGTTCTCCAGGGTCGACTCCAGCGGCACCAGCCGCCCGTTCACCCGGGCCCCTATGGTCCGGTAGCCGACCTCGGTGTGCACCGCGAAGGCGAAGTCGACCGGCGTGGCGCCGGCCGGCAGGGCTATCACGTCGCCCTTGGGGGTGAAGACGAAGACCTCGTTGCTGGCCAGGTCGAAGCGCAGCGACTCCAGGAACTCGCCCGGGTCGGCGGTCTCCTTCTGCCAGTCCAGCAGCTGCCGCAGCCAGGCCATCTCGTTGACGGCGCCGGCCTTGTCGTCCTTGCGGGTCTGGGTCGGGGTGTCGGTGCGGACCTTGGAGGCGCCGGCCACCGCGCGCTGCTTGTACTTCCAGTGCGCGGCGATGCCGTACTCGGCCCGCCGGTGCATGTCGAAGGTGCGGATCTGCAGTTCGACGGGCTTGCCGCCGGGCCCGATCACCGTCGTGTGCAGCGACTGGTACATGTTGAACTTGGGCATCGCGATGTAGTCCTTGAACCGCCCCGGCACCGGGTTCCACCGCGCGTGGATGGTGCCCAGCGCCGCGTAGCAGTCGCGGACGGTGTCGACCAGGACCCGGATGCCCACCAGGTCGTAGATCTCGGCGAAGTCCCGGCCCCGGACGATCATCTTCTGGTAGACCGAGTAGTAGTGCTTCGGCCGGCCGGTGACGGAGGCGGTGATCCGGGCGCCGCGCAGGTCCGCCTGGACCTGGTCGATGACGGTCGCCAGGTACTCGTCCCGCTTGGGGGCGCGCTCGGCGACCAGCCGGACGATCTCGTCGTACATCTTGGGGTAGAGGATCGCGAAGGCGAGGTCCTCCAGCTCCCACTTGATGGTGTTCATGCCCAGCCGGTGCGCCAGCGGGGCGTAGATCTCCAGCGTCTCGCGGGCCTTCTTCTCCTGCTTCTCCCGCTTGAGGTAGCGCATCGTGCGCATGTTGTGCAGGCGGTCGGCGAGCTTGATCACCAGGACCCGCGGGTCCTTGGCCATCGCCACGACCATCTTGCGGACGGTCTCCGCCTGCGCGGCCTCGCCGAACTTGACCCGGTCGAGCTTGGTGACGCCGTCGACCAGCAGGGCCACCGAGTCGCCGAAGTCCTTGCGCAGGGTCTCCAGGCCGTAGTCGGTGTCCTCGACGGTGTCGTGCAGCAGCCCGGCCATCAGGGTCGGGGCGTCCATGCCGAGCTCGGCCAGGATCGTCGCGACGGCCAGCGGGTGGGTGATGTACGGGTCGCCGCTCTTGCGCTTCTGCCCCCGGTGCCACTTCTCGGCGACGGCGTAGGCCCGCTCGATGTCGCGCAGCAGCGCCGGGTCGGCCTTGGGGTCGTTCGCCCGGATCGAGCGGAACAGCGGCTCCAGGACGGGGTTGAGCACGCTGGAGCGCTGGCCGCCGAGGCGGGCCAGCCGGGCGCGCATGCCGCCGGTGGAACCGCGGCCGGAGGGGCCGAGCGAGCGCGGGGAGGTCGGCGCCGGACGTGCCGGGGTGGCCCCCGAGGGCGTGGGACGGTCTTCGGGGGCGGCCGCTGCGGCCGTGGGCACAACCTCGTCGGGCAAGGACACTCCTCGGGGCACCGGGGCCTACCCCTGCCGGGGCCCGAGCGGGCGGGTGCACCGGGAGGGGATGAATCTTCATGGTACCGAGCCGGGCGCCCCGCCGTTCATCCGGCCGGGCCCGGAAACGGAAGGACGGCGGTCGGATGATCCGACCGCCGTCCTTCGAACGCGTCCCTCAGACCGTGACCAGCGTCTCCAGCGGAGCGCCGTCCAGGTGCTCGGCCAGCCGCTCGCGGCCGTCCAGGAAGCCCAGCTCCATCAGCACCACGACGCCCGCCAGCTCGGCGCCGGCCTGCTTGACCAGGTCCAGTGAGGCCCCGATGGTGCCGCCGGTGGCCAGCACGTCGTCCACCACCAGCACCTTCTCACCGGGCGCGAAGGCGTCGCACTGCACCTCCAGCGTCGCCGAGCCGTACTCCAGCTCGTACGAACGCCGGAACACCTCGCCGGGCAGCTTGCCCTGCTTGCGGATCGGCACGAAGCCGAGCCCGGCCGCGAAGGCCGCCGGGGCCGCCAGCACGAAGCCGCGCGCCTCCAGACCCACCACCTTGGTCGCCCCGAGCTCCCGCGCCCGGTCCGCCAGCGCCCGGGTGAGGGCGCCGAAGGCCTCGGCGTCGGCGAGCAGCGGCGCGATGTCCTTGAACAGCACGCCCGGCTTCGGGTAGTCGGGGACGTCCCGGATCCGGCTGTTCAGCAGCTCGGCCAGGGCGGTGTCGGCGGTGGTCACGGTGTTTCCTTAGAGATCGAGTTCAGCGCTTGGTGGACGGACGGCCCTTGGCACGTGCGGTGCCGGCCGACCGGCCGCGCTGACCGACCATACCCGCAGGCTGCTCGTCCGCCTCGGCCTCCTCGCCCCCGGCGGCCTCGGCCTCGGCCTTGGCGGCCGCCGACGCCCGGTGCCGCAGGACCTGCTTGCGCAGCTCCTTCATGTCCGGCTGCTCCTCCTTGAGCTGCGCCAGCAGCGGGGTGGCGACGCAGATCGAGGAGTAGGCACCGGCCGCGAGGCCGATGAACAGGGCGAGCGAGATGTCGTTCAGGGTGCCGGCGCCCAGCAGGCCGCCGCCGATGAACAGCAGCGCGGCGACCGGCAGCAGCGCGACCACGGTGGTGTTGAGCGAGCGGACCAGGGTCTGGTTGAGGCCCGCGTTGGCCGCCTCGCTGTAGGTGAGCTTGTTCTGCTTGGTGAGCCCCTTGGTGTTCTCCTTCACGGTGTCGAAGACGACGACCGTGTCGTAGAGCGAGTACCCGAGGATCGTCAGGAAGCCGATCACCGTACCGGGGGTGACCTCGAAGCCCACCAGGGCGTACACGCCGATGGTGATCAGCAGGTCGTGCAGCAGGGCGACCAGGGCCGCCACCGCCATCCGCCACTCGAAGGCGATCGCCAGGTAGACCGTCACCAGGATCATGAAGACGATCAGACCGGTGAGCGCCTTCTGGGAGATCTGCTTGCCCCAGCTGGGGCCGATCACCTGGGCCTCGACGGTGTCCAGCGGCACGCTGAGCTTCTGCGAGAGCTCGGAGCGGACCTGGTCCGAGCTCTTCGTCTCGTCGGTGCTGACCTGGATGCGGATCTTGCCGTTGTCGGTCGACTGCACCAGCGGGTGCGAGGAGACGATGTTGTCAGCCGTCTCCTGCGCCTGCGAGACGGTCAGCCCCGGCTTGCTGACGGTGTAGACCGAGCCGCCCTTGAACTCGATGCCCAGGTGCAGGCCCATGGCCAGGCCGATCGCCGCGACCAGCACGATCACGCCGGAGATGGAGTACCAGAGCTTGCGGCGCCCGACGAAGTCGAAGCTGACCTCGCCCTGGTAGAGCCGGTGGCCCAGATTGGAGAAGCGCGACACGGTGTCAGGCCTCCTTCACGGCGGCAGAGGAGGAGGGGCGACGGCGGGTGCTGCGCAGCGGCGGGCGGGCGCCCAGCCGCTTCGGGTCCAGGCCGGACCACGGGTGGCCGTTGGAGAAGAACTTGCGCCGGGCCAGCAGCGTGATCAGCGGCTTGGTGAAGAGGAAGATCACCACGACGTCGAGCGCGGTGGTCAGGCCGAGCGTGAAGGCGAAGCCCTGGACCTTGCCGACCGAGACGACGTACAGCACGGCGGCACAGAGGAAGGACACGAAGTCCGAGACCAGGATGGTGCGCCGGGCGCGCGGCCAGGCCCGCTGGACGGCCGGGCGCAGCGGGGCGCCCTCGCGGACCTCGTCGCGAATGCGCTCGAAGTACACGATGAAGGAGTCCGCGGTGATGCCGATCGCGACGATGGCGCCGCAGACCGCCGGCAGGTTCAGCGCGAAGCCGATCCCGCCGCCGAGCAGGCTCATGATCGAGTAGGTCAGGGCCGCCGAGACGAGCAGACCGGCGATCGAGACCAGGCCCAGGCCGCGGTAGTAGACGAGCGAGTAGGCGACCACCAGCAGCATGCCGATCGCGCCGGCGACCAGGCCGGCCTTCAGCTGGTCGTTGCCCAGGGCCGGGGAGACGGTGGTGACGTCGCTCTTGTTGAACTCCAGCGGCAGGGCGCCGTAGCTGAGCACGTTGGCGAGGTCGTCCGCCTCGGACTGGCTGAACTGGCCGGTGATGACCGCGCTACCGCCCGAGATCGGGCCGTTGACCCGCGGGTGGGAGACGACCTCGTTGTCCAGCACGATGGCGAACTGGTTGGTCGGCGGGGTCTGGCTGGCCAGCTTGGTGGTGACCGAGCTGAAGGCGTCGCTGCCGGTGTTGTCGAACCCCAGCTGGACCTGCCAGCCGCCACCGGTCTGGTTGTCGAAGATCGCCTGCGCCTTGGAGACGTTCCCGCCCTTCACGGCCACCGGGCCGAGCGCCAGCTTCTGGTAGAAGCCCTGCTCGGGCTTCTGGGAGCAGGCGAGGACGGCCTTGTCGTCGGCGCCGCTCTGCGCGATGCGGGCCTCGGGCTTGGAGCAGTCCAGTGCGGCCCACGCGGCGGACAGCTCCGGCGGGACGGTGCCCTGGGTCAGCAGGCTGCTCGGGTCGGCCGGGTTCTGCTGGGCCGGCGGGGTCGCGGCGGCGCTCGGGGCGCCGCTGGCGGCCGCGGCGGGCGTGCCGGTCGCGGACGGGGCCGCGCTCGCGCCGGTGGCGGCCGCGGACGGCGTGGTGCCCTCGGCGGCCAGCGCCTCGCTGGCCGGGCGGCCCTGCTTGGTGGCGCTCGCGGTCGCGGACGGCGTCGCGGCCGGCGCGGTGCTCGCGGACGGGGTGGCGCCCGCGGACGGGGTGGCGGCCGGGGTCCCGGAGGCACCGGCCGAGGGGGTGGCGGTGGCCGCGGAGGCCGGCACGCCGCTGGGGGCCACGGCCAGGACCGGGCGGAAGAACAGCTTCGCGGTGGTACCGACCTGGTCCGCCGCGTTCTGCTTGTCCCCGCCCTTGGGGATGTTCACGATGATCGTGTCCGAGCCCTGGGTCTGGACCTCCGCCTCGGAGACACCCATCCCGTTGACCCGGCGCTCCATGATCCCGACGGCGATGTCCATGTTCGCCTTGGTGAGCGCCTTGGGATCGGTCGACTTGGCGGTCAGCGTGATGCTGGTGCCGCCGGCGAGGTCGATTCCGAGCCTGGGCTTGGTGTTGCCCGTCCCGAACATGAGGGCGACCAGTCCGACGGTGACGACCAGGATGAGGGCCAGTGCCCGCCCTGGGTAGCCGTCGCGCGGGCGCGACTTGGGTGTTGCCACCTTGCTCGTTTCTCCCTGTCCATGCCACGTCGCCAACCGGACCCCCGTCCGGCTCGTGGCTGGACGGGGGGCATGGTGGTCTCGCGGCCCTGAGGTCCTGTGGGCTCGCGGCACACTGCGCCGCGCGGCCGGGCGGGTGCCCGACCGTCTTACTTGCTCGCGGGAGCCCCGCCCTCGGCGTCGCCCTTCTCCGCGCTCTCCTTGCTGAGCGACAGCGGCTCGCCCTCGACCGGCACGGCGTCCTCGGCCTCCGGCTCGGGCAGCTCGTCATCGGCGGGGCGGCCGTTGATGATCGCGTCGTACTCCTGGGGGTCCAGGACGGCGGCGATCGCACTCTTGGTGAAGTGGGTGACCACGCCGGGCGCGATCTCCAGCTCGACGGTCTCCTCGTTGACCGCCTTCACCTGGGCGTACAGGCCACCGATGGTGCGCACTCCCGCCCCGGGCTCCAGCGCGGTCTGCATCTGCGACATCTGCGCCTGGCGCTTCTTCTGCGCCCGGAACATGAACACGATCAGGAGAACGGGGAGGAGGAGGATGATGAGGTTCACTGCAGCCAGGGTCCTTTACGGGCCGCCGGCCGGCGGCCTGTGTGGTATTGGTCGGCCCGTCAGGTGAGAGGGGCGGTCCGGCGGAGTCTAGGCGACCCCGAACTGATCGGACAACGCCAAGCATCGCATCCTGCCGCCGAAAGTGGCGAGCCTCCGCCTGCACGGTTTCCCCGGACTTCTTCCCTGGCATCTCCGCGAGCGACCGGTCCGCCACCGGGCGGGAACCAGTCGGCACCCCCCACCCGTTCCTCACCCGATCGGAGCAGCGCCCGTCAACTCTCCTCGGCCGGGAACAGCTCCGGCTGGGGCGGCACCGCACCGCGGGTGGTCTGGACCGGCGGGCCGCCCTGGACCGGCGGGGTGAGGCCGAGGTGCTGCCAGGCGGCCGCGGTGGCGATCCGCCCGCGCGGGGTCCGGGCCAGCAGGCCCTCGCGGACCAGGAACGGCTCGGCGACCTCCTCGACGGTCTCCGCCTCCTCCCCCACCGCGACGGCCAGTGTCGACAAACCGACCGGACCGCCGCCGAACAGCCGCAGCAGCGCGTCCAGCACCGCGCGGTCCAGCCGGTCCAGACCGCGGGCGTCCACCTCGTAGACGTCCAGCGCCTGGGCGGCGATCCCGGCGGTGACCTGGCCGTCGTGCCGCACCTGGGCGTAGTCGCGGACCCGGCGCAGCAGCCGGTTGGCGATGCGCGGCGTGCCGCGCGAGCGCCCGGCGATCTCGGCCGCGCCGGCCGGGTCTATCTCGACGTCCAGCAGCGCCGCCGAGCGGTGCACCACCCGCTGCAGCTCGGCCGGGGCGTAGAACTCCATGTGCCCGGTGAAGCCGAACCGGTCGCGCAGCGGCGGCGGCAGCAGGCCGGCCCGGGTGGTGGCGCCGACCAGGGTGAACGGCGGCAGCTCCAGCGGGATGGCGGTGGCGCCCGGGCCCTTGCCGACGATCACGTCGACCCGGAAGTCCTCCATCGCCATGTAGAGCATCTCCTCGGCCGGCCGGGACATCCGGTGGATCTCGTCGAGGAAGAGCACCTCGCCCTCGGTGAGCGAGGACAGGATCGCCGCGAGGTCCCCCGCGTGCTGGATCGCCGGGCCGGAGGTGATCCGGATCGGGGCGCCCAGCTCGGCGGCGATGATCATGGACAGCGTGGTCTTGCCCAGCCCGGGCGGCCCGCTCAGCAGCACGTGGTCGGGCGCGCTGCCGCGCTTGCGGGCCGCCTGCAGCACCAGCGACAGCTGCTCGCGCACCCGCTCCTGGCCGATGAACTCGTCCAGCAGCTTGGGGCGCAGCGCCGCCTCCACCGCCTGGTCCTCGCCATCGGCGGCGGCCGTGACCAGCCGGTCGGCGGGGTCGGAGTCGTACGGACTCATCTCTGCGGGCTCCATGGTCGACAAACTGACAGGTCGTCAAACTGCTTCAGCGGGCGCGGTTCAGACCGCGCAGCGCGAGCCGCAGCAGGGCGCCGACGTCCGGCGTCTGCTGGGCCTGCGCCTCCGGGGTGACGGCGGCCACCGCCTCGTCCGCCTCGCGCGGGGCGTAGCCGAGACCGGTCAGCGCGGCGTGCAGCTGGTCGCTCCACGGCGCCGGGCCGGCGGCGATCGGCTTCTGCGCGGGCACCGCGCCGAGCGGGGCGCCGAGCTTGTCCTTGTACTCCAGCAGCAGCTTCGCCGCCTTCGCCTTGCCGATGCCGGGGACGGCGACCAGCGCCTTCTCGTCCCCGCCCGCCACCGCGGCGCGCAGCGCGTCCGGGCTGTGCACGCCGAGGATCGCCTGCGCCAGCTTGGGTCCGACGCCCGGCGCCGCCTGCAGGATCTCGAACACGGCCCGCTCGTCGTCGTCCGCGAAGCCGAACAGGGTCAGCGAGTCCTCCCGGACGACCAGCGAGGTCGCCAGCCGGGCGGGCTCGCCGAGCCGCAGCCCGGCCAGGGTGTTCGGGGTGCACTGCACCGCCATGCCGACCCCGCCGACCTCGATCACCGCGACACCGGCGGAGACGGCCGCGACGGGCCCTTGGACGAAGGCGATCACCGGGCACTGCCTTTCAGAGGGGAGGGGTCCTTCAGGGGGGTGGCGCGGGCGGCCTGGACGGCGGCCTGCAGCCGGTTGGTCGTCCCGCCGCGCCAGATGTGGCAGATGGCCAGCGCCAGCGCGTCGGCGGCGTCGGCCGGCTTGGGTGGGGCGTCCAGCCGCAGCAGGCGCTGCACCATCGCGGTGACCTGCGCCTTGTCGGCCCGGCCGGAGCCGGTGACGGCCGCCTTGACCTCGCTCGGGGTGTGCAGCGTGACGGGGATGCCGCGCCGGGTGGCGCAGAGCATGGCGACGGCGCTGGCCTGCGCGGTGCCCATCACGGTGCGGACGTTGTGCTGGGCGAAGACCCGCTCGACGGCGACCAGGTCCGGCCGGTGCTCGTCCAGCCAGGCCTCCAGGCCCTGCTCGACCAGCAGCAGCCGCTGCCCGATCTCCGCCTCCGCGGGGGTGCGCACGACGCCGACCCCGGCCATCCGCAGCGGCCGGCCCGGCGCGCCCTCGACCACACCGACCCCGCACCTGGTCAGCCCCGGGTCCACGCCCAGTACCCGCACCACGTCGCCCCGCCCGTCTCTTTCCGTCGCCGACCTGCGAAGGCTACCGCCAGGGTCCGACAACCCCACCGGACGACACCGGCCCGGCGGTCCAGGGACCACCGGGCCGGGCAGTGAGAACGATCACTCGCCGTCGATCAGTCGGCGTCGATCACTCGGCGTCGAGCTGCGCACCGACCTCGTCGGAGATGTCGAAGTTGGCGAAGACGTTCTGCACGTCGTCGCTGTCCTCCAGCGCGTCGATCAGCTTCAGGATCTTGCGGGCGCCGTCGACGTCCAGCTCGACCTGCATGCTCGGGAGGAAGTTGGCCTCGGCCGAGTCGTAGTCGACGCCCGCGTCCACCAGCGCGGTGCGCACGGCGACCATCTTGGAGGCCTCGGAGACGATCTCGAAGGACTCGCCGAGGTCGTTGATCTCCTCGGGCTCCTGGTCCAGGACGACCTCGAAGAGCTTGTCCTCGTCCACGCCGTCAGCCTTGGGGACGATCACGACGCCCTTGCGGGTGAACAGGTACGACACCGAGCCCGGGTCGGCCATCGAGCCGCCGTTGCGGGTCATCGCGACGCGCACGTCGGAGGCCGCGCGGTTGCGGTTGTCGGTGAGGCACTCGATCAGGACGGCGACGCCGTTCGGGCCGTAGCCCTCGTACATGATGGTCTGGTAGTCGGCGCCGCCGGCCTCCAGACCGCCACCGCGCTTGACGGCGCGGTTGATGTTGTCGATCGGGACCGAGCTCTTCTTCGCCTTCTGGATGGCGTCGTAGAGGGTCGGGTTGCCCTGCGGGTCGGGACCGCCGGTGCGCGCCGCCACCTCGATGTTCTTGATCATCTTGGCGAAGAGCTTGCCGCGCTTGGCGTCGATCACGGCCTTCTTGTGCTTGGTGGTAGCCCACTTAGAGTGGCCGGACATCGCCAGCTCCTTTACGTCGCCAAAGGGAAATGAACAGATGAGATCTTACCGGTGTCGCCACCGGTGAGGCGCACACGGTCAGCGCGCGGCCACGGCGAGGTGCTCCTCGACCATCCGCACGAAGTACCCGTGCACCCGGTGATCGCCGGTCAGCTCCGGGTGGAAGGACGTGGCCAGCAGGTTTCCCTGGCGCACGGCGACGATCCGGCTGTCCGGGCCGTCCGCGGCGGGCAGCTCGGCCAGCACCTCGACGCCCGCGCCGACCTCCTCGACCCAGGGGGCGCGGATGAACACGCCGTGCACCGGGGCGTCGCCCAGGCCGGCGAAGTCGATCCCGGACTCGAAGGACTCGTTCTGACGGCCGAAGGCGTTGCGGCGCACGGTCATGTCGATGCCGCCGACCGTCTCCTGGTCGTCCCGGCCGTCCAGGATCTTGTCGGCCAGCATGATCATGCCCGCGCAGGTGCCGTACACCGGCATCCCGGCGGCGACCCGGTCGCGCAGCGGCTGCATCACGTCGAACAGCAGCGCCAGCTTGGACATGGTGGTGGACTCCCCGCCGGGGATCACCAGCGCGTCGACCTCGGCCAGCTCCTCGGCGCGGCGCACCGGACGGGCGAGCGCGTCGGCCTCGGCCAGCGCCACCAGGTGCTCGCGGACGTCGCCCTGCAGGGCGAGGACGCCGATGACAGGAGTGCTCACGGTCTTCAACCTCTATCGATCGTTACTACGGACGTACGTGGCGCGGCCCGCCGCGCGCCGAGGCGCAACGGCGGGCCGGCTCGGCGGGGGGCGGTGACTACCAGCCGCGGTTGGCGTAGCGCTCGGTCTCCGGCAGGGTGTCGCAGTTGATGCCGACCATGGCCTCGCCCAGGTTGCGGGAGGCGTCCGCGATGACCTTCGGGTCGTCGAAGAAGGTGGTGGCCTTCACGATCGCGGCGGCACGCTTGGCCGGGTCGCCCGACTTGAAGATGCCGGAGCCGACGAAGACGCCCTCGGCGCCCAGCTGGCGCATCAGCGCGGCGTCGGCCGGGGTGGCCACGCCACCGGCGGAGAACAGCACGACCGGCAGCTTGCCGAGCTCGGCGACCTCCTTGACCAGCTCGTACGGGGCGCGCAGCTCCTTGGCGGCGGCGTACAGCTCGTTGTTGTCGAAGCCGCGCAGCTTGGCGATCTCGTTCTTGATCTGGCGCAGGTGGCGGACGGCCTCGACGACGTTGCCGGTGCCGGCCTCACCCTTCGAGCGGATCATGGCCGCGCCCTCGGCGATGCGGCGCAGGGCCTCGCCCAGGTTGGTGGCGCCGCAGACGAAGGGGGTGGTGAAGGCCCACTTGTCCGAGTGGTTGACCTCGTCGGCCGGGGTCAGCACCTCGGACTCGTCGATGTAGTCGACGCCGAGCGACTGCAGGACCTGGGCCTCGACGAAGTGGCCGATGCGGGACTTGGCCATCACCGGGATGGAGACCGCCCCGATGATCTCCTCGATCATGTTGGGGTCGGACATGCGGGCCACGCCGCCGTCCTTGCGGATGTCCGCCGGCACCCGCTCCAGCGCCATGACGGCCACCGCACCGGCGTCCTCGGCGATCTTGGCCTGCTCGGCGTTGACCACGTCCATGATCACACCGCCCTTGAGCTGCTCGGCCATGCCGCGCTTGACCCGGGCGGTGCCGATCTGCGGCTGGTCTGCGGTGGTGGGGGTGGTGGACACGTGAGACCTCACTCCAAGGATGAACCAGTGCTATCGCCCTATGGTAGGCCGGACGAGTGGCCCCTCCATGTGCCACCGAGTCCAGCCAGGACGACGGGATGCGACAAACGGGCCGTATCCGGGGGACAGCCTAAGCAGGCGCTCCCTCGGGCGTGAGAGCGGGCGGCGGGGCGTCGTCCATCTCGAACGCCAGCGGGAACGGCGCCCTCCCCGCCAGCCGGAAGTACCGCACCAACCGGTGCTCGCGCACCGCCCGCGCCGCCCGCACCGCGTCGTTGTGGAACCGGCGGGCCATCGGCACCCGGCGCACCGCGGCCGTCAGGTCACGAACCGCCTCCTCGCCGCCCGGCTCCGCCACCAGCGCCGCCACCTGCTCCGGCTCCTCGAACACCGCCCGCAGCGCCAGGCTCAGCTGGCTCTCCGCCACCTCGCGCTGCTCGTCGTCCGCCTGCCGCGCCGCGTGCGCCGCGTCCAGCAGCAGCAGCGAGGCCGCCGGGTCCAGCAGCGAGGACGTCGCCAGCTCCATCGCCACCGACGCCCGGCGGACCAGCTGCGCGTCCAGCGCCGCCCGCGCGGCGTCGATCCGGGCGTGCAGCCGGTCCAGCCGGCCGGCCGTCCAACTCAGGTACATGCCGAACAGCACCACGGCCACGCCGGCCCAGATCCAGGTAGTCACGGACCGCAACGTTACCGGGTGTCACCCGTGGGCCCCGGTCATCCCCGAACGGTCGCGCTCCGGTAGCTGTCCCGGTCGATGTCCGCCACGTCCACCGCGGTGAACAGCCGCACCCCCGGCCCCGGCCTCACGTGCTCGGCCAGCAGTGCCAGCACGCCCTCGCTCAGCGCCGCCTTCGCCTCCGGCGTGCGGCCGGGGAACAGCTGGAACTGGACGAACACCTGGGCGTCGGCCGGCGTCCCGGTCGTCCCCACGACCAGCGACTCCACCGGACGGAACACGGTCTTGCACGCCTCCGGCTTCGCGTCGACGGTCTCCTCCGCGAGCCGGTTGATCGCCAGGCCGAGCGCCCGGCGGTCGAAGGTGTCGGCCAGGTCGGCCGAGTAGTCGACGGAGATCTGCGGCATCGGTTGCTCCCGAGGGTCGGCCGGATCGAACGGTACGGTCGCCGACCCTAACCCCTGCCCGGCCCCGGCACCCGTGCTCAGTCCCGGGCCAGGCCGAACCGGCCGCGCCGGGTGCCGCGCACGTCCTCCACCACCGCGGCCTCCCCGGCCGTCACCGTCTCGTACACCGCCAGGATGTCCGCGCCGACCGTCGACCAGTCGAACCGCCGCACGTGCCGCGAAGCCGCCTCGCGCAACCGCTCCAGCCGCGCCGGATCCCCCAGCAGCCGCAGCGCCGTCCGCGCCAGCGCGTCCGCGTCCTCCACCGGGAACAGCTCCCCCGCGTCCCCGCCGTCCAGCACCTGCTTGAACGCGTCCAGGTCGCTCGCCAGCACCGGCGCACCCGCCGACATCGCCTCGACCAGGATGATCCCGAAGCTCTCGCCACCGGTGTTCGGCGCCACGTACAGGTCCACGCTGCGCAGCAGCCGGGCCTTCTCCCGGTCCGACACCATGCCCAGGAACTCCACCTGGCCCCGGAACTCCGGCGCCAGGCCCGCGACGGCCTCCGCCTCGTCGCCCTTGCCCGCCACCAGCAGCCGCACCCCCGGCCGCTCGGCCAGGATCCGCGGCAACGCCGCCAGCAGCGTCGGCAGCCCCTTGCGCGGCTCGTTGATCCGCCCGATGAAACCGATCGTGCCCGGCTCCCCCTTCGCCGCGTGGCCCATCCAGCGCTCGTCCGGCTCCGCCTCCGCGAAGAACCCGACGTCCACGCCGTTCGGGATCACCACCGCGTCGCCGCCCAGGTGCTCCACCAGCGTGCGCCGCGCGTACTCCGACACCGCGATCCGGGCCCGCATCTTCTCCAGGCCCGGCTGCAGGATCGGCGAGGCCGCGATCATCGCCCGCGACCGCGGGTTCGAGGTGTGGAACGTCCCCACCATCGGCCCGCTCGCCGACCACGCCGCCAGCATCGACAGGCTCGGCGAGGCCGGCTCGTGCACGTGCAGGATGTCGAACCGGCCGTCGTGCAGCCACCGCCGCACCCGCGCCGCCGACAGGAACCCGAAGCTCAGCCGCGCCACCGACCCGTTGTACGGCACCGCCACCGCCCGCCCCGCCGAGACCACGTACGGCGGCAGCGCCTCGTCGTCCTCGGCCGGCGCGAGCACCGACACCTCGTGGCCCAGGCCGATCAGGTGCTCGGCCAGGTCCCGGATGTGGAACTGCACCCCGCCGGGGACGTCCCAGTCGTACGGGCAGACGATGCCGATCTTCACGGGTTCCTCAAGCTCCTTCGGGCGGTCGCGGCGGTCGCGGCGGTCGTACGGGCGGGGCGGGTCAGGGGCGGGTCAGGCGCCGGAGGCCTCGGCCGCCGGCTCGGCGGCCCGCGCCGCGGACGGCTCCCCGACCGTCCCGCGCACGGGCAGGTCGGCCAGCCAGAACTTCTGCAGCATGTGCCAGTCCTGCGGGTACTCGGCGATCGCCCGCTCCCACACCCGCGCCAGCGCCTGCGTCATCACCCGGGTCCGCTCCTGGCGGTCGCCCTCCTCCGGCGCCACCACCTCCGGGTGGATCCGCGCCCGCATCACCGGGCCGTCGTACCAGAGCGTCACCGGCAGCAGCGCCGCCCCGGTCCGCTGGCACAGCGCCGCCGGCCCGGCCGGCATCCGGGTCGCCTCACCGAAGAACGACACCTCGATGCCCGCCTCCGACAGGTCCCGGTCCCCCACCAGGCAGACCAGCCGACCCTCGCGCAGCCGCCGCGCCAACGTGCCGATCACGTTCACCGAGCCACCGGTCAGCGCCAGGACCTCCATGCCCTGGCCCTCCCGGAACGCCACGAACCGGTCGAACAGCCGCTCCGGCTTCAACCGCTCCGCCACCGTCGTGAACGGATGGCCCTGCTGCGCCACCCACGTTCCCGCCAGGTCCCAGTTGCCCATGTGCGGCAGCGCTATCACCGCGCCCCGCCCGGCCTCCAACGGCGCCTTCAGGTGCTCGAAGCCCTCCACCCGGACGTCCCGGGCCACCCGCTCCCGGCTCCACACCGGCAGCCGGAACGACTCCATCCAGTAGCGCAGGTACGAGCGCATGCCCGCCCGCGACAGCTCCCGCAGCGCCGCCTCGTCCAGCTCCGGCCGGACCCGGCCCAGGTTCCGCTCCAGCTGGAGCACCCGCTTGCCGCGCTTGCGCCACGCGTAGTCCGCCAGCCGGTCGAACAGCCCGCGCGCCCACGACTCCGGCAGGTGCTTCAGCACCCCCCAGCCCAGCGCGTACGCCCAGTACACCAGTCGGTCCGTCACCGCAGGACGCCCCCCGTCAACTCCCGGCCGCCGCACGGTCGGCCTCGAACGCCTCGCGGCGCACGGTCAGCATCCGCTGGAACACCGTCACCAGGCTGCCCGCCGCCACCAGCCACAGCGCCACCGGCAGCAACCACTCCACGTACGGCACCCCGAACTTGTGCAGACCCGCGACCCCGGCCGCCACCAGGCTGGCCACCAGCCGCTCCGCCCGCTCCACCAGCCCCGACACGTCGCACGGCAGGCCCTGGCTCTCCGCCCGCGCCTTCGTGTACGACACCACCAGGCCGCTCGCCAGGCAGAAGATCGCCACCGCGCACAGCAGGTTGTTGTCGCCCTGACCGGCGTACCACATGGCCAGACCGCCGAAGATCGCCGCGTCGGCGACCCGGTCCAGCGTGGAGTCCAGGAACGCCCCCCACTTGGTGCTCCGGCCCAGCTGCCGGGCCATGTTCCCGTCCACCAGGTCCGAGAAGATGAACAGCGTGATCGTGATGGTGCCCCAGAAGAACTCCCCACGCGGGAAGAACACCAGCGCACCGGCCACCGAACCGGCGGTACCGATCAGCGTCACGGCGTCCGGGCTCACGCCCAGCCGGATCAGGAACGCGGCGAACGGGGTCAGAACACGTGTGAAGAAGGCACGCGCGTATTTGTTGAGCATGGCCTTCCCAGCCGCTCCGATCCTCCAGGCACCCGCCTGGCGCGGCACGCGCGGCAGACGGCCGAACGGATCAGCCCGTCCGGCGCAACCATCGTAGCCACGCCCGGGACACCCTCCGTCGCACGCACCGCCGCTCCGCGCACCGGCCGCCGCCGCACACACGCACGGTCACCGACCACCCGTACGGCGGGCGCGCCGACCACCCGCACGACACGCGCCACCGCGACACCCGACCCTAGACTGCCAAAGACTGCCAAGAGACAGCCTCGGCGCCACGGGAGGAGACCCCGATGCCCGACCGCAGCACGGCACGAGCCGGCCAGGCACCCGCCGTCGCCCGCCCCCAGGACCTGCGCAACGTCGCCCTCATCGGCCCCGCCGGTGTGGGCAAGACCACCCTCGCCGAATCCCTCGCCCTCGCCGCCGGCGCCACCGGCCGCGCCGGCCGCGTCACCGACGGCACCACCGTCTCCGACCACGAGGACATCGAGCACCAGCAACAGCGCTCCGTCCAGCTCTCCCTCCTCCCCCTCGAATGGAAGGGCGTCAAGATCAACCTGATCGACCCGCCCGGCCACCCCGACTTCACCGCCGACCTGCGCGCCGCCCTCCACGCCGCCGACGCCGCCGTCTTCGTCGTCTCCGCCACCGACCCCGTCACCGCCCCCACCCGCGCCCTCTGGCGCCAATGCGCCGCCGAAGGCATCCCCCGCGCCATCGCCGTCGC
Source organism: Streptomyces rubellomurinus (assembly GCF_000961885.1). GTDB lineage: Bacteria > Actinomycetota > Actinomycetes > Streptomycetales > Streptomycetaceae > Kitasatospora > Kitasatospora rubellomurina. The sequence goes on from NZ_JZKH01000059.1 coordinate 49,026, forward strand.
CAAACTCGACCTCGCCCGCACCGCCTTCGACGACATCCTCACCGCCTGCCACGACGCCTTCGACCTGGGCCCCGACACCCTCCGCCCGCTCTTCCTCCCCGTCCACCACGACGGCCACCCGGACGGCAGCGTCGACCTCATCACCGGCGACACCTACGGCGACGCCACCCCCCTCCCCGACACCGGCCCCGCCCACGACAGCCTCGTCGAAGCCATCTCCGGCCAGGACGACACCCTCATGGAGCGCTACCTCGCCGGCGACCCCCTCGACCCCGACGCCCTCGAAGCCGGCCTGCGCCGCGAAGTCCTCGCCTGCACCCTCCACCCCGCCGTCCCCACCAGCGAGAACGGCCTCGGCGCCGCCGAACTCCTCGACCTCATCACCCACGCCTTCCCCGACCCCACCGAACGCACCCGCCCCCCCCCCCCCCCCGCCCCCGGCG
>NZ_JZKH01000060.1 GCF_000961885.1 Streptomyces rubellomurinus
ACGCTCACCCTGGCCACCGACGAGATCACCCTCGACAGCGCGGGCACCGTCAGCAACGTCCGCTCCCTCCCCGCCCCCGGCGGCCTGACCTTCACCCGCTCCACCACCGCCGACGGCGGCAGCACCGTCCGGATCCAGGCCGCCGACCCGCACGGCACCAACGGCCTCCAGGTCGGCACCGACGCCGACATGACCGTCACCCGCCGGGCCACCGACCCCTTCGGCAACCCCCGCGGCACCCAGCCCGCGGCCGGCCAGTGGGCCGGCACCAAGGGCTTCGTCGGCGGCAGCAAGGACGACACCACCGGGCTCACCAACCTCGGCGCCCGCCAGTACGACCCGGCCACCGGCCGCTTCATCAGTCCCGACCCCGTCCTCGACCAGGCCGACCCGCAGCAGTGGAACGGCTACGCCTACAGCGACAACAACCCCGTCAACCTCTCCGACCCCAGCGGCCTGCACCCGATCGACAGCTGCGGCGACTCGTCGTTCTGCCAGACCCCGGACGGCAGCAACGTCCACGAGGTCTGGACGTCGAACCACGGCGTCTGGACCGAGGTCGTCCACGACGTGACCCCGCCGACCCCCAAGCCGACCACCACGGGCACCGGCATCTTCTCCACCAAGAAGTGGTGGCCGACGAACAACCGGACGGACGACCCCTGCCCGGCGAGCAAGAAGATCTGCGGCATCTCCCAGACGCTCTCCGAAGGCCTCCAGGTCTGCGCGCAGGTCGGCTGCGGGGTCTACAGCGTGACCAACTACCCCCACAACGACGACCGGGCGCACGACATCCTCCGCGCGTGGCTCACCGACACCTTCGACAACCCCGACGTGGTGAACTTCGGCGCGGGCGACCCGCTGACGACCGACCTCGCCAAGCAGGCGGAGGTCAAGAAGCTCACGGGCAAGCTGCTCGACAACTACCAGGCGAAGGGGAAGGGCGCGATCCACGAGGACCTCAACGAACCGTACGAGGACTACGGACCGGGCGGGAACCCCGTCCTCGGCATCGCCAACGACGTCGTCGGCGTGCTGACCAACGGGCACGTCGGCACCAACTACGAGTCCAAGTCCATCCTCGGATCGTTCGTCGTCCACGGAAAGATCACCAGTGTCGAGCCGCCCCGGAAGGACGGCTACCGCGTCGTCAACATCACCTTCACGGTGGACGACCACTGGGACTGGAACTCGGCGACCAAGGTGAAGCCCAAGGGGTGGAACCCGCAGCCCCTGCCGGGGTTCAACGGCCACGACTTCATTCCGGGGAGGGCCATCGGGGCCCACTTCGAGTGGGGGTACCGCACCATCCTCTTCCCGGACGACAAGGTCTGCGGATAAGGACCCCGCGCACGAGGAGCCCGGAAGGCGTACGCGCCTCCGGGCTCCTCGGCCGTTCACGGCACGGGCGATCCCCATGATCGCTAAGCTTCCGAGGATGGCGACGGCCGGGGAGGGTGGCGTGCGGGACGGGTGGATCAGGGTGCCGGTCGGGGACGACGCCGAGCGGTGGGCGACGCGCGGCGGGTGCCGGCGGGTGCTGCTGATCGTGCACAACGTGACCTCGGCGACCCGGCTGCTCGACGTGGTCGGGCTGTTCCGGGACGACCTGCGGGTGCAGCTGCTCGCCACCTGCCCGGGGACCTCGCCGTTCCGCTCCGGGACGGCGGAGCTGCTGGCGGCGCTCGGGGTGCCCGTCCTGCCCTGGGAGCAGGCGCTGGAGCTCGGGGCGGAGCTGGTGGTCTCGGCCAGCTTCGGTGGCCAACTCGAAGCGGTGAAGGGCAAGTTGGCCGTGCTGTCGCACGGCGTTGGCTACAATAAGAGGCTGGCCACACCGGACACCGGACACCGGACACCGGACACCGGACACCGGACACCGGACACCGGACACCGGACACCCGGCCGGGCCGCTCCGCTGTTCGGGCTCTCCCGGGAGTGGGCGCTCGCCCCGGACGGCTCCCCCGTCGCCGACGCGCTGGTGCTCTCCCACCCCGTCCAGCTGGACCGGTTCCGCGCCTCCTGCCCCGAGGCGGCCGGGACGGCGGTGCTCGGCGGTGATCCGTGCTTCGACCGGATCCTGGCCGCCCGCCCGCGCCGGAAGGCGTTCCGCCGGGCGCTGGGGGTGCGCCCGGGCCAGCGCCTGGTGCTGCTGAACTCGACCTGGAACCCCACCTCCCTGTTCGGCGGCGGCGGAGGCGACGGCGGCGGCGACAGCGAGCAGGACGACGTCCTGGCGCTGCTGTTGCGCGCCCTGCCCGAGCTGCCGGTGGACGAGTACCGGGTCGCCGCCGTCCTGCACCCCAACGTCTGGCACGGCCACGGCCCCGGGCAGGTCCGGCTCTGGCTCGACGGCGCCGCCCGGGCGGGCCTGACCCTGGTCGATCCGGTGGCGGACTGGCGGCAGGCGCTGATCGCCGCCGACGCCGTGGTGGGCGACTTCGGCTCGGTCAGCTACTACGCCGCCGCGCTCGGCACCCCGGTGCTGGTCGCCGCGCCCGGCCCGACCGTCATCGAACCGTCCTCGCAGGTCGCCGAGTTCGTCCGCGAGGCGCCGCGCCTGGACCCGTACGGGCCGCTGCGGCCGCAGCTGGACGCCGCCCTGCGCGGCGGCCGAGTGCCGCCCGGCCCGGCGCAGTTGACCAGTTCCTGCCCCGGCGGGTCGGCCGCGCGCCTGCGGGCCCTGTTCTACGGGCTGATCGGCATCCCGGAGCCGGCCGCGCCCGCGCTGCTGGACCCGCTGCCGCTGCCCGCCCACCGGCCGGGTCTCGTCACCGCGCCGCTGCGGGTGCTCACCGAGGTGGGCGGCGGCGCGGTGACGCTGCGCCGGTTCGCCGCCGCCCGGTACGAGCCGGACGGCCCCGGCCACGGGCACCTGGCCGTGCACGAGGACACCCTGGACCCCGGCGCGCTGGCCCTGGCCGACCTGATCGTCCAACACACGCCGCCGGGCCTGGCCGAGGACCCGCGCCTGGGCACGCCCCGCCAGTGGGCGGCCGAGGCTCTGTCCCGGCACCGCTCCTGCTCGCTGGCCGCCCTGGTGACCGGGCCGGAGACCGGCACGGTGGTCGACCGGGCGGGCGGCGCCTGGGAGTTGAGCACCGCCGGCCTCGACCCCGCCGCGGCCGCCTCGGCCTGGCTGGCCCGGCGGGCGGCCCACGGCGAGCCGCCCGCCGAGCTGGCGGTCCGCGTCGGCGACGCCGTCCACCGGGTGGCGGTCAGGCGGTCTTGATCGTGCCGCCGTCGATGACGTGGTCGGCGCCGTGGATGTTGGCGGCGCGCTCGGACAGCAGGAAGGCGACCAGGTCGGCGACCTCCTCGGGCTCGGTGAAGCGCCCCGAGGCGACGCCGAACTGCCCGGGCAGGGCCGCCAGCAGGTCGCCGTGGCCCACCCCGGACGCGGCGGCCACCTTGCCGCCGAGGCGGTCCGGGTCGGTCCACTGCGGACTGACCGTCAGGCCCGGGGAGACGGTGTTCACCCGGACCCCGCGCGGCGCCAGCTCCTCGCTGAGCCGCTTGCCGAACTGGGTCAGCGCGGCCTTGGCCTCCGCGTAGCCGACCGGCGCGCCGGCGGGCATGCGGGCGTTGATCGAGGAGATGTTCACGATCGCGCCCCGGCGCTCCAGGAGGCTCGGCAGCGCCGCCTTGGTGGTCCACATCGCGCTGAACAGGTTGAGGTCGAAGATCGCCTGCCACTGCTCGTCGTCGCCGTCCAGGAACCCGCCGATGGACATGCTGTCCGGGTCGCCCGCGCCGACGTTGTTGACGAGGAAGTCGATCCCGCCGACCGCGGCGAGCGCCTGCTCGACGACCGACCGCGCCCCGTCGCGGGTGCTCAGGTCGACGGACACCGCCGCGGCGGCGACCTCCGCCAGCTCGGGGGTGACGGTACGGGCCGCTCCCACCACCCGGACGCCCTCCGCGGCGAGGGTCCGCGCGATCGCGAGGCCGATGCCGCGACTCGCGCCGGTGACCAGCGCGGTCCTTCCGTTGATGCCGAGGTCCATGAGCTGCCCTTCTCGAATGACGGATTCTTGAACTTGAGGTCTAAAATTCGGGCGCGAAAAAGGGCCGCCGCAGCGGCCCGCGCGCCTCAGAGGCCGGCCAGGGCCGTGTCGATGATCCGGTACAGGACCGGCCGCTCGAAGGTCTTGGCCATCACGCGCAGCCCCGCGGAGGTGTTCTGGAGGAACTGCGCCTGCGCCCGGGCGTCGACGCTCCGGTCGACGTCACCGTCCAGCTTCCCCCGTTCGATGCGGGCGGTGAGCAGCTCGATCATGCGCTCCTCGATGCGGTGCGCCGCACGCGTGGCCTCCTCGTCCCGCCCGCCGAGTTCCTCGACGGTGTTCTGGGCCAGGCACCCGCGCCGGACGGGCCCGTCCAGGTCCGCGTCCACGAGCAGGACGAGGAACGCGCGGATGCGCTCCCTGGCGGTGCCCGGCCGCGAGAGCACCTCCTCGGTCAGCTCCGTGCCCATCCGGCCGTAGAGGTCCAGCGCCCTGCCGAACAGCTCCCGCTTGGAACCGAAGGAGTGGTACAGGCTGCCCTTGGCCACCCCGGTCGCCTCGGCGAGGTCGGCCGGGGACGTGCCGGCGTAGCCCTTGGTCCAGAACGTCTCCATCGCCCGTGCGACGACCACGTCCGGTTCGAAGTTCTTCGGCCTGCCCATGCCGTGACCGTAGCGAGTAGTTGACCTTGAGGTCAACTACTCGATCCGCGCGCGGTCCCTGCCGCCGGTCGGCTCGGTCCGCCCCGCCCGCTGGCTCAGTCCGTCCCGTCCGCCGCCAGGGTGCGCAGCACCGCCAGCGGCGCGAGGTGGAAGGTGGCGCCCTGGCGCTCCAGCAGGGCGCCGGCCTCGTCGAGCAGCGGCCGGGCGAGGGTGCCGTGGCCCTGCTCGATCAGCGCCTGGGCGAGGTCGGTGAGCGCCCGGGCGGTGTTGTAGCCCTCGCCGGTGCCCCGGAAGTACGCCACCGCCTCCTCCAGCGCGGCCCGCGCCCGGTCGAAGCGGCCGAGGCCGCGCAGCGCCCGTCCCCGGTGGCGGCCGAGCAGGGCGCGGGCGCGCGGCAGGTCGGCGTGGCCGGTGTCCTCGGCGCCGATGCCGGCGAGCAGGGCGAGCGCGCGGTCGAAGCAGTCCAGGGCCTCGGCGTGGCGCCACTGCCGCAGCCGCAGCAGGCCGAGCGATTCGACGGCGGTGGCCCGGCCGCGCAGGTGCCCGTCCTTCTCCTCCGCGTCCGCGGCCAGCTGCAGGTGCCGCTCGGCCTCCTGGTACTCCTGCAACTCGACCAGGGCGAGCGCGAGTTGGCCGTGCATCCGGCCGGCCGTGCGGGGCGGTGTGCCGGGCGCGGCGGCGGCCCGGGCGCCGGCGCGCAGGGCGGGCAGCAGTTCGTCGTGCCGGCCGGCCTTGAGCTGGACGGCCCACAGCGCCTCGACGAGCTGGCAGACCAGCTCGGGCGCGGCGAACTCCTCGGCGGCGCGGACGGCTTCGACCAGGTTGGGCAGCTCGGCGCCGAGCGCCGCGAGCGCCCGCGCCTCGTCCGGGTAGCCGTCCGGGCCGAGCTCCGCGTACAGCGGGCCGAGGTGCCAGCGCTGGGGCAGGGCAGCGTAGTCGGCGGCGACGGCGAGGCGCAGCAGGGTGTCGACGGCGCGGGTGACGGCGGCGGCGCAGGCGGCGAGCCCGTCCTCGCGGACGGCCAGGGCCTCGGCGTGGCGGCGGACGACGGGGCGGTAGTGGTGCCGGCCGTCGACGGTGGTCTCCAGCAGCCCGGCGTCGGCGAGTTCGGCGAGGGCGGCGGCCGCGTCCGGCTCGGCGAGACCGGTGGCGGCCGCGGCGGTGCGCGCGGTCAGGCCGGGCCAGGGGCGCAGGGCGCAGCGGCGGTAGGCGAGGGCGGCGTCGGGCGACAGCTGCCGGTAGCGGTCCTCGGCGGCGGCCTCGGCCGGGTCGGCGGGCCGTGCGCCCGGCGTGGGCCCGGCCGCGGGGGCTTCGGCCAGGCTCGGCGCGGCGGCCCGCAGGGCGAACGGGTAGCCGGCGCAGCGTTCCAGGACGCCGGGCAGGGCGGCCTTGGCGGCGGTGACGGCGGGCTTGCCCGCGAGCTCGGTGAGCAGGCGGCGGGCGTCCTTGTCGGCGAGCGGGCCGACCGGGACGGTCACGGCGTCGAGCCCGGCGAGCGGGCGGCGGGCGGTGATCACGGTGAAGACGCCGGCGGCGGCGGTCAGCAACGGCCGTACCTGGGCGGCGGAGTGGGCGTGGTCGAGGACGACCAGGAGGCGGCGGGTGGCGAGCAGGGCGCTGAACAGGTCGGCGCGGTCCTCGACGGTGGCGGGCACGTGCTCGGCGGGCACGCCGAGGCGGTGCAGGAAGCGGCGCAGCACGGTCGCCGGGTCGGCGGCGCCCTGCGGGCCGGCGGCGCGCAGGTCGGCGTACAGCTGGCCGTCCGGGAAGCGGGCGGCCTCCCGGCTGCCCCAGTGGATGGCGACGGCGCTGGTGCCGATGCCGTCCGGTCCGTGCAGCAGGGCCTGCCGGGGGCGGCCGTCCGGCTTGCGGCCGCCCTCCTTGTCGAGGGCGGCGAGCGGGCCCTTGCGGTCGGTGAAGTAGCGGGTGGAGGCGGGCAGCAGGCGCGGGACGGCGTCCGCGCGCCCGGGGTCGTCGGACGGCACACCGCTCATCCAGGCGGCGAGGGCCCGGGCCTGCGCCGGGTCGTTGCGGGCGCCCTCGACGAGCAGCCGGGCGACGGCCTCGCGCTCGCCGGCCCCGCTCGGCGCGACGATCTGGCGCCCGGTCGCCCGCTGCACCAGCCCGCCGAACGCCTCCCAGGCCCACTTCCCGGCCTCTCCGGCCATCGACGAACTGACCGCCCCCAACACCCCCGAGACCGCCGAGATCGACAGCGGATCGACCATGCCCCAACCCCCAGCACCACGCGCGGCAGGCCCCGGCCCTCCGCCTACGTCTCCTGACCCCGCCAACGGTAGCGTCTACGCTCAGCTGCGCGTTCGGCTTCGCCGGGAACGGCCGCCCGGGTGTGGGATGCTCTGCCGCGATCCGGACGCGTGCCGGTCATGTGGCCGGTGAGGTGGCCGGTCATACGGTCTGTCATTCGGTCTGTCAACGGGGGACGATCTTGCGAAGTGGGCTGCAACTGGCCGGGCGGTACCTGCTCCAGGACCAGCTGGGACGCGGCGGCATGGGCGAGGTCTGGCGCGGCCGGGACGAGCGGCTGCGCCGGCCGGTGGCGGTGAAGATCCTGCCGCTGGCCGCCGAGGCCGAGCGCGACGCCGTCGCCCGGTTCCGCCGGGAGGCGGAGATCGCCGCAAACCTCAACCACCCGGGCATCACCACGGTGTTCGACATCGACGAGCACGTCGAGGAGACCGGCCGCGCGCTGCTCTTCCTGGTCATGGAACTGATGCAGGGCCGCGACCTGCACGCGGAGATCGCCCGGCACCCGGGCGGCCTCCCGATCGAGCGGGTGACGGAGCTCGGCCGGCAGGTCCTGGAGGCCCTGGGCGCCGCCCACGAGCAGGGCGTGACGCACCGGGACATCAAGCCCGCCAACCTCTTCCTGCTGGCCGACGGCCGGGTCAAGGTCTGCGACTTCGGCATCGCCCGCCTCGCCGACGCCACCCGGATCTCCTCCACCGGCAGCATCGCCGGGACACCGCTCTACATGGCCCCGGAGCAGATCCAGGGCGGGCGCACCGACCAGCGCACCGACCTGTACGCCTTCGGCTGCGTGCTGTACGAACTGCTCACCGGCACGGCCTGGGTGGACACCGGCTCCGGGGTCGCCGCGCTGCTGTACCAGCACCTCAGCCGGCTGCCCGTGCCACCGAGCAGCAGACGCCCGGAGGTTCCGGAGCACCTCGACCGGCTGGTGCTGGGCCTGCTCGCCAAGGATCCGGCCGACCGGCCGGCGACCGCGGCGGCGGCCCTGGCGCTGCTGGGCGGGCCGGACACGTCGGGCACGTCGGGCGCGCCGAACGCCGAGCAGCCGCCCGTCGACGCCCCGCCCGTCGAGCAGCCGCCCGTGGACCCCACTCCCCCGCCCGTCGGCCCGACGCCGCCGCCCGTGCACCCGACGCCACCCCCCACCGCGCCGGCCACGGCGGCGGACCCCGCCCCGCCGCGCCGCAGCGGCTGGCGGAGCACCGCGCTCATCGCCGCCGTGATGGTGCTGGCCACGGGCGCCACGATCGCCTACGAGGTCAGCCAGGGCTCCGGCTACCCCGACGTCAACTCGCCGCACAAGGACGAGACCCCGTCCGGGGCCCTCCTGACGCCGGGCGAGACGGCCAGGATCCCGTTCATCTACGACACCGGCCCTGGCACCGGCCGGGCCAGCTGGGAGCGCATCACCCTGGGGGTCGCCGTCACGTCCATCACCCGTGACCCGGTGCCGAACGCCCCGGCCGGCTTCGACTCCTACTGCGTCCGCTTCAGGCTGACCAACCTCGGCAGCAAGGACATGCCCGCCCAGCTGCCGGTCGACGGGTGGAGGAGCCTCGACGTCGGCCCCACCGACTCGTTCGCCGGCGGCGTGCTGGGCCTCATCTCCGACCAGACCGTCCGGGGCAGGCCCGCCCTGCTGCTGGAGGGGGTGCTCTCGGACGGCAGCCTCACCAGCGAGGAGCACGCCACCGGCCCGCACCCCTCGACCATGGCCGTCGAGTCCCCCGGCTGCCGCCACCACGACCCGGGAAAGCTCGCCCCAGGCCAGTCCGGCGAGCAGGGCACGGTCGTCCACGTCCCCAGCGGAAGCACCCTCGTCGGCGCCCGCTGGACCGAGCCGACCACCGTGGTCGACAAGGACAGGGGCACCTACACCGTCCAGTGGAACGCCTCGCCGACGTAGCGGCTCGGCGGGGCGGGACGGGACGGATGGCGAGGTTCCGGCCAAGGTTGCGCGCCATTCACCCCAGCTGACGGATTCACGGGATCGTCAGCTGGGCTTCGTGCTACAACCTTCGACGGGCCGCAACTCCCTTTGTCCGCCCGCCTGGTACCGCATGTCCGGTAGTCCCCGCGCCACACCTCACCTTGGGAGAGCCATGTCTTCCGCACGCATCCGCCCCGTCCGCCTGTTACTCGCCGCCCTGGCCGCCGCCGCCCTGCTGTTCTCGGGCGCGGTCACCGCGACCCCCGCGAGCGCCACCGCCAGCAGCCTCGACGGTGCCTGGGCCTGCAGCGTCCCGACCGGGTACGTCTACGACCAGGTGCAGATGAACCGCAACTGCAGCGGCGGCGGCAGCTGGGGCTCGCCGCAGTTCCACCTGCGGACCCCCGTCGACGGCCTGACGGCCTGCGTGAGTTCGCCCGGCTTCACCTACGACTACATCAGCTGGGGCTCCGCCTGCAGCCAGATCGCCGGGGTCCAGTCCAACCAGTACCACCTGCGCACGCCGTACAGCGGCCTCTGGTCCTGTGACGTCCCCGCCAAGTTCACGTACAGCGCGACCACCCAGAACCTCGACTGCGCCATCGTCCAGGGCGTCCCGACCACCAAGTTCCAGCTGCTCGGCTGAGCCCTCCGCGTCGAAGGAAGGGAGCAGGAAGTCGGCCCGGCCGACTTCCTGCTCCACCCGGGGGCGCGCACGCCGCGTCGAAGCTCGCCCCCTTCGCACTCCAGACGAGCAGCGCGTCGTCGAGCCCACCGCTGTTGAACAGTTGCACGCAGCAGAGCCTCATCAACTCGGTGTTTCCCTCACCCTGCGCCCGCCGCTCACGCTCGGTGTGCTCCGCGAGCAACGCGCGAACCTCGTCGAGCCGCGCACCACCGGGACGCAGCCCGAACCGCCGCAGGCTCTCGTCCTCGTCCATCCGTGGCCTCCCTCGATCGTCCGGCACCGACCTATCGTCCCGGAAGCCTCCCCACCTCGGAGGGGCGGTTGCGGTTGAGTCTCCGTTCGCCGTTTCCCTCCCAGGCGCGACCGGCAGCTGTCACATTGGACCGTGACTCGCTGGTCGGACTTGGGAGTTGGGATGAGCGCGGGGGACGGTACCGACCTGGTCGGAGCGGTGGTCGCGGCGTTGGCGCAGGCGGCGTCGAGCGCCGCAGGTGCGGCGGGGACCGCGCTCGGCGCGGAGGCGACGAGCTGGGTGCTGCAGGGGCTCGGGCGGTTGCCGCGGTGGGCCCAGGCGGCGCAGCGGGTGGAGTCGGCGCCGGAGGACGATGCGGCGAGGCAGCAACTGGCGGATGCCGTGGGTGAGTTGCTCAGCCTGCAGCCGGAGTTGGCGGAGCGCCTGGCGGAGCGGCTCGCGGCGGGATTGCTGCCGACCGCATCGCCGCTGCCGCCCGCGCCACCGGCCGTCACGGTCGGCGAGGGTGCGCACATCGGCGGTGCGGGGCAGACTGCGGTGGGAGGTTCGGGGCACACCCTCGTCGGCGGGGACGTGCACAACAACGTGGTCAACAAGCGGGGCAGCACCGGCGTCGTCGTCGCGACGCTGATCGTGGTGGCAGCCCTGATCGCGCTCGGCATCCACTTCCTCGGCGGGTCCGGGTCCGACGCGTTCGCCGCACGTCTGCCCGACTCGGTGGAAGGTGACGCGCTCAGGGCTAGTTCCGCGAGCGATTGGGAGGCGACTCGGGCCGACCTCGTCAAGGGCGGCCTGGAGAACCCGCAGACAGCGGCCTACGGCATCGTTCCGGAGGTCTCCACCAGCATGGCGCTGGGCGGCGACGACCACGCGCCTCGCTGGGTCGTCTACCTCGGGGACGCGACGTCGACCTTCCAGCGGACGTTCGCCGAGTCGCAGAAGGAGCTGAGGAAGTTCGCCGCACACCCGGAGCAGGTCCCGACGTCACTCCCCGGAACGATGTACTGCTACACCCCCGAAACGAAGAACCCCAACGACGCGAGCGACCTCCGCATGCGGAGTTGCTCGTGGCTCGACGACAAGCACGCGATCATCGTCTACGGCCGGGGGAATGACACGAATCTCATGGCCGGCGTCATCGAGCGGATCTACCACGGCACCGAGCGCTGAGGGGCTACGCCCGCCACGACGAGTAGTCAATCGCCGGACAGAATGACGGATCCCGTCCATTGCGTGCGGTAAATCAGCCTGATAGCTTCGAATGTGCTCGGCGGGGGGGTGCTTTCCCCTGCCGGGGACTGCACGACTTCTCGCGCCACTCCACCTGAGCAAGGGGAAGCATGCGTAAGTCAACAAGAGCCTTCGGCATCACCGCGATGGCGATCTGCGCCGGAATCATGGCCGCCTCCCCGGCGGCCGCGGACTGCGTCTCCATTTCGGGCACCTGCCCGAACAACGGCGGTTGGTACACCTCGTCCAACGTCCGGTACGTCTCCGGGTTCCTGAACTACATCGGGGCCTCCTTCAACTCGTTCCCGGACGGAATGCAGTTCTACATCATCGACTCCCACGGCACCTCACACGGCGTCATCAACGCCTCCAGCAGCTTCCAGTACCTGTCCTGGGGCGACGTGTGGGTCGGCGAGTCCTTCCAGAACCGGTACGGCAACGCAGGCTACGACTGGGCGGGCTACTCCTTCTCCGGGCAGGAAACGTACTGAGCCGCGGATGAAGAACCGTTCCTGCAGGCAGGCGGCGGCCCTCGCGGTTGCCGCCCTGTCCCTCGCCGCCTGCGGCACCGGCCCTGACCACGCCCGGGGGCCGAACCAGCCGGCCGTCGACGCCGCCGGTGCCGCCAGGGAGTTCACGGCCGAGGAGAAGAACCTCGCCCTCGCGCCGGGGCACTCCTGGCCCGCCGATCCCACGCCGAAATCCGTCGCCGACGACGGGCACGGCATCGTCTACCAGCCCGGGTACGGAACCACCCGCGCGGACCTCTTCTGGTTCTGCACCTGGGAGCGGCGCTTCGTCGATCCCGGCACCTCCGACGCCGACCGGCAGGCGACGCTGAACACGATGCTGACCGTCCGCTCGACGTATTTCTACAAGAACTCGCTCGAACCGGCCGACAAGAAGTTCTTCGACGGAATCCTCGACAGCGCCGGCCTGGGCGACAATTCGAAAGTGCAGAACGACATTCGGAACTGCCCGGCGGACAGTCAATGATCCGTCGCCGTGCGCGAATTATCGCCGTGGTCTCGGTGGCCGCCCTCGTCGCCGTCGCATTCTCCGCCTGGCAGTTCCTCGGCCCCGCCGGCGATCCGCGGCCGTCGACGGCGGCCGGCGGCTCCGGGCCGGCCGCGGCTCCCCCGCGGACGGTCGCGGTGACCAGGGGCGACCTGACCGAGGTCGTCACCCTGCACGCGGTCGTCAACGCGCTGCCCCAGTTCTCCGTCCTCGCGACGGCGCCCGGGCCGCTCGCGCGGACGGACGTCGGCCCGGGCCAGGCGGTCGCCGCGGGCCGGCCGTTGTTCACCAGCGGGGGCGTCGGCGTGGCCGCGCCGGCGGCCGGGACGTTCGTCAAGTGGCTGGTGGCCGAAGGGGCTCCGGTGAGTGCCGGGGTGCCGGTGGCCGTCGTGGCGTACCCGGGCTTCGCCGAGACGGCGTCGGTGCCGCCCGATGCCGCGTACCGGTTGCTGGACGGCCGGATCTCGGCGCGCGCCATGATCACCGGCGGGCCCGGGCCGTTCGACTGCACGCTGGTCCAGGCGTACTCGGACGCCCCCGGCAACAGCAACACCACCGGGGCCGGCCCGGCCGGCGTGCCGGTCGTCTGCGCGATCCCGCCCGAAGTCCCGGCGCTGGCAGGCCTGTCCGGGACGGTCGCGGTCAAGAGCGCGACGGCGAAGGACGTGCTCCTGCTGCCGGTGGAGGCCGTGGCCGGGGCCGCCGCCCACGGGGAGGTCAGCCGGGTCGACCCGCGCTCGGGCAGGGCGGAGGTCGTCAAGGTCGGCCTCGGGATCAGCAACGGGACCCTGATCCAGATCACCGAGGGCCTGGCCCAGGGCGACGTGGTGCTGGGCACGGCCCCGCCGCTGGATGCGCGGCTGCCGTGAGCGCACTGGTCGCCGAGGGCATCACGAAGACCGTCCGGCTGCCGTCCGGGGAGGAACTGGCGCTGCTGCGGGGCGTCGAGCTGAGCGTCGAAGCCGGGGAGTCGGTGGCCGTCCTCGGGCGCTCCGGCAGCGGCAAGAGCACGCTGCTCGCCGTCCTGGGCCTGCTCACCACGGCCGACCGGGGCAGGCTGTCGATCAACGGCCGGGACGCCTCGCGGCTCGGCGACCGGCAGCGCGCGGCGTTCCGCAACCGCGAGTTGGGGTTCGTCTTCCAGAACTACTCGCTGCTCGGCCACCTGTCGGCCGCGGAGAACGTCGCGCTTCCGCTGCGGCAGGGCGGCCCGTCCCTCTCCGGGCGCGAGGTCCGGGCCCGGACGGCGCGCGCCCTGGAGGCGGTCGGTCTGGCCCACCGGGCCGCGAGCCGGCCGCGGCAGCTGTCCGGGGGCGAGCAGCAGCGGGTCGCGCTGGCCCGGGCCATGGTCCGCGGGCCCGGCATCATCCTGGCGGACGAGCCGACCGGGGCCCTGGACGCGGACACCGCCGACGAGGTGTTCCGGATGCTGGTCGAGACGTCCGAGCAGCGGGGCGGCGCGCTGGTCGTCGTCACCCACGACACCGCGGTCGCGCGCCGGCTCTCGCGCTCCGTGCGCCTGGTGGAGGGAAGGCTGGTTCCCGATGTGGCGCGCACGCCTGCTGGCTGACGCCGGCCGCGACCTGCGGGCCCACAGGCTCCGCACCTTCCTCAGCGCCCTCGGCCTGTTCGTCGGGGTGCTCGCCGTCGTCGCCGTCACGGCGATCGGCGCCGTGGTCGAGGACGTGTTCGTCGCCAACGCCGAGCAGCACGACGGCCGCCGGGCCACGGTGGGCGTGAGCCTGCCGCTGTCGGCCGTGAACGCGACGGTGCCCGGGATCGTCGACGTGCTGGAGCACCGGGTCCGCGCGGCCGGGGGCGACTACGCCCTCGTCGCGGCGGTGCAGGCCCAGGTGTCCGCCGACGCCGCCGCGACCCGCGCGACGGCGGCCGACGGGTTCCGGCCGCAGCGGATCTCACTCGTGGCCGGCGACCTGGCCGCGATCAGGCGGCTGCCGGTGCTGGACGGCCGCTGGGCCGACTGGCGCCGGCCCTCCCTGCCGGGCGGGATCGTGGTGAACCAGGCGGGACGCGACGCCTACGGAGGGGTGGGAACGGAGCTCTCGGTCCAGCCGAGTCCGCTCTTCGCGCCCTATCCGCAGCGGATCGTCGCGGTGATCGCCGACGGGCTGTCCGCGCCCGAGCTGTACCTGCCGCTCGCCACGGCCGCGTACCTGCAGCCCGGGGTCCTCCCGGCGGACACCACGATCACCGTGCAGGTCCACGCCGCCCGCACCGGTGAGGCGGTGCTGCGGCAGGACCTGGGCGACGTCCTCGCCGACCTCGGGGTCGACGGCTCCGGGATCGAGATCCGCCGCCTGGACACCGTCGACGGCCTGCTGTCCTCCGTGCGGCGGACCCGGACCATGTTCGGGCTGGTGGCGGCCGTCCTGCTGGCGATCGCGGCGCTCGGGCTGCTGAACATCGGCCTGGCCACCGTCCGGGAACGGCACCGGGAACTCACGATCAGGCGCGCCCTCGGCTCCACCCGGGCGCGCATGTTCGCCCTGGTGCTGCTCTCGTCGCTGGCCGCGGGCCTGCTGGCCGCGCTCGCCGCGATCGGCGTCGGCGCCGCGACCGTGGCCGTCGTGATCCCGCGCTTCCTCGACCCCGCCGAGGCGATCAGCCCGCCGGGTTTCCCGGTCGGATCCGCGCTCCTCGGCCTGGCCGCCGCCCTGGCCGCCAGCCTGGCCGGCGGCCTCGCCCCGGCGATCGCCGCGGCCCGCGTCGACATGGCGCACGTCCTGCGCGAGTAGTCCCGGCCCCGCTGCTCCCCGCCCGGCCCGGCCGGGCGAACGGCCACCGGGCCGGTTACGGCGCCGGCTGCTCGCTGAGGGTGAACGTCCACAGCTGGGCGATCGCGTGACTCTCGGGCGCCACCGTGACCGGGCCCTTGCCGCCCTCCGGCGCCGTCCAGCACAAGTCCTGACCGTCCACCCGGATGCGGAACCGATCACCGGATGCCGGCTGGATCGTCCACGCGCCCTCGGGCCGCGCGATCGACGCCATCACCTCGCCGTCCCGGACGCGGACGTACGGGTACACGTCCTGGATCGACAGCCGGACACGGCCGTCGTCGTCCTCCGGCGACACCTCCCACTCCGCTCCGGTCAGGTTGCCGCGCGGCGTCACTTCGATCCGCTGGAACGCGATGCGGATCAGGCCGTTCACCCCCGCGGCCTCGCCGTTCACGGCACTGCGGATGACGTACACACCCGGGTCGAGAGCCATCAGGACAGTCTCCGTTCGTCGACAGGATTGTCGGGCCAACGAGTACCACCAACCTCCGCGGGCAGCCTCGCGAAGCGCCCGGCATTCGCCCCGAACGGGGAATATGACGCATCGTCACATGATCGCGCAGGGCGAAGCCGCGACGGGCCCGGCCAACGCGATGTCGGGTTTCCGCCAGCGCCGCTCCCGCCGCTCGGGGAGGGTCGAGTCGTTCGTCCGACACCCGCGAAAGGCACCGCTCATGCACGTCGTCCCCGGCCTCAAGGTCCTCTACTTCGGAACCCCGGTGGTGCTGATCAGCTCACGCAACGAGGACGGCACCGCGAACCTCGCGCCGATGTCCTCGGCCTGGTGGCTGGGCCAGTCCTGCATGCTGGGCCTCGGCAACAACGCCCAGACCACGGCGAACCTGCGGCGGGAGGGCGAGTGCGTGCTCAACCTGCCGTCGTCGGCGATGGTCGACGCCGTCGACCGGATCGCGCTCACCACCGGGAAGCCGGCCATCGTGGACTACAAGGTGAAGCAGGGCTACCGCTACGAGCCGGACAAGTTCGCGGCGGCCCAACTGACCGAGCAGCCCTCGGACTTGGTCCGGGCACCCCGGGTCGCGGAGTGCCCGGTCCAGCTGGAGTGCCGGGTCGTCTCGGAGCATCCCTTCGGCGTCCCCGAGCCGCACGCCACCGCCTTCCAGGTCGAGGTCCTTCGCGCCCACGTGGAGGAGAAGCTGATCATCCCCGGCACGCACTACGTGGACCCGCTCGGCTGGGACCCGCTGATCATGAAGTTCTGCGAGTTCTTCGGCGGCGGCACCAACGTCCACCCGTCCCGCCTCGCCGAGGGCTGGAACATGCCCCACCAACTCCACTCGGCCACCGCCTGAGCAGGCACCCGGCGCAGATCCGCCGCGGCGGGGACTACACGGAACGGCCGTGGTCCGAGGCGGGTTCCGCGAGCGCCGTGGTGGGGACGGGATCGCCCGTCGAGCCGTGATCGGCGAACGGCGACGGCTGACGGGCCGGCGTCGGGCCGGCCCCGCCGCCGCGTGGTTCAGGGGTCAGGACGTGCCGGTGGTCGAGAGGGCGCCCAGGACGAATTTGTGCGTCCGTGCGGCTGCTTCGTCGATCGGGACGTGCTTGCCGTCCGGCGGGAAGAAGTCGACGACGCCGATCGCTCCGTAGTTGGCCCAGAAGCAGGTCGTCATGGGGAAGGTGTCGCTGACGTTCTGCTGGCACTTCACCACCGAGTCCTTGGTGGTGAAGGACTTGGGCTCGCCGACCGGCTTCCGGCCGTAGCCCTGGGCCAGGTGCATGGTGTGGGCGAAGACCTTGTCCAGCGAGGCGGCGGGGTCCGCGACCTTCTCGTACAGAGTCGTCCGGGTGGTGAGGTTCGGCACGGTCGCCCGCATCCCGCCCTTGCTGAGGGTGATGCGCGTCGCGCCGAAGCAGGAGACCATGCCGGACTCGGAGTCCATCTTGATTTCCGGCAGGTCGTCGTCGCCGGCGACCAGCATGTCCAGGTCGTTGCCGAAGTGGAATCCCCCGTTGCCCCTGTCGCAGGTCATACCGTCCAGCGCGGGCACCCTGATCGACTCGTACCGCGCTCCGGTGTCGGCAGCGAGCTTCTCCGCCTGCGGTGGAGCATCCTTCTTGTCCCCACCGCCCGACCCGCAGCCCGCGGCGAGCACGCCGACGGTTGTGACGGCGGCGAGAATCCCCCAGGTGTTCTTCATGGCCGATCTCCCCCGGTAAATGATCATGAAGGCATCCTAGGGGACTCCCGGAATGCCACTGGGCGGCCGCTCGCAGACGGCCGTCAGCGCCGGGCCTCGTCGGCGTCGTGGGCGGCGGCGTCGTGGGCGGCGGCGTCGTGGGCGCCCTGGGCGTCGCGTTCGGCGAACACCTCCCGGGCGGTGGCCAGGGCGTTGAGCGCGGCAGGGAACCCGGCGTAGGCAACGATCTGGATGATCGTCTCCACGGCCTCGGCGCGGGTGCCGCCGACGTTGAGCAGCCCGTGCAGGTGGACGCGCAACTGAGGTGCGGCGGTGCCCAGGGCGGCCAGCGCCGCGACCGTGGCCACCTCGCGCAGCTTGAGGTCCAGCCCGGGGCGCGGGTAGACGTCGCCGAAGGAGAACTCCACCAGCAGCCGGCCGAAGTCCGGGGCGATGTCGGCCAGGGAGTCGACGACCTGCTGCCCGGCGTGCCCGTCGATCCGCTCCAGGGCCTCCAGCCCGGCGGCGTACCGCTGGTCCGAGGTGCGCCGCGGGTCGACCTGCGAAGGCGCGGGGGTCGTGTCCAGGTCGGGGCGGGCGGCGAAGGCGGCCCTGGCGACGGCCAGGGCGTTGAGCGCGGCCGGGAACCCGGCGTAGATCGCGATGTGCGTGATGGTCTCGACGATCTCGGTCGCGGTCACGCCGACGTGGAGGGCGGCGTCGATGTGGAACCGCAGCTGCGGCGCGGCGGTGCCCTTGGCCGTCAGCGCGGCGATGTTGGCGACCTGCCGCTGCGTCAGGGTCAGCCCGGGCCGGGTGTAGATGTCGCCGTACCCGAACTCGGCGGTCAGCCGGGCGAAGTCCGGGGCGATGTCGGCCAGGGAGTCCAGCACCCGCTCCCCGGCCGGTCCGGCCACGGTGCGCAGCACGGCGAGGCCCTTGGCCAAGCGGTTCTCGTCGACGGACGAGGCAGTGGACGAGGCAGTGGACGGGGCGGTGGTGTCGGTGGGGGTCACGGTGGTCGTTCCTGTCGGGTCGGGGCGACGAGCTTCACATTACGAAACGTTCCGTAACGTGAGCTGAAGCTATGCCACCCGCACCGGCCTGTCAAAACGGAACGTTCCGTCACGTCTGGGCTACGATGAAGCCATGACCGCCGAGCCCAACCCCGACCGCCGCAGCCAACGCGCCCGCCGCGCCATCCTGGACGCCACCTTCGACCTGGCGGTGGCCAACGGCTACGCCAAGCTCACGATCGAGGCCATCGCCGCCCGGGCGAAGGTCGGCAAGCC
This sequence comes from Streptomyces rubellomurinus, assembly GCF_000961885.1. Taxonomy (GTDB): domain Bacteria; phylum Actinomycetota; class Actinomycetes; order Streptomycetales; family Streptomycetaceae; genus Kitasatospora; species Kitasatospora rubellomurina. Next base: position 18,290 of record NZ_JZKH01000060.1, read on the forward strand.
CACCATCTACCGCTGGTGGCCCTCGAAGGGCGCGGTCGCCCTGGACGCGCTCAACGAACGGATCGGCCACACCACCGACTTCCCCGACACCGGCGACATCGCCGCCGACCTCGCCCACCAGATCACCGCCGTGGCCGCGATGTTCCTCGGCGACGTCGGGGCGGTCTACCGCGGCATCATCGGCGAAGCCCAGCACGACCCCGCCCTGAACGCCGCCGTGCGCGCCACCATCATCGAACCCCGCGCCCAGCAGTGCGCCGCCCGCCTGGACGCCGCCGTCGCCGCCGGCCAGCTCCGCGCCGACCTCCCGACCCGCAGCATGGTCGACCTGTTCTACGGCCCGCTCTACTACCGCTTCCTCCTCGGCGACCCGGCCGGCGTGCCACAGGTCCCGGACCTCGTCCCCGAGATCATCAACGGCCTCCGGCCCGCCTGACCGGCAGGGAGACGAAAACGTGAGGGCGCCATCGCCGTACGGCCTCTAAACTCCGGCCGTGAGTCCCCTACTTCTGGTGTTCGGATCCGCCACCGGCACGCTCGCGGGCTGCCTTGCGCGGGAGACCCACCGGGTGCACGTGATACGCAACCGCGGCGTCCGGACCACCGGTTGGGTCGACCGCATCCGCACCGACACGGACGGGGACGGCGATCTCCAGCACTTCCCCGTGGTCCGCTTCGAACTCCCGGACGGCACGGAGATCGAGGCGGGGAGCGCCACCGGGATGCCGCACTCCTGCTCGCTCGCCCCGGGCGACCCGGTGGAAACCGCCTACCACCCCCGCCAGCCCGAGAACATCGTCATCATCGGCTTCGACTGGCCCGCCAACCCCTGGGTCTTCGGCCTGTGCACCCTGCTGTTGGGCGGCTTCTCGGCAACCATGCTCTGGGACGGCTTCCACATGCCCTGACCCCGGTGGCCCTTCGCTCCACCGAGCGAAGGGCCACCGGGGTCAGGGGGTGTGGTGGTCGAACTCGCCGGCTTCGATCGTGTCAGCACGCGACCATGAACACCTGCGGTCAGAGCACCAGCTCAGACCGAGACCTCCTTCGGCGCATAGCGCAGCAGCACCACGTCGCCCACTGTCCGGGCGTCGAGCAGCTTCATCCGGTGGGTGCTGCCACCAGGAAACTCGGCCGGGTGGACGAAGCGCGGTGCGCCGGCCTCACCGACCAGCAGCGGGGCCACGGCCAAGTGGATCTCGTCGGCCAGGCCGAGGCTCAGGAACTGGGTGTGGATCTGGCCGCCGCCCTCGACCATCAGGCGCTCCACACCACGGGCCGCCAGGTCTTCGAGCATGAGTCCGAAGTCCACCGTGTCGCCGGTGGAGACCACGTCGGCCAGGCCATCAAGGGTGTCGCACAGCTTCAGCGCCCCGGCGTCGGTCGTGTAGACGACTTTCTTGTCGCCGAAATGCCAGAACTTGAGGTCGCGGTCGAGGTCGCCGCTGGCTGTGACGGTGACCTTGAGCGGGTACTCCGGCTTCCCGGCCGCGATCCGAGCAGCCCGGCGCTCGTCACTGTTGACCAGCAGGCGCGGGTTGTCGCTGCGCAGGGTGTTGCCGCCGATCAGGATGGCGTCCGACTCGGCCCGCACCTGGTCCACCCGGTCGAAGTCGTCCGCGTTCGACAGCAGCAGGCGCTGCTGCGAGGTGTCATCGATGTAGCCGTCGATCGAGGTGGCAACGCTCAGCAGGACGAAAGGGCGCTCGGCCATCATGGCTCCATTTCTCGCAGAGGGGACGGGCGATGCCGCCGGGACGATCACACTTCATGCAGGAGGACGCTGTCGAGGGCCTCGCGGAACCGGGTCACCGCCGCCACCGCTGACCACCGCTGCAACTGGCTGTCGAGCGAGGCCAGTTCCGCGAAAATCCGGGCAGATCCTGTGCTGATCCCAATGGACAGGGCCTCGACTGCGGTCAAGGCCGCCTGCTCGGGACCGATGGCGTGGAGCTGGGCTCCCGCCGACCGAGCCAAGTACACGCCACGGTCGCGGCGGAACGAGGCCGGCAGCGCCCGAATCGCCCGATCGAACCCGGTGGCAGCGGCCTTGTACTGGCCCATGACGAGCAGGGACCTCGCCCGCTGGGCTTCGACGTAGCCCACGTCGAGCCAGTGCCCACGGCGGACTTCGGTGTCACTGGGCCGGGTCACCAGCTCCAGGGCCAGATCGTAGCCCCGCTGGCTGGCCAACCCGTCGCCCAGCAGGGCGTGCCCGTGCGCTCCGAAGACCGCGCCGAGGGCACCGAGCCTGCTGCCGGGCGCTGCCAGGCGCTGAGCCGACTCCGCCAGATCCACGGCCTCCTGGGGGTCCTTCATGTCACCGGCCAGCTGGGCCTTGCGGGCCGTGATGTAGACGGTCAGGTCGTGATCTGCAGCCGCCCCCGACCAGTCAACGGCTCGGTCAGCCCAATACTGAGCGGCCCGGTGGTCGCCGCTGTCCTGGTACAGCCAGCTGCAGAACTCGGCGTACTCGGCCTGGACCTGCATCAAATCCTGGCGGTCGCGGCCGGAAGCGTCCCGGCGCAGCTGCTGGATCAGACGGACATGGTCCTGGGCTGTGGCGACGACGTTCCAGGGGCCGAGCACATTGTCGCAACCGACCAGCGACTTACGCAGTTGGCGCATGTTCTGCACCGGATTGACGTCAGGCGAGAGCACGACTGGCTTCGGCGGGGCAGTGGGGCCGGCGAAGGCGGACACCATCGCGGTACCAGCGGTTGCCGTAGCGGTGCGCAGTATGGCGCGGCGTGGCATGGTCACGAAGATGATCCTTCCGTCCGAGGTGCGGCAGCCCACTCTGACCTCGTCGCCCATCATGGCCATGGACGAGCCAACAGCAGCAGCCCCCTGCCCAGCATCGCCGGAGCCGAGACGTGCGGCGCCGGCATCCCCGAAGCCAGGCAGCTGCGTCAGTGGATTCCGGCCTTCGACTCGCGGGCGTGGCATCGGGCGCGCGGCAGGAAGCAGTTGATCCGACGTGGCAAAGAGTTTCCTCAACTCGACGGTGCTGATCTTCAGCAGCCGGGCCAGCTTCACCCACATCCACGGTTGCGGCTCGCCCCGGCCGCGCTCCCACCTCACCACCGTCGAACGGTGTACTCCCAGCTCATCAGCCAGGGTCTCCTGGGTGTAGCCGGCATCCTTTCGCCGCTGAGCGAGCTGTTCCCGCTTGACCGCCATCGGCTCCCGCCCTGTGCTTCGCCAAATCGCCTGCCCTGGCAACGCGCCAGGTCACGCCCAGGCATGCGCCATGGATGCGACATCAATGCGCCAATTCTGCTCTGGCTCGCGCCGCTTGGACGCGGTTCTGTAGAGACCTACCGGATGAGGTCGGCCGAAGCATCCGGACTCCGCAATGACACGGGCCAGCGTCTGGGTCGACATCTTGGTTTCCGTCAACTGTCACCCCCAAGTCGCGATCTCGAACAGGTTGAACAGGATCGGGAGCCCACGCGGTACCCCCAGAGCGTAACCGAAGATTCACCGAGTGCACCGACGCGCTCGGGGCTCCCACCCATAGGTTCCTCCCCGGACTTCGGGGAGGTGCACCATCCGCAGCAGCACCATTGGAAGGAGCAGGAGTATGCCCGACACCATTCAGGTCGACCACCTGACGCGGCGCCTGGACCACTCGGTCCCGGACGGTGACTTCGTGCCGGAGGTGGGTGTCGAGTGCCTGACGCGGCGCCTGGACCACTCGGTTCCGGACGACGACTTCGCGCCGAAGGGAACCGAGATCTGATCTCGGTCCTGAACTAATGCCGCCTGGTTGGCGGTATGGCGGGTCGGCTCGACCGAACGGCCGCGCCGACCCGCCGCAGTCTCCGCCATCTGCACATCACAGCCAAGGAGAGTCCACCGTGCAGACCACCATTGCCACCCGCGTAGAGTCCGGCTCCTTCTTCGATCTCGGCCGGAAGGACCCGGCGCTGACCCGCCTGCGGGATGACGGCGCCGAGTGGGCCCTGCCGTTCGTCCTGATGGAACGCCTCGTGAATTCCGACACCCCCTACGCCGATTACGCCCGTGCCCTACGCGCCGACAGTGTGCAGGTGTTCGGGGCCGGCTTCGACTGGTTCGACGCCGAGTTGCCCGGACGGATCGCCGACGAGATCAACCTGGCGGACTACGAGATCGTCGAGCACACCGCCGAGCGCCGCGCGGCACTGACCCAGGCGTTGGAGCGGTTGGCCTCGGTCCACCCCGAAGGATTCGACCGCGTGCGGGAGTTCGTTCGGGGACTCCTGTGGGTGGGCCTCAAGTCCGGTGTCCGCGCCTCCTCGCTGACCAGTTCCAGTGACCCGGCGCTGCCCTACGTCATCGTGTTCTCCGAGAAGGCCAGGCACCACATTCCACCGAACACCGTCAGTCCGGAGCCGTCTCACCTCTTCCTGGCAGAGAACATCCTGCACGAGGGAGTCCACCAGTCGGTCAGCTTCCACGTCCTCCAGAACCAGGTCTTCGCCGCCGGGTACTCCTCCAAGACCTCCCCCAAGATCGAGATCGCGTGGCGTGCCGCACAGGGGGTGGCCCGCAACCAGTTCTGGGAGATCGACCGGGCGTTCCACGCAACCTGCGTGTACAACCAGCTGCTGCGGTTCCGCCGGACCGAACTGGGCCGGGACGACCTGACGTCCAACGAGCGTGCGAGCTTCGAGAGTGCCTACGCCGAGGGCGTCCCGGCCGTGCGCTACCTCATGGACCAGCTCGAACTCCAGCGTGAACACTTCACCGTGCACGGCCGGGAGTTGCTGGCCGACCTGCGCCACCAGACTGACCCGCTCTGACGCCGACCATGACCGGATCGGGAACCGAACTAGGGAGGGGTGAGTGCTCCAGCACCTCATCACACATGGCGCGGACCTACGCATGGTCCCCACCGACCAAGACCAGCTGGCCGCGGAAGTCAGGAAGATCCGAGAGGAGCTGCAGACGCTGCCCGCAGGCACGGACGCCGCCCGGACGCGGATCCTGGCGCGGTGGGCCGGCATCGGCCTGCTGAGCCTCGGCAACTACCACGACGCGCGCACGTTCCTACGGCAGGCGCTCGACCTGGCCGCAGCCAGTGGCAATACCCGGGCCGTCATCGCCACCGAACTCAACCTCGGCGACGCGCATCGCTACGCCGGTGACGCGGAGATCGCTGACGTGCACTACCGCAAGGCCCTGGACGCCGCCAAGATCCGACACCCGGAACTCGTCGACTTCGCCCTCCAGCACTTCGGCAAGCACCTCATGGAACAAGGCGACCTTGCGTCTGCACGCGCTCACCTGCGGGAGGCGCGGCGCCTGCGGATCGTCAAGGGTGACACCGAGCTGATCGAGTCCACCCAGGCCGCACTCGACCACGTCGAGCTGCTGATCGGACAGGCAACCGCCGGCGCGAACTTGCCGGCGGCCAGTGACGCAGAAGTGACACAGTGGAGCAGACGATGGACCTCGTGGCTCCAATCCCGCACCACAGCCCGAATGCGGGACCGGTGGGCTGAGGAGTTCACCACCGTGCAGGAAGCTGTGCGCTCGCTCGGCGCACACGAGCGTGTTCGGCCGCGCCACCTCCGTGATCAGGCGTTTCCCGTCAAGCTGATCGCCGCCATGACGCAGGAGGCCGAGAAGGCGCTGGCTGCAGACGGGTACCTTCACAACGGCAAGTGGAACGCGGCAGTCGGCGACGCAGCGAACCGCTTCGCCGGGCACGTCGATCTCGCCGAGGTCGTGGCGCGATCCACCGGCCTGGAGGTCGAACAACCGCACAACGGCGTGTACATCGGCTACCTGGAGGAGGGGCAGTTCCTCGACTTCCACGTTGACGAGTACGGCTTCGGTGAGGCCAACCTGGTCCTGTGCCTCAAGCACGAGCGCCTGCCGGCGACTCCCGCCGTGAGCACCACAGTCTTCATCGGTGCGGACGGCTATCTTGAATGCGATCTCGCAGCAGGAGACTGCGTCGTATTCGATGGCGCGATCACGCCGCACGGCAGGACGCCCCTCAACGCCGGAGAGCGTGTCATCCTGATCAGCTTCGGCTTCCGTGCGCGTGATCCGGCTACGCGTTCAGCCACGTTGCTCCCGCCGGCCCCACGCTGAGGGCGGCGAGCGCTGATCAACCACCTCGGTGGCCCTTCGCTCGTGGAGCGAAGGGCCACCGGGGTCAGGGGGTGTGGTGGTCGAACTCGCCGGCTTTGGCGGCGAGGAGGAAGGTGGCGAGGGTGGTGGGGGTGGCGCGGACCACGGCCCCGCGTGCGTCGGACTCGCGGAGTTCGACGTGTGGGTGGACGGTGCGTACCTCGACGCAGTCATCACTTCCGCTGGAGTAGCTGGACTTCTGCCATGCGGAGTCAGTCAAGCTCGTGCCCGATGTAGTCGGCGAGGTAGCCGAGGATCGGGTTCCACTGGGCGATGCGGACCTCGCCGAGGACGCCCGCCTCGCTGTACGGATCGCCGGCGACGAGTTGCTGCACCTCGGGTTCGTCGGCCGCGCGGAAGATGAGCAGGCCGCCGGTGTCGCTGGTCAGCGGGCCGGAGAGGACGAGCTTGCCGTTCTTCTGGAGTTCCGTCAGGTACGCGCGGTGCCTGGGACGGATCTCGAGGTGGCGCTTGTCGGTGGTGAAGACGTACTCGACTGCGTAGTAGGCCATGGCGTCCGCCGCGCTCCTCGTTCGATGGGTGTGGAACGGAACACCAACTGTGCCAGGACACCCCGCCCAACGCGAGAGCGGTCAGTTGACCTGACCGGCGGGCCGCACGACGAGGTGGTTGACGTCGACGCCCTCGGGCTGGTTGACGGCGAACAGGATCGTGTCGGCGACCTGCTCGGCGGTCAGCGTCGGCGCCTCCGCGGGCGATCCACCGCGCTCGTCCCAGAACGGGGTGTCGACAACTCCCGGGGCGACGACGGTGACGCCGATGCGGTCCTTGGCCACCAGGAGTCGGACGTTCTCGGCCAGCGCGTGCGCGGCCCACTTGGTCACGGAGTACAGGTTGCCGGGCGTGTTCCTGGTGCCCGCGACCGAACCGACGATCACGATCCGCCCCTTGGACTCCCTCAGGTGCGGCAGCGTCTCGCGGACCAGCAGAGCCGGGCCGAGGACGTTGGTGAGGACCATGGCGCGCATGGCGGTCGGGTCGTGGTCCTCCAGCGTGCCCGGCAGGGAGTACCCGGCGTTCGCGATCACCGTGTCCAAACGGCCCCACTGGTCGGTGACTTGGCGTACGGCAGTGGCGACGTGGTTCTCGTCGGCGGCGTCACCGGCGATGGTCAGGAGGCGGTCACCCGCGCCGGTGGAGGTGGCGAACGCGGCGAGGCGATCGGCGTCTCGGCCGGTGATCGCCACCCGGTGGCCCTGCTTGAGCAGTGCACGGGCAGTGGCCGCACCGATCCCGCTCGAACCGCCGGTGATCAACGTGACGGGTTCCATGGCACGGCCTCCTGGGTGACGGCGGAAATTGGCGCACGCAGGCTACCCGATCATGATGGCCCTTCGCCCGGTGGAGCGAAGGGCCATCGAGGGTCAGGTGGCGTGGTGGTCGAACTCGCCGGCCTTGGCGCCGAGGAGGAACCCGGCGAACTTGGCGGGAGCAGTGCGAACGATGGCCTCGCTGCAGTCGGACTCGCGAAGCTCGACCAGTCCGGCAACGGTTCGCACCTCGACGCACTCGTCACTGGAGCTGGAAAAGCTGGACTTCTGCCAGACGGAACTATGCATGCTTGCCTTCCATTTCCTTCTTTACGGACCCGATGAAGTCTCGGGACTCAGTCTCCGACAGGGCACGGGACTCGAATCGGGCGATCAGAGATCGGAACTTCCCCACATGTGCTGGGGCATCGAAGATCCGGCAGCCGAGGCTCGTGTCAACCTGCGCCGCATCCAGTTCGGGAATCGGCCCCTCGGCGTACGTAAAGGTCACGCTTGAGCTCGGGACGGCGCTGACGTCGAACGGGATCACTCGGATCGAAATGCTCTCCTGCTCGGAGTCTTCGATGAGAGCGCCGAGTTGTTCGGCAAGGACCGCTGGGCTGCTGAACTGCATCCGCAGTGCCGCTTCATGGATGAACGTCGAGTACGGCACTGCACCGGATCGGATAAGCCGCTGACGCTGCATCCGAAACGCCGTCCTGAGGTCGATCTCGTGCCGAGGCAGGGGCGGGAAGGTCTGAGCGAAGACGGAAGAGGCATAGACACCGGTCTGGAGCAGGCCGGGAACGAAGGCCATCGAATAGGTGGTGAGCCTTCTGGCCTGGCCTTCGAACTCCGCGACGTCGATGAAGTCCTCGGCCAGGGAGGCACGGAACTCCTCCCACCAGCCCGGCTTCTCGCGATCGGTGATGATGTCCGAGAGCGCGGCGATCAAGGGATCGTTGACGCACATGCAGGCTGCGGCGATCGTCCGCAGGCGCTCCACGCTGATGCCGATCTTCCCGGCCTCCATCTGCGTCACCTGCGCCGGGCTCATGCCGACTGCGCGACCGAGCTCGCCGTTGCGGAAGCCGGCCTGCTCGCGCATCCTTCGCAGCTCGGCGCCGAGCCGCCGCTGGCGGAGTGTGGGGTTCGTGCGGGGAGCCATGACGTCCTTCCGGGCAGGTTCGGCCCCAGTCTGCCGCGCGGCTCGCCAGACGGTCCATCCAGGGGCGGCCGTTAACTCGTGAGAGGGAACATCCCGGATACGGGTAAAAGTTGATCTGGTGGCGCGCTATGGTCATCTCACCTCGATCCGATGGATCGTCAACAACCGCTGTCCACGCAGCGGTTCACCGCCTCACGGAGGCTTCCATGTGCAACCGCAACACGCCCTCGCTCGCCATCTCCCGGCAGGCCCTCCGCCACGCCCTGACCCGCTTCGGCTGGGACTCCGAGGTCATCTTCAACGCCGAACTCGCCCTGGTCGAGCTGATCGTGAACGCGTGGCGCCACGGCGACACCCCCGCGCCCGTCGTCCACTTCTCCCTCGTCACCCGCACCCTCCGGGTCTGCGTCTCCGACGAGAGCGACGCCCTCCCCACCCCCCGCACCCCCGGTGACCTCGCCGAGGCCGGGCGGGGCCTCCAGCTGATCGAGGGCCTCACCCACCGCTGGGGCGTCGAGCCCCAGAAGCGCGGCAAGATCGTTTGGTACGAGCTGGACTTCGTCGCGTGAGCCCCGGCACTGTAACTTTCCTCATCGGCGCCGCCTTCGCCGTCCTCCTCACCCTGGCCTTCGCCACCGTCGCCCTCGGCGTCATCACGGCCCTCCGGATGCCGAAGCCCGACGACGAGCAGGACCGCCACATCCGCGTCTGACCACGCTGCCAACGCCGAGCCGGGTGCCCAACTCGGCTCGGCGGCACGGCAATCCGACCTCCGGTCCGGACTCCGACGAGCAGTCACGTTGATATCCGTCGGATTGCGTTGACTCTTGACGGCATCTGTTTGATTTGGTTCGCTTTCCACCGCCCTGCGCAGGGGAGCCAGTTCCTGAACCACCGTCCGTCCCTCCGGACCCAGGAGACACGATGCGCAAGTCGTGGGCCGCGTTACTCGCGGCTTCACTGGCGGCAGCACCCCTCGCCGCCGCCCCGCTCACCAGCACCCCCGCCGCCGCGGCAGACTCCCCCGGCGCCGCAGCCGCACCCGCCCCCACCCCGCCCATGGGCTGGAACGACTGGAACGCCTTCGGCTGCGACGTCGACGAGCAGTTGGTCGAGCAGACCGCCGACAAACTGGTCTCGACCGGCCTCGCCGCCGCCGGCTACCAGTACGTCAACATCGACGACTGCTGGATGGCCAAGTCCCGCGACGCCCAGGGCCGGCTCGTCCCCGACCCGGTCAAGTTCCCGCACGGCATCACGGGCGTCGCCGACTACATCCACGCCAAGGGCCTCAAGCTCGGCATCTACGAGAGCGCCGGCACCCTGACCTGTGCCGGCTACCCCGGCAGCCTCGACCACGAGCAGCAGGACGCGGCCTCCTTCGCCTCCTGGGGTGTCGACTACCTCAAGTACGACAACTGCTACAACCAGGGCATACCGTCCCAGCAGCGCTACCGCGCGATGGGCGACGCGCTCGCCAAGGCCGGCCGCCCGATCGTCTACAGCCTCTGCAACTGGGGCCTGGAAAGCGTGTGGACCTGGGGCCGTACGGTCGGCCAACTCTGGCGCACCACGGGCGACATCGACCCCTCCTTCGGCCGGATGCTGGAGATCTTCCACGCGAACGCCAAGCTCGCCGACGCCGCCGGCCCGGGCGGCTGGAACGACCCGGACATGCTGGAAGTCGGCAACGGCATGACGGCCACCGAGAACCGCGCCCACTTCTCGCTCTGGGCGGAGATGGCGGCCCCGCTCATCGCCGGCACCGATCTGCGCAAGGCGAGCGCGGACACCCTCGCCGTCTACGGCAACACCGAGGTCATCGCCGTCGACCAGGACCGGCTCGGCAAGCAGGGCCGCCCGGTGAGCATGGCCGGGGGCCTGGACGTCCTGGCCAAGCCGCTCGCCGACGGCAGCGTCGCCGTCACGCTGTTCAACGAGAACCCGCAGCCCGCCGCGATCTCGACCACCGCCGCCGCGGTCGGCCTGCCGAGCGCCAAGGGGTACCTGCTGCGGGACCTCTGGCAGCACAGCACCGGGGAGACCGCCGGCACGATCAGCGCCACCGTGCCCGGCCACGGCGCCGTGATGTACAAGGTCACCCCGACCGACCACCCGGGCGGGCAGCACCCGGACCTCGCCCTCGACACCAAGGTGCCCGACCTCGCCCCCGGCGGCTCGGCCACCGTCACCACGACCCTCGTCAACAACGGCGCCCAGTCCGCGAACGACGTCCAGCTCGGGCTGGACGCCCCGGCCGGCTGGACGGTCGAGCCGCTGTCCCCGACCCGGATCGGGCACGTGCCGCCCGGGGGCCGGGCGCAGGCCACCTTCCGCGTGACCGTCCCGGCGAAGCTGCCGACGCCGATCACCCGGGCCACCCTCACCGGCACGGTCAGCGCGAAGGGGCCGGGCGGCCCGCAGAGCGTGACCGCGCCCACGCCGGTCGTGCTGGCCGCGCCCGTGCAGGCGCCGTACCGGACCTTCTCCGACACCACCGCCGTCTTCGGCGCGCAGGACGGGACCTTCGCCATCGACGGCGCGGGCGCCGACCTCTACTACGACGTCGACGAGTACAGCGCCGTCTACCGGCCGGGCGCCGAGCACGACGGCTCCACCACGGTCGTGAAGCTCACCTCGCAGGCGCCGACCAGCGAGTGGGCCAAGGCCGGGATCATGGTCCGCAACGACATCACCAAGCCCGCCCAGTCCCCCGGGTACCTCATCCTGGCCGAGGCCCCCGGCAAGGGCTACGTGCTGCAGTGGGACAGCGACGGCGACGGCAAGCTGGACTCCAACAGCGCGCCGGCGAACCAGGGTTCGGGTTCGGCGACGTACCCGAGCTGGCTGAAGCTGGTCCGCGAGGGCTCGACGTACACCGGCTACTCCTCCACCGACGGGACCACCTGGACGCAGGTCGGCCGGGCCACCCTCCCGGGCGCGGCGGCGAGCCAGGACGTCGGGGTGTTCACCAGCTCGCACAGCGCGGGCACCAGCGGCGAGGCCGACTTCACGGGCTTCACCCAGAGCTGAGCAGGCCGCACGCGGGGCCCCGGCCGGTCGGGAGTCGACCGGCCGGGGCCCCGCGCGGGCCTACCGCAGGTGCCGGGCGTTCAGGTGCCGGGCGAAGAACCCGGCCGCGTCCTCGCCCGCGAACCGCGGAACGCCGGTGTGGCCGCCCATGTTGGCGTGCAGGGTCTTCTCCTTGCTGCCGAAGGCGTCGAACAGCTCCAGGGACGCCTGCCGGTCGTTCCCCTCGTCGTCCCACTGCAGCAGCACGTGCAGCGGAATGCTGACCTGCCGCGCCTCCTCGACGATGGCGCGCGGGACCAGGCTCCCGGCGAAGAGGCCGGCGGCCACGATGCGCGGTTCGACCACCGCCAGGCGGACCCCGATGGAGATCACTCCCCCCGAGTACCCGACCGGCCCGCCGATCTCCGGCAGCGCCAGCACGGCGTCCAGGGTGGCCCGCGCCTCCGGGACGGCCAGCTCGACCAGCGGGAGGACGAGGGCGTCGACGATCTCGGCGCCGACCGGCTCGCCGGCCTGCATCGCCCGCCGCAGGTCGGCGCGGCCCTGTTCGAGGACGGCCAGTCGGGGCCGGTCACCACCGCCCGGGAGCTCGACGGTGACCGCGGCGAAGCCGTCCGCCGCCGCACGCCGGGCCCGCTCCACGAGCCGGGGGTACATCGCGCGCAGGCCGAGCGGGGGGAGGCCGAGCAGGATCAGCGGCACCGGCTGGGACGCGGAGGCGGATGCGGGCGTCCACAGGATGCCGGGGATCTCGCCGAGGGTGAATTCGCGTTCGAGGACGCCGTCGTCGAGGCGTCGCTCAGAAGTGATGTGCATGGTCGTGCCTTTCGGGAGTGCTCTGAAAGCGGCGCTCCCGGACGACGACCTATCGCCCGACCGTGACCCCGGAGGGGAGCACCCATGTCGATCCTGCGTTCACGGGTACCACCTCCTCGTTCTCTCCCACGGTCACCGGCACCGTAGCAGCGGTCGTCGTGCTCCGCCAAGCCCGGCGCCGCCCGGAGCGTTCTCCGGACGGCGCGCGGACGTGCCCCGCCGCGGCGCTAGTTGGCGAGGCTGAAGTCCCCGCCGACCGGGGCGGCGAGCTTGTCGACACCGGTCAGCGCGGTGAGCGAGGTGACCGGGGTGGTGCTGTTGTCGGTGGTGCCGTTGCCGAGCTGCCCGGAGCCGTTGTTGCCCCAGGAGCGGACGGTGTTGTCGCCGAGCAGCGCGACGGTGTGCTCGCGGCCGCCCGCGACCAGCTGGACGCCGGTGATGCCGGGCACCGGGACGGGGGTGATGCGGTAGTCCGTCGTCCCGTCGCCGATCTGGCCGGAGGTGTTCTGGCCCCAGGCCTTCAGCTTGTTGTCGCTGTCGGTGACGGCCATGCTGTGGTTGCAGCCCGCCGCGATCTGGGAGACGCCGCCGAGCCAGATGCCCTGGGTGTCGACCGGGGTGTAGCGGCTGATGGTGCTGTTGTCGCCGAGCTGCCCGGTGGCGTTGTAGCCCCAGGTCTTCACCGCGTTGCCGCTGGTCGGCTTGCTCGGCCCGCTCGGCGGCCCGACCAGGGCGATGTTGTGGTTGCAGCCCGCCGCGATCCGGGTGACACCGGTCAGGTTGCTCACCTGGAAGGCGACGTTGCGGCTGGCCGAAGTGCCGTCGCCCAGCTGGCCGTTGATGTTGTAGCCCCAGGCCCAGACGGTGCCGTCCTCGCGCAGCGCGATGCTGTGGTTGAGCCCGGCGGCGATCGCGATCACCTTGTTGAGGCCTTCGACCCGCACCGGCACGCTGCTGTCCGTGTTGGTGCCGTTGCCGAGCTGCCCGTAGTTGTTGTGGCCCCAGGCGACGACGGTCTGGTCGGCGAGCAGGGCGAGGCTGTGCGCGCCGCCGCCCGCGATGTCGGTGACGTTGCTCAGGTTCACCACCTGGCCGGGCGCGTTGTGGCTGAACACCGAGCCGTCGCCGAGCTGCCCGAAGGTGTTGGCGCCCCAGGACTGGACGGTGCGGTCGGTCAGCAGCGCGAGGCCGTGGCCGTTGGTGGGGCCGGCGCCGCCGGCGGCGATCTTGACCACCTCGGCGCTGGTCAGCCCGAGCACGCTCGTCGAGGTCGTCCGGAAGTCGGTCCAGGTGCCGTCGCCGAGCTGGCCGGAGCGGTTGTTGCCCCAGGCCTTGAGCCGCTTCTCCTGGGCGTGCGCGCTGCCGGCCGGCAGAGCAGCGAGTCCGAGCGCGGTCAGCGCGGCGACGGCGGCGGCGAGCGCCGGGCGCAGCCGACCTCGGTGTGCGGTACGGGAGTTGGTCATGTGCTGCCTTCCTGATCGGAGGGGCGGGGAGGTCACCGCGCCAGGCTGAAGCTGCCGTTGGAGGGGGCGGCCACCATGGAAACGGCGCCGGACTTGGCCAGCACCTGCACCGGGGTGGCCTTGTCCTTGGTGGTGCCGTCGCCGAGCTGGCCCTTGTCGTTCAGGCCCCAGGCCTGGACGGTGCCGTCCGAGAGCACGGCCAGGTTGTGCGAGGCGCCGGAGGCGATGCCGATGGCCCCGGTGACGCCGGGGATCGGCACGCTGGTGTTGCGCTGGGTCTGGGTGCCGTCGCCGACCTGGCCCTTGTCGTTCAGGCCCCAGCCGCGCAGGGTCTTGTCCTGAAGGAGGGCGATGCTGTGCGAGGCGCCGGCGGAGAGCGCGGTGACGTTCTTGAGCTCCAGGACCGGCACCGGGTAAGGCTTGTTGACGATGCTGTCGTCGCCCAACTGCCCCTTGTCATTGAGGCCCCAGGCCATCACCGAGCCGTCCGCGAGCAGCGCGAAGGCGTGCGAGGCGCCGGCGGCGATGCCCTTGACGGTGGTCAGCTCGGGGATCTGCATGGCGGTGGTGCGGGTGGTCGGGGTCGGCGTGGGCACGGCGGCGGTCGAGCTCGACGGCTTCGCGGTGACGCCGAGCTGGCCCTTGTCGTTGTTGCCCCAGGTCTTGACGGTGCCGTCCGCGAGCAGGGCCATGCTGAACGCGTCACCGGCCGCGATCGCCTTGACGCTGTCCAGCCCGGCCACCGTCACCGGCAGGTTGGCGTTGGTGTTGGTGCCGTCGCCCAGCTGGCCCTTGTCGTTCAGACCCCAGGCCTGGACGGTGCCGTCCTTCAGCAGGGCGAGCGCGTGCGCGCCGCCGGCCGCGACCGCCTGGACGCCGCCCAGCCCGGCCACCAGCGCCGGCACCGCCCACTCGTCGGTGGTGCTGGTGGTGCCGTTGCCGAGCTGGCCCTTGTCGTTCTTGCCCCAGGCCTCGACGGTGCCGTTGGCCAGCAGGGCGAGGCCGAAGCCGGTCACGGTGGCGCCGGTTCCGCCGGTGCCACCGGCAGCGACCGAGTTGAGCTCGGCGCCGGACAGCCCGACGACCGAGGTCGGGGTGAGCCGCTGGGTCTTGGTGCCGTCGCCCAGCTGGCCGTTGGCGTTCTGCCCCCAGGAGCGCAGCCGCAGGTCGTACGCGGAGGCGGCGGAGGTGGGCAGCGCGACGGAGCCGAGCAGGGCCAGGCTCGCGACCAGGGCGGGCACGGCGGCCGCGGGCAGGCGGCGGAACTTGCGGTGCAGCGGGTGCATCTCTTCCTCACGTTCGAAGGGCGGCGGGCATGGGGGTGCCCGGCGGCGGCACGGGGATGCCGCCACTCGGGGTGGTGACGGGGTGGGTCGGGTGACGGGTGGGTCAGAGGCAGGGGCGCGCCGGGGCCGCCCGGCGGACGGGCTCGCCGACGATCAGGCCGGGCGGCGGCAGCGGCCGGTGGTGCGGCGCGACGTGGGCGGCGTCGTCGCCGACGCAGGGCGGCACCGGTCGCACGACGGCCGGGGCGGTCGCCGCGGCCGGGGCGGCGCCGAGCAGCGGCAGGGAGCAGGCGAGCAACAGCAGGCCTCGCGCGGCGGAGCGGGAAAGCGGTGACATGACGTCCCTCGGGATCCGGGCACGCGGCATCCTGGCCGCACGGCCGTAGCTGGGAGTGGAGATCGGATCGCCGGAAAGCCTCCCCAAGGACCAGAACGGTCGTGCGGTTCCGAACGGCTTTCCACACAGTCGGCCCAGCCGGATCGTTCGCCTTCGCTCCATCGGACGGTCAGTGGTTGCGGTCCGTGACGGAGGCCCGAAGCATGGAGCGCCGGGGCTGGTTCACCGTCAGCTCACCATGGCGCAAGTGCCCGACGAATCCGCCGACTTCAGTGGGAGAGACCGTGCTGCGAACACAGCCCGCCAGACTTCTAGCCGTCACCCTCGGTGCCGCCCTCGCCGTGGCGGCGCCCGCTCCGGCGGGGGCCGAGGACACCCAGCCGGCCGTCGTAGTGAACGGAACGTTCTCCTCGCCGACCGTGCCGGCCGGCCAGACCTGGGCCTCGGGCGTCGACGGCTGGAGCGGCGCGGCCGGCGTCGCCTCCGCCGCCTACGCCGCCCACCCGCGAGGCTTCCAGGCGGCCACGCTCGGCTGGAACGGCAACGCGGTCTCGCTCAGCACCCGGGTCCGCGGTGTCCGGGCCGGCGCCACGGTGACCCTCAGCTGGGACGACTCCCCCTACGCCTGCGCCGCCCAGGGCGCCGCCAGGCGGACGTACACCGTGACAGTCGCCGGACAGGGCAACAGTCCGGGCAGCTTCGGCTCCAACATCCCCAATGGCAGCACGAATTGGTTCCTCGGCCGCACCTACTCCTTCACCGCCGCCGAGGACGCGCCGCAGATCACCTTCACCCCGACCAACACCGACAACCCCGGCTGCGGCGTGTTCTTCACCAACGTCGACGCCAAGCAGACCGCCCCGCCGCAGCAGCCGCCCGCGCAGGACCCGTGCGCGGGCGACGCGGCGAGCACCTCGCAGTGCAAGGACGTCGCGGACAACAAGGACCAGATCAGCAAGTGCAAGGCCTCCGACCGGGACTGCCTGGCGACCGTCGCCGGTGACGGCAAGGCGGAGAAGGACGGCATCGCCGACGAGAAGCAGACACTGACGGACTTCAACAAGGTCCCCCGCGACCAGAAGCCGAACGACGCGGCCACCGGCCTGTGCGCCCTGCCGAACGCGCTGACCGACGTCCCGCCCGGCAACGCGGTCGTCCCGCCGAGCGACTGGTGGTTCTGCTGATGCGGCGCCGGCTCCTGCACCGGGTCGGCTGCTCGGTGGCGACGGCCGGACTGGCCCTCGCCGCCGCCCCGCCCGCGCACGCCGCCGACACGGTGGCCGTCCAGGTCCTCAACGGCACCTTCGCGCAGCCCGTCGCCCCCGACAACGGCACGGCCGCCGGGCACACCGACTGGTCGCCGGAGAACAACGGCGTGGTCTTCGGCAAGGCACTCGCCCAGCACCCGCAGGGCTACCAGGCGGCGTCGCTGAACTGGAACGGCTCCCCGCTGGTCCTGCGCACCCGGCTGTGGGGCGTGAAGGCGGGCTCGCACGTCACCCTCAGCTGGGACGACAGCCCGGGCGTGGACCGGCGCTGCACGGCCGAGCAGCTCAAGGACGGCCAGACGTACAACGTCGCGCTGATCGCCCCCGGGCCGGTGCCGGACCCGCAGATCACCACCAAGGGCACCGACACCGTCGGCACCGCCAACTGGACCACCGGGCGCAGCTTCGGCTTCGACGCCCCCGAGGACAACCCGATGGTCTCGTTCGAGTCCGCCGAGCGGCGCGACTCCCTCTCCTGCGGCCCGCTGATCACCAACGTCACCGCCGCGCAGACGCCCGCGCCCGTCGACCAGAAGGTCCGCAAGGAGCAACTGCCGCCGCCCAAGGGCTACAAGGGCAACGAGCCGCTGGAGCCGGGCGTCGTGGTGGACGACTGCGAGGGCGCGGCCGCCAACTGCACCTTCACCGTGGACAAGGGCTCCTCCTACCAGTACTACGGCCAGAGCCGGATCGTCGGCGAGGTGTACCTCAACTGCAGCCGCAACGCGATCGTGGACGACCGGAAGATCACCGTCACCGAGCCGCCGTACGACAGCCTGACGCAGTACTACGCCCTGAAGGGCACCCCGCTGGTGCCCAGCCGCTCCGACATCTCGCAGAGCCGGCCCAACCTGGCCGGCCAGGCCGCCGCCGGGTTCAGCGCGGCGGGCGGCAACCCGGCGGCCGTCTCGACCACCAACCCGCTCACCTGGAGCCGGACGAGCACCAAGGGCCTCAACCCCACCATCCAGCCGGGCGAGGTGAGTTGGATCGAGGTGCAGCCGGCCCGCGAGCGGGTGGCGGGCACCTTCACCAACGCCCGCAACAAGTACCGGCTCGACGCGGTCTTCGACGTCCCGGCGACCTCCCTGCCGGACCGCTACTTCCAGCGCACCGGCCCGTTCACCGACGTCGAGCTGCAGCGCTGCGCCGCCGCCCGGCCGACCGCCGGCACGCCGGACAACGGGGCGAACCCGGGCAACCGGCTGGTCTCCGTCGACGCGCCGCCGGCCGGGGTGCGGGCGCGGTCGGTAGCGCTCAACCCGTAGGCAGCGCGCACGGCGTGGCCGCCTGCCCGAGGATCCGGGCAGGCGGCCTCGGCACGTCCGGCGGCTACCGGTCCAGCGCCGCCCAGCTCCCCTCGGGCGTCAGCCGGTACTGCTCGACGGGCCGGGCGCCGTCCGTGCGCGGGGGCGCCTCGATCGGCTCGCTCGGGAGGGACCGCCCCGGCGGCCGCATCGACAGGCACTTGTCCGTCGCGCTGAAGGTCTGCGCGACGACGGTGCTGACGTTGACGGTCGACGGGCTGTCGACGATCACGTTCTTGATCAGCTTCGCGGCGCCGTCGACGCTCAGCTCGCCCACCGTGCGGGTCATCGCGTTCAGCGTGCCGAACTGCAGCTCGTCGCCGGACTTCACGGTGAACCTGACCTGGGTGGTCTCGGTCACGACCTGCCGCCACTCGTGCGACCAGGTGGCCTTGAAGGCGGACTGGAAGCTGGCCTGGGCGCTGAGCTTGAGCGCGGCGGAGCCCGCCACGTTGCCGCTCACGTTCACGCTCCCGCCGTTGCTGATCTCCGAGTTCGGGCCCTTGTCCTTGGGCGGCGTGTGGTCGGTGTGGTTGACGGTGGTGGTGTTGCTGCCGGCGATGCTGCCGCCGACCGTGGTGGTGTTGTCGATGGTGCCGGTGAGTGTGACGCTCCCGGAGATCTCCCCCGAGATGTTGTCCTTGGTGCTGTTCTCCAGCACCACCGTGCGCTCGACGGTGATCGGCTTGTTGGTGCAGTTGATCGCCGCGTTGCCGACCGAGACCACGCCCGTGGTGAGCTCCCGGGACAGTCCGGGGATGACGCGGAACGAGCAGCCGTAGTCCTGCCCGCAGCCGTGCGCGAGGGCCGGGGCGTCCGGCAGCGGGGTGTCGCCGTCGAAGGCCTGCGCCTGGGGCTGGTCGTCGGGGGCGGGCTCCGCCGCGAAGGCCTGCCCGGTGCACAGGGCCACGGCGATCAGGGCCGCCGGCAGGGCCCGCACCGCCCGCGTCCGGCGCTTCACCGCGGCCTCCAGGTGCCCTCGGCGGTGCGGACGAAGACGGCGTCCGGCACCCGGTCGGACTCCACCGGCGGGAGTTCGATCAGGCCCGCCCCGGCCCGGCCCGGGGGCCGCAGCGAGAGGCACTTGTCCGGGACGGAGAAGGTCTGCGCCACGATCGAGCTGGCGGTGACGATGGACGGGCTGTCCACCGTGACGTTCTTGATCAGCTTGCCGGTGTTGTTCACCGTCAGCTCACCGGCGGCCCGCGACATGGCGCTCACCATCCCGAACTGGATCTCGTCGCCCGGGCTGACGGAGAAGGACACCTTGGTCGTCTCGGTCGCCTGGGCCTGCCACTGCCGCGAGAAGGCGGCCTTGAAGGCGGACTGGAAGGTGGCCGAGACGCCGAGGTGCAGCGCGTTCGAGCCGGTCACCGTCGCCGTGACCCCGGCGGCGTTGGTGGTCTGGTCCTGGGTGGTCGGGCCCTTGTCCTTGCTCGGGCCCCACTGGGTGATGCCGTTGGTCATGGTGGGCGCCACGCTCGCCTGGCCGGAGACCGTGACCGTGACGTCGATCCCGCCCTGGATGCTCGCGCTGCCGGAGATCTCACCGCCGATGTTGTCGGTGCTGGTGCTCACCAGGGTGACGGTGCGGTTGACGTCCATGTCGCCGTTGGTGCAGTTGATCGCCGCGTTGCCCACCGACACCACGCCGCTGGTGAACTCGCGCGGCGCACGGTCGTACAGCCGGAAGCGGCAGGCCGAGGGCTGGTCGCACTGGCTGGTGACGTCCTTGGTGGAGGCGAGCGGCTTGTCCCCGTCCAGGGCCTGCGCGGCCGGGGGCGGCGGCGCGCCGCTGTCGGCGGCGGCGCTGCTCGGCACGGCGGACGGGACCAGGACGGCTATCGCCACGCCGGGGACCAGCAGGGTGAACCGGGCGGCGCGCCGCCACGGTGGCGGGCAGGCGGAAACGACCACGGATGCTCTCCTCGTTCGTCGGACCGGCGGTACCTCCCATCCTGGGCGAGGGTCGCATCGCAGGCGAACGGTCGGCCGGTTCCCGTCCGCCATTCGATGGCACGTCACGCCCGGGCGCCCGGCGTCAGGGGGTGACGCGCAGCACGAACTTGCCCGTGGAGTCGCGGCGTTCGAGGACCTCACGGCCCTCGGTGTGCGGTGTGCGGTGTGCGGCATGATCGTGACGTCCATGCTTGCTCGTCACATCCTGGCCCACCGACAGAACGAGGACGCCCGATGACCACGACCGCCTTCCCGTCCGGAACCGCCCTGGTGCTGGTGGACCTCCAGCACTGGATCGTCAGCCGCCCGGTCGCCCCGCACTCCGGCGCCGCGGTGGTGCGCGCCGCCGCCCGGCTGAAGGCGGCCTTCGAGGCGGCCGGGCGGCCGGTGGTGCTGGTGCGGCACGCCCGGCTGGACGGCAGCGACGGCGGACCGGACTCGCACGTCAACCGCTTCGCGGCGGAGGTGGCGGCCCGGCCCGGCAACGAGGTGGTCACCAAGTACACGATCTCCGCCTTCGCCGGCACCGACCTGGACGCGCTGCTGCGCCGGCTCGGCGCGACCGCTCTGGTGGTGGCGGGCATCGCCACCGAGTACGGCGTCGGGGAGACCGTCCGCGGCGCCGTCTCCCTCGGCCACCCGGTCACCGTCGTCGAGGACGCCGTGTCCGCGCTCTCCGCCCCTGCCCACACGGCCGCCCTGGCGGCGCTGCGCGGCCTGGGCGTCACGGTCACCTCCACCGACGAGCTGATCGGCCCCGCGGACTGACCGTCAGCCCCCGCCAACTACGGACCGGATCCCGGCACTTCTGCCGCGTATAGTCGTGCCGAGACGCATCCACCCCCGGGCCGGAGGTTCCCCTTGACCGCTTCGCACTCCGACCAGGTCATCGCCGGCCAGGCCATGTACAACCCGTCGACGCTGCGGCTGTACGACTTCGCGGCCTTCCAGCTCAACTGCCGGTTCCTGTTCCGCGTCCCGGTGTCCGAGGTGGTCGGCCTGTTCGACCGCAACGTGTCCGCGAAGCACCTGGACCTCGGGGTGGGGACGGGCTACTTCCTGGACCACTGCCGGACCCACCCGGGCCAGGCCATCACCCTGGCCGACCTCAACGAGCACTCGCTGAACCACGCGGCGGCCCGGCTGGCCCGCTTCGACGTCACGACCGTCCAGGCCAACGCCCTGGAGCCGCTGCCGCTGCCCGGGCGGGAGTTCGGCTCGGCGTCGATGAACTTCCTGCTGCACTGCGTGCCCGGCGACATGCGCGAGAAGGCCGTGGTGTTCGACAACGTCGCGGCCTGCGTGAAGCCCGGCGGGCGGCTGTTCGGCGCCACCGTGCTGACCGGGGGCGTGCCGGTGAACCCGCTCGCCAAGGTCATGCTGGGGGCGTGGAACAAGCGCGGCATCATGCACAACGGCGCGGACTCGCTCGACGACCTGCGCGACGCGCTGGCCGCCCGCTTCCCGCGGCACAAGCTCACCGTGCGCGGCTGCACCGCCCTCTTCGAGGCCGAGGTGCCGTAGCCCCGCAGCGAACACGACGGGCCCGAACTCCCCATTGGCCGGGAGGAGTTCGGGCCCGCTGTCGTACGTCAGGTGCGGCGCGGCACCGGGATGACGTAGCGGCTGAACACCAGGTCGCGCAGGACGTCGTCGCCGCCCTCCACGATGGAGATGTAGCGCATGTCCCGCATCAGCTTGCCGATCGGCGACTCGTCGGTGTAGCCGAGCCCGCCGAACATCTCCGAGCCGACGCTCGCCACGTCCCAACCCGCCTGCCCGCAGAACATCTTGGCGGTCAGCGCGGACTTGAGGGTGCCCTGCCGGTGCCACAGGTCGGCGGCGTTCGGGTTCGCCATGACGGCGTCGTAGTCCCGGGCGGCGCGCAGCAGATGGCTCTTCATGACGTCGATCTGCATCTCCATCTGCCCGAGCTTGGCCGCGAACACCGGGTTCTCCAGCAGCGTGCCGTCGCGCAGCGGCTTGGTCTTGGCGTAGGTCATGCAGAGGTCGCGGATGCGACGGGCGATGCCGAGCCCGGTGGTGGCGATCAGGATCCGGCTGGCGTTCAGGCCGATCTCCAGCAGCCGCAGGCCGGAGCCCTCCAGGCGGTTGGCCACGGGCACCCGGCAGCCCTTCAGGCTGACCTGGTAGCTGTACGAGGCGCGCACGCCGATGACGTTCCAGCGCTTCACGACCTCGATGCCGGGCGTGTCGCGCGGCACGAGCACGGCGTGGTGCACCTCCGGGTCCTCCGCCGAGCGGCCGACGACCACCAGGAAGTCGGCGAAGTCGGAGTTGGTGGAGATGAACTTCTCGCCGGTGATGACGAGTTCGTCCCCGTCCACGGCCACCAGGGTGTCGATCTTGCCGAGCTCGCTGCCCGCCACCCGCTCGCTGCCCGGCGTCGCGCAGAACGAGCCCCGCTCGGCCATCGGCGCCAGGTACCGCTTCTTCAGCTCCTCGGAGCCGTACAGCTGCACCATGCTGGTGCCCAGCACCGAGATGAACAGCGTGAACGCCACCCCGGCGTCCCCGTAGGCGAGTTCGTTGACGATCTCGACGCCGTCCGCCAGGCTCAGGCCCCGGCCGCCCAGCTCCTCGGGCAGCCACCAGTTCGCCAGCCCGGTCTCCCGGAACTTCTCGTACACGTCCGCGGGCTTGTCCTGGAACGTGTCGAACTCGGCGTGCCGGCCGTCCAGGTGCTCCTTGACGAACGCGCGGACGGCCTTCAGGTCTTCGGGCTTCATGCTCTCACTTTCGGGTCGGTCGGCCTGCGGGGCCGTCATTCGGAGATCGCGCGCTGCACGAGCGCCTCGATGTCGAGGTCGTCGATCTCGTCGAAGTCGTCCCCGTCGTCGAACGCGTCGTCCGGCAGGTCGGCGGTGTCCTCGTCCGCCTCCGGCTCGGGGAACAGCAGCTCCCGCACGCGCTCCGCCAGCGCGGCGGGCGTCGGGTAGTTGTAGATCACCGTGGCCGGCACGTGCACGCCGGTGTCCGCCTTGACCTGGTTGCGGAACTCGACACCGCTGAGCGAGTCGAACCCGATCTCCTGGAAGGACATGTCGGCGTCGATGTCGTCGACGGACGCGTAGCCGAGGACGGCCACCGCCGTCTCCAGCAGCAGCGCCACCAGCTCCTCGCGCTGTGCCTCGGGCGCGAGGCCGGCCAGCCGGCGCGCCATCGGGGACAGGCCGCCCTCCTCCTCGACGGGCTCGTCCGCGGGCCGCTCCGCCGCGACCTGCTCCGCGCCGGCGCCGGGCCGCAGCACGGTGCGCAGCAGCTCGGGCACGGTGTCCTGGCGCAGCGCGGTGCGGTCGACCTGCACCGGCAGCTGCAACGCGTCCTCGGAGGCGAGCGCGGCGTCGAACAGGGCGGCGCCCCGGTCGGCCGTCAGCGGCGTCATGCCGTGGCGGCGGAAGCGGGCCAGGTCGGCCTCGCCGAGGGTACCGGCCATGCCGATCTCCCACGGGCCCCAGGCGAGGGCGAGCGCGGGCAGGCCGGCGGCCGTGCGGTGTTCGGCGAGGGCGTCGAGGAAGGCGTTGGCGGCCGCGTAGTTGGCCTGGCCGGCGTTGCCGACCACGCCGACGACGGAGGAGAACAGCACGAAGGCCGACAGGCCGAGGTCCTTGGTCAGCTCGTGCAGGTGCCAGGCGGCGTCGACCTTGGGCGCGAACACCCGGTCGATCCGGTCCGGCGTCATGGTCTCCACGGCGCCGTCCGCGAGCACGCCCGCCATGTGCACCACGGCGGTGAGCGGCGCCTCGGCCGGGATCAGCGCCAGCTGCCCGGCCAGCGCCGCCCGGTCCGCGACGTCGCACGCGGCCTGGCTGACCTCGGCGCCCAACGCGGTGAGCTCGGCGGCGAGTTCGGCGGCGCCGGAGCGGCTGAGCAGCAGCAGCCTGCGCACGCCGTGCTCGGTGACCAGGTGCCGGGCGAACAGCGCGCCGAGGCCGCCGGTGGCGCCGGTGAGCAGCACCGTGCCGTTCGGGTCCCAGGCCGGCCGGGCGCCGGTCGCGCCGGTCGCGGCGGCCGCCGGGACGAGGCGCGGGGCGTAGACCCGGCCCTGGCGGACCACCAGCTGCGGTGCGCTCGGGTCCAGGGTCTCCAGCGCGCGCCGCGACTCCTCGCTGTCGTCGGTGTCGACCAGGACGAAGCCCTCGCCGTACTCGACCTGGGCGGCGCGCACCAGGCCCCGGACGGCCGCGAGGGCCAGGTCCGGCGTCTCGCCGGGCAGCGCGGCCACGGCGCCCCGGGTCACCACGGCCAGCGGGCGCTCCTGCGGCTCGGCGAGCCGGCGCTGCACCAGCTCCAGCGCCGCGTGGGCGCTCGCCCGCACGGACGCGGGGACGTCGCCGCCGGTGCTCGCCTCGACGTGCACCAGGTCGACCGGGCCGGGGGTGCCCGGCTCGACGGGCGCCCAGCGCACCGCGAACAGCGAGTCGGCGACGGCGCCCCGGGCCAGCTGCGCCGCCGAGGCGGGCATCAGGGCCAGCGAGTCGACGGTCAGCACCGGCGTGCCGTCCGCCGCGGTGATCGTGACCGACACCTCGGTGGCACCGAGCCGGGCGACCCGCACCCGCAGCCGGCCGGTGCCGCGCGCGTGCGGGGTGACGCCGGACCAGGCGTACGGGAGGAAGGTGCGCTGCGCGTCGTCCGAGGGGTCGTCCGATCCGAGCAGTGCCAGCAGCGGGTGCAGGGCGGCGTCGAACAGGGCCGGGTGCACGGCGAAGCCCCCGGCGGCGTGCGGCACCTGCTCGGGCAGCTCGACCTCGCCGTAGGCCTCGTCCCCGTCCCGCCACAGGGCGCGCAGGCCCTGGAAGGCGGGGCCGTAGCCGAAGCCCCGGCCGGCCAGCTCCGGGTAGAAGCCGGCCAGGTCCACCGCGGCGGCGCCCTGCGGCGGCCGGACGTCCGGCGCGGCCGCCCGAGAAACCGCCTGCGGGACGGCGAAGCCGGCCGCGTGCCTGGTCCAGGCGCCGGCGCCGGCCGAGGCCGGGCGGGAGTAGACGGCCACCGGGCGGCGGCCGGACGGCTCCGCCTCGCCGACCAGCACCTGCACCTGGACGGCGCCGGCGGCGAAGGTCAGCGGGGCGTGCAGGGTCAGTTCCTCGACGGACCGGCAGCCGGTGCCCTCCAGGGCGCGCAGCACCAGGTCCACCACGGCCGCGCCGGGGAACACGGCGCTGCCGAAGATCGCGTGGTCGGCCAGCCAGGCATCGGCGGCGAGGTCGATCCGGCCGTTGTAGGCGACCTGCTCGCCGGTGGCGAGCTCGGTGGCGGCGGCGAGGAAGGGGTGCGCGACGGCCGCCAGGCCGGCGCTCTCGACGTCGCCCCGCGGCCGTTCGGGCTGCGCCCAGTAGCGCTGGCGGTCGAAGGCGTAGCCGGGCAGGTCGACGGGCCGGCCGGGGCGGCCGAGGGCGGCCAGGTGGGCCGGCCAGTCGACGGGCAACCCGGCGACGTGCAGCCGGGCCAGGGCCTCGGCGGCCGAGCGGGTCTCGGAGCGGCCCTTGCGGGCGAGCGGCACGGCCGTCAGGCCGGCGTCGGCGAGCTGTTCGGCGGCCATGGCGGCGAGCACGCCGTCCGGGCCGACCTCGACCAGTGCCCCGGCCCCGGCCTTCACGGCGGCGGCCACGCCGTCCGCGAAGCGCACGGCCTCGCGCACGTGGCGCACCCAGTACTCGGGCTGCTCCAGCTCGCCGGGCTCGGCGACGGCGCCGGTCACGTTGGACACCACCGCGAGGCGCGGCGGCGCGTAGGCGACGGACTCGGCGACCCGCCGGAACCCGTCCAGCATCGGGTCCATCAGCGGGGAGTGGAAGGCGTGCGAGACGCGCAGCCGGGTGGTCTTGCGGCCGTCCGCGGCCAGCTCGGCGGCGATGGCGGTGACGACCTCCTCGACGCCGGAGATCACCACGGCGGCCGGGCCGTTGACGGCGGCGACGGAGGCGTCCCGCTCGTGCCCGGCGAGCGCGGCGCGGACCTCGTCCTCGTCGGCCTGGACGGCCACCATGGCGCCGCCGCGCGGCAGTTCGCCCATCAGGCGGGCCCGGGCGGCGACCAGGCGGGCGGCGTCGGCGAGCGAGAACACGCCGGCCACGTGGGCGGCGGCGAGCTCGCCGATGGAGTGGCCGACGACGATCGCGGGCTGGACGCCGAGCGAGGTGAGCAGCCGGTAGGCGGCGACCTCGAAGGCGAACAGCGCGGGCTGGGTCATCGCGGTCTCGTCGAGCAGCGCGGCCGTCGCGCTGCCGGGCTCGGCTCCGACGACCTCGTCGATCGGGTGCTCCAGCAGCGGGTCCAGCGCGGCGCAGACCTCGCGCCAGGCGGCGGCGAACTCCGGGAACGCGGCGACGAGTTCGCGGCTCATGCCGAGGCGCTGGCTGCCCTGCCCGGAGAACAGGACGCCGACGACGGGCGGGGCCGAGGTATGGCCGGTGGTCACCGCGGGGTCGCGCCGGCCGTCCGCCAACGCCCGGAGCCCGGCGAGGAGTTCGGCCCGGTCGGCGCCGACGATCGCGGCCCGGTGGTCGAGCGCGGTGCGCCGGGTGGCCAGCGAGAGCGCGACGTCGGCCGGGTCGGCGACGGCGGCCGGGCGGGCGTCGGCGGCCGGGTCGGCGTCGGAGACGGCCCCGGCGACGGCGGCCGGGTCGGCGTCGGAGACGGCCCCGGCGACGGCGGCCGGGTCGGCGTCGGAGACGGACCCGGCGACGGCCTCGGCGAGCTTGCGGGCCTGGCCGGCGAGGGCCTTGGCGCTGTGCGCGGAGACCGTCCAGACGAGTTCGCCCTTGGCGGGCTCGGCGGGCTCGGCGGACGGGGCGGCCGCCTCGACCGGGTCGCCCTGCTCGATGATGACGTGCGCGTTGGTGCCGCTGATCCCGAAGGAGGAGACGGCGGCGCGGCGCGGACGCTCGGCGGCGGGCCAGTCGCGCTGCTCGGCGAGCAGGCGCACCTGCCCGGCCGTCCAGTCCACCTTGCTGGTGGGCTGCTCGGCGTGCAGCGTGCGGGGCAGCACCCCGTGCCGCATGGCCTGCACCATCTTGATCACGCCCGCGACGCCGGCGGCGGCCTGGGTGTGCCCGATGTTGGACTTCAACGAGCCCAGCCACAGCGGCTGCTCGCGCTCCTGCCCGTAGGTCGCCAGCAGGGCCTGGGCCTCGATCGGGTCGCCGAGGCCGGTGCCGGTGCCGTGCGCCTCGACGGCGTCGACCTCGGCCGGGGTCAGGCCGGCCGAGGCCAGCGCCTGGCGGATGACCCGCTCCTGGGAGGGGCCGTTGGGGGCGGTGAGCCCGTTGCTGGCGCCGTCCTGGTTGACGGCGCTGCCGCGCAGTACGGCCAGCACCCGGCGGCCGTTGCGGCGGGCGTCCGAGAGGCGTTCGAGGACCAGCACGCCGACGCCCTCGGACCAGCCGGTGCCGTCCGCGTCCTCGGCGAAGGCCTTGCAGCGGCCGTCGCCGGCCAGGCCGCCCTGGCGGGCGAACTCGACGAACATGCCGGGGGTGGACATCACGGTGACGCCGCCCGCGAGGGCCAGCGAGCAGTCGCCGGAGCGCAGCGCCTGGGCGGCCAGGTGCAGGGCGACCAGGGAGGAGGAGCAGGCGGTGTCGACGGTGACGGCCGGGCCCTCCAGGCCGAGGGTGTAGGCGACCCGGCCGGAGACGACGCTGCCGGAGCCGCCGGTCAGCGCGTAGCCGGCGAGGTTGCCGGAGACGTCCTGCAGGCGCGGCAGGTAGTCCTGGGCCATCGCGCCGAGGAAGACGGCGGTGTCGGTGCGGCGCAGCCGGGCCGGGTCCTGGCCGGCGCTCTCCAGCGCCTCCCAGACGGCCTCCAGGGCGAGCCGCTGCTGCGGGTCCATGGCGAGGGCCTCGCGCGGGCTGATCCGGAAGAAGCCGGCGTCGAAGTGGGCGGCGCCGTCCAGGAATCCGCCGGCGGCGGCGAAGTCGGCGTCCGCGTCGACCTGCCAGCCACGGTCCTCGGGGAAGCCGGTGATGGCGTCGGCGCCGTCCGCGACGAGGCGCCACAGGTCCTCGGGGGTGGCGACGCCGCCGGGCAGGCGGCAGCTCATGCCGACGATCGCGATCGGCTCGTCGAGCGCGACGGCGGGCGCGACGGCGGGCGCGACGGGCAGCGCCGGGGCCTCGTCCGGTCCGGCGACCAGCTCGCGGATGCGGCGGACCACGGCGGCCGGGGTCGGGTGGTCGTAGGCGAGCGAGGCGGGCAGCTGGAGGCCCGTCGCGGCGTTGAGCCGGTCGCGCAGCTGCACGGCCGTCACCGAGTCGAAGCCGAGCTCCTTGAAGGTGTCGTCGGCGCCGATCCGCGCGGTGTCGGCGTGCCCGAGCAGGACGGCGGCCTCACCGCGCACCAGGGTCCACAGCTCGGCCTCGGAGGGGCCGGTGGGGTCAGGAGTCTCGACCATCGCGGCGGGAGCGGTCGAAGGCGATTCGGAAGCCGCCACCGTGACGGCGCCGTCGACCCAGTAGGTCTCCCGCTGGAAGGCGTACGTCGGCAGCGGCACCCGGCGGGCGCCGGTGAACACGTCGTCCCAGGCCAGGTCGAGGCCGCGGGTGTACAGCTCGGCCATGGACAGCCGCAGCCGGTGCACCTCCTCCTCGTTCCGGCGCAGCGTGGGCTGCACGACGGCGCTGCCGGCGGTGGCGGCGATGTGCATGGCCAGCACCGGGTGCGGGCTGACCTCGACGAACACGCCGTAGCCGTCCGCGGTGAGGGCCTGGACGGTGTCGGCGAAGCGCACCGGCTCGCGCAGGTTGCGGTACCAGTACTCGGCGTCCAGGGTGGCCGGGTCGACCCGGCCGGCGGTGACGGTGGAGTAGAAGGCGACGCCGCTGTCGGTGGTGGCGGCGCCGGCCACGCCGGCCAGCACCTCGTCGCGGATCGTCTCGACGTGCGCGGAGTGCGAGGCGTAGTCCACGGGGACGATCCGCGCTCGCCGGCCCTGCGCCTCGCAGGCGGCGACGGCCGCGCGCACGCCGTCCGGGTCGCCCGAAATGACGGCCGTGCCCGGGGAGTTGACGGCCGCGACGGAGACGCCGGGCTGGTCGACCTCCTCGGCGGGGACGTCCAGGATGGCCATCAGGCCGTGCCCGGACAGCTTCTCGGTGATGACCTTGGCGCGGGCGACGATCAGCCGCACGCCGTCCTCCAGGCTGAGGATGCCGGCCGCGGTGGCGGCGGCGATCTCGCCCTGGGAGTGGCCGATGACGGCGTCCGGCTCGACGCCGGCGGCGCGCCACACCTCGGCGAGCGAGACCATGACGGCGAACAGCGCGGGCTGCACGACGTCCATCCGCTGGAGGGCGTCCTCGTCGCCGAGCACCTCGCGCAGCGACCAGCCGCCGTAGTGGCGCAGCAGGCGCTCGCACTCGTCCATCCGGGCGGCGAAGACCGGGTGTGCCGCCCACAGGCCCTCGGCCATGCCGATCCAGTGGGCGCCCTGGCCGGAGAACACCCAGACCAGGCCGCCGCCCCCGGCGGCGGTGCCGGTGACGACGCGGGCGGAGGGGCGGCCCTCGGCGAGCGCGGCCAGGCCGTCGAGCAGTTCCGCGCGGTCGGCGGCGAGGACGACGCCGCGGCTCTTCAGCGCGGAGCGGGTGGTGGCCGTGGAGTGGCCGACGTCCAGCGGGCGCAGGTCGGCGTCCTCGCGGACCCGGTCGAGCAGGCGCCGGGCCTGGGCGCGCAGCGCCTGCGGGGTGTGCGCGGACAGCATCACGGGGACGGCGGCGCCGGGCTCGGGGGCTTCGCGTTCCGGGGTGGGCTGTGGCTCGGGGGCCGCGACGACGAGGTGGCAGTTGGTGCCGCCGATGCCGAAGGAGCTGACACCGGCCAGGCGCGGGCCCTCGGGCCACGGCCGGGCCTCGGCGTTGACCCGCAGCTTCCACTGCTCCAGCGGGATGCCCGGGTTGGGGCTCTCGTAGTTGAGGCTGGCGGGCAGCACGCCGTGCCGCACCGACAGGGCGACCTTGATCAGGCCGAGCACGCCGGCGGCCGGTTCGAGGTGGCCGATGTTGGTCTTCACCGAGCCGACCAGCAGCGGCCGTTCGGCGTCGCGGCCGTCCCCGTACACGGCAGCCAGGGCGCTCGCCTCGACCGGGTCGCCGGCCCGGGTGCCGGTGCCGTGCAGCTCGACGTAGCCCACCTCGGCGGGGGCGACGCCGGCGGCGCGGCAGGCCGCGCGCAGCAGGGCGCTCTGCGCCTCGGCGCTGGGCACGGTCAGATCGCCGGCGCCGTCGTGGTTGACGGCGCCGCCGAGCAGCACGCAGTACACGTCGTCACCGTCGGCGACGGCGTCGGCCAGGCGCTTGAGGACGACCACGCCGGCGCCCTCGCCGCGGACGAAGCCGTTGGCGCGGGCGTCGAAGGTGTAGCTGCGGCAGTCCGGCGACAGCGCCCCGGCGCGGGCGAACGCGATCGTGGTCTCCGGCGCCAGGTTGAGGTGCACGCCGCCCGCCAGGGCGAGCCGGGCGGCGCCCGAACGCAGGCTCTCGCAGGCCATCTGCACGGCGACCAGCGAGGAGGACTGGACGGTGTCGACCGTCAGGCTCGGCCCGTGCAGGCCGAGTTGGTGCGAGACGCGGTTGGCGATCAGGCCCCGGCTCAGGCCGGCGACGGAGTGGTGGGACAGCGCGTCGGCGCCGCGGCGGTGCACCAGCGAGGCGTAGTCGTCGCCGGTGGCGCCGAGGAAGACGGCGGTGGCGCTGCCGTGCAGGCTGTCCGGCGGGAGGTAGGCGTCCTCCAGG
>NZ_JZKH01000007.1 GCF_000961885.1 Streptomyces rubellomurinus
GGGGAGGAGGGGCGCGGCCGATGGGGTCGCCCCCGGCTGCCGGGGTGGGGGCCGTTCGGCGGGCGGGGTGGGGCGGGGGTCCGTAGGCTCGACGCATGGTGGATGCGTACGCGGCGCGGCGGGAGCGGGTGCGGGAGCACTGCGGTGCGGCCGGGGCCGATGCGGCGCTGATCACCCGGGCGGCGAACGTGCGGTACCTGACGGGCTGCGCGCCGTGCGGGGCGACGGTGCTGCTGACCCGCGAGGAGGTGCTGCTGGCGCTGCCGGACGACCTGCCGCCGGACGATTCGGGCGAGCACCTGATCGCCCCCGACGTCGCCCAGCTGCCGGTCTCGGCCGGGGCGGACACCGCGCTGGCCGCCGCCGCGGCGGCCGTCCGGCTGGGGGTGGCGGGCCTGGCGGTGGAGGAGCACGACCTGACCGTGAGTCGGCACCGGGCGGTGGCGGCGCTGGCCGAGGGGGCCCGGCTGACGGACCTCGGGCAGGTGGTCGAGCGGCTGCGGGTGGTCAAGGACGAGCACGAGATCGCCGACCTGCGGATCGCCGCCGAGATCGCCGACCAGGCGCTCGGCGAGCTGCTGGAGTCGATCCTGGTCGGCCGCACCGAGCGGCACCTGGCGATGGAGCTGGAACGCCGGATGATCGACCACGGCGCGGACCGGGCGGCCTTCCCGGTCTCGGTCGGCACCGGCACCCACTCCGGCCAGCCCGCCCACCAGCCGACCGACCGCCGGGTGGAGGAGGGCGACTTCCTCACCGTCGTGCTGGGCGCCCAGTACCGGGGTTACGGCGTCTCGACGGCCCGGACCTTCGTGATCGGCGCGGCCCCCGCGCCCTGGCAGGTCGAGCTGCACCGGCTGGTCTTCCGCGCGCAGCGGGCCGGCCGGGAGGCGCTGGAGCCGGGGGTGGAGCTGTCCGTGCCCGACCGGGCCGCGCGGCAGGTGCTGGAGGCGGCCGGCCACACCGAGCCGTCCCCGCGCCCGATCGGGCACGGCATCGGGCTGGAGATCCGGGAGGCGCCGCGCCTCGGCCCGGCGGACATGGGTAAACTGGACAGCCGCGTACCGGTCACCGTCGGTCCGGGAGTCCACCTCCCGGGCAAGGGTGGTGTCCGGATCGAGGACACGCTCGTCGTGCGCCCCCTCGAGGAGGGCGGGCCCGAGCTGCTCACCATCACCACCAAGGAGCTCCTCGCCCTGTGACGGCGGCCCCTGACGGCCGCCGGCGGCAGGACGCAAGCCTTGGTTCCTTGACAGCTATATCCAGGAGTAAGTGCGCCCGTGGCTTCCACGAACGATCTCAAGAACGGCATGGTCCTCAAGCTGGAGGGCGGCAAGCTCTGGTCCGTCGTCGAGTTCCAGCACGTCAAGCCCGGCAAGGGCCCGGCCTTCGTGCGTACCAAGCTCAAGGAGGTCCTGACCGGCAAGGTCGTCGACAAGACCTTCAACGCGGGCACCAAGGTCGAGACCGCCAACGTCGACAAGCGCGGCATGCAGTTCTCGTACAAGGACGGCGAGAACTTCGTGTTCATGGACATGGACACCTACGACCAGCTGACGGTCGAGCCGGCCGTCGTCGGCGACGCCGCCAAGTACCTGCTGGAGGGCTTCGAGGCCCTGGTCGCCACCAACGAGGGCGCGGTGCTCTACATCGAGCTCCCGGCCGCCGTCGAGCTGACCATCGAGCACACCGAGCCGGGCGTCCAGGGCGACCGCTCCACCGGTGGCACCAAGCCGGCCACCCTGGAGACCGGTGCGGAGATCCAGGTCCCGCTCTTCGTCGTCACCGGCGAGAAGGTCAAGGTCGACACCCGCGACGGCAGCTACCTCGGCCGGGTGAAGTAAGTCCGTGTCGGCCGCACGTAGCAAGGCCCGCACCCGGGCCTTCCAGATCCTCTTCGAGGCCGACCACCGCGGGGTCGACCCGCAGCAGGTCCTCGCCGACTGGGTGGCCCGCGCCCGCGAGCCCAAGCCCGACGAGGGCACCCCGCAGGTCGCCGAGTACACGATGGAGCTCGTCGAGGGGTACGTCCAGCACGCTCGCCGCATCGACGAGCTGATCTCGCAGTACGCGGTGGGCTGGACCCTCGACCGGATGCCGATCGTGGACCGCAACGTCCTGCGCCTCGGCGCGTACGAGCTGATCTGGGAGGACGGCGTCCCGGACGCGGTCGTCCTGGACGAGGCCGTCGAGATCGCCAAGGAGTTCTCCACGGACGACTCCCCGGCCTTCGTCAACGGTCTGCTGGCCCGCTTCCTGGAGCTGAAGCCGAGCATCCGCCGGTAGTCCTCCGGAAGGCGACGCACGAACGCACGGCCGCCGGACCCGAACCTCGTTCCGGGTCCGGCGGCCGTTCCGCGCTTCACCCGCGCAGCGTATGGTGGTGCCCTATGGTGGTTCCCTACTCGCCGGTAACTTGACGCCGGTAACCCGTCGAAGGGCAGGCCACCCCCATGACCACCGTGACCCGCAGCGAGTTCGACCAGGGCATCGCCCTCACCAGACACGCCGAGGAGCCCGGCCGCTACGACGGCGACCTGGGCGCCGGCTGGCAGATCGGCGGCGGCGTCAACGGCGGGCTGCTGCTCGCCGTGGCCGCCCACGCGCTCTCGCTGGAGCACGGGCAGCACGCGGCGCACCCGGACCCGATCTCGGTCAGCGGCTACTACCTCTCCGCCTCCACCCCCGGCCCGGCCACCGTCCGCACCGAGGTGCTGCGCACCGGTCGCGGCCTGTCCACCGGCACCGCCTCGCTCAGCCAGGACGGCGTCGAGCGGCTGCGGGTGGTGGCCAGCCACGGCGACCTCGCCACCGCGGACGGCGAGGTGCGCACCACGGCCACCCCGCCCCAGCTCCCGCCGCCGGACCAGTGCATCGGCATCGAGCACGCCCCCCGGCAGCTGGTCGAGCAGGCCGCCCTGCTGGAGCGCTTCGACCTGCGGCTCGACCCGGCCGCGGTCGGCTGGGCGCTCGGGCAGCCCTCCGGCCAGGGGCGGATCCAGGGCTGGTTCCGGCTCGCGGACGGCCGCCAGCCCGACCCGCTGATGCTCCTGCTGGTCGCCGACGCGCTGCCGCCCGTCACCTTCGACCTCGGCCTGCCGGGCTGGGCCCCGACCGTCGAGCTGACCGTGCACCTGCGCGCCAAGCCCGCCCCGGGCTGGCTGCGGGTCGTGCACGCCACCCGCAACCTGGCCGGCGGGTACTTCGAGGAGGACGCCGAGGTCTGGGACGAGACCGGCCGCCTCGTCGCGCAGTCCCGGCAGCTGGCCCGGGTGCCGCGCGGCCAGGGCTGACGCCCGGGGCCCTGCGCCGAAAATTCCGACTTACGTTCGGTTACATTCCTGTGACACGCCGTACGTGTGCGGCGCGCGCGGGTGGGGAGGAAGACGGTCGGCGGCACGCCCGCCGTCGACCGTCACCCGCCGATGCCAGGAGCCACCGATGAGTAGCCACCAGGGCCGCGCCCGCCGTAACTCCGACTGCACCGCGGGCGGCTCGCGGCCCGTCGCGCGGGCGCCGCACCGGCGGCAGCGGGCCGAGGGCGCCGACCAGGCCTTCGTCATCGGGGTGCTCACCAACGCCGCGGACTTCGCCCGGGCCCGCGCCTGGGGCGTCACCGACGCCCCCGACTTCGAGCGCTACCTGGCCGACACCGCCGAGCTGCTGGCCGACGCGCTGGAGCGCTTCGACACCGTCCGGGCCCGGATGTTCCACCCGCAGGACTTCGCCGAGTTCTGCCTGCTGCACGGCCTGGACCCGGCCGAGGCCGCCGCCCGCGACCGCTACCTGGTCAACCCGCCGCTGCGCACCCAGCTGCTGCCCTACCAGGGCGAGGAGCTGGCCGGGGACTACCTGCCGCGGCTGGTCCGGGCCCGCGAGAACGGGCTGACGCTCTGCCACGCCGACCTGCTGCTCGACGGCGCCCTGTACGGCGCGGCGCAGGGCGCGGAGGGCGAGGCCGACGAGGAGCACGTGCGCTGGGTGCGGTCCGCCTACCAGCGCGGCGGCGAGGTGTTCCGCCGGATGCTGGTCGGCGCGGGCGCCGGGGTGTACGAGCTGCGGCTGCGGGTGGACGCGCCGGGCGGACGGCTGACGGCGGCGGCGCGGGTGCTCCAGTGGGAGGACGGCGTGGTGCGGATCAACGACGAGGACCTGGAGCTGGTCTGCGCGGTGCTGTGCGCCGGTCTGGCGCTGGAGCTGCCGGGGGTCGCGGTGCTGCACGGCTCGCAGGGCTCGGCGGCGACCTGCGGGGAGTACCTGCCGGCGGCCTGGGCCTGGTCGAGCGGCGGGCCGGACTGGGGCCCGGCGGCCCGGCCGGTGCGGCTGGACGGCGTGGCCGCCCGGCCCGGCTACAGCCTGGGCACGGTCTGCTGACCGTGCGGCGGCGGGGAACGCCGCGGCGCGGCCCCGGGTCTCCCGGGGCCGCGCCGCGCAACGCAGGGACGTTTCTGCGCCTCTGCTGAATGCTCCCGTGCGGACTGCTGGGTGCCTCCGCCGGCGGGAGCCGGTGCGGTCGGCCTCAGCCGGCCTCCTCCTCGCGCACCGCACGGCGCGCGTCGGGGTTCAGCACGCCCCAGGAGATGAGCTGCTCGGTGAGGATCGACGGCGACTGGTCGTAGATGACCGCCAGGGTGCGCAGGTCGTCCTGGCGGATCGACAGCACCTTGCCGTTGTAGTCGCCGCGCTGGCTCTGGATGGTCGCCGCGTAGCGCTGCAGCGGGCCGGCCTTCTCGGACGGAACCTGAGTCAGTCTTTCGAGGTCGAGGACCAGGCGCGGCGGCGGCTCGGCCGCGCCGCCGGGGGTGCCGCCGGGCAGCAGCTCCTGCACCGGGACGCCGTAGAACTCCGCCAGTTCGGCCAGCCGCTGCACGGTGACCGCACGGTCGCCGCGCTCGTACGAGCCGACGACGACTGCCTTCCAGCGCCCCTGGGACTTCTCCTCGACACCGTGCAGGGAGAGCCCCTGCTGAGTGCGGATCGCTCGGAGCTTGCCTCCGAGCTGCTTCGCGTAGTCGCTGGACATTGATCTCCCCGGACGAGATTGCTTCGCGTTCAGTAGTGGGTCACGGGCGATTGTCGACGCCGTTACCGGTGGGTTCGACGTCCATCTCGTAACTCACTGTGAGGTTACGTAGAGTAAGGTAGTTGCGTCAAGCCGAATGGGGCACCCGTGCGAATGGACCGCATCGTCGGCGCATCCGCGGCGTGAACCCGGTGAAGCGGAATGATGGAGGTCTGTTTGCCTCCAGGCTCGCTGATAGGATGACCCGAAGTCCACGCCCGGTCGGCGTGGCACCCCCCAGGCATCCTTTAAGGCCCGTCCCGTGAGGCGGGGAAGGAGGTCCGCTTCGGCATGACCACACATCGAGAACCGACGCCGCGCCCGCCGCACCAGGTGCTGGACGGCACGGACATCACCCGGGTCGTCACCCGGATAGCGCACGAGATCGTCGAGCGCGCCAAGGGCGCGGAGGACGTCGTGCTGCTCGGCATCCACACCAGGGGTGTCCACCTCGCCCGGCGGCTGCACGCCCGGCTGGCCCAGATCACCGGCCGCGAGATCCCGCTCGGCACCCTGGACATCACCATGTACCGGGACGACCTGCGGCTGAAGCCCGCCCGGGCCCTGGAGCACACCGAGATCCCGCCCGGCGGCATCGACGGCAAGCTCGTCATCCTCGTGGACGACGTGCTCTTCTCCGGCCGCACCATCCGGGCCGCGCTCGACGCGCTCAACGACATCGGCCGCCCGCGCGCCGTCCAGCTGGCCGTCCTGGTCGACCGCGGCCACCGCGAGCTGCCGATCCGGGCCGACTACGTGGGCAAGAACCTCCCCACCTCGCTGCGCGAGGCCGTGCAGGTGCGGCTGTCCGACTCCGACGGCGTGGACGCCGTCCTGGTCGGGGACCGCGACTTCGCCTCCCGCAGTTCGCAAGCCATGGCCGCCGAGCCGTCCGCACCGCACCTCCC
This sequence comes from Streptomyces rubellomurinus, assembly GCF_000961885.1. Taxonomy (GTDB): domain Bacteria; phylum Actinomycetota; class Actinomycetes; order Streptomycetales; family Streptomycetaceae; genus Kitasatospora; species Kitasatospora rubellomurina. The sequence continues at coordinate 5,971 of NZ_JZKH01000007.1, forward strand.
GGAGTAAACCCGCGTGAAGCGCCACCTCGTCTCCACCGCAGATCTCACCCGTGACGACGCGCTGCTGATCCTGGACACCGCCGAGGAGCTGGCCCAGCTCTCCGGCCGGGCCGTCAAGAAGCTGCCCACGCTGCGCGGTCGCACCGTCGTCAACCTCTTCTTCGAGGACTCCACCCGCACCAAGACGTCCTTCGAGGTCGCCGAGAAGCGGCTGTCCGCCGACGTCATCAACTTCTCCGCCAAGGGCTCCTCGGTCTCCAAGGGCGAGAGCCTCAAGGACACCGCGCTGACCCTGCAGGCGATGGGCGCCGACGCCGTCGTCATCCGGCACCACGCCTCGGGCGCGCCGGCCCGGCTCGCGCAGTCCGACTGGCTGCACGGCAGCGTGATCAACGCCGGCGACGGCACCCACGAGCACCCCACCCAGGCGCTGCTCGACGCCTTCACCATGCGCCGCCACCTGAACGCCGGCCCGGGCAAGGACCTGGCCGGCCGCCGGGTGACCATCGTCGGCGACGTCCTGCACAGCCGGGTCGCCCGCTCCAACGTGCACCTGCTGACCACCCTCGGCGCCGAGGTCACCTTCGTCGCCCCGCCGACCCTGCTGCCGATCGGCATCCAGAACTGGCCCTGCGAGGTCAGCTACGACCTCGACGCCGTGCTGCCCAAGACCGACGCGCTGATGATGCTGCGGGTGCAGCGCGAGCGGATGAACGCCGCGTTCTTCCCGACCGAGCGCGAGTACAGCCGCCGCTACGGCATGAACGGCATCCGGATGGCCCAGCTGCCCGAGCACGCCATCGTCATGCACCCCGGCCCGATGGTCCGCGGCATGGAGATCACCGCCGAGGTCGCCGACTCGCCGCGCTGCACCGCGGTCGAGCAGGTCGCCAACGGCGTCTCGATCCGGATGGCCGTCCTGTACCTGCTGCTCGGCGGCGCCACCCTCGCCGACAGCCCCCGCACCGAATCCGTGGAGACCGCTCAGTGACCAGCTACCTGATCCGCAACGCCCAGATCCTCGGCGGCGCCCCGCAGGACCTCCACATCGCCGACGGCGTGTTCAAGGCGATCGGCACCGGCCTGGCGGTCGAGGCGGACATCGAGATCGACGCCACCGGCCTGGTCGCCCTCCCCGGCCTGGTCGACCTGCACACCCACCTGCGCGAGCCCGGCCGCGAGGACGCCGAGACCGTCCTCACCGGCACCCGGGCCGCCGCGATGGGCGGCTTCACCGCCGTGCACGCGATGGCCAACACCACCCCGGTGGCCGACACCGCCGGTGTCGTCGAGCAGGTCTGGCGGCTCGGCCAGGAGGCCGGCTACTGCGACGTGCAGCCGGTCGGCGCCGTGACCGTGGGCCTGGAGGGCAAGCAGCTCGCCGAGCTCGGCGCGATGCACGAGTCCGCCGCCGGCGTCCGGGTCTTCTCCGACGACGGCAAGTGCGTGGACGACGCGGTGCTGATGCGCCGCGCCCTGGAGTACGTCAAGGCCTTCGACGGCGTCGTCGCCCAGCACGCCCAGGAGCCGCGGCTCACCGAGGGCGCCCAGATGAACGAGGGCCAGGTCTCCGGCGAGCTCGGGCTCGGCGGCTGGCCTGCCGTCGCCGAGGAGTCGATCATCGCCCGCGACGTGCTGCTCGCCGCGCACGTCGGCTCCCGGCTGCACGTCTGCCACCTCTCCACCGCCGGCTCGGTCGAGATCGTCCGCTGGGCCAAGTCCAAGGGCTGGGACGTCACCGCCGAGGTCACCCCGCACCACCTGCTGCTCACCGACGAGCTGGTCCGCACCTACGACCCGGTGTACAAGGTGAACCCGCCGCTGCGCACCGCCGAGGACGTCCAGGCGCTGCGCAAGGCGCTGGCCGACGGCACCATCGACGCCGTCGCCACCGACCACGCGCCGCACCCGGCCGAGGACAAGGACTGCGAGTGGGCCGTCGCCGCGATGGGCATGGTCGGCCTGGAGACCGCGCTGTCGGTCGTCCAGCAGACCATGGTCGACACGGGCCTGCTGAACTGGGAGGGCGTCGCCGACCGGATGTCGCACCGCCCGGCGCGGATCGGCCGTCTCACCGGGCAGGGCCGCCCCATCTCGGTCGGTGAGCCGGCCAACCTGGTGCTGTTCGATCCCGCGTACCGTGGTGCCGTGAACCCGGAAAGCTTCGCCACCCGCAGCCGCAACACCCCCTACAAGGGCCTCGACCTGCCCGGACGGGTGCACGCGACCTTCCTGCGCGGCCGCGCCACCGTGCTCGCCGGCGAGCTGGCCGAGCAGGGCGGGCTGGCGTGACCGGCCGGCTCCCCACGCTCCAGCCGCTCGCCACGGAGCAGGCCAAGGTCACCAACTGGCCCGGCTACATCGGCTGGACCGTGGGCCTGCTGATCATCATCGGCCTGGTCTACTGGCTGATGCGGCAGGGCTGGAACTGGCGGCGCACGCTGCAGTCCGGCATGCCGCCGCTGCCCGCCGTGCCGGACGGCGCCGGGCGCACCATCCTGGAGACCAGCGGCCGGTACCACGGCACCACCACCGCCGGGAACTGGCTCGACCGGGTGGTCGCCCACGGGCTGGGCACCCGCAGCCGCGCCGACCTCACCCTCGGGGAGGACGGCCTGCTGGTCCGCCGCCCCGGTGACGTCGACCTCTGGATCCCCGCCGAGCGCCTGACCGGTGCCCGGACGGACTCCGGGATCGCCGGCAAGGTCGTCCCGTCCGGACTGCTCGTCGTCAGCTGGACGCACGAGGGGACCGAACTGGACTCCGGCTTCCGGGCCGACCACCCGGACGAGCACACCGCCTGGGTCGAGGCGATCGCTCACCTCGCAACACGTACGAAGACGAAGACGGAAGAGGCCGCGCAATGACCGCACCTGCCCCCACCACGCAGCGCCAACGGCGGGAACGAGTGCCCGCCGTGCTCGTCCTGGAGGACGGCCGGACGTTCCGCGGCCAGGCCTACGGCGCGACCGGCGAGACCTTCGGCGAGGCGGTCTTCAACACCGGCATGTCCGGCTACCAGGAGACCCTGACCGACCCGTCGTACCACCGCCAGGTGGTCGTGATGACCGCCCCGCAGATCGGCAACACCGGCTGGAACGACGAGGACGACGAGTCCCAGCAGATCTGGGTCGCCGGCTACGTCGTGCGCGACCCCGCCCGGGTCGCGTCCAACTGGCGCTCCCGCCGCTCGCTGGACGAGGAGCTGGACCGCCAGGGCGTCGTCGGCATCAGCGGCATCGACACCCGCGCGCTGACCCGCCACCTGCGCGAGCGCGGCGCGATGCGCTGCGGCATCTTCTCCGGCGAGGCGCTGGCCGAGCCGGCCGCGCTGCTGGCCCGGGTGCAGCAGTCGCCCGAGATGAAGGGCGCCGACCTGTGCGCCGAGGTGGCCACCACCGAGCCGTACGTCGTCCCCGCCATCGGTGAGAAGAAGTTCACCGTCGCCGCGCTGGACCTCGGCATCAAGGCGATGACCCCGCAGCGGATGGCCGAGCGCGGCATCGAGGTGCACGTGCTGCCGGCCAACTCCACCCTGGAGGACGTCTACGCCGTCAACCCGGACGGCGTGTTCTTCTCCAACGGCCCGGGCGACCCGGCCACCGCCGACCACCAGGTCGCCGTCGCGCAGGGCGTGCTGGAGCGCAGGACCCCGTTCTTCGGGATCTGCTTCGGCAACCAGATCCTCGGCCGGGCGCTGGGCTTCGGCACCTACAAGCTCAAGTACGGCCACCGCGGCATCAACCAGCCGGTGCAGGACCGCACCACCGGCAAGGTCGAGGTGACCGCCCACAACCACGGCTTCGCCGTGAACGCCCCGCTGGACAAGGTCAGCGACACCCCGTACGGGCGCGTCGAGGTCTCCCACGTCTGCCTCAACGACGACGTGGTCGAGGGCCTCCAGGCGCTCGACGTCCCCGCGTTCAGCGTGCAGTACCACCCCGAAGCGGCCGCCGGCCCGCACGACGCCGCCTACCTGTTCGACCGCTTCGTGAAGCTCATGGAGGGCCAGCGTGCCTAAGCGCACTGACATCAAGTCCGTCCTGGTGATCGGGTCCGGCCCGATCGTGATCGGCCAGGCCGCCGAGTTCGACTACTCGGGTACGCAGGCCTGCCGCGTCCTCAAGGCCGAGGGCCTGCGGGTCGTGCTGGTCAACTCCAACCCGGCCACGATCATGACCGACCCGGAGATCGCCGACGCCACCTACGTCGAGCCGATCACCCCGGAGTTCGTCGAGAAGATCATCGCCAAGGAGCGCCCCGACGCGCTGCTGCCGACCCTCGGCGGGCAGACCGCGCTGAACACCGCGATCTCCCTGCACGCGGCCGGCACCCTGGACAAGTACGGCGTCGAGCTGATCGGCGCCGACGTCGTGGCGATCAACAAGGGCGAGGACCGCGACCTGTTCAAGGGCGTCGTCGAGGCCGTCAACGCCAAGATCGGCTACGGCGAGTCCGCCCGCTCGGTCATCTGCCACACCATGGACGAGGTGCTGGCCGGCGTCGACACCCTCGGCGGCTACCCGGTCGTCGTGCGCCCCTCCTTCACCATGGGCGGCGCCGGCTCCGGCTTCGCCCACGACGAGGAGGACCTGCGCCGCATCGCCGGCCAGGGCCTGGCCCTCTCGCCGACCACCGAGGTGCTCCTGGAGGAGTCCATCCTCGGCTGGAAGGAGTACGAGCTGGAGCTCATGCGCGACAAGCACGACAACGTCGTGGTCGTCTGCTCCATCGAGAACTTCGACCCGATGGGCGTGCACACCGGTGACTCGATCACCGTCGCCCCGGCGATGACCCTCACCGACCGCGAGTACCAGATCCTGCGGGACATCGGCATCGCCGTCATCCGCGAGGTCGGCGTCGACACCGGCGGCTGCAACATCCAGTTCGCCGTCAACCCCGAGGACGGCCGGGTCATCGTCATCGAGATGAACCCGCGCGTCTCCCGCTCCTCGGCGCTCGCCTCCAAGGCCACCGGCTTCCCGATCGCCAAGATCGCCGCCAAGCTGGCCGTGGGCTACACCCTGGACGAGATCCCCAACGACATCACCGAGGAGACCCCGGCCTCCTTCGAGCCGACCCTCGACTACGTCGTGGTCAAGGTGCCGCGGTTCGCGTTCGAGAAGTTCCCGAGCGCCGACGCCACCCTCACCACCACCATGAAGTCGGTCGGCGAGGCCATGGCGCTGGGCCGCAACTTCCCCGAGGCGCTGCAGAAGGCGCTGCGCTCGCTGGAGAAGAAGGGCTCGCAGTTCTCCTGGACCGGCCCGGTCGGGGAGAAGTCCGAGCTGCTCGCCAAGGCGGTCGTGCCGACCGACGGCCGGATCAACACCGTCATGGACGCGATCCGGGCCGGCGCCACCCCGGAGGAGGTGTTCGAGGCCACCAAGATCGACCCGTGGTTCGTCGACCAGCTCTTCCTGCTCGACGAGATCGCCGGCGAACTCGCCGACGCCGCCGAGCTGACCCCCGAGCTGCTGCGCCACGCCAAGCGGCACGGCTTCTCCGACCAGCAGATCGGCGAGATCCGCGGCCTCAAGCCGGACGTGGTCCGCGAGGTGCGGCACGCGCTGGGCATCCGCCCGGTGTTCAAGACCGTCGACACCTGCGCCGCCGAGTTCGCCGCCAAGACCCCGTACTTCTACTCGTCCTACGACGAGGAGAACGAGGTCGCGCCGCGCACCAAGCCCGCGGTGATCATCCTCGGCTCCGGCCCGAACCGCATCGGCCAGGGCATCGAGTTCGACTACTCCTGCGTGCACGCCTCCTTCGCGCTGGCCGAGGCCGGGTACGAGACCGTGATGGTCAACTGCAACCCGGAGACCGTCTCCACCGACTACGACACCTCCGACCGGCTCTACTTCGAGCCGCTCACCCTGGAGGACGTGCTGGAGATCGTCCACGCCGAGCAGCAGGCCGGCCCGCTGGCGGGCGTCATCGTCCAGCTCGGCGGCCAGACCCCGCTGGGCCTCGCCCAGGCGCTCAAGGACAACGGCGTGCCGATCGTCGGCACCCAGCCCGAGGCGATCGACCTCGCCGAGGAGCGCGGCGCCTTCGGCCGCGTGCTGCGCGACGCCGGCCTGCCGGCCCCCAAGCACGGCACCGCCTTCTCCTTCGAGGAGGCCAAGGCGATCGCCGACGAGATCGGCTACCCCGTGCTGGCCCGCCCGTCCTACGTGCTCGGCGGCCGCGGCATGGAGATCGTCTACGACGAGGCCTCGCTCGCCTCCTACCTGGAGCGGCACGCCGGCCTGATCTCCGAGCACCCGGTGCTCATCGACCGCTTCCTCGACGACGCGGTGGAGATCGACGTCGACGCGCTCTACGACGGCACCGAGCTGTACCTCGGCGGCGTCATGGAGCACATCGAGGAGGCCGGCATCCACTCCGGCGACTCCGCCTGCGCGCTGCCCCCGATCACCCTCGGCGGCCACGACATCAAGCGCCTGCGCACCTCCACCGAGGCGATCGCGCGCGGCGTCGGCGTCCGCGGCCTGATCAACATCCAGTTCGCGCTGGCCGGGGACATCCTCTACGTCCTGGAGGCCAACCCGCGCGCCTCCCGGACCGTCCCGTTCACGTCCAAGGCGACCGCCGTGCCGCTGGCCAAGGCCGCCGCCCGGATCTCGCTCGGCGCCACCATCGCCGAGCTGCGCGCCGAGGGCATGCTCCCGACCGAGGGCGACGGCGGCACGCTGCCGGCCGACGCGCCGATCGCGGTCAAGGAGGCCGTGATGCCGTGGAGCCGCTTCCGCGACATCCACGGCCGCGGCGTGGACACCGTGCTCGGCCCGGAGATGCGCTCGACCGGTGAGGTCATGGGCATCGACAAGGTCTTCGGCACCGCCTACGCCAAGGCGCAGTCCGGCGCGTACGGCGCGCTGCCGACCAAGGGCAAGGTCTTCGTCTCCGTCGCCAACCGGGACAAGCGCAACCTGGTCTTCCCGGCCCGCGCGCTGGTCGGCCTCGGCTTCGAGGTGCTCGCCACCGCCGGCACCGCCGAGGTGCTGCAGCGCGGCGGCATCCCGTCCACGCTGGTGCGCAAGCACAGCGAGGGCGAGGGCCCGAACGGCGAGAAGACCATCGTCCAGCTGATCCACGACGGCGAGGTCGACCTCATCATCAACACGCCGTACGGCACCGGCGGGCGCCTCGACGGCTACGAGATCCGCACCGCGGCCGTCTCGCGCGGCGTGCCGTGCCTGACCACCGTCCAGGCGATGGGCGCGGCCGTCCAGGGCATGGACGCGCAGCTGCGGGACGAGGTCGGGGTGATGTCGCTCCAGGAGCACGCCGAACTGATCAACGCCGGCCGCAAGTAGCTCCACCGCAGTGGGGGGCACCGGAGCCTGTCGGGTGCCCCCCACTCCCATGCCCAAGTCCTATAGCTGTCCGGGGAGTTAGCCGCTTTGTACAAGCTCCTGTTCAACCTCGTGTTCAAGAAGATGGACCCGGAGAAGGCGCACCACATGGCCTTCTTCTGGATCCGGCTCTGCCACTCGGTGCCCGTCCTGCGCACCGTGGTGCGGATGGTGCTCGCCCCGCAGGACCGGGCGCTGCGCACCCGGGCCCTCGGCCTCGACCTGCCCGGCCCGTTCGGCCTCGGGGCCGGCTTCGACAAGAACGGCATCGGCATCGACGGCCTCGCGATGATGGGCTTCGACTACGTCGAGATCGGCACCGTCACCGGCGAGCCGCAGCCGGGCAACCCGACGCCCCGGATGTTCCGCCTGGTCGAGGACCGCGCGCTGATCAACCGGATGGGCTTCAACAACCAGGGCTCGGCCCGGGTCGCCGCCCGGCTGGCCGCCCGCCCGCACACCAGCTCCACCCCGGTGATCGGCGTCAACATCGGCAAGACCAAGGTGGTGCCGGAGGCCGAGGCCGTCGCCGACTACGTCAAGTCGACCGAGCGGCTGGCCAAGTACGCCGACTACCTGGTGGTCAACGTCAGCTCGCCGAACACCCCCGGGCTGCGCAACCTGCAGGCCGTCGACCAGCTGCGCCCGCTGCTCTCCGCCGTCCGCGAGGCCGCCGACCGCACCACCGCGCACCGGGTGCCGCTGCTGGTCAAGATCGCGCCCGACCTGGCCGACGAGGACGTCGACGCCGTCGCCGACCTGGCCCTGGAGCTGGGCCTGGACGGCATCATCGCCACCAACACCACGATCGGCCGCGAGGGCCTGGTCGCCGACCCGGCGCTCGTCGAGGAGATCGGCATGGGCGGCCTGTCCGGCGCCCCGCTCAAGGCCCGCGCCCTTGAGGTGCTGCAGCGGCTGCGCGCCCGCACCGGGGGCCGGCTGACCCTGGTCTCGGTGGGCGGCATCGAGACCGCCGAGGACGCCTGGCAGCGGATCATCCACGGCGCCGACCTGATCCAGGGCTTCAGCGGCTTCATCTACGAGGGCCCGTTCTGGTGCCGCGCCCTCCACAAGGGCCTGTCCGCCCGGGTCCGGGGCGCGGGCTTCCGCGACCTGTCCGAGGCCGTGGGCAGCGCCGTACGCAGCTCCTGACCCACTTCTACCCTGCACCCGGAGACGACATGACCCTCGCCCCGTTCGGCGCCCGCCTGCGCCAGGCCCTCGACACCCGCGGCCAGCTCTGCGTCGGCATCGACCCGCACGCCTCCCTGCTCTCCGCCTGGGGGCTCGGCGACGACCTGGCCGGGCTGGAGACCTTCAGCCGCACCGTGGTGGAGGCACTGGCCGACCGGGTGGCCGTGCTCAAGCCGCAGGCCGCCTTCTTCGAGCGCTTCGGCAGCAAGGGCGTCGCCGTGCTGGAGAAGTCCGTCGAGGAGGCCCGGGCGGCCGGCGCGCTGGTGCTGATGGACGCCAAGCGCGGCGACATCGGCTCGACCATGGCCGCGTACGCCGAGGCCTTCCTGGCGGCCGGCAGCCCGCTGTTCTCGGACGCCGTCACGGTCAGCCCGTACCTGGGCTTCGGCTCGCTGCGCCCGGCGCTGGACCTGGCGCGGGCGAACGGCTGCGGCGTGTTCGCGCTGGCGCTCACCTCCAACCCGGAGGGCGCCGAGGTGCAGCGCGCGGTCGGTGCGGACGGCCAGCCGGTGGCGGCCTCGGTGCTGCGGCAGCTGGCGGCGGAGAACGCCGGGGCCGAGCCGCTGGGCTCCTTCGGCGCGGTGGTCGGCGCGACCCTGTCCGACGCGGGCGTGGACCTCGCCATCAACGGGCCGCTGCTGGCTCCGGGGATCGGTGCCCAGGGCGCGACGATGGCGGACCTGCCGCGGGTGTTCGGCGCCTCGGTGCGCAACGTGGTGCCGAGCGTCAGCCGGGACGTGCTCAAGCACGGCCCCTCGGTGGCGGCGCTGCGGGAGGCGGCCGAGCGGTTCGTCGGCGAGTACGCGGACGCCGTCAAGTAGCCCTCGGCGGTGGGCCCGCGGCCCGCTGCGTGGTCGGGTCGTGACGCTGCGCAATGTGCGCAGGACGGCGGCGGGCACCGCAGTTGGCGTGAGCGCCGTCACATCGGCGGTGTCAAAGTCTCGCAATCGCGGTCATTTTGCCCGGGAAAGTCCTGGTCGGCCTTGGCTGACCAGGACTTTTCGTGTTCTTTTCCTGACGCGGCGCCGCAATCCGGGTAGTGTCCGGCGAGAGGTCATCGGAGAGCCGCGTTTGTCGTAGCTCCCGCAGGTCAGGGCCCTGTGGTTCCACTTGCGGACGGTGTCCCGGGTACCAAAACAGTCATAGCTCAATCCCTACCTTCCACACCCTGAGGTGAACGGCGTGGCTCTTCCGCCCCTTACCCCTGAACAGCGCACCGCCGCGCTCGCCAAGGCCGCCGAGGCTCGCCGGGAGCGCGCCGAGGTCAAGAACCGGCTCAAGCACTCCGGCGCCTCCCTGCACGAGGTCATCAAGGCGGGCAAGAACGACAACGACGTCATCGGCAAGATGAAGGTGTCGGCCCTGCTGGAGTCCCTCCCGGGCGTCGGCAAGGTCCGTGCCAAGCAGATCATGGAGCGCCTCGGCATCAGCGAGAGCCGGCGTGTCCGCGGCCTCGGTACGAACCAGATCGCTTCCCTGGAGCGGGAGTTCGGCGGCGGCGCCGCCTGACCGTGCCCCCCGTGTCCCGGTATCGCCCGCGATCCGGGATAATCGGTGCATGAGTGAGCGTCCGCGGCTGACCGTGCTCTCCGGCCCTTCGGGGGTCGGCAAGAGCACGGTCGTCGCTCATATGAGGAAGATGCACCCCGAGGTCTGGCTCTCGGTGTCGGCGACGACCCGCCACCCGAGGCCGGGCGAGAAGAACGGGGTCCAGTACCACTTCGTCGACAACGACGAGTTCGACAAGCTGGTCGCCAACGGCGAGCTGCTGGAGTGGGCCGAGTTCGCCGGGAACCGCTACGGGACCCCGCGCGCGGCGGTGCTGGAGAAGCTGGAGCGCGGCGAGCCCGTGCTGCTGGAGATCGACCTGCAGGGTGCCCGGCAGGTCCGGGAGTCGATGCCCGAGGCGCAGCTGGTCTTCCTGGCCCCGCCGAGCTGGGACGAGCTGGTCCGCCGGCTGACCGGCCGGGGCACGGAGCCGCAGGACGTGATCGAGCGGCGGCTGGAGGCGGCCAGGGTGGAGCTCGCGGCCGAGCCGGAGTTCGACTCGACCCTTGTCAACCACTCCGTCGAGCAGGTAGCGGCCGAACTGCTAGCCTTGCTCGGTGTAGCCTGACCTGTCAGTCTTTTCCACCCTTTCGGAAGGTTTTCGCGTGTCCTCTTCCATGACCGCGCCCGAGGGCATCATCAACCCGCCGATCGACGAGCTGCTTGAGGCCACCGACTCGAAGTACAGCCTCGTGATCTACGCCGCCAAGCGCGCGCGCCAGATCAACGCGTACTACTCCCAGCTCGGCGAGGGTCTGCTGGAGTACGTCGGCCCGCTGGTCGACACCCACGTGCACGAGAAGCCGCTGTCGATCGCGCTGCGCGAGATCAACGCGGGCATGCTGACCGCCGAGGCGGTCGAGACTGCCTGAGCAGTCCCACGTTCCCGGAAGGGCCCGGCGGAATCGTTTCCGCCGGGCCCTTCGGCTTTTCCGGGATGGTGGGGCGCGGTGCGGCGCGTCGCTGAGGGGCCGTAGGGTGGGCGGGTTCCCGATGCGGAGAAAGGCCGGAACATGAGCGCGAACGTGGAAGCCCCCCGCGTGGTCCTCGGGGTCAGCGGCGGGATCGCCGCCTACAAGGCGTGCGAGCTGCTGCGCCGGTTCACCGAGTCCGGCCACCGGGTCACCGTGGTGCCGACCGCGGCCGCGCTGCACTTCGTCGGCGAGGCGACCTGGGCCGCGCTGTCCGGCCGCCCGGCCGCCACCGAGACCTGGGAGAACGTGCACGAGGTGCCGCACGTGCGGATCGGCCGGGAGGCCGACCTCGTCGTGGTCGCCCCCGCGACCGCCGACCTGATGGCCAAGGCCGCCCACGGCCTGGCCGACGACCTGCTCACCAACACCCTGCTCACGGCCGGCTGCCCGGTCGTGCTGGCGCCCGCCATGCACACCGAGATGTGGGAGCACCCGGCCACCCGGGAGAACGTCGCCACGCTGCGCCGCCGGGGCGTGGTCGTGCTGGAGCCGGCCGTGGGGCGGCTGACCGGCAAGGACACCGGCAAGGGGCGGCTGCCGGAGCCGTCCGCGATCTTCGAGGCCTGCCAGGCGGTGCTCCGCCGCGGCGGCGCGGTGCCGACCGACCTGGCGGGCCGGCACGTGGTGGTCTCGGCCGGCGGCACCCGGGAGCCGCTGGACCCGGTGCGCTTCCTCGGCAACCGCTCCTCCGGCAAGCAGGGCTACGCGCTGGCGGTGACGGCCGCGGCGCGCGGGGCCAGGGTGACGCTCGTCTCGGCCAACGCCGAGCTGCCCGACCCGGCCGGGGTGGACGTGGTGCACGTCTCGACCGCGCTGGAGCTGCGGGAGGCGGCGCTGAAGGCGGCCGGCGACGCGGACGCGGTCGTGATGGCCGCGGCGGTGGCCGACTTCCGGCCAGCGGAGTACGCCACCGGCAAGATCAAGAAGGTCGAGGGGGTCGAGCCCGCCCCGGTCGCCCTGGTGCGCAACCCCGACGTGCTGGCCGAGCTGGCGGCCCACCGCACCCGTTCGGGCCAACTGGTGGTCGGTTTCGCGGCCGAGACCGACGACGTGCTCGCCAACGGCCGGGCCAAGCTCGCCCGCAAGGGCTGCGACCTCCTGGTGGTCAACGAGGTCGGGAACGGCAAGGCGTTCGGCCAGGACGTCAACGAAGCCGTGGTCCTGGGCTCGGACGGCTCCGAGACGCCGGTGCCGGTGGGGCCCAAGGAGGCCCTGGCGGATGTGGTCTGGGATCTGGTGGTAAAGCGGCTCGAAACGGTCGATAGCTGATCCGGACGGCCGGAAAATCGATCTTTATTTTCCGGAGCGGGTGCCGTTTGACGGAACCAGACCGTTAGACTCCAGGAATCAAGTCTTTCCGGATGTCCCCGGTTTCCCCCGGGGGCCTTCAGTCAGCAGCCGCTGCAACCCCAGGGAGCGCTGTGTCTCGCCGCCTGTTCACCTCGGAGTCCGTGACCGAGGGACACCCCGACAAGATCGCTGACCAGATCAGCGACACCATCCTTGATGCTCTCCTCCGGGAGGACCCGACGTCCCGGGTCGCCGTGGAGACGCTCATCACCACCGGCCAGGTGCACGTGGCCGGCGAGGTGACCACCAAGGCGTACGCGCCGATCGCCCAGCTCGTCCGGGACAAGATCCTGGAGATCGGCTACGACAGCTCGAAGAAGGGCTTCGACGGCGCCTCCTGCGGCGTGTCGGTGTCCATCGGCGCGCAGTCGCCCGACATTGCTCAGGGTGTCGACACCGCGTACGAGGCCCGTGTCGAGGGCGATGAGGACGACCTGGACAAGCAGGGCGCCGGTGACCAGGGCCTGATGTTCGGCTACGCGTCGGACGAGACGCCCGAGCTCATGCCGCTGCCGATCACCCTGGCGCACCGCCTCTCGCGCCGCCTGACCGAGGTCCGCAAGAACGGGACGATCCCGTACCTGCGCCCGGACGGCAAGACCCAGGTCACCATCGAGTACGACGGCGACAAGGCCGTCCGCCTCGACACCGTGGTCGTCTCGACCCAGCACGCCAGCGACATCGACCTGGAGTCGCTGCTCACCCCCGACATCCGCGAGTTCGTCGTGGAGCCGGAGCTGAAGGCGCTGGCCGAGCAGGGCATCAAGCTCGTCACCGACGGCTACCGCCTGCTGGTCAACCCGACCGGCCGCTTCGAGATCGGCGGCCCGATGGGCGACGCCGGCCTCACCGGCCGCAAGATCATCATCGACACCTACGGCGGCATGGCCCGCCACGGTGGCGGCGCCTTCTCCGGCAAGGACCCGTCCAAGGTGGACCGCTCGGCCGCGTACGCGATGCGCTGGGTGGCGAAGAACATCGTCGCCGCCGGCCTCGCCCGCCGCGCCGAGGTGCAGGTCGCCTACGCGATCGGCAAGGCCGAGCCGGTCGGCCTCTTCGTCGAGACCTTCGGCACCGAGACCGTCCCGGTCCTGGACATCCAGAAGGCCGTCTCCGAGGTCTTCGACCTGCGCCCGGCCGCGATCATCCGCGACCTGGACCTGCTGCGCCCGATCTACTCGCAGACCGCCGCGTACGGCCACTTCGGCCGTGAGCTGCCGGACTTCACCTGGGAGCGCACCGACCGGGTCGACGCCCTGAAGGCCGCCCTGGAGGCCTGATCCGTCGTTCGCAGCGGCGCCCGTCCCCGGTGGGGGCGGGCGCCGTTCTGTGCGTGGTGTCGGTGTGACCTGGTAGTACTTGGGAGCGATGAGCAATACAGGGGAGCCGGAGCAGCTGGCGTTCATCCGGGAGACGGTGAAGCGGGCCAAGCCCCGGACGTGGCGGGGTGCCAAGCGGGCCGAGCACCTGCCGGTGGCCCGGGTCGTGGTGGACAAGGGCGTGCTCACCATCGACAAGTTCTTCGACTACGAGGTGCCGGCCGCGATGGCCGAGGAGGCCCGGCCGGGCGTCCGGGTGCGGGTGCGGTTCGGGGCCCGGGTGGTGCGGGGCCAGCGCGAGGGCGGGGAACTGCACGACGGGTTCATCGTCGCCCGGCTGGAGAAGAGCGACTTCCCCGGGCCGCTCGCCCCGCTCGCCCAGGTGCTCTCGCCCGAGCCGGTGCTCACCCCGCAACTGCTGCGGCTGTGCCGCACCGTCGCCGACCGGTACGCCGGCACCCTGGCCGACGTGCTCCAACTGGCCGTCCCGCCCCGGCACGCCAAGGCCGAGGCCGAGCCCTCGCCGGAGCCGCTGCCCCGCCCGCAGGCCCCGGCGCCCGGCGGCTGGCAGCGCTACCCGGCCGGGCCGGAGCTGCTCGCCTCGCTGGCCGGCGGTGGCTCGCCGCGCGCGGTCTGGGCGGCGCTGCCCGGGCCCGGCTGGCCGTACGAGATCGCCCGGGCGGTGGCGGCGACGCTGGCGAGCGGGCGCGGCGCGTTGGTGGTGCTGCCGGACAAGCGGTCGGTGGCCCGGGTCGACCAGGCGCTGACCGAACTGCTCGGGCCGGGGCTGCACACCGCGCTGGAGGCCGAGCTGGGCCCGCGCGAGCGTTACCGGCGCTGGCTCTCGGTCAGCCGGGGCTCGGTGCACGCCGCGATCGGCACCCGGGCCGCCATGTTCGCGCCGGTGCGCGACCTCGGGCTGATCGTGGTCTGGTCGGACGGCGACGGCAGCCACAGCGACCCGCGCGCGCCGCACCCGCACGTCCGGGAGGTCGCGCTGCTGCGGGCCGCCGAGGAGGGCGCGGCAGTGCTGCTCGGCGGCCACGCCGTCACCGTCGAGGGCGCGCAGCTGGTCAGCACCGGGTGGGCCCGGCCGCTGGTCGCCGACCGGGAGACCGTGCGGCGGACCGCGCCCCGGGTGCGGACCGTCACCGACCAGGACCAGCACCGGGACGCGGCCGCGCAGGCCGCCCGGCTGCCCTCGGTGGCCTGGGAGGCCGCCCGGGAGTCGCTGGCCGCCGGGCACCCGGTGCTCATCCAGGTGCCCCGACGCGGCTACGTGCCCCGGCTCGCCTGCGGGCGCTGCCGCACCCCCGCGCGCTGCCGGCGGTGCGAGGGGCCGCTGGAGGCGCCCTCGGCGGACGCCTCCCTGGTGTGCGGCTGGTGCGGCGAGGCGGAGAACGACTGGCACTGCCCGGAGTGCGGGTCGTTCCGGCTGCGGGCGCAGGTGGTCGGCGCCCGGCGCACGGCCGAGGAGCTGGGCAAGGCTTTCCCGCGCATCCCGGTGCGGACCTCCGGGCGGGACGCGGTGCTGGCGACCGTCCCGGACGAGCCCTCGCTGGTGATCTCCACGCCCGGCGCGGAGCCGGTGGTCGAGGGCGGCTCCGGGTACGGGGCGGCGCTGCTGCTGGACGGCTGGGCGCTGCTCGGCCGGCCCGACCTGCGGGCCGGGGAGGAGGCCCTGCGGCTGTGGCTGGCGGCCGCGGCGCTGGTGCGGTCGGCGGAGGAGGGCGGCACGGTGGTGGTCGTCGCCGAGCAGTCGGCGCGGCCGGTGCAGGCGCTGGTGCGCTGGGACCCGCTGGGGCACGCCGGGTTGGAGCGGGACGAGCGGGCGCAGCTGCACTTCCCGCCGGTGTCGCGGATGGCCTCGGTGAGCGGCAGCCCGGGGGCCGTCGCCGACCTGCTGGGGCTGATCCGGCTGCCGGAGGGGGCGGACGTGCTCGGGCCGGTGCCGGTGACCGCCCTGCGCGGGGAGGAACAGGAGCGCGCGCTGCTGCGGGTGGCGCCCGGGCAGGGGGCGGCGCTGGCGGCGGCGCTCAAGGCGGCGCAGATCGCCCGGATCGCGCTGCGGACGCCGGAGGCGGTGCGGGTACGGGTGGATCCGACCGACATCGGGTGAGCCGCCGGGGCGGGGTGGGGTGGCCACCCCGCCCGGGGCGGGTCGGGTCAGCCGCGCAGGGGGATGCCCGTGCGGTCGGTGGTGCCGCGCTCGATCGCGCCGCGCTCCAGGGCGGTGCGCTCCAGGGCGGTGCGCTCGATGGCGGTGCGCTCCAGGGCGTTGCGCTCCAGCGCGGTGCGGTCCAGGCCGCCCTGGCGGGCCGCCGGGACGGTGGCGGCCAGGCCGCCGCGCTCGGGGGCGGCGGGCAGCTCCTCGGAGCGGTCCGGGCGGCTGGGGCCGGGGACGGCGCCGCCGGCGGCGAGGAGTTCGCTGGTCGGTCGGCGCATGCCGTAGCGGCGGTGCACGGCCTGCTTGGTGACCCCGAGGGCGGAGCCCACCGAGTCCCAGGAGAAGCCCAGCGCCCGGTCGAACTCGACCGCCGCCGCGACCAGGGTCTCCACGCTCTCCCGCAGCTCCTGCGCGAGGCGCACGGTCGGCGCGGGCGCCCGGCCGTACACCACGAAGCCGGCCGAGGTGCTCGGGCGGCGCGGACGGTAGACGTTGCCCAGCTGGGCGGTGAGCGTCCGCAGCGCGTCGACCTGGCGCCTCACGCGCTCGATGTCCCGCACCAGCAGGTGCAGGCTCGCCCTCGCCCGGGCGTCGTGGTTGATCTGCTCGGCCATGGCTTACGCGCCGCCTTCCGTACGGTCAGCTCGGCCGGGGCGCGGTGTCCCGTGCGCCCGGCCCCGGTCAATCTCTCTTGACCAACGCCGAAGCGGGGGCCGGGGTAACGCGGTGGAACCGAGACGGGATATGCCAGCCCGGTCCGCGAGGCCGGGGGAGGGCCCGGGGGAGTTGCATAGACTTGGCGGCGCACCAGCCGTAGCCCCCAGCCGTAGCCCCAGCCCCGCGCGTCCGAAGGACAGGAGCCCGCACCCCGTGGCGATCCAGCCGATCCGTCTCTTCGGAGACCCCGTCCTGCGGGCCACCGCGAAGCCGGTGACCACCTTCGACAAGGAGCTGCGCACCCTCGTCCGCGACCTCACGGAGACCATGCTCGACGCCCCCGGTGCCGGGCTCGCGGCCCCCCAACTCGGCATCTCGCTGCGGGTGTTCACCTACCACGTGGACGGCGTCACCGGGCACCTGATCAACCCCGACCTGTCGCTCAGCGAGGAGGAGCAGGACGGCCCGGAGGGCTGTCTCTCGCTGCCCGGCCTGCGCTACGACACCCGGCGCGCGTACGGCGTGGTCGCCAAGGGCTTCAACGAGTACGGCGATCCGGTCACCGTGGAGGGCACCCAGCTGCTCGCCCGGTGCATCCAGCACGAGACCGACCACCTGGACGGCATCGTCTTCATCGACCGGCTCGACCGGGAGCAGCGCAAGGCCGCGCTCCGGGCGATCCGGGAGGCGGACTGGGGCGGCGGGCCCGCGCCGGTCGTCAAGGTCTCGCCGCACAGCACCTTCGGCTCGGCGCGCTGAGTCCCACCACGTCCAACGTTCGTTTGCAGAAAGGCACTTGATGCGTCTCGTCTTCGCCGGCACCCCCGAGGTCGCCGTTCCCGCGCTCGACGCGCTGCTCGCCTCCGACCAGCACGAGGTGGTCGCGGTGGTCACCCGCCCCGACGCCCCGGCCGGGCGCGGGCGCAAGCTCGTCGCGAGCCCCGTCGCGCAGCGCGCCGAGGAGGCCGGGATCGAGGTCCTCAAGCCGGCGAAGCCCAGCGACCCGGACTTCGTCGCCCGGCTCACCGAACTCGCCCCCGACTGCTGCCCGGTGGTCGCCTACGGCGCGCTGCTGCGGCCCGGCACCCTGGAGATCCCCAAGCACGGCTGGGTCAACCTGCACTTCTCGCTGCTGCCCGCCTGGCGCGGCGCGGCGCCCGTCCAGCACGCGGTGCTGGCCGGCGACGAGGTCACCGGCGCGTCCACCTTCCTGATCGAGCAGGGCCTGGACTCCGGGCCGGTCTACGGCGTGATCACCGAGGAGGTCCGGCCGACCGACACCAGCGGTGAGCTGCTCACCCGGCTGTCGCACTCCGGCGCCCGGCTGCTCGCCGCCACCATGGACGGCATCGCGGACGGCTCGCTGCACGCCGTGCCGCAGCCCGCCGAGGGCGTCACCCTCGCCCCGAAGATCACCGTCGAGGACGCCCGGATCGACTGGAACCTGCCCGCGCTGCGGATCGACCGGGTGGTGCGCGGCTGCGCGCCCGCGCCGGGCGCCTGGACGGAGTTCCGCGGCGAGCGGCTGAAGGTCACCGGGCCCGTCACGCTGCTGCCCGGCACGGCCGAGCTGGCGCCCGGTCAGGTCGCGATGGCCGGCAAGAACAGCGTGCGGGTCGGGACCGGGTCGCACGACATCGAGCTCGGGGAGGTGCGTCCGCAGGGCAAGAAGGAGATGCGGGCCGCCGACTGGGCGCGCGGGGCGCGGCTGGAGGAGGGGGAGCGGTTCGGGGCCTGACCTCCCGGGCCGGTCCGGCTCGCCGCGCGGGGCGCCGCGGGCGGGCCTACCTTGGTCCGAGTGGGGGATTCCTCACCAGGAAGGCTGATCCCATGGCCCGACTCACCTGGACGAGCCCGCGTACGTGGACCGCCGTGGCCGGCGCACTGCTGGTGACCGGAGTCTTCGGGCTGGCGACCGCACCCCCGGCCGGCGCCGTGGCCACCTCGGTGGTCACGGGGGATCTGGCGGCCTCCGGCTCGGTGTCCCACGCGACCTGCGGTCAGGGCACCCACCTGATCGGGGGAGGTTTCAGCCTGGGGCCCGTCACGGTCGACCAGAGCACCAACACCCCCCAGCCCGAGCTGCTGATCGTCAACGCCCCTTCGCCCGACCAGCACGACACCTGGCTGGCCGGCGCGGTCGGGGCGGTCGGGGCGCAGGCCTTCGCCCTCTGCGAGGCGGACTGACGAGCCGTCCGGGGTCGCCCCCGCCGCCCGGGCGGCGGGGGCGCGGAGGGAATCACGGCGGGGCGAGGAGGGGCGGCGGTGGGGAATTCGGGCGGGATGTCCGGGGCGGGATATCGTGGGTGTGATAGCCACCGCAGCACTTTGAGGCACCTGTGACCACTCCCAGCGCCAAGCGCGCCCCCCGCCCGCACCGCCGTCCGAAGAAGGACCCGGCCCGGATCGTCGCGTTCCGCGCGCTGCGCGCCGTCGACGAGCGGGACGCCTACGCCAACCTGATCCTGCCCTCCCTGCTGCGCGAGGCCGAGCAGAAGGGCATGGACCGGCGCGACGCCGCGCTCGCCACCGAGCTGGTCTACGGCACCCTGCGCCTGCAGGGCACCTACGACGCCGTCATCGCGGCCTGCGTCGACCGGCCGCTCAGCAAGGTCGACCCGCCGGTGCTCGACGTGCTCTCGCTCGGCGCCCACCAGCTGCTCACCACCCGCATCCCCACCCACGCGGCCGTCTCGGCGACCGTCGAACTGGCCCGGGTGGTGCTCGGCGACGGCAAGGCGAAGTTCGTCAACGCCGTGCTGCGCCGGATCAGCGCGCACGACCTGGACACCTGGATCGAGCAGGTCGCCCCGCCGTACGACCAGGACGCCGAGGACCACCTGGCGGTCGTGCACTCCCACCCCCGCTGGGTGGTCGCCGCGCTCTGGGACTCGCTCGGCCGCTGGCAGCCGGACGCCTCCGGGCGCACCGCGATGGAGGAGCTGCTGCGCGCCGACAACGAGCGGCCCGAGGTCACCCTGGTCGCCCGCCCCGGGCGGGCCACGGTCGGCGAGCTGGCCGACGCGCTGCCGGAGGCCGAGCCCGGCCGCTGGTCGCCGTTCGCGCTGCGCCTCGCCGAGGGCGGCGACCCGGGCGCGCTGGACGCCGTCCGGGAGAACCGGGCGGGTGTGCAGGACGAGGGCAGCCAGCTCGTCGCCCTCGCCCTGGCCTCGGCGCCGGTGGACGGCCCGGACCGGCTCTGGCTGGACGGCTGCGCCGGCCCCGGCGGCAAGGCCGCGCTGCTCGGGGCGCTGGCCGCCGAGCGCGGCGCGGCGCTGGTCGCGAGCGAGAAGCAGCCGCACCGGGCCCGGCTGGTGGCCCGGGCGCTGGAGGGCAACCCCGGCCCGTACACCGTGATCGCGGCGGACGGGACCCGGCCGGCCTGGAAGTCCGGCGGCTTCGACCGGGTGCTGGTCGACGTGCCCTGCTCCGGCCTGGGCGCGCTGCGCCGGCGGCCGGAGGCCCGCTGGCGGCGCCGGCCGGCCGACGTCGCGGCCTTCGGGCCGCTGCAGCGGGACCTGCTGCGCTCGGCGATCGAGGCGACCCGGGTCGGCGGGGTGGTCGGCTACGCGACCTGCTCGCCGCACCTCGCCGAGACCCGGGCCGTGGTGGACGACGTGCTGCGCGGCGAGGGCGGCCGGGTCGAGTGGATCGACGCGCGGCCGCTGCTGCCCGGCCTCCCGGCGCTCGGGGACGGGCCGGACGTGCAGCTGTGGCCGCACCTGCACGGGACGGACGCGATGTACCTGGCGCTGCTGCGGCGTACGGCCTGAGGCCGGCGGTGTGATGGCCTGCCGGTCCGACGGTCAGGTCGGCAGGCTGCTGAGGAGGGCGCGCGCCTGGGTGCGGAGCTCCTCGACCGGGACGTTGTCGCAGACCACCTCCAGGCCGAGCGCGGGCCCCAGCCGGGTGTTCGACCAGGACTGGAAGACGAAGTACGGGCGGTGGTCGGCCTGCGGTTCGGTGGCCAGGTGGAGGGTCGCGCCGCCCGGGAACGGCCAGCCGGAGGGATCGCCCGGATCCTCGAACTCCCAGTCGTACTGGTACGGCGCGGGTTCGGTGGGCAGGTCGAGCAGGGTCCGGGCGAACTCGCGGACCTCGTCCGGGCCCGCGAACGGCATCGTTTCGCTGCCCCAGCGGTTGCCGACCTCCAGCTCCCAGCCGTCGCCGGCGCGCTGGACGGACAGCGACCACCAGCCCTGCTCGTCGTGCGACTCGCAGTCGATGATCGGATCCATGGTCAACCTCCTGGTGGCAGGCGGGAGTTCGAGGACCCGCAGGGGCAGTGTGCCCCGGCGGCGGGGGTCGGCGCGCGGGGATTTTCGGGGCGGAGCTGCCGTCAGTCGGTGGCCGGGTGCCAGGGGCGGCCCGGGCGGGTGGGGACCGGCGCCGAGGTGAGGCGCAGTGCGTACACCTCGTGGTCGGTGGCCGGGTGCGGGACCGGGCCGAGGTAGTCGTGGCCGGTGAGGTGGCACCAGGCGGGCAGGTCGAGCGGCGCGGCCGGGTCGGTGGTGCGGATGTGGACGACGGCGCCGGCCGGTAGGTGGGCGATCGTGGCGCGCAGGCGGAGCAGGAGCTGGACGCAGAGCAGGCCGGTGCCGTCCACGGTGAGGTCGGGGGTGTCGGTCACGGGTGCTGCCCTTTGCGCGGAAGCGGATGCGTCCGGCCCAGCCTAGGAGGCCGGGTCGACGGGACGCTGGTCGGGGGCGGTGCCGCCGGCGCGGGTGAGGAGGGTGGTGAGCCGGTCGAGGTCGTCGGGGCTCCAGCGCTCGGCTGCGAAGTGTTCGGCGGCGACCTTGCGGGCGGTGTAGCGCATCTCGGCGAGCCGGTCGCGGCCGGTGGGGGTGAGGGCGGCGTAGGCGACCCGCGCGTCGCGGGCGGCGGTCTCGCGGGAGACCAGGCCGATCCGCTCCAGCGGGGCGAGGCCGCGGGTGACGCCGGAGGCGGTGAGGCCGAGGGCTTCGGCGAGGTCGACGCGGCGCATCCGGCCGCCGGGGGCCTGGCCGAGGTGGAGCAGCAGGGTGAAGTCGGAGAGGCTGACTCCGTGCAGGCCGCTGAGGCTCGCGTCGAAGCGCTTCACCAGGGCGGCCTGGGCGCGGACCAGCCGCAGGGCGGTGTCCAGCGGGTCGGGCGTCGGGGTCGGCGTCGGGTCGGGGATTGTCATTGCCACCTCCTTGACTACTCAAGCATAGGGTACGGGAGAGCCGTCAAGGAGGTGGCGGGGGGAGGGGGGTGTGGCTACCGGGAGGGCTGTGCGGCCTGGCGCTTCCGGCGCTTGCCGAGCGGCGCCTGGGACAGGTCCTCGGCCTGGGAGCGGAGGTTCTTGTGGCCGTAACCGCGCTCGGCCAGCCAGGCGAGCGCCGCCCGCTCGGCCCGCTCGGTGGCGAGCAGGATGTCCGCTTCTTCCTCGCCCTCGTCGAGGAAGCGGAAGGTGAACGCGGCACGGGCGGTGAGGTCGTAGCTGAGGTGGCCCTCGCGGGTGAAGGCGGCGTGCAGCACGTCGTGCTCGGCGGCCTCGGCCTGGAGGGCGGCGCGCTGCTCGTCGGTGAGGCCGTCGAAGACGCCGCGCACCATGATGCGGAAGGTTCGGATGGTCATTCCCCGACGATAGGCGCGCGGACTGCCCGGCCGCCAACGCGTATTCGACCCTCACGCGCCCGGCGCCGGGTCGGCGAGGGCGCGGACTTCGGCAACGCCGGGTTTTCCATGCTCTTTGTTCCGGATCTTCCCGGGCTCTGCGACGATCCGAAGATCGCCGCCCTCGCTGAGCGGGGGCGGTCCGGGCAGGGGAGAGAAGAGACCGGGATGGCCGATGGGCCCGTGGACGACGGCGTCCTGGGGAGGTGGCGGGGCGGCCGGATCGCCCTGGACAAGGAGACCTGGCTGGTGGTCTCCGGCGGGGTGCTGGGCGCCATGTTCGCGGCCATGGGGCTGGCGGTGCTGTTCGGCCCGGCCAACGGCTTCGGCGGCCCCGGCCTGTCGTACATGGGGATCGGCAGCGTCCTCGGCCTGATGCCCTGCGGCGCCGGCCTGGTGTGGGCGCTGATCCACCCCCGGTACGGCTTCCCGTCGATCGCGGCGGGCGCGCTGCTCGGCCTCGGCCTGTTCCTCTGGTTCGCCGGGGACGGGCTGAACGACGCCTGGAAGGCCGCGGCCGACCGGCCGTCCACCGTCCGCGCGGTCGGCAGCTGGACCAGCGGCGACCTGGTCGTCCGGGTGCGGCCCGACCAGGTGGTGGCCTACCGGGGCGCCACCGGGGCCGTCGCCTGGCGCTGGACGCCGCCCGGCGAGGACTCGGTGTGCGCGATGAGCCGCGGCGTCGGGGCCGGCCGGCTCGGGCTGCTCGGGCACTCGCCGCACGACCGGCCCTGCGCCGCCGTCACCGCGCTCGACCTCGCCACCGGCGCGGCGGACTGGACGGCGGCCGTGGACGCCCCCGCCCGGGACGGCGACTCGGCCGCGCCCGACCAGATCGCCGTCGCCGGCGACCGGGCCGTCCTGCAGGAACGCGAAGCCTGGCGGGCCGTCCGGCTGGCCGACGGCGGCCCGCTGTGGCGCAGCGCCGTCGACGCCGGCTGCTCGCCGCTGGAGGTCGCGGGCGGGGCGGACGAGGTGGTGACCGTCGCGCAGTGCGGCGCCGCCGCGCCCGTGCTGCGCTCGCTGGCGCCCGCGGACGGGCGGGAGCGCTCGCGCACCGCCCTGCCCGCGGCCGGCGGGCTGAAGAACCTCGCCGTGGTGTCCGTCGACCCGCTCGCCGTCTGGGTCGACGCGCAGGCCGAGCGCGGCACCCACGCGGTGCTCAGCTACGACGCCGCGGGGCGGCAGCGGGCGGCGATACCGGTCTCCGGGGACGAGTACGACCTCGACGTGATGCTCGGCGGCGTGCACGCCTTCGACGAGTTCAACGCCCGGCCGCTGTTCGGCGGGGTGGTGGTCGGCGACCTGTTCATCGCCCCCGCCCAGAAGCCCGGGGACGTCCGGATCGGCGGCGGGAAGAACCCCAGCCGGATCGCCACCGGGCGGCTGGTCGCCTACTCGCTGGCGGACGGGCGGCAGCGGTGGACGGCCGCGCTCGACGACCAGGTCACCGGCGTGCTGGCGGACGGCGGCTCGGTGTGGGCGCTCACCCGCAACTCCCTGACCAGGGTCGACGCGGCCACCGGGCGCCGGACCAGGGAGCTGGACGTGAACGACACCGCCTCGCTGTACCCCGTCGACCTCTCGGCCTTCGGGGGCGAGCGCTTCACCGTCGTCGCCGAGGACGGCACCCGGGACGAGCCGCCGGTGCGCGGGCTGAACTGACCCGGTCCGCCGGTGCGGGGCCGGGCGGGATCCGGAAGAGCGGCCTCCGCCCGAGCCGACCCGGTCGGGGCCGGTTGTGTCAGGCTGGTGGGGGAGCACCGCCGAGACGACCGATCGGGAGGCTCGTGATGGCCGGGATCAGCGTGAACGGGGTCTCGCTGCACTACGAGGCCAGCGGCTCCGGCCCCGGCGTCGTCCTGGTGCACGGCTCGTGGAGCGACGGCGACACGTGGGCCCGGGTGGTGCCCGGCCTCGCCGCGCGCACCACCGTCGTCACCTACGACCGGCGCGGCCACAGCCGCAGCGAGGACCCGCTCACCCAGGGCTCGGTGCACGAGGACGCGGCCGACCTCGCCGAACTGATCCACGCCCTCGGCCTCGCCCCGGCCTACGTCTACGGCGACTCCTACGGCGCCCTCGTCACGCTCCGGCTCGCCGCCGCCCGCCCCGACCTGCTGCGCGGCCTCGCCGTCCACGAGCCGCCCGGCACCGGCATCCTGCTCGCCGACCCCGACCTGCGGCCGATCGGCACCGCCTTCGCCGACCGGATCGCCGCCGTCCGGGAGCTGCTGGAACAGGCCGAGTCCGCCGCGGCCGCCGAGCTGTACGTCGACACCCTCGCCTTCGGGCCGGGCGCCTGGGAGCAGCTGCCGGCGCCCGTCCGGCACACCTACGTCCGCAACGCGCCCACCTACCTGGACGAGCTGCGCGACCCGGACGCCCTCGACCTCGACCTGGTCGGCCTCGCCCGCTACGGCGACCCGGCGCTGCTCACCCAGAGCGACGACAGCGCGCCGATGTTCGGCGAGGTGCTGGACCTCATCGACCTCACCCTGCCGAAGGCCGAGCGCCACCTCTACGAGGGCGCCGGGCACGCCCCGCACCTGGCGCAGCCGGAGGAGTGGGTGCGGGTGGTGCTGCCGCGCGCGCTCGCGTAGCGGCCACCGGGCCCGTCCCCTCCGGACCTGGTCCGGAACGTTCTGTCGGGTGTGCTCCGGGGACCGGAACGCCCGGTTCGTCCGCCTTCCGCGGCCCGACGACGGCCCGACGACGGCCCGACGATTCGACACTGGTCGAATCCTGGCGCGAACGCTCGCCAACCGGGCGCCCCCGGGCACAAGCTTCTCCCTGACCGCGTCGGACCGGACGCGGCACGACCGGGAGGACGAACATGACGAGCACGCGTGGCCGCGTCGCCGCCCTGCTGGGCACCGTCGCGGTGGTCGCCGGCACCACCCTCGCCACCCCCGCCGCCGCGACGCCGGACCCGGGCCGCCGCGGCGGCGGAGTCGCCGGCCAGGCACCCTGCCAGGGCGCGCCCGAGTACGTCTGCGGAACCGTCGACGTGCCGCTCGACCACAGCGGCGCCACCCCCGGCACCCTCACCCTCGACGTCGCCATGACCGGCAACGCCGACGCCCCCAAGGGCGACCTGCTCTTCCTCACCGGCGGCCCCGGCCAGCCCGGCGTGCCGTTCCTCGGGAGGCTCTCCACCAAGCTGGCGCCGCTGCTGAAGGACTACCGGATCGTCGTGTACGACCAGCGCGGCACCGGGCGGCACGCCCTCGACTGCCCGGGCCTGCAACAGGACATGGGCTCCTCCGACCTCGCCGTGCCGAGCAGGCGGTCCGTCGCGGACTGCGCCGCCACCCTCGGCCCGAACGCCCGCTACTACAGCACCGCGGACACCGTCGAGGACATCGACGTGCTGCGCCGGGACCTCGGCGACAAGCGGCTGACCATCGACGGCGTCTCCTACGGCAGCTTCGTCGCCGAGCGGTACGCGCTCGCCCACCCGGCGCACGTCAACGCCCTGGTGCTCGACTCCGTGGTGCCGCAGCAGGGTTACGACCCGCTCGACCTGGTCGCCCTGCCCGCCACCGCCCGGGTCCTGGGCGCCGCCTGCCGGGCCACCGGCTGCACCACCGACCCGGCCGCCGACCTCGCCGCGACCGTGCGGCGGTACGGCAACGGGGCGCAGATCCTGGACGCCCTCACCAGCTACGAGTTCGCCGACCCGAACTACGGCGGGGTGGCCGAGTACCTGCACGAGGCCGCGGCCGGGAAGCCGGAGAAGCTCCGGGCGTTCATCGACGACGTCCACACGAACGACGCCGCCCCCGCCGAGGCGCTCAGCCAGGGCCTGCACGCCGCCACCCTGTGCGCGGACGGCGTCTACCCGTGGGGCACCGCGGACACCCCGGTCGAGGGCCGGGCGGCCGACCTGGCGCAGACCCGGGCCGAGCTGGCCGCCGACCCCGAGCTGACCTGGCCGTACGACGCGGCGACCGCGACCGGGCTCGGCAGCCTGCTGGTCTGCGAGGACTGGCCGCGCATGCCGGTGCCGCCGGCGCCGCCGGAGCACCGCAAGCTGCCCAACGTGCCGGTGCTGCTGCTCGGCGGCGACCGGGACCTCTCCACGCCGTACGAGTGGCTCTACCGGGAGGCGGCTTCCGCCCACGACCCGACGATCGTGATCGTCCCCGGGGCGGCGCACTCGGTGCAGAACCGGGCGGCGAACCCGGCCGGGCGGCAGGCGGTGTTCGACTTCCTGCTCGCGTAGGGCGGGGTTGATCGGGCGGCGGGTCGTTCCGTACAGGGGTCGGAACGACCCGCCGCCGGTTCTACCGGCGGTCCGGGGTGTCGGCGCCCCAGCCGTCGTCGGGGAGGGTGCGGTCGGGCTCGGGGCAGTCCGGGTGGTCGTAGCCCCAGAGGCTGACCGTGTGCAACAGCCAGTCGGCGGCGGGCGGTTGGTCGCGGTCGATGCGGTCGATGCGGTCGACCAGGACGAGGGCCACCCGCACCTCCGGGGCCGGGGCCACCTCCAGGGTGCGCTGGCCGGGGATGTGCTCGTACGTCACCGTCTCCCAGCGGCAGCCGGCGGCGGTGAGCGCGGCGGTCAGCGCGGACTCGGTGACCCGGGTGTCGTAGGTGGTGAACTCCTCGCCGGGCTCGGGGAGTTCGAGCTCGCCGTGCCAGGTCGGCAGGGAGAGCGAGCGGAGCCGGCGGCAGCGGCAGAACACCGTCCAGACGTCGCCCCAGCCGAAGGCGTGCGGCCAGCGCGAGTCCTTGTGGACGCGCCCGCAGTCGTACGGATCGCCGAAGCGGGCCGCGAGTTCGGGCAGCGAGGCGTCGTAGCGCAGCGCGGCGCCGAGGCCGCCGGTGGTGGCGAGCTCGGTGAGCCGGTGCGCGAAGGCGGCGGCTACAGGCATCCGCGCACCGCCTCGATCAGGCGGTTGGCCCGGGCGTCGCCGTGGCCGATCATCCGGTTCGCGACGTAGGCGAAGCCGACGCCGAACTCGCCGTCGCCGAAGGCGAACTGGCCGCCGGCGCCGTCGTTGCCGAAGCTGCGGGCGCCGAGCAGCGGGCGGAAGGCGGGGGAGTCCAGCAGGAAGCCGGAGCCCCAGCGGGCGCCCAGGTCGAAGCCCAGGTAGCCGGCGCCGGCGGAGAGTTCGCGGGTGGCGTCGGCGAGGGTGGCGGGCGAGAGCAGCGGCTCGCCGCCGTCCAGGCCGGTCGCGGCGGCCGCGTACAGGCCGGCCAGGCCGCTCGCGGAGGCGACGGCGCCCGCGCCCGGCAGCTCGATCGCGTGCAGGGCCGGGTCGTTCCAGCCGCGCGGGACGTCCAGGCCGGGGAAGACCAGGGCGCCGTTCATCGTCACGATCCGGGTCAGCAGGTGCTCCGGGCCGGGCATCGGGCGGCGGCCCTCGGCCTCCACCAGGCGGGCCACGTGCGGGAGTTCGTGGTGCGGCAGGCCGAGGTAGACCGGGAGGTCGGGGAGCTCCGCGCGCAGGAAGGCGCCCGGCGTCCGGCCGGTGATCCGGCGGATCACCTCGCCGACCGCGAAGCCGAGCACATGGCCGTGGTACTCGTAGGTGCTGCCCGGCTCCCACAACGGCGGCTGGTCCTCGATCGCGCGGACCACCGGCTCCCAGGCGGCGATCTGCTCGAAGGTGAGCGCCGCGTCCAGGGCCGGGATGCCGGCGCGGTGGCCGAGGATCATCCGGGTGGTGATCGCCTGCTTGCCGTGCCGGGCGAACTCGGGCCAGTAGCGGGCGACCGGGGCGTCCAGGTCGAGCCGGCCGCGCTCGGCGAGCAGGTGGGCGGCGATGCCCACCGCGCCCTTGGCGCAGGAGAACACCGGGACGAGCGTGTCCCGCACCCACGGCCGCCCGGTGCGCTCGTCGGCGGTGCCGCCCCACAGCTCCACCACCTTGCGGCCGCCGACGAACACCGTGACGGCGGCGCCGAGTTCGGGGAACTCCGCGAAGTTGCGGCCGAAGACGTCGGCGACGGCGCCGTACCGCTCGTCCGCCCAGCCCTGGTAGTCCTGCATGGTGTACCGCCCCGTTCTGTTCGCACGTCATGGCGCCCGACATCTCGCGCGACGTGCCGCATGGTGTCTGCCAAGATCAACGACCGGACCACGCTACGGGGTCGGGACCCGCAGGACGACGGGTTTTCCCCGGACTGGGGCGGATGGGGCAGGTGAGGCGGGGTGCGCCCGCGCTGTGGGAGGAGCGGGGTGGACCTGTCGGAGTCGACCGCGCGCCGGGAGCGCCGGTGGCCGGGCAGCCGGCCGGTCGGACACGAGATCGACGCGCGGGAAGTCGGCCCGGCCGACTTCCTGATCCGTTGGTGCGGCGGGTCAGGAGGGCGGTCCGCACCTCGGAGTGCGCCGAGGCTGTGGGGCACGGGCGGATCAGTGCGCGCCTGTCCGTGCGCCCCGTCGCAGCGGGCGGTGCGGCCAGGCGGCGGCCGCGAGGGCGGTGCCGATGCCGACGAAGGCCGCGACTCCGGCCGGGAGGATCCAGCCGGTGATGCGGGCGTCCTCCGCGCCGGTGCCGAGCGCGCCGAGCAGCGCGGTCAGCAGGCCGTACGGGATCAGCAGCGTGCCCGCCCAGGCGGGGGCGAGCAACAGGCGCCGTAGCAGGGGGTTTTGGGGGAGGTGGCGGGCGACGACGAAGGCCAGCGCGACACCCGTGAGAGCGAGCACGGCGGTGAAGTCGACGCCGTGGTGCTCCAGCCGGATCAGGGCAGCGGGCCCGCCGTTGCGGCGGAACTCGTCCGCGAGCGAGAAGCCGTCCGCGAGTCCGGCCCGGCCGCCGGCCGCCCAGTAGGTCTTCATCGCGACGTACGGCAGGGCGAGGCTGCCGGCCAGGGTGACGGTGCGCAGCTGGTGGCGGGTCATGTCGGGCTCCCGTGTTCGGTGGTGGTCCCATGGTCGGGCGGCGGTGCTCCGGCGGGCGTCCTGCCGGGGGACGGGGTGGGGCCGGTGTCTCCCTCGGGCGGGCCTCCTCCCGGGGGAGCGGGCCCTCCCCCCGGTGGGGGAGCCGTGTGCCGGGAGGCGGGGGTGGGCAGGCTCGTTCGGGTACCGAGCTGAACCGAACCGAGGAGGCCCGAGTTGGCCGCAGTCCACGAATCAGTGCTCGACGCGATCGGCGGGACGCCGCTGTTCCGCCTCGCCCGCCTCGGCGCCGGGCTCGCCGCGCCGGTGTACGCCAAGGCGGAGTTCTTCAACGTCGGCGGCAGCGTCAAGGACCGCGCGGCGCTCTCCATGGTGCTGGCCGCCGAGCGGGAGGGGCTGCTGAAGCCGGGCGGGACGATCGTCGAGGCGACCTCCGGCAACACCGGCATCGGGCTGACCATCGTCGGGCGGCAGCGCGGGTACCGGGTGATCGCCGGGGTGTCGGACAGGTCGGCGGCGGAGAAGTCGGACATCCTGCGGGCGTACGGGGCCGAGGTGGTGACCGCCGCGACCTCCGTGCCGCGGGAGGATCCGAGCCACCTTTTCAACGTCGTCCGCCGGCTGGTGGCGGAGATCCCCGGCGCCTGGCTCGCCGACCAGTACGACAACCCGGCCAATCCCGACGCGCACCTGCGCACCACCGGCCCCGAGATCTGGGAGCAGACCGCCGGCCGGGTCACCCACTTCGTCGCGGGCGTCGGTACGGGCGGCAGCATCACCGGCACCGGCGAGTACCTGAAGCGGGTCAGCGGCGGCGCCGTGCGGGTGGTCGGCGCCGACCCGGAGTCCTCGATGTACGGCGGCGGCGACGGCAGCCCCTGGTACGTCGAGAGCATCGGCCACTTCCTGCACCCCGAGACCGTCGAGGACCGCTGGCCCAAGGCCTACCGGGCGGAGGCGGTGGACACCTTCGAGTGCATTCCGGACCGCGAGTCGCTGCTGACCGCCCGCCGGCTCGCCCGCGAGGAGGGCATCCTGGCCGGCCCGTCCTCCGGCACGGCGGTCGCGGCGGCGCTGCGGGTGGCCCGGCGGCTGGGGCCGGACGACCTGGTGGTGGTCCTGCTGCCGGACTCCGGGCGGTCCTACCTGTCCAAGGTGCACAGCGACGCGTGGATGCGGCAGTGGGGCTTCCTGGAGGACGGGGACGGCCTGCGGCCCCTGCTGGACGCCGCCGGCCTGCTGGTGGCGGTGACCGCGGACACCACCGTGGCCCGGGCGCTGGAGGCGCTGCGCACCGCGCCGGGCGGGGTCGCGCCGGTCCTGTTGGCGCGCGGGGCGCGGCCGTACGGGGTCGCCGCGTCCGAGGTGGTCGGCACGGCGTCGCGGGAGGTGCTGGCGGCGGCGCTCGCGGACGGCTCCGTCCGGGCGGAGGACCCGGTGGGCGGGCTGCTCGGGCCGGCCCTGCCGGTGGTCGGGGTGGGCCAGCCGGTCGGCGAGGCGCGGGAGGCGCTGGGGGAGGCGCACCCGGCGGTGGCGGTGCTGGTGGACGGGCGGGTGGCGGGGGTGCTGCCGCGGGCGGCGCTGCTGGCGTAGGGCCTTCGGTCGTGCGGCCCGGGCCGGCTCGGCCCGGGCCGCGTTCGGCCGCTGTGCGCTACTCCCCGGGCGGCGTCAGGACGGCCAGGATCACCCGGTCCAGGGAGCGGTCGAAGACCCGGGCCGGATCGGCCGGCCGGCCGGCGGTCGCGAACGCCTGGGCGAGGTGCGGGTACTGGCCGCTCATCGCCGCCTGGGTGAGGTAACCCACCATCTCCGCCTGCCACTTGGCGCCCGCGGCGGCGGTCTGCTCGTACTGGGCGAACTGGCACAGGAAGCCGTTGAACATCGCCATCGCCTCCATCCGCGTGCCGCCGGGCAGGCCGGTGGCGGCGGTGACGGCCAGGAAGTGGTCGGTGTAGCGCAGCGCGTTGGGCCCGATGCCGGGCCGGGAGAGCACCAGGCCGGGCAGCCAGGGGTGGCGACGGAAGATGGCGAGCTGCTGGTGCGCGAGGTCGGCGAGGTCGGCCCGGACGTCGCCGCTCGGCTCCGCCGGGAACCGGTACTCGGCGACGGCCGCGTCGAGCATCAGGTCGAGCAGGTGCTCCTTCTTCGGCACGTAGTTGTAGAGCGACATGGTGCCCGCGCCGAGCGCGGCCGCGACGCGGCGCATCGAGACGGCGTCCAGGCCCTCGGCGTCGGCGATCCCGATGGCGGCGGCGGCGATGGAGTCGCGGCTGTGGGCCGGGCGGGGGCCGCGGCCGGTGCGCTCGGGGCGCAGCCAGATCAGTTCGGGGGCCTCGGGGGGCGTGGGGCGCCCGGGTTGATCCGGGCTGCCGGGCTGATCCGGCCTGCCCGGCTGATCCGGATTGTCGGGACTGTCGGGACTGTCGGGACTGCTGGGGGGCTTGCTGGACGGCACGGAAGATCACCTCGCGCTCCCATCTTAGATACGTACGGCGTACGTAGTACGATACGTGGGCACGAGCTTCTACGTACGCTGTACCTAGAGAAGGGGCAGAGCCATGTCCGATGTCACCCGGCCCGCCATCGAGATGGCGGGCGTCGAGAAACGCTTCGGCGCCACCGAGGCCCTGCGCGGCCTCGACCTGGCCGTCCCCGCCGGCACCGTCTGTGGCCTGCTCGGCCCCAACGGCGCCGGCAAGACCACCGCCGTGCGCGTGCTCGCCACCCTGGTCGCCCCCGACCGGGGCGTCGCCCGGGTCGCCGGGCACGACGTCGTCCGCGCCGCCGAGGAGGTGCGGCGCGCCATCGGCCTCGCCGGCCAGTACGCCGCCCTGGACGAGGGCATCACCGGCCGCGACAACCTGCGGATCTTCGGGCGGCTGCACCGCCTCGGCGCCCGCGGGGCCCGGCGGCGCGCCGACGAACTGCTGGAGCGCTTCGGACTCGCCGACGCCGGCGACCGGCTGGTGCGCACCTACTCCGGCGGCATGCGCCGGCGCCTCGACCTGATCGCCAGCCTGGTCACCAGCCCGCCGGTGCTCTTCCTCGACGAGCCCACCACCGGGCTCGACCCGCGCAGCCGCCAGGGGATCTGGGACACCGTCAAGGAACTGGCGGACGGCGGCACCACCGTGCTGCTCACCACCCAGTACCTGGAGGAGGCCGACCGGCTCGCCGACGAGATCGTGGTCGTCGACCACGGCGCCGCGATCGCCACCGGCCCGCCCGACCGGCTCAAGGCGGCGATCGGCAGCGAGGTCTCCGTCACGCTCGTCGATCCCGGCCGACTCCCCGCCGCCTCCGCGGTGGTGACCGCGCTGGCCGGCGGCGAGGCGCAGCTGGACGTGGCCGCGCGGACGGTCACCGTGCTGACCGAACCCGGCCGTGCCGTCCTGCTGCCCGCGCTGGTGCGGGAGTTGGACGCCGCCGGCGTCGCCGCCGAGGACGTCGCGGTGCGCGCGCCCTCGCTGGACGACGTGTTCCTCGCGCTCACCGGGGAGGCGCGAGTGAAGCCCGAGCTGACCGTTCTCGAAGGGGAGGCCGCCTGATGGCCACGGCCGTGTACACCGCCTCGCGTCCGTCCACCGGTGGCCGGCTGGCCTCCGACACCTGGACGTCGATGCTCCGCGTGCTGCTCAACTACCGCCACTCGCCGGGCCTGTTGGTCGCCTCGCTGGCCGTGCCGGTGCTCATGGTGGTGGTCTTCGGGTACGTCTTCGGCAGCGCCATGCAGGTGCCCGGCGGCGGGGACTACCGGGAGTTCCTGATGCCCGGCCTGTTCGCCATGGTCGCCACCAACGGCATCATGCCCACCATGGTCGGCGCCGCCCGCGACGTCGGGCGCGGCGTCACCGACCGGCTGCGGTCGATGCCGGTCTCCCGCGCCGGACTGCTGCTCGGCCAGACCCTGGCCGACCTGCTGGTCAGCGTCGTCGTCATGGCGCTGATGGCGCTGGTCGGGCTCGCCGCCGGCTGGCGCGCCCGGCACGGGCTCGCCGACACGGCGGAGGCCTTCGCGCTGCTGCTGCTCTTCCGGTTCGTGATGACCTGGGTCGGCACACTGCTCGGCCTGGCCGTGGGCAAGGAGGAGCAGGCCGGTCAACTCGCCGTCGCGGTCTTCCCGCTGGCGATGATCACGAACGCCTACGTGCCCACCGGCGGGATGCCCGGCTGGCTGCGCGCCGTCGCCGACTGGAACCCGATCAGCGCCGTCGTCCAGGCCTGCCGGGAGCTGTTCGGCAACCCGTCCGCGCCCGGCGCCGCCTGGCCGATGCAGCACGCCGCGCTCACCGCGCTGCTGTGGAGCGCCGCCCTGCTCGCGCTCTGCGGGCCGCTGGCCGTACGGAAGTTCGCCACCCACGGGCGGTAGTCCCGCGAGCCCGGATCAATGTGCTGGACACCGGTGCCGGTGCGGCGGAAGGTGGGCGTCATGGAGTACACCCACCTCGGCCGCACCGGCCTGACCGTCTCCCGCCTCTGCCTCGGCACCATGAACTTCGGCCCGCACACCGAGGAAGCCGACGCCCACGCCATCATGGACACCGCGCACGAACGCGGCATCAACTTCTTCGACACCGCCAACACCTACGGCCGCGACAGCGAAGGCCGGCAGCAGGGCCGCACCGAGGAGATCATCGGCCGCTGGTTCGCCCGCGGCGGCGGCCGCCGCGAGCGCACCGTCCTCGCCACCAAGGCCTACGGCAACACGAGCGACTGGCCCAACGACGGCAAGCTCTCCGCGCTCGCCATCCGCAAGGCCGTCGAGGCCAGCCTGCGGCGGCTGCAGACCGACCACATCGACGTCTACCAGATGCACCACATCGACCGGGACACGCCCTGGGAGGAGATCTGGCAGGCGATGGAGGTCCTGGTCGCCCAGGGCAAGGTCATCTACGTCGGCTCGTCCAACTTCGCCGGCTGGCACATCGCCCAGGCCCAGGAGGCCGCCCGCTCCCGCAACTTCCTCGGCCTGGTCAGCGAGCAGTCGCTGTACAACCTGCTCGACCGCACGGTCGAGCTGGAGGTCGTCCCGGCCGTCCGGCACTACGGCCTCGGCCTCATCCCGTGGTCCCCGCTGCGCAGCGGCCTGCTCGGCGGCGTCCTGCGCAAGGAGCGCGAGGGCACCCGGGTGCGCGGCGCCATGGGCCTCGCGAGCGAACTGCTGGACAAGCACCGCGACCGGATCCAGGCCTACGAGGACTTCGCCGACGAACTCGGCGCCGACCCGGCCGAACTCGCCCTCGCCTGGCTGCTCAGCCGCCCCGCCGTCACTGCCCCGATCGTCGGCCCCCGCACCCCGGCCCACCTGGACGCGGCCGTCCGGGCCCTCGACCTGACGCTCGACCAGAAGACCCTCGACCGCCTCGACGAGATCTTCCCCGGCCACCGCCCCGCCCCGGAGGACTACGCCTGGTAGCGCCCGGCTGGTGGGGCCCCGCTGATGGGGCCCCGCTGGTGAGGCCCCGCGCCCGCCCCGGCACCGCGCCGGGGCGGGCGCGTTGTGGTAGCAAGGCGGGCATGACGGGAGAGCGCGGAGAGCGTGGGGCGTACCACCACGGGGCGTTGCCGGAGGCGTTGGTGGCGGCGGCGCTGGAGGTGTTGGACGAGCAGGGGCAGGAGAAGGTCAGCGTCCGGGAGGTGGCGCGGCGGGCGGGGGTGTCGGCGGGGGCGCCGTTCCGGCACTTCGCCGATCGCCGGGCGCTGTTGACGGCGCTGGCCGACCGGGTGCTGGCGGACTACGCGTGCTGGCAGGAGGCGCAGGTGGCCGCCTCGGACGCGGCCGGCAGGTCGGGGATGCGGGCGCTCGGCCTGGGGTGCGTCCGGTACGCGCTGCGGCACCCCCGGCGGTTCGAGCTGCTGCGCTCGCGGGCGTTCACGGCGGTGCGGGATCCCGAGTTGCGGGACCAACTGGAGTTCTTCGACCGGGCGTTGACCGGCCAGGTGGCGGCGGACCAGGCGGCCGGAAAGCTCCGCCCGGGAGATCCGGAGGTGGTCGGTCTGGCCGGGCAGGCGCTGGTGTACGGGCTGGCGCAGATGATCGTGGACGGCTACCTGCCGGCCGAGAAGGCGGAGGAGCTGGCCGTCCGGGTGCTGGACACCTTCGGCGAAGGGGTCGCCAACCGGCCTGGGCGGTAACCGAATTGTGGCTGCGGCGAGCCTTGACCGGCCTGGCGCCCGCTGATGTAATCGCCGATTACATAGTGCGTGGATCCGGGGAGGCCGGAAATGCCCTTGTTCGCGAAGACGCAACCGGGCTACACCACCGCCGCCGCGACCGGCGACACCGTGGTGCTGCTGATCGGGATGCGGATCAACCGGTTCTGGGCCGTGCACCACTGGGCCCCGCTCATGTTCGCGATGTTCCGGATGCTGCACGAGCTGCGCCGCAGCCCCGAGCGCGGCCTGCGCGGCCGCGTCCTGCTCACCGCCTCGCCGCGCACCTGGTACGTCGTCCAGTACTGGGAGTCCAAGGAGAAGCTGTACCGCTACGCGAGCGCGCCGGACGGCTTCCACCACACCGTGTGGGGCATCGCCAACCGCATGGTGAAGGAGGGGAAGACGCACCGGCACGTCGGGCTCTGGCACGAGACGTACATCGTGCCGGAGGGCGGCTACGAGTCGATCTACTTCGACATGCCCGCCTTCGGCCTGGCCGGAGCCACCGGCGTGATCCCGGTGGAGGAGCGCGGCCGGCGCGCGGCGCAGCGGCTGGCCTACCGGAGCGGCGCCGGCGGTGCGGGGGAGCCGAACGGGTCGAAGGAGCCGAGCGGCGCGGGGATGCGGGACGGCGAGGCGGCGGTGGGGGACGGCGCGGCGGGCGCGTAGGTGGGGGCGTCCGGCCAGTCGGGCGAGTCCGGCCCCAGCGTGAACGCCAGGTAGATCCACGGCGCGAAGAGCAGGAACGCGCCCATCGCCACCAGGAACAGCACGCCCGGAGCGACCCTCTTCACCGTTGCCTCCCGTGTCCTCGTCCCCAGCGTGATCACGCTGGGGACGCGCCGCGGGCCGGCGCCTGAGTACGGGTGCTCAAGGAGTGTCGTGAGTCGCCCGGTCACCCCGGGCGTGAGAGCGTCTGGGCATGGCGGACAGGGCGACGGACAACACCGCGGACCGGGCCGGGGCACCGGTGGTGCACGAGGTGCCGTACCACTCGCAGTGGGAGTCGGCGGAGCTGGTGCGGGCGATCATCGACGGGCGGCTGGATGCGGCCGAGGACCCGCGCTGGGGCCAGTCCGGCGCCGACACCCCGGAGGAGTACGCCTGGTGGTCGTGGCGGCTGTGCGGGGTGGCCTGCCTGCGGATGGCGCTGGACCACTGGTGGGGGGTGGCCCCGCCGGCGCTGGCGCTGGCGGACGAGTGCGTGAAGGCCGGCGCGTACGTCCGGGACGGCGAGAGCCTGCGCGGGCTGGTGCACACGCCGTTCGCGGCGTACGTGCGGGAGCGCTGGGGGCTGGCCGCGCAGGCCCGGGAGGCGAGCCCGGAGGAGGTGGCGGCCGAGGTGGCCGGCGGTCGGCTGGTGATGCTGTCGGTGCACCCGTCGATCCGGGAGCCGGCCGGGCCGGAGCCGGTGCGCCGGGGCGGCCACCTGGTGCTCGCGGTGGGCGTCACGGACACGTCGCTGGTGATCCACAACCCGTCCGGGTTCCCGGGGGAGTCGCAGGAGTTCGCGCACGTGCCGTGGCGCTCGTTCGGGCAGTTCTACGCCGGGCGGGCGATCATTCTCGGCCCGCCCGGCGGTGAGGGTCGGGCGGCCTCCGGCAGCCCGGCCGCCGGTGGCTAGGAGTTCTCCGGCAGCCCGACCGGGTACCACGGCAGGCT
This sequence comes from Streptomyces rubellomurinus, assembly GCF_000961885.1. Lineage (GTDB taxonomy): Bacteria > Actinomycetota > Actinomycetes > Streptomycetales > Streptomycetaceae > Kitasatospora > Kitasatospora rubellomurina. The sequence goes on from NZ_JZKH01000007.1 coordinate 42,846, forward strand.
GCCCCGACAGAGTGCCGAGATCGGCTTCAACGCGGCGGCCAGCCGGTCGAGTTCGGCGCGCGGGTAGTCCTCCCAGACCCGGGCGGCGGCCAGGTCGGTGGCGGCTTCCAGGGCCTGGTGGCGGATCCGGCCGAGCTCGGTGACGGTGCCGGCGGGCGTCAGCCAGCCGCGCTCGACCAGGCGGCCGGCGGCGGCCTCCCACTCGGCGTCGGTCCAGCCGCGCACCGGCTGGACCTGCTCGCGGCGCATGTCCATCGCGCAGCGGACGACCAGCGCCTCGCAGCCGTCCAGGCCGGCCGCGACCAGGGCGGCCACGTGGCCGTCGCCGCGGTGTTCGCGCATCACCGTGGTGGCCTGCCAGAGCCGTTCGAACAGTCCGGTGGGCCGGGGGAGGGCGGCGTTGGCGGCGGCCAGCACCCGGCCGGCGCAGTCCAGCCGGGCCGCGGCCTGCTCCAGCGTCTCCGTCGCCCGCTCGACCTGCTCGCGGTCGACGTGCTCCAGCAGCCGGGCCAGCGCCTGCCCCGCTCCCTTGGACCGGGCCGCCAGCGTCTCCTGCGGGCTCGCCAGTGACCACAGCGAGGGGAGCGCGCGCTCCACCATCGGCGGGGCGAAGCCGAAGAACGCGGCGATCACCGGCGGTGCGTCCACCGGGCCCAACGGGGCGGCGCGGCCGCCGAAGTAGCCGCGCCAGAAGCCGCGCAGTCCGGCCTCCTCGAAGGCGCCGAGGCACTCGGGCTGGAAGTAGGTGACGGCGTGCACCGGTTCGAAGAGCCACCACAGTGCGCGGGCGGGGTGGACGAGATCGGCCATCGGGAGACCTTCCTCGGACGGGCTCCGGGCGGGGCGGGCGCGGGGAGCGGGGCGGGACGGGGACGGCCGGGCGCTCGGCGGGGCCGCTCACGTGCTGATGACCCCGGCGGGGGCCCGGGTAATCCCGGAGCCGGGTGTGATGACGGTCACGCGGGCGGTGTCTCCGCCCCGGCCCCGCCCCGGCCCCGGCCCGTCCGCGTGCCCGGCCGCCCCCGGCCGCCCCCGGCCGTCCCCGGCCGTCCGCGCGTCCGGCTACCGGGGCGCCGTCACCGGTGGCATCGCGAGCGGGTTGATCGGCATCTGCTCGCGGCAGAGCGCCGCGATCGGCGTCAACGCGTCCGTCAGCCGGTCGAGTTCGCCGTCCGGCCGGTCCTCCCACACCCGGCCGGCGGTCAGGTCGGTGGCGGCTTCCAGGGCCTGGTGGCGGATCCGGCCGAGCTCGGTGACCGTGCCGGCGGCCGTCAGCCAGCCGCGCTCGACCAGGCGGCCGGCGGCGGCCGCCCACTCCTCGTCCGTCCATCCGCGCAGCGGCTGCAGCACCTCGCGGCTGGCCTCCAGCGCGCAGTGCAGCACCGGCGCCTCGCAGCCGTCCAGGCCGGCCGCGACCAGGGCGGCCACGTGGCCGTCGCCGCGGTGCTCGCGCAGCACGGTCGCGGCCTGCCAGAGCCGTTCGAAGAGTCCGGTGGGCCGGGGCAGCGCGGCGTTGGCGGCGGCCAGCACCCGGCCGCCGCAGTCCAGTCGGGCCGCGGCCTGCTCCAGCGCCTCGGTCGCCCGCTCGACCCGCTCCCGGTCGACGGGCGCCAGCAGCCGGGCCAGCGCGGCCGCCGCGCCCTCGGCCCGGGCGGCCAGCGCCTGCTCGGGGCTCGCCCGCGTCCACACCTCCGGCAGGGCCTGCTCGACCCGGGCCGGGGCGAAGCTGAACAGCGCGGCGACCGCCGGCGGCGCGTCCACCGGGCCCAGCGGGGCGCAGCGGCCGGCGAAGTAGCCGAGCCAGCCGCCGTCCAGCCCGATCGCCTCGAAGGCGGCCCGGCTCTCGGGCTGGAGGAAGGCGACGGCGTGCACCGGCTCGAAGAGCCGCCACAGTGCGCGGGCGGGGTGGACGGGAGCGGACATCGGGAGGCCTTCCTCGGTGGGGTGCGGGGCGGGTGGGGCGCGGCGGACGGGCCGCTCACGTGCTGATGACCCCGGCCGCCGCCGCGGTAACCCCCGGGGCGGGTGTGATCACGGTCACCCGTGGCTCGCCGGGGGCGGTCGGCGCCCGCGCGGCGCGCGAGAATGGGGCGAGGTGCCCGTCGCCGGGCGCCCAGGTCCCCTCAAAGTCCTCGCACGAAGGTAGTCGGCCATGGCCCAGATCAACCCCAGCATCCTGTCCGCGGACTTCGCCCGGCTCGCCGAGGAGGCCGAGGCCGTCCGGGGTTCCGACTGGCTGCACGTGGACGTCATGGACAACCACTTCGTGCCCAACCTGACCCTCGGCGTCCCGGTCGTCGAATCGCTCGCCCGCGCCACGGACACCCCGCTCGACTGCCACCTGATGATCGAGGACCCGGACCGCTGGGCCCCGCAGTACGTCGAGGCCGGCGCCGGCTCGGTCACCTTCCACGTCGAGGCCGCCGCCGCGCCCGTCCGCCTGGCCCGGGAGATCCGCGCCAAGGGCGCCCGCGCCTCCATGGCGCTCAAGCCCGGCACCCCGATCGAGCCCTACGAGGACCTGCTCCCCGAGCTGGACATGCTGCTGATCATGACCGTCGAGCCCGGCTTCGGCGGCCAGGCCTTCCTGGACATCATGCTGCCGAAGATCCGCCGCACCCGGGAGCTGATCGCCAAGCACGACCTGGAGCTGTGGCTGCAGGTCGACGGCGGCGTCTCCGCCGACACCATCGAGCGCTGCGCCGAGGCGGGCGCCGACGTGTTCGTGGCCGGCTCGGCCGTGTACGGCGCCGAGGACCCGGCCGAGGCCGTCCGCAAGCTGCGCGAGCTCGCCGACAAGGCGACCGCCGAGGCCTGGTGGGCCTGCGAGCACTGAGCCCCCCGGGCTTCGGGCCTCCAGGGCTCCGGGCCTCCGGGGCTCCGGGCCTCCGGGGCAGCCGGACGGCCCGGCGCGGGTGGAGGGCCGGCGCCGGGTGACGGATGATCGGGGCGGACGCACGCCCCCTTCTCCGTACGGTGGTGGAACCGCATGAGCAACCTCGACCGCAAGCCCGCCCCGACCGCCTGCGGCCGGGAGGCCGCCATCGGCCCGGTGCGCGACCTGCTGGCGGCCCGCCAGGTCCGGCTCGGCGAGAGCACGGTGGTGCGCCGGCTGCTCCCCAACCTCGGCCGCCGGATGGTCGGCGCCTGGTGCTTCGTCGACCACTACGGCCCGGACGACATCGCCGACGAGCCCGGCATGCAGGTGCCGCCGCACCCGCACATGGGCCTGCAGACGGTCAGCTGGCTGCACCAGGGCGAGGTGCTGCACCGCGACAGCCTCGGCAGCCTGCAGACCGTCCGCCCGTACGAGCTGGGCCTGATGACCTCCGGCCGGGCGATCTCGCACTCCGAGGAGTCGCCCCGCCCGCACGCCCGCTACCTGCACGGCGCCCAGCTGTGGGTCGCCCTGCCGGACCCCCACCGGCACACCGCCCCGGCCTTCGAGCACCACCCCGACCTGCCCGTCGTCACCGCCCCCGGCCTGCGCGCCACCGTCATCCTCGGCACCCTCGACACCGCCACCTCCCCCGGCACCGCCTACACCCCCCTGGTCGGCGCCGACCTGGCACTCGCCGAGGGCGCCTCGCCGCGGCTGCCGGTCCTGCCGGACTTCGAGTACGCCGTCCTCGCGATGGCCGGCCGGATCGACGTGGACGGCGTCCCGGTGGAGCCCGGCTCGATGCTCTACCTCGGCTGCGGCCGCACCGCCCTCCCGCTGCGCGCCCACACCGACGGCGCCGTCCTGCTGCTCGGCGGCGCGCCCTTCGAGGAACGCCTCGTCATGTGGTGGAACTTCGTCGCCCGCACCGGTGAGGAGATCGCCGAGGCCCGGCGGGACTGGGAGCGCGGCAGCCGCTTCGGCGAGGTCCGCGGCTACGACGGCCTCCGCCTCCCCGCCCCCGACCTGCCGGCCACCCCGCTGAAGGCCCGGGGGCGGGAGCGCTGAGGCCGGGCCCCTCGGGGGGCCTCAGGCAGGGGACGAGGTGGCCGAGGCGGTGCTCGGCAGGGTGGCCAGGGCGGCGAGGGCGGTGCGGGCGGCTTTCTCGCCGTCCCGGTAGCCGTGGCCGCGGGCGATGCGGACGGCTTCGGTGAGGTGTCGCTCGGCCTCCTCCGGCTGCCCGGTGGCGGCGAGGGCCCGGCCGAAGAGGGTGTGCAGGACGACCTGGCGGGAGGCCGGGAAGGGGGGCTCGACCAGGGCGAGGCCGCGGGCCGCGTGCTGGGCGGCCTCGGTGTGGGCGCCGACGGTCAGGCAGTGGTCGGCCAGGTGCTGGTGGGTGAGGGCGATGAGGTCGCGGCGGCCGCCGCGTTCGGCCAGGGCGCGGGCGCGGGTGAGCAGGCCGTGGATGCGGGCGAGCCGGTCGTGGCGGGTCAGCGCGAGGGCGAGGTTGACGAGGGCGACCGCCTCGCCGGTCACGTCCCCGGCCCGGGCGGAGAGTTCGGGGGCCAGCTCCAGATGGGTCAGCGCCTCGGCGTGCCGGCCCTCCTCGGTGAGCACCCAGCCCAGCAGCGCCCGGGCGCGGGACTGCGCCCGGACGTCCCCGCAGGCCTCGGCGGCGGCCAGGCCCTGGGCGAGCAGCGGCGTCCAGTCGTCCCGCACCTGCCAGACGATCAGCGGCCACTGGAGCAGCACGAGCCGCCAGGCGCGGTCGTGCAGCCCGACCGCGACCGCGGCCTCGACGGCGCCGCGCAGGGTGTCCCGCTCGGCGGCGTACCAGGCGAGCGCGCTCGCGCGGTCCGGGAACGGGCGCACGTCCACGGAGTGCCGGGAGCCCACGGGCAGCAGGCAGCACGGCTCGCTGCCCGGCTCGGCGGCGGCGCTCGCGGCGAGCAGGGTGCTCATCAGGTGGTCGAGCAGCCGCGGCAGCGCCTCGGCGTCGTCGTCGGCGGGCAGGCTGCGGGCGTAGAGCCGGACGAGGTCGTGCAGGGTGTAGGCGTCCTGGCCGGTCTCGATGATCAGGTGGGCGGCGGCCAGCTGGTCGAGCGCCTCGGTGGCGCGCTCCAGCCGGCAGCCGGCGATCGCGGCCGCCGTCCGGCCGTCCAGGGTCGCGCCGGTGTGGGTGCCGAGCCGCTGGAACATCCGGCGGGCCGACTCGGGCAGTTGCTGGACGGTCAGGCCGAGCGCGGCGGCGACCGAGGTGTCCTCCACGTTCAGCAGGCTCAACCTGCGCTGCTCGTCGGCCAGTTCGTCGGCGAGCGCGGCCAGACCGCGGGTCGGGCGGGAGGCCGTCCGGGCGGCCGCGAGGCGCAGCGCGAGCGGCAGCCCGTCGCACAGGTCGGCCAGCCGGGCGGCGGCCTCGGGTTCGGCCGCGACCACGTCGGGGCCCAGGGTGTCGGCGAGCAGGGTGATGGCGTGCCGGGAGGACAGCTCGGCGAGCGGCACCAGCCGGGCGGCGTCCGAGGCGACCAGGCCGGCCAGCCGGTCGCGGCTGGTGATCACGGTGACGCAGCCGTCGCCGTCCGGCAGCAGCGGGCGGACCTGCTCGGACCGGTGGGCGTTGTCCAGGACGAGCAGCAGCCGCCGCTCGGCGGTCAGTTCGCGGTAGCGCGCGCCCATGGCCTGGTGCGAGCCGGGCATCTGTTCGGCGGGCACGCCGAGGGCGAGCAGCAGCTCGCGCAGCACGGCGGCGGTGTCGCGGGCGGGGATCGGGCTGTAGCCGCAGAGGTCGACGAACAGCCGGCCGTCCGGGAAGTCGGCCTGGCGGCGGTGCGCCCAGTAGCCGGCGAGGGCGGTCTTGCCGACGCCGGCGCTGCCGGTGACGACGGCGATCGCGCCGGGGGCGGCGGTGGCCCGGTCGAGCGCGGTCAACTCGTCCTCGCGGCCGGAGAATCCGCGCGGGCGGCGGGGGAAGAGCCGGGGGGTGAGGGCGGGCGGCGGCACGGCGAGGCCGTGCGACTCGGTGGGGACGGGCGTCGGCGGGGTGACCGCGGGCACCGGGACCGGCGGCGGGGGCGGAGCCGCGGCGGGAATCGGAGCCGGAGTCGCGGCGGGAACCGCGGCCGGGGCCGGCTCGGGCGGGGGCACCGGCGCGGGGCCGTGCAGCAGGGTGTCGTAGGCGTCGACCAGGTCGGTGCCGGGGTCGACGCCGAGCTGTTCGGCGAGGGTGCGCCGGGTGCGGTGGAACCAGTCCAGGGCCTCGGAGCGCCGTCCGGCCCGGCCGAGCGCGCGCATGAGGGCGGCGATCAGCGGCTCCCGGAGCGGGTCCTTGGCGACCTCGGCGCGCAGCACCCGGGCCGCGGCGCCGTGATCGCCGAGCAGGCCGTGGGCGTGCGCCAGCTCCTCGACGGCGGTCAGGCGCAGTTCCTCCAGGTTGTGCGCCGCGCACTCCAGTGCCGGGCTGGGCGCGGTGCCGGTGAGCGCCGGGCCGCGCCACAGGGCGAGAGCCTCGCCGAGCACGGCGACCCGCTCGGCGGGGTCGGGCCGTTCCCGGCCGGTGCGCAGCAGGTGTTCGAACCGGTCGGCGTCGACGGCGTGCCGCGGGGTCCGGAGCAGGTAGGCGTTGCCCTCGGTGCGGAGTTCGACGCCGTGCGCGGCGGCGTCGTGTTCGGCGAACAGGGCGCGCAGTTGGGAGACGTGGCCCTGGATGACCGTCCGGGAGTGCCGGGGCGGGTCGGTCTCCCAGAGCGCCTCGGTGAGCTGGTCGACGGTGACGGGCGCGCCCGCGCCGAGCGCCAGCATGGCGAGCAGGCTGCGGCGCTTGACGGGCCCGGCCGGCAGGTCCCGGCCGTCCGCGCTGGTCACGGTGACCGAACCCAGTATTCGGAAGTCCACCCCGTGCCACCCCGCTGTCCCTGCCCCGTTCGATCCGGTGACTATAGGCCAGCCACCGGCTATATGCCAGTCACCGACAGGTCCGGTTCGGGTCCGGGAGGTGAACATCCGGTGATCCAGGTTGCGGGCCGGTGACCGAGCGTGGCTCAGTCGGTGGACCCGGTGCGTTCCGCCGGGGCCGGCCCGCCCTGGCCGGGCACGGCGGCCGGGGCCGCCTCGATCCGGGCGAGGCGGGGCACCAGGAGCAGGCAGAGCAGCAGGACGGCGCCGCCCAGCACGATCGGCACCCGGATGCTGGTGACGCCGGCGATCCAGCCGCTCAGCGCCGTGCCGACGATGATGCCGAGTCGGCTGATCAGCATGTAGCAGCTGTTGACCCGGCCGAGCAGTTCCTTCGGCACCGCCTGCTGGCGCAGCGAGGTGGCCTGGACGTTCCACAGCACGACGCCGAAGCCGGTGCCGGTGCTGATCGCCGCCACCAGCAGCCAGGAGGAGGACAGGCCGAGCAGCACCCAGCAGGAGCCCATCAGGCCGAAGCCGAGCGCGATCCGGGCGCTGCGGTCGATCCGGCGGCTGATCCGGCCGGCCAGCATGCTGGCGGCGGTGCCGCCGACCGCGGCGGCCGCCAGGACGACGCCGAAGGCGGTGACCGGGGCGTCCAGGGTCCGGGTGACCAGCAGCACCATCATGGTGTTCGCCATGAAGAAGGCCATCGCGCCCAGCGTGGAGACGACGGTGAGCAGCCGCACCTCGGGGCTGGCGAGGAGCCAGCGCACGCCCTCGCGGATCTCGGTCGCCATCGGGCGCCGGTCGGCGCGCGGCGCGACCTTGCCGGACTGGCCGGTGAAGGTCACCAGCACGGCGGCGACCAGGAAGGACGTGCCGTCCACGGTGAACGGGGCCCAGGCGGCCAGGGCGAAGAGCGCGGTGCCCAGCAGTGGGCCGCCCAGGTTGGCGCCCAGGATCACGCTGCCCTGCATCCGGCCGTTGGCGGCGTCGAGCTGGTCGGCCCGGACGACGTCGGGCAGGGCGGAGGTGGCGGCGTTCGAGAAGATCGTCTCGCCGCAGCCGAGGGCGAAGGCGAGCACCGCGAGCGCGGCCAGCGGCGGCGAGGACAGCAGCGCCCAGGCGGCGAAGCCGAGGACGATCGCGCCGCGGCCGAAATCGATCGTCCACATGAGCCGCCGGCGGTCGGACCGGTCGGCGATCACGCCGGCGTGCAGGGACATGATGAGCCAGGGGAGCGCGGCGGCGCCCTTCACCAGGGCGACGGCACTGGGCGAGTCGGAGAGTGTCGCGGCGAGCAGCGGCAGGGCCGCGTCCCGCATGCCGTCGCCGACCGCCGAGATTCCCGACGCGGACCACAACAGGTTGAATTTCCTGCCCAGTTGGGTCTTGCTGGGGGGTCGCGGGGTGTCCAGGCTCGTTGGCGTCACCGATGCAGTATGGCATGGCCTCCTCAGCTCCAGGAGGGGTTTGACCAAGGCTGTTCCGTTACCCGGTGGGGTTTTGGGTCGTGGAGGAAATGCGTCGGAATTCCGGCCGTGTTGCGCGTCTCGAGTGGCGTTCCGGGCGATGGGCCGGGTGGTGTTCCGGGTGGTGTTTCGCGCTGAAATCGAGCCGCGCGCCCGCGGGTCGGCGCGAGCGCCGTGGGAGCGGGCTACCGGAGCAGCCCGGTGAGGCCCTTGGCGAGGGTGGCCAGGCCGCCGGCCAGGGCGAGGCCGAGCACCACCCGGCGGGCCCGGTGCTCCGGGACGCGGTCCGCCAGGGCGTGGCCCAGCGCGGTGCCGCCCGCGATCGCCGCGGCCGCCGTGGCCCAGGCGGGCGCGGCCAGGTGCGGGACGCCCTTGGCGGTCAGCGACAGGGAGTTGACGACGACGCCGTACAGCTGGGCGTTCGGCACGAACTCCCGGGCCGTCCAGCCGGTGTTGACGGCGTAGAGCGAGACGGCCGGCCCGCCCACCCCGGCGGCGGAGTTCATGAACCCGCTGGTGGCACCGGCCGCCAGCGCCCCGCCCACGCCGCGCAGCGCCGCCACCCGGACGCCCCGGATCACCAGCAGCACCGCCGCGCTGACCAACCCGCCGATCACCAGCAGCAGTTCGGCCTCCGGCACCTGCGCCGCCACCCAGGAGCCGGCCGGCACGGTGCACGCGGCGGCGGCGATCAGCGGCAGCATCGCGCCCGGCCGCACCTGCCGCCAGGCGCCGGCCAGGCCGATGGCGCTGATCACCCCGGAGGCGAGGTTGGCGAGCGTGACGCCGTCGCCCGGGCCGAGCAGCAGCACCAGGACGGGCGCCGCCACCAGGGCGAAGCCGATGCCCGCCAGCCGCTGCACCGAGGAGCCGAGCAGGACCACCAGGCCGAGCAGCAGCTCGGCGGGCCAGCCGGTCGTCGTCATGCTGTCTCCGTCGGGTGGTCGGGTGGCCGGTCGGTTGAGCGGTCGCTCCGTCGGTGCGCGCCGTCAGTGCTGGACGCCGGTCGAGAGGGAGAAGTCCGCGAACCAGGCGTGCTGCGCGGTGGCCGGGCCCCACGAGGTGTCGTGGCCGCCGTAGAAGGTGGAGAACAGCACGCCGCCGAACGGGAGCGAGCCGATGCCGGAGGCCGTGCCGGTGGCGTGGTGCACCTGGCGGCCGTCGTACCAGACGGTGATGTCGCCGGTGGTGCGGTCCACCAGCTGCTCGACGGTGTGCCAGCGGTCGTCGGCCTGGAAGTGCCAGTCGCCGAGGCCCTCGTCCACGCCGTAGCCGGTCGGGCCGGAGTTGGTGGGGGTGTAGAGGTACACCTCGCCGTTGTCCGGGCTGCCCTTGGCCCCGCGCCACATGTAGCGGGTGGACCAGCCGTCGCCGTGGTTGCCGCCGGACTCCTCGCCGATCTTCCCGCCGTACAGGCCGGGCAGCTTGCCCGCCTTGCCCCAGTCGCGGCCGGCGGGGAACCTGACGGCGTACTTGAGGTCCAGGGTGCGGCCCCGGGCGAGGTTGCCCAGGCCGAGCGTGGTCAGGTCGGTGTAGAACTGGCCGCCGCCCGGGTTGGGGCAGTCGGTGCAGGAGTTGGACGAGGAGCCGGCGCCGTACGTGACCTGCAGGGCCGGGCCGCCGCCGGGCGCGGCCGGGGTGTCGACCGCGCCGAAGTCGGCGGAGCCCCAGGCGCCTTGGTCCACCGCGCCCCAGGCGTGCTTCCACTGGGCGCTGCCGTAGTCGCGGAACTGGCCGTGCCAGGCTGCGCCGCCGGGGGCGGGCGTGCCGGGGACGGGGGTGCCGGGTCCGGCGGTCTCGGTGACGCTGGCGGTGGCGGTGGCGGTGGGCCGGGAGTGGGCGTGGGAGGGCGTGGCCGCGCAGCCGGTGGTCGCGAGCAGGGTGACGGCGGCCAGGGCGGCGGTGCGTGCGAGGCGGTTCATCGGACTCCTCGGGCGGCGGACGGTGCGCCCGATCATGCCGTACCCGGGAGGCGGGGGTCCGGCGCGGAGCCTGTTCGGGTGCGCATTCGTGCGATCGCATGCGAACTGATGAGCATGGGTGGCTGCTTTCCCGTCGTGCAGTTCAGCGGCTATGTCAAAAGCCTGGGACGTGGACGATCGAGTGCCGATCTCCTGGGGACGCCTGTCCCGATCGGGCCATGCCCGCCGGGCGGGAGCGCGGCTGCCACGCTCCCGCCCGTCGTGCTCGATCCGCCCACCTCGGCCGCTATTTCGGCTGCGGGAGGACGGCCGGGTCGGTCGGGAGCGGGTAGGCGTCCGGGTCGACCTTGCCCGGCAGGTCGACGGCCGGCCGGGCCGGGGCGTTCGGGTCCGGCAGGGAGGGCTGGGCCGGGGGCGCCGGGACCTGGCTGAACGGGATGCCCGGCGGCGCCTGGACGGCGGTGGCGCGGCCGGCCGGAACGGGTCCGCGGCCCTGGGCGGCGCAGTCGGCGAGGCCCTCCAGGCCGTCCGGGCTCTGGACGGCCGGCTGGTTGCCGGTGAAGCAGTTGCCCGGATCGGCGGAGACGAGCACCAGGTCGGTGCCGTTGCCGGTGGCGCGGTTGCCCTCGACGCGGTTGCCGCTCGCGGGGTGCCCGGGCGGGTCGGTGACGATGACGCCCGCCGCGCGGTTGCCCTGGACGAGGTTGCGCCGCACGACGTTGGCCGTGCCGCCGCCGATGCCGATCCCGATGCCGAAGCCGCCGTCCGCCTGCTGCGGCGTCTCGACGGCGTTGTTGTCGGCGACCACGTTGCCCGCGATGACGGCGCCGTGCTGCGGGGCGAGGGCTTCCAGGTCGTTGGAGTTGACGGTGATGCCGACCCGGTTGGCGACCACCCGGTTGCCGAGGAACGCCAGGCCGTCCGAGGCGTTGGTGATCTCGATGCCGACCGCGTTGTGCTCGACGGTGTTGCCGCGCACCAGCGTGTCGCAGGGCTTGCACTGGCCGACGTAGATGCCGGAGTCGGCCTGCCCGGAGGCGTACGAGTCCTCGATGACGCCGCCCCGGGCGTCGAAGGCGTAGATGCCGTACAGGCCGTTGTCGTACGCCGTGACCCTGGTCGCGCGGAAGCCCTGGACGACGGGGAAGCGGGCGGTGTCCAGCGGGTCGTAGGCGGAGCCGCCGGCGCCGTGCTGCTGGAGGCGTTCATCGGTGACGCCGGTGAACAGCACGCCGTTGGCGAGGTAGTTGTGGACGGTCAGGTTCTCGACCACCGAACCGGGGCCGGTCACGGTGACACCGTTGACGAGGCGCAGACCGCCGTCCAGGATCACGGTGTTGCGGTCGGTGCCGCGCAGGACGAGTCGGGGCTTGGTGACCCGGACGGCCTCGCGGTACACGCCCGGGCCGACCAGCACCGTGTCGCCCTCCCGGGCGACGTCGACGGCCTGTTGGATGGTCGGGAAGTTCTGCGGGACGCGGACGACCGTCCCCTCGGGGTGCTCGGCCCCGGCGTCGGAGGACTTCGAGCCGCCGGAGGAGCAGCCGGACAGCGCGAGGGCGGCGACGGCGAGCAGGGCGGCGAGCCGGCGTGGCGCGAATCGTGCACGTACGGGCCGCGCCCCGGAGTCGAGTTGACCGAACGTCAAAAGTTGCATGAATGGTGTTCTATCGTCTCCAATGTGCTCCATGCATGTCGAAAGCGGAAAGGCGCGGAAGGAGCCGGGCGACGCCGGACGCGGTGTCGACCGGCGGGCGCTGATCGCGGGCGGCGTGGTGCTCGCGGCCGGAATCGGCGCGGGCGTCGGGGCGTTGGCGCGCGGTAGCGGCTCCGAGCCCGCCGCGGCGGCCGCGCCGCCGCCCCCGTCGACCGGGCCCGCGCTGCCCTTCCACGGGCCCCGGCAGTCCGGGGTGACGGCGCCCCAGCAGCCCGCCACCCAGCTGCTCGCCTTCGACCTCGCGCCCGCCGCCGTCTCGGACGGCCGGGCGGCGCTGCGCTCCCTGCTGAGCGACCTCACCCGGCTGCTCGCCGAGGCCACGGCCGGAACCTCCGCCGATCCCCGGCTGCGCGGTGGCGAGGACGCCCGGCTGAGCAGCCTCGTCGCGCTCGGCCCGGCGCTCACCGGGCGGCTCGGCCTCAACGCCCCGGCCGGCCTCGCCGAGTTGCCGGCCTTCCCCGGCGACCGGCTCGACCCGGCGCGCGGCGGCGGCGACCTCGTGCTGCAGCTGTGCGCGGCCGACCGCTGGCCGGTCAGCGTCCTCGCCGAGCAGGTCGCGGCGGCGGTGGCGGCCAAGGGCGGCACGCCGCGCTGGACCCAGAGCGGGTTCCTGCCCCGCACGGCCCCCGGCACCACCCCGCGCAACCTCTTCGGCTACAAGGACGGCACCGCCAACCCCGACGAGGAGACGGCGAAGCAGTGGGTCTGGGGCCCGGCGGGCGGTCCGTACGAGCACGGGACGGTGCTCGTCTACCGGCGCATCCGGATGGACACCGCCGCGTTCGCGGCCCTCGCGGAGGACCGCCGCGACCAGGCGATGGGCCGCCGGATCGGCGACGGCGCACCGCTCACGGGTGCGGCCGAGCACGACGATCCCGACATCTACGCCAAGAACCCGGACGGCTCGTACGTCATCCCGGCCGGCGCCCACGTGCGGCTCAGCAGCCCGCGGCTCGACGGCGGCGCGCGGATCCTGCGGCGCGGCTACAGCTACGACGACGGGGCGGGGGACCGGGGGCTGCTGTTCTGCGCGTTCATGCGGGATCCGGGGCAGTTCACCCGGATCCAGAACCGGCTGGCGGCGAAGGACGCGCTGAATCCGTTCCTGGAGCACAACGGCTCGGCGGTGGCGTACGTCCTGCCGGGAGTGGCGGCCGAGGGCGGGGTGCTGGGGGAGTCGCTCTGGGGGTGACCGGCGGGATACCCCTACCCCGTACTGCCCGGTTAGGACCGGACCAGGCGGGCGATGGCCCGGTTGGCCTCGCGGATCTTGGTGCCGGCCTCCTGGCCGCCCTCGCTGATGGCGTCCCGGACGCAGCATTCGATGTGCTCGTCCAGGAGTTGGAGGGCGAAGGACTGCAGGGCGCGGCTGGCGGCGGAGACCTGGGTGAGGACGTCGATGCAGTAGGTGTCCTGCTCGACCATGCGCTGCAGGCCGCGGATCTGGCCCTCGACGCGGCGCAGCCGCTTGAGGAAGTCGTCCTTGTGGGAGCTGTAGCCGGCCATGGCCGTCTCCGGTTCCTGTGCGGTGGGGCGGGCCCTCACTGTACCGGCGGGGCGGGGTGTGTCGGCCCGGGCGGAACGGACGGGGAAGTGCGACGTCCCGCCCGGGCCCGCCGGTGGGTCAGCCCGCGAGGCGGCCGACCAGCTCGTAGCCCGCCTCGTCGATGGCCTCGCCGACCTCGGCGTCGCTCAGGGACGCGGCGCTGTCGACGGTCACGGTGCCGGTGGCGAGGTCGACGGCGACCTCGGTGACGCCCTCGATCTTCTTCAACTCGGCGGTCACGGCGGTGACGCAGTGGCCGCAGGTCATGCCCTTCACCTGGAAGGCGGCGCGCTCGGCGGTGGTGGCGGCGGGGGCCGCGGCGGTGCCGGTGCCGCACGAGCCGCAGCAGGAGGAGCCCTCGGTGGTGGCCGACTCGACGGTGACGGTGGTCTCGCTCATGGTGTGCTCCTCTGTCGTCGGTGCCCGGAGCCGGTCGGGCGGGGTGGCCCGGCGGCTGCTTCCTGATGAACATACCATACCCCCCTAGGGTACCCGGAAGGGATTCGGTAGGAGCTCGGGAAGGGGCGATTCGCGCCGTGGCGGCCGGGGTTGGGCTTCCGGGGTCGGGCGTCCGGGCCTCAGCTCCGTACGGTGACCTGGATGTTCTTCGTGGCGGCGTTGGCGCACCGGGGGTCCGGGCGGGTCGGCGACGCCGGGCAGTGGCCCCGGTCCTCGAACCTCCAGCTGAGCGTGGTGGTGCCGGGGGCGACGGCGACGAAGACCTGGTCGCCCTCGGTGGAGCAGCCGATGCTGTCCTCCGGGCAGGGGGCGGTGACGAAGTCCGGGCCGCGCCGCACCACGGCGCTGTCGCCGGCCGACGTCGGCTCCCAGGCCCAGGCGGTCGGGTTCGTGAGGCGTCCGCGGACGCCCAGGCTCTGTCCGACCGTCAGGGTCACCGTCTCGGTCGGGTAGGGGGAGGCGGCGTCGTGGGCCTCCTTCAGGTCGGGGAGCGCGATCTCCGTGGTCGGCGCGGCGGGCGGCGTCGGCCCGCTGTCGCAGGCGGCGAGCAGCGGAGCGAGGGCCAGGAGCCCCGCCCCGATCCGGATCGCTGTGCGGAGTCGGTCGGCCATCGGTGGGTCCCCTCGTCGTCCTGCTGCTGCCCGTCGTGATCGAACGGGTGCAGAGACGCCCCGCCCGGCGGCGCGGTTGCGCTCCCGGCCGCCGCGCCGTGCCGGTCGGTGCGTCGGCGGGTTGTGCTTCCGGGGTACCCCTGGCCGGTATGGCGTGTGCGGCGCGCACGCGCCGGGGCACGGCCTGAGGCCCAGGCGGTGGTGCACAAGGCCACCGTCGTCCGGCTGCTCGGCGACGACCGCCCGCGCACGCTCGCCGTCGCCGGGGGCACGGCGCTGCTCCCGCGCAGGTCCCGGCATCGCCTTCCGGCTGCCGGCGGTTGCCCCTACCGGCTACGCGGCACGAGTCCGGTCTCGAAGGCGATGATCGCCAGGTGGACGCGGTTGCGAGCCTCGAGCTTGGCGAACAGACGCGCGACATGGGTCTTCGCGGTCGCCGCGCTGATCACCAGCCGCTCGGCTATCTCCGTGTTCGACAGTCCCTGTCCGACCAGTGCCAGCACCTCGCGCTCCCGGTCGGTGATCCCCGTGATGGGACTCGGGTCCGCGGCGGGCTCGGTGTCCGGTTCGGGGGCCGCGGGGCGGGACGTTCCGGCGAAGTCCGCGATCAGCCGTCGGGTCACGCTCGGCGCGATCAGCGCGTCGCCCGCGGCCACCACCCGGATCGCTTCCAGGATCGCGTCCAGGGCCATGCTCTTGAGCAGGAATCCGCTGGCCCCGGCGCGCAGTGCGCCGTAGACGTACTCGTCGTGGTCGAAGGTCGTCAGCACCAGCACCTTGGGCGGGTCCGGCTCGGCGGTCGCCTGTCGGGTCGCCTCGATCCCGTCCATGCCCGGCATCCGGATGTCCATCACCACGACGTCCGGCCGCAGTTCACGCACCAGGCGCACCGCCTCGCGGCCGTCGCCGGCCTGGCCGACCACCTCCAGGTCGTCGGTGTCGCCGATCAGGATCCCGAGCCCGACCAGCATCAGCGGCTGGTCGTCGACCAGGAGCACGCGCACGCTCATGCCGGGAGCCTCGCAGCCACTCGGAATCCGCCCTCCGGGCGCCGGCCCGCGCTGAACTGGCCGGACAGCAGCGTCACCCGCTCGCGCATGCCGAGCAGGCCGAAGCCGCTCCCGCCGGCCGCCGTCGAGGGCTTCGGCCGGCCGGGCCCGCCGAGACCGTCGTCCCCGTCGTCCACCACCTCGATCGTCACCCCTTCAGGCTCGTAACCGACCGCCACCCGGCACGTCCGCGCACCGGAATGCCGCACCACGTTCGTCACCGACTCCTGGACGATCCGGAACGCCGACAGCTCGATCTCCGGCGGCAGCGGACGCCGCTCGCCCCGCCAGGTCACCTGGACCCGCACCCCGGCGTCGGCCGTGCGTTCGGCGAGCTGCGGGACGTCGGCCAGGCTGCCGGCCGGCGCCAGCGGAGCGGCCTGCGGCACGGCGTCGTCCGGCTCGGCGCGGCGCAGCGCCCCGAGTATGCGCTGCAGCTCCAGCAGCGTCTCCCGGCTGGTGGTCTCGATGCCGGTCAGCGCCTGCCGCGTCTGCTCGGGCTTGGTCTCCACGACCCGCGCCGCCGCTCCCGACAGCACCGTGATGATCCCGATGCTGTGCGCGACGCTGTCGTGCAGCTCGCGGGCGATCCGCAGCCGCTCCGCCATGACGGCGCGGGCCTCGGTCTGCTCGCGCAGGGCTTCGAGGTATTCACGGCGTTTGCGGTACACCCGGCCGAAGACCCACGCGACCGCGAACCACAACGCGAACCCCCCGGCCCACTGGACCGCGTCGCTGACGGACTGTTCGCGGGTGTGGATGTCGTTGACGAGCGCGGCCGCGACGCCCGCGACGGAGCCGACGGCGGCGGCCTTGGGCCGCCGGACGGCGAGGTACCCGGCCAAGCCGACGAGCAGGACGAACACGATCGAGGGCCGCGCGCCGAAGGCGTCGCCGAGGACCGTTTCGCCCAGGACCGTCGCGAAGACCGCCGCCGGCAGACGGCGCACCAGCAGAACCGGCAGGGCGAGCACGATGTACAGGCCGACCGACTGGGCGGGTTCGAGGTCGGGGAACGGGAACAGGCCGTTTTCAGGGGTCGGCATCGTCAAGGGGAGCATCAGCGCGTACAAGCAGGCGGTGGCCAGGACCACGGCCCGTGACGTCAGCCGGGTCACGCGCTTCGATGTCGAGAGACGCTGGAGGAGCTGTTCCATGCGGAAGATCGTAGGGAGCGGCGTCGGCTCCGCGCGTCGCCCCGGGGGTGTACGCCGGATACGCCCCCGAGCCGACGGCCTGGGAGAACGTGACATCCGCCGGCCGACGCGGTGGATCGGGGCCCGCTCCTAGGTTCGTGGCCATGACGAATGCACCGATGATCGAACTTCGCGACACGACGAAGAAGTACGACGACGGCCCGCCCGCACTGGCCGGCGTCACCCTGTCCGTGGCGGCTGGTGAGTGCGTGGCGATCCTCGGTCATTCCGGCAGTGGCAAGTCCACGCTGCTGAACCTGATCGCGGGTCTGGACAAGCCTTCCAGCGGCACCGTGACCGTCGACGGCACCCGCGTCGACCAGCTCGGCGAGGCCGATTCGGCGCGGTACCGCCGGGCCTCCATCGGCATGGTCTTCCAGTTCTTCAACCTGCTGGACGACCTGACCGTGTTGGACAACGTCATGGTTCCGGCGCAGTTGGCCGGGATGGGCAAGCGCGAAGCGCAGCGGCGGGCCGTCGACCTGCTCGGCTCGCTGGACATCGACCGGCACGCCAAGACCTATCCGCAGCGGTTGTCCGGCGGGCAGCGGCAGCGGGTGGCGGTGGCCAGGGCCCTGATGAACGACCCGGCGCTGCTGCTGGCCGACGAGCCGACCGGCGCTCTGGACTCGAGCTCGGCCGAGGACGTGCGCGAGCTGCTGCTGGAGCTGAACAGCGACGGCCAGACCATCCTGCTGGTCACCCACGACGTGCAGCTGGCCGCGAGCACCGCGGGCCGCACGATCGAGTTGGTGGACGGCTCCGTGGCCCGCGACGTGGTCAACCCGGCCGGCGGCGCCACCGTCAACAGCTCGGCGGGAGCGGTCCGTTGAGCGCCCTGGGCAAGGTCGTACGCTCCGGCGTGGGCCGCCGTCGGGTCCAGTCCGTCGTGATGGCCCTGACGACGTTCGCGGCGGTGACGTCCGCCGTGCTCTCCCTCGGCCTCCTGGCCGTCGTGCAGGCGCCGTTCGAGCACGCCTTCCGTGCTCGGGACGGGGCGCACCTGGCGGTCCAGTTCGACGGTGCGAAGGTCACGGCCGCCCAGGCCACCGCCACCGTGCACGCCGCCGGCGTCACCGAGGCGTCCGGGCCGTACCCGGTCGCCGCCGCCCTGGACACGACCGTCGGCACCGACTGCCCCGACGAGGCCCTCGCCGGTCACGACAACGGTCCGCTCACCGTCACCACCCGGCCCGACCTGGGGAGCACCTCCGGGATGGACCAGCTGGCGCTGACCCGGGGGCGCTGGCCGACGAACCCGGGCGAGATCGCCCTGCCGTGGCAGCACTACGCCGCCGACTGCTTCGGCGCTTCGGTGGTGTTCTCCTCCCTGCCGGGCAGCCCGTCGTTCAAAGTCGTCGGCTTCGCCAACTCGGTGACCAACAGCGCGACCGCCTTCGCCACCGCCGACGGTTTCGCGCGGCTCACCGCGGCCGGTGCCAAGTCCGACGTCCAGATGCTCTACCGGTTCGCCACGGCCGGGACCGCCGCCGACATCGCCACCGACAAGCAGGCGGTGGCCGCCGCCGCGCCGGCGGGCGCGGTCGAGGGCGGGCAGTCGTACCTGACCGCGGAGCAGCAGGCGACCGGGAACGCCAAGGCCTACGTGCCGTTCCTGACCGCCTTCGGGATCCTCGGGCTGTTCATGTCGGTGCTGATCATCTCGATCGTGGTCAGCGGGGCGGTGGCCTCGGGAATCCGGCGCATCGGGATCCTGAAGTCGTTGGGCTTCACCCCTGCGCAGGTGGCCCGCGCCTACACCGCGCAGGCCATGATCCCGGCGACCCTCGGCGTGGTGCTCGGCACGGTCTCCGGCAACCTCCTGGCCGTGCCGATCCTGGGCGAGGCCACCAAGCAGCTCGGCGCGGCCAGCGCGGCCGGTGCCACGATTCCGTGGTGGGTCAGCGCCGTGGTGTCGCTGGGCACCCTGCTGATCGTCGGCGTCACGGCTGTGATCCCGGCACTGCGGGCCGGCCGGATGCCGACGGTGCGGGCCCTGGTGGTCGGCCGCGCCCCCAAGGCCGGGGGCGGTCGGGCGGCGCAGCGGCTGGCCTCGCGGCTGCCGCTGCCCCGGGCCGTGTCGATGGGCCTGGCCCAGTCGTTCGCCCGGCCGGCCCGGGCCGTCACGGTCGGTGCGGCGGTGCTGTTCGGCGTGGTGAGCGTCACGTTCGCGGTGGGGCTGGAGTCCGGGTTCACCAAGTACCTGGACACCAGCACCTCGGGCTTCAACGTCGCGTCGGAGATCGTGATCCCCACGGCCGACGTGGGCGTGCCCTGGGGTCTCCACGGCCCCAACGACCCGCGCACCCCGCACCTGGATGCCACCGAGGTGGCCGCCGCGCTCGCCGGGATCCCGGGCACGAAGACCGCGTTCGGCTGGGGCGACAGCGGTGCGACCATGGTCGGCGCCCCGCCCGGCGGCGAAGCGCCGAGGGTGTTCACGGTCACCGGCGACTTCTCCTGGACGCACATGGAGCTGCTGTCCGGCCGCTGGTACTCGGCGCCCGGCGAGGCCGTGGTCGGCGACAAGCTGGCCTCGGCGGTGGGGATCCACGTCGGAGACGACGTCACCGTGGTGCAGCAGAACAAGCACCTGTCGCTGAAGGTCGCCGGCATCAACTTCGACACCAACCAGGGCGACTACACGGTCATGACGGATGCGGCCACCTTCACCGCCGCCGGCCTGACCCCGCACATCGACCAGTTCAACGTCCAGCTGGCCTCGAACGTCAGCGGATCGGACTGGTCCACCTCGGCAGCCGCCGCGCTGACCCCGCTGAACGCCTCGGTCGAGTCGAACTCGGGCTGGGGCAAGAACATCGTGATGATCACCATGGGCGCCCTGGTGGCCACGCTCACGCTGATGATGATCGCGGTCGCCGCGCTCGGGGTGCTGAGCATGGTGGTGCAGGACACCCGGGAACGGGTCCACGATCTGGGGATCCTTAAGGCCCTCGGGATGACGCCCAAGCAGACCGTCGCGATGGTCCTGACCTCGGTGACACTCACCGGCCTGATCGCCGGGCTGATCGGCGTCCCGCTCGGGGTCGCGGTGGAGAAGGCGACGCTGAGCCCGATGGGGGACGCCATCGGCCGGCACCTGCCGCCGAGCGTGTCCCACGTCTACACCCCCGGGCTGCTCATCCCCCTGCTGGCCGGCGGGATCGTGATCGCCCTGCTCGGGGCACTGCTGCCGGCCGGCTGGGCGGCCCGGTCGCGGACCGCCACCGCGCTGCGGACCGAGTAGGACGAGCGGGGCGCAGCAGGGCCGAGCAGGGCGCAGCAGGGCCGAGCAGGGCTGAACAGGGCCGCTGGTCGCCGCGGCAAAGCGGTGCTGGGCACCGCACAGCGCGGCAGGAGCGCCGATGCCGACCTCCCCGGTTGATCCCCTCGGGAGGTCGGCACGCCGGCTCAGTGTCCGGCACCGCGCGGCGGATCCTTCCGGGCGTGCCGCATCCTGACGGCGACCCCGCCGGCCAGGACGAGGACAGGGGTGGACCAGGCGGCCCAACCGGTCCACGCCTGGCCGGAGCCCCCGTGGACCGCCAGCACGACCCCGGGGGCGACCACCAGGACCACCACCATCCAGCCGATCAGGTCGCGCCACTGGCTGCGGGGCGGGTCGTACCTGTCGAGGTCCACCGGAGCGGCCTCGACGACGACGGCGTCGGCGGGGAGGTAGCCGCTGGAGCGGGCCAATTGCGCTGCCTTGCGGCCGGCGGCCGTGCGGAAGGCCGCGAACCTGTCCTCGTACACCACGAACAGGTTCGGCCAGGCGCCCACGACCGTCGTCCCCCGCTCGTGCGCCGACTCGTAGGTCGTGCTGATCAGTTCGGCGAGCGCGGTCCACT
Source organism: Streptomyces rubellomurinus (assembly GCF_000961885.1). GTDB lineage: Bacteria > Actinomycetota > Actinomycetes > Streptomycetales > Streptomycetaceae > Kitasatospora > Kitasatospora rubellomurina. Next base: position 63,444 of record NZ_JZKH01000007.1, read on the forward strand.
CGGGCAGATCGGTCAGTCGGGCGAGTTCCGCGAGGCGGGGCAGGACGTCCGTGATCGCCGCGGGGCCCGGCCGGGCGGGCTCGATCGGTCGGGGGTCGAAGAGCAGGACCAGTCGCCGTAGATAGTCGGTCAGGTCCTGCCAGCACTCCTCGGCGCCGCTGCCCTGCTTCTCGGTCGTGGTCGGGAGGCTCTTGTCGAGCTGCGCCAGCAGCGGCTCCGAGTTCAGCGCCGCGAGCTTCCGGGAGCCGACCGCCCGGGCCCGGATGGTACGGAGCATGGCTTCGGCCTCGGCCGCGGCGGTGTCCAGCGCGTGGCGCTCCCGCGGCTTGGGTCGCTGGACCAGGTCGGTCCTCCCTGCCTGCTCCAGGTGTCGCCGGACGACGGCCCACCTCAGCCGCCACTCCTCCGCGTCCGCGCCGTCGAGCTCCGCGAGGGCGACCACGAGGCCCAGGGGCGGGAGCTTCACGGCGTTGAACGCCTTGGAGAACTCCGACTGCGACCAGTTGAGCGCCGCGGCGAGCTCCTTCAGGGTCCGGCGGCCCTTCAACTCCCGCAACTCCCGGGCGAACTCGCGCAGGATCGGGTCGAGCCCCGCGATGTCCAGGCTCTTCGAGGGCCGCCCGGGCCCTCGGCGCGCCGGTTCCCCGCCGTCCGTGCGACTGCCCCCGGGTATCGACACGCTGTCAGACTAGCCAGCTTCGAGGGCGGCCGACAGCCGTCTGCCCAGGCCCCCGGAAAGAATTCGCCACCGCCTCCGACGGGCGGGAAAGAACCGGCGCCATGCGGCGAAGAAGCTCCGGCGAACCGGAAACAACGATCGCGCCCGCCGGCCCCGGACCGCGGATACAACCGAATCGGGCCCCGAAGCGCGGGGTCCGAAACGGGAGGGAAGGACCACCGTGGGCATGCACCGGAAGAGCCGTCAGGACGACCGCCGCATCGACGTGATCGTGATTCTGGCCATCCTGGCCACCGGCGTTCTGCTGATCGTTCTGGGCGTCCAGGCCGACTCCCTGGGCACCATCGCCATCGCCCTCTCCGGGCTCTACACCAGCTGGAGCACCACGCGGCCCTCGCCCCCGGCGAACGGCCCGGCCGCTGCGCCCCGTTCGCCCGAGGACGCGCGCGACGCGTAGCCGTCCGCCGGAGCCACGCATCCGGCGGGCGGTCGGTCGTACACGGTGTCGGCTCGATACGATCAGATGGTGATCACTTCCACTGCCCGCACCACGGTCTTCGACATCGACGGCACGCTCTGCTTCGACGGCCGGACCATCGACCGCCGGATCCTGGCCGCCATCGAGGCCTGCGAGCGCGCTGGTCACCAGCTCGTATTCGCCTCCGCCCGACCGGTCCGCGACCTTCTGCCCGTCCTCGACGGGGCCTTCCCCACCGCCACCCTGATCGGCGGGAACGGCAGCCTCGTCTCCGTCGACGGCCAGGTCCGGGCTCGGGCCGCGTTCGACGCGGGCGACCTCGGCAAGTTGCTCGTCGAGGCCGACCGGTTCCGGGCGGGCTATCTCGCGGACGGTCCCTGGGACTACGCCTACACCGGGCCTGCCGACCACCCGATCCTCGGCCGCGTCGACCAGGGCCGCCTCGCGCGCCGGGTCGACCTCACCGAACTCATCGCCGTCGTGAAGTTCCTCGTGGTCGATGCGACCGACATGGCAGCCCTCGCCGAGGCCGGCCGCGCACTCGGGATGACCGTCAACCACCACCTCGACGAGGCGATCATCGACTTCGCCCCGGGCACCACGAACAAGTGGGAAGCCCTCTCCTCCCTCGGCATCGACCAGTACAACGCCTTCGGCAACGACATCAACGACTTCGACCTGCTGCTCAACGCACAGCACTCCGTCCGCGTCGGCACCCACCCCGGCCTGGACGACGTCGCCCACGTCACCGCCGCCCCCGACCCGGAGGCTGTCGCCGCAGAGATCACCAGGCTTTGCCGCAGCGGCGCCTGCTGACTGAGGCCCGTGGCCCGTAGGCGCTCGAAAACCGGTGGACCAGCGCCGCCGTGCGCACTTACCGTGCTGCCGAGCCACGTCGTCTAGGCAAGGACGTTCCGTTGTACACCCTGTGAGACCTCCCGATTGCTGATCTGTCGCGCGTCGCGCCTGTGCGCCGCGCTGCTTTTTGCTGCGGACTTCTCACACTGAAACCGGTGTACTTCTGTGCTCAACACCTGGGTGGTCATGCCCACCTGCCTTCCGACCGTTCTGCGCCGTTGCCCCGCGTGCGACTCCGACCGCTTCCGGGCGAACGGCAAGTTCCGCGTCAACGCGAACCACAAGCTCCTCGACGCCTGGCTCCTCGTGCTCTGCACCGCTTGCGGGGACACGGCGAAGCTCACGGTCCTGGAGCGGACGAACGTGCGCTCCGTCCGGCCTGAGCTGCTGGACCGGATGCACGACAACGACCCTGGCCTGGCAGCCGAGTTGCTCCAGGATCCGGTCCTGCGGCGCCGTAATCGCATCGCCCTCGACTGGGACGACGCCTGGCGACTCGACACCGGCGGATCGGATCACCTGGACCGCGAGGTGATCGACATCTCGGTCCGCTTCGCGGCGCGGATCCCCGTCCGGCCGGTGCGGCTGATCGCCGAAGGGTGCGGCCTTTCGCGGGCCGAGGTCGAGAGGCTGATCGCGGAGGGCAAACTCGTCTCGGCGGTCCGGCTGAGCGGCAAGCTCTCCGGCGACTTCACCTTCACGCTCAAGCGCTGACCCCTCCCCGGGGACCAGGGGCCTGTCCGGCGGGATCCGCCGGACAGGCCCGGAAGGTTCGCCCGGTGGGTGCGATCAGTCGGAGCGCGCCGCCTTCCATATCCATGAGGTCCGGCGGGGAGGGGCGTCGGGAAACAGCCGGGCGAGCACGGCCGCGCACAGCGGCGCGGGCGGCTGCCATTCCACGGCCAGACCCTGCGTGATGTCGTGGGTGTGCAGCAGGATCTCGGCGACGCCCATGGCCGCGAAGCCCTCGGGGTCGCAGGGGCCCCAGTGCCAGGCCTGCGAGCTCGGACCGGCCGCGGCCAGGACGCAGCTGAGGAGCCGGCCGCAGGCGGTGTCGTCTGGAGTACCTCGGTCGTTCAGGCGCCGGGGAGTTCGTCGGTCTTGACGGCGGTGACGAACGCCGTCCACGCATCCGAGGGGAACGTGGGCGCCGGTCCGCTGGGGTTCTTGGAGTTCTGTACGGCCATGCCGCTGCTGACGACACGCCCGTGCAGCTGCGCTCGGTGCACGGACGGGCCTGTTCGGCGCTGCGCTCGGCTCAATATCCGAGCTACTGTGGATGTTATGACTGTGGCCTTTGAGGACGTGCCATTCAGCGAACTGCTTCACCACCCGGCCGCGACAACGCGCAGGCTGGACGCCGTCCGCGCGCTCCGACTCCGGAGACGCGATTCCGAGGATCTCGCCTTGATGCGCATCGATCAGATGGAGCGCGACGCCACTGTCGTGGACTTCACCTCCCGCCTGATGGCGGGGCTGGTGCGCACGGGGAACGCCGCCGTTCTTCGCCAAGCGCTGCCCGAAGCCTTGCCGTGGATCACCTTCCTGCCGGATGGGGACGTCGAGACCCTGCTCGCCGAACTGGTCGACACGGCGCGCGGCGCGGTGGCGTTGGACAACCTTGCACCGATCGCGCTGCTGCTGGCCCAGTGGAAGCACAGTGCCGAGGTGTACGCGGATCCGGCTTTGCTGGCCATTCTCACCCGCGAGCCCGAGGGCGACCTCGGTCCCGTCCCTCTGCCGAAGCCGGTCGAGTGAGCCCGAAGCGCGGCGACCGGGCCGCGCCGCCACCCACCGGAGACGAGTACGACCTTCGGTTCGCCAACTCGGAAGCAGCGGAGGGTTGGGAGGACCTGGGCAGGCAGGCAGCGGGAAATCTGCGCCGGGCCTTCGAGCGGATCCGTGTTGAGCCGCGTACGGTCGCCAGCCCCGACCGCCAGCACCGGCTCAAGGGGGCTCTCGGCACTGCACTCTTCAAAGGGCAGCAGTTGGAACGCTGGCAGTACGAGGTCACGGGCGGCGGGCGCCTCTGGTACCTGATCGACGATGCCAATCGCACGGCCTGGATCACCTATGCGGGCACTGGCCATCCCAAGGCCACCGACTGACCCGCTCAATCAGCAGGACGGCGCGGCGCCGAATTCGGGCTCCGGCGGCCGGGTTTCAGGGGCGGCAGCGCGGAGGGGTTGCGTGAGAAGTCGGCGGAGTCGACTTCTCACGCAGCTGTGCGCAGCGCAGTGGATGGCGCGCGGGTGGTCAGTGGTGGTGCTCGGCCGGGGTGGTGGTGCCCGTGGTGAGGGTGAAGGCGGCGGTGTGGACGGTGTCGGCGTGCTGGAAGTCGAGGAAGAGGCGGTAGGCGCCGGCGCTGGGGGCGGTGGCGTGGAAGGTGATGGCGGGGCCGGGGGTGGTGCTCTGCGGGTGGACGTGGAGGTAGGCGAGGTCGCCGGCGCGGAGGGCGACGAGGTGGCCGTAGGCGCCGAGGTAGGGCTGGAGGTCGGTGACCGGCCGGCCGTCCTTGCTGACGCTCAGGGTGAGTTGGTCGCCGTGGCCGGGGGTGAGGTCGCCGGTGAGGGTGACGGTGTAGCCGTCCACGGTGACGGTGCGGCCGGTCTCGGGCAGTGGTGCCGGGCGCAGGTCGCCGGCGGCGTGCAGGTCGGCGCCGAGGGTGAGGCCCTCGGTCTCGCCGTCCGGGAGGAAGTCGGCGAAGACGCGGTACTCGCCGGCGGCGGGTACGGCGGCGCGGGCGCTCCAGGTGCCGTCCGCGGCGCGGGTGGGGTGCAGGTGCTGGAAGGTGGAGAGGTCGCGGGGGGCGACGATCAGGTGCAACTCCTTCTCGTGCTGCGGCTGGTAGGCGGTGAGGGCGTGGCCGTCCGGGCCGAGGATGCGGAACCGCAGGTCGGTGGGGGCGCCGGCGGTGACGAAGGGGTCGTCGACGCTGAGGGTGTAGCCGCGGTCGGAGATCTGTAGGCCGCCGGGGAGGTGCGCGGCGTCGTCCGATGCGTGGTCGCCGTGGCCCGCGTGCTCGCTGTGGCCGGCCGGGGCGGGCTTGCCGTTGGGGCCGACGGCGTGGCCGACGCCGAGGGCGAGGGCGAAGGCGGCGGTGAGGCCGACGGTGAAGGCGGTGACGCGCAGGGCGGTGTTCATGGCGGGGTGCTCCTTCGAGGGGTGAGGTTCAGGGGGTGCGCTCAGGCGCGCATCAGGCGGGCGATGGCCTGGGTGGCCTCGGCGACCTTGGCGTCGGCCTCGGCGCTGCCGCCGTCGGCGATGGCGGCGTGGACGCAGTGCGCGAGGTGGCTCTCGAGCAGGTGCAGGGCGACGGACTGCAGGGCCTTGGTGGCGGCCGACACCTGGGTGAGGACGTCGATGCAGTAGGTGTCGGTGTCGACCATGCGGTGGAGGCCGCGGATCTGGCCCTCGACGCGGCGCAGTCTGCGCAGGAGCTGGTCCTTCTCGTTGCGGTAGCCGGCCATTCGGCCCTCCTCTCGGGTCCTGTCGGGACGGTGTCGGCCCGGCTCGATGCCCTGAGTGAATACCCCCAAGGGGTATCGAGTCAAGCGGTTCGAGGGCTCCGAAAAATACCTATGGGGGGTATCGGCGAAGGCTTGCCATCGATACCCCCCTGGGGTACAAATGGACTCGGCGCCGCCCGATACCCCTCCCAGGTATCACGGACCCCGCCCGCACCACCGCACCACCCCCTGTCCGACCAGTCACGAGGAGCGACCATGACCACCCAGGCGCCCGCCTCCACGGAGGTGGAACTCTCGATCGGCGGAATGACCTGCGCCTCGTGCGCGGCCCGCATCGAGAAGAAGCTGAACCGGATGGACGGCGTCTCGGCCAGCGTCAACTACGCCACCGAGAAGGCGAAGGTCAGCTTCGACGGCGGCGTCGAGGTCGCCGACCTGATCGCCACCGTCGAGGCCACCGGCTACACCGCCGCCCTGCCCAAGCCGCCGGTCGCCGAGCAGAACGGCGACCAGGCCGAGCCGGCCGACGAACTGGCCCCGCTGCGGCAGCGGTTGTTCACCGCGGTGGCGCTGGCCGTGCCGGTGATCGCGATGGCGATGGTGCCGGCCCTGCAGTTCGACAACTGGCAGTGGCTGTCGCTGACCCTCGCCGCCCCCGTGGTCACCTACGCCGCCTGGCCGTTCCACCGGGCCGCCTGGACGAACGCCAAGCACGGCGCCGCGACCATGGACACCCTGGTCTCGCTCGGTACGGGCGCGGCGTTCCTCTGGTCGCTGTGGGCGCTGTTCTTCGGCGACGCCGGGATGCCCGGCATGCGGCACGGCTTCGACCTCACCATCGGCCGCAGCGACGGCTCGTCCAACATCTACCTGGAGGCCGCGGCCGGCGTCACCGCCTTCATCCTGGCCGGGCGCTACTTCGAGGCCCGCTCCAAGCGCACCGCGGGCGCCGCCCTCAAGGCACTGCTCGAACTGGGCGCCAAGGACGTGACGGTGCTGCGCGGCGGCGGCGAGGTGCGCATACCGATCGGCGAACTCGCCGTGGGGATGCGGTTCGTGGTCCGGCCCGGCGAGAAGATCGCCACTGACGGCACGGTCGTCGAGGGCGCCTCCGCGGTGGACGCGAGCATGCTGACCGGCGAGTCCGTCCCGGTCGAGGTCGGCGTGGGCGACGCCGTCACCGGCGCGACCGTCAACGCCGGCGGCCGGCTGGTCGTCGAGGCGACCCGGGTCGGCGCGGACACCCAGCTGTCCCGGATGGCCAAGCTCGTCGAGGACGCCCAGAACGGCAAGGCCGCCGCCCAGCGCCTCGCCGACCGGATCTCCGCCGTCTTCGTCCCGATCGTGATCACCCTCGCGGTCGCCACGCTCGGCTACTGGCTCGGCACCGGAGAGGGCTGGACCGCCGCCTTCACCGCCGCCGTCGCCGTGCTGATCATCGCCTGCCCGTGCGCCCTCGGCCTGGCCACCCCGACCGCGCTGCTGGTCGGCACCGGCCGCGGCGCCCAGCTGGGCGTGCTGATCAAGGGGCCGGAGGTGCTGGAGTCCACCCGCAAGGTCGACACCATCGTCCTGGACAAGACCGGCACCGTCACCACCGGCCAGATGACCCTGCTCGCCGTGCACACCGCCGAGGGCGTCACCGAGGCCGAGGCGCTGCGCCTGGCCGGCGCCCTGGAGCACGCCTCCGAGCACCCGATCGCCCGGGCGATCGCCACCGCCGCCGCCAAGGCCGGTGAACTGCCCGCCGTCGAGGGCTTCGAGAACGTCCCGGGCCTGGGCGTCCAGGGCGTGGTCGACGGCCACGCGGTGGTCGCCGGCCGGGAGGCGCTGCTCACCGAGTGGTCGCAGCACCTGTCGCCGGCCCTGGCCGAGGCCAAGCGCACCGCCGAGGCGGCCGGCCGTACCGCGATCGCGGTCGGCTGGGACGGCGAGGCCCGGGCCGTCCTGGTGGTCGCCGACGCGGTCAAGCCGACCAGTGCCGAGGCGATCGCCGAGCTGCGGCGCCTGGGCCTGACCCCGGTGCTGCTGACCGGCGACAACCGGGCGGTGGCCGAGGCCGTCGCGGCCGAGGTCGGCATCGAGCCGCAGCACGTGATCGCCGAGGTCCTGCCGCAGGACAAGGTGGACACCGTCAAGCGGCTGCAGGCCGAGGGCAAGGTCGTCGCGATGGTCGGCGACGGCGTCAACGACGCGGCCGCACTGGCCCAGGCCGACCTGGGCCTGGCCATGGGCACCGGTACGGACGCCGCCATCGAGGCCGGCGACCTCACCCTGGTCCGCGGCGACCTGCGCGCGGCGGCCGACGCGATCCGGCTCTCCCGCCGCACCCTGGGCACCATCAAGAGCAACCTGTTCTGGGCCTTCGGCTACAACGTCGCCGCGCTGCCGCTCGCCGCCGCGGGCCTGCTCAACCCGATGATCGCGGGCGCCGCGATGGCCTTCTCCTCGGTCTTCGTGGTCGGCAACAGCCTCCGGCTGCGCCGCTTCCGCTGAACCGTTCGACACCGGCAGGGCCGAGGCCCCGGAACCCCGTGAAGGGTTCCGGGGCCTCGGCGTTTCGATTACGTACGGTAGTGGTCGGCCCGGCGGGTGCGGTGGTCGTGCGGGTCCGATCCGACCTGTTTTTGGCCGGTGTTTTGCCTGCTTTTGGGGGATCGCTCACCGTTCTCCTAACCTGCCGAGACCGGGCCGAGATGTGACGCTCCGAAACTTGTTAGGCAAGGCTTCCCTGTCCTAAGTTCTCGCCGACGCCCTGCCCGTCAGGCCGACGCCCCGCCCGTCCGGCCCACCCCCGCTCCCTCCGGAGGACTCACCATGCCCGGAACCGTCCGGCCCCTCGCGGGCCTGTCCCTCCTCGCCGCCTGCGCGCTCGCCCTCACCGCGTGCGGCAGCTCGGGCGGCAGCGCGCCCACGGCCTCCGGCACCGCGCTGGCCGGCCAGACGATCACCGTCTACAGCGGCCAGCACGAGCAGACGGTCAAGGCGCTCGCCGAGGACTTCACCCGGCGCACCGGCATCAAGGTCGAGCTGCGTTCCGGCGACGAGGCCGAGCTGGCCAACCAGATCCTGCAGGAGGGCGACGCCTCCCCGGCCGACGTCTTCTACGCCGAGAACCCGCCCGCGCTCACCGTCCTCGGCGACAAGGGCCTGCTCGCCAAGGTCGCCCCGGACACCCTCAAGTCCGTTCCGGCCGCCGACAGTTCCGGCAAGGGCGACTGGGTCGGCGTCTCCGCCCGCACCTCCGCCTTCCTCGCCGCCGCCGGCAAGGGCGCCGACACCGCGCCGCCCGCCTCCGTGCTCGACCTGGCCAAGCCCGAGTGGAAGGGCCGCCTGGGCATCGCCCCGAGCGAGACCGACTTCGCCCCCGTCGTCACCCAGGTGGTCAAGGCCGAGGGCGAGGACGCCGCCAAGCAGTGGCTCAAGGGCCTCAAGGACAACGCCAAGGTCTACGACAGCAACGAGACCCTCTCCGCCGCGATCAACAGCGGCGAGGTCGAGGGCGGCGTCATCGACCACTACTACTTCTACCGGATGCGCGACGAGAAGGGCGCGGCCCAGACCCACGCGGCCCTGCACTACTTCCCCAAGGGCGACCCGGGCTCGCTGGTCGACGTCTCCGGCGCCGCCGTCCTCGCGCACGGCAAGCACCAGGCCGCCGCCCAGGCCTTCCTCGGCTACCTCGCCTCCGCGCCGGCCCAGACCGTCATCGCGAACTCCGCGAGCTACGAGTACCCGCTGGTCGCCGACGTGAAGGGCAAGCCCGAACTGCCCGCCCTGGACGGCATCGGCACCGTCGCCGACCCGGCCGGGCTCGGCGACGGCAAGCAGGCGCTCGCCCTGCTCCAGGACGCCGGTCTGCTCCAGTGACGAAAGCGACGAGAGCGACGACAGCGGCGACAGCGGCGACAGCGGCGACAGTGAGGACAGCGACGACAGTGACGACCCCTGCCGTGGCGCGCCGGTGGCGGGGCGCCGGCCTGCTCGCCCCCGTCGCCGTCGCCGTCGTCGCGGTGGTCGCCTCGCCGCTCGGCTTCGTCATCGCCCAGGCCGGGCAGGCCGGTTGGGAGCAGACCCGGCGCCTGCTCGGCCGCCCGCTGATCGCCACCCTGCTGTGGCACACGGTCGGCCTGGCCGCCGTCGTCACCCTCGCCACCGCCGTCCTCGGCTTCGGCGCCGCCTACCTGGTCGAGCGCACCACCCTGCCCGGGCGCCGGGCCTGGACCGTCGCGCTCGCCCTGCCGCTGGCCGTACCGGAGTTCGTCCGCGGCTACTCCTGGGTGTCGCTGTTCCGCTCCGTCCACGGCTACTGGGGCGCGGTGCTGGTGATGACCTGCTCGCTCTACCCGCTGGTCCTCCTCCCGGTCGCGGCCGCCCTGCGGCACGGCGACGCCGCCGCCGAGGAGGTCTCCCGCTCGCTCGGCCGCGGCCGCCTGGCCACCCTCTGGCGGGTCACCCTCCCGCTCACCCGGCCCGCGCTGGCCGGCGGCGTGCTGCTCGTCTCGCTCTACCTGCTCGGCGAGTACGGCGCCTTCGCGATGCTGCGCTACACCACCTTCGCCACCGCCGTGTTCACCCAGTACAAGCTCGGCTTCGACGCGGCCTCCGCCTCCCTGCTCACCCTCGTCCTGGTCGCGCTCGCCCTGCTGCTGGTCGCCCTGGAGGCCTGGGCGGGCCGCCGGGCCCGGGTGGTCCGGCACGGCGCGCTCGCCCGCACCGCGCCGCCCGTACGGCTCGGCCGCTGGACGGTGCCCGCGCTCGCCGGGCTGGCCGCGCTGGTCGGCGTCGCGCTCGGGGTGCCGCTGTACGCGCTGGCGTACTGGCTGGTCAAGGGCAGCTCGACCACCCTGCCCTCCGCCTCCGTGCTCGGGGCCACCCTCGCCACCCTCGGGTACGCGCTCGGCGCGGCGGTCACCGCCACCCTCGCCGCCGTCCCGGTCGCCCTGTACGGCTGGCGGCGCGGCAGCCGGCCCGCCCGGGCCGTCGAGCGGGTCGCCTACCTCACCCGGGCGCTGCCCGGCATCGCCGTCGCCCTCGCCGTCGTGTACTTCGCCGTCCACTGGGCTCGGCCGCTCTACCAGCAGCCGCCGATGCTCGTCGCCGGGTACGTGGTGCTGTTCTTCCCGCTGGCGCTGACGGCCGTCCGTGCCGCCCTCGCCCAGGTCCCGCCCGGCGTCGAGGAAGCCGCCCGCTCGCTCGGCACCCGGCCGCTCGCCGTCCTCGCCAGGGTCACCCTGCCGCTGGTGCTGCCCGGCCTCGGGGCCGCCGTCGCCATGGTCGGCCTCACCGCCTCCACCGAGCTCACCGCCACCCTGCTGCTGCGGCCCACCGGCACCCAGACCCTGGCCACCGAGTTCTGGGTGTACACCAGCGGCCTCGCGTACGGGGCGGCGGCGCCGTACGCGGCCCTCATGGTGGCGCTGTCCGTGCCGTCCGTCCTGCTGTTGACCCGCCGAGCCCTCCGGAGTGGTTCATGACCGGTCCGTCCGTCGGTCTCACCGTCACCGACCTGCACGCCGCGCACGGGCGCAGCCCGGTCCTGCACGGCATCGACCTCACCGTGCCCGAGGGCGCCCTCGCCTGCGTGCTCGGCCCGTCCGGCTGCGGCAAGTCCACCCTGCTGCGGGTGCTGGCGGGCTTCCACCCGGCCGCCGCCGGGCAGGTCGTGCTGCACGGGCGGGTGCTGGACGACGGGCGCGACCGGCTCGCCGCCGAACACCGGGGCATCGGGCTCGTCCCGCAGGACGGCGCGCTCTTCCCGCACCTGAGCGTCGCCGCCAACATCGGCTTCGGGCTGCCGCGTTCGCAGCGGCGGGCCCGGGTGGCGGAGCTGCTGGAGCTGGTCGGCCTGCCCGGGCTCGGCGAGCGGCGCCCGCACCAGCTGTCCGGCGGTCAGCAGCAACGCGTCGCGCTGGCCCGGGCGTTGGCGCCCCGGCCGCGGCTGCTGCTGCTGGACGAGCCGTTCGCGGCCCTGGACGCCGCGCTGCGTGCCGAGCTGCGCCGTGAAGTCGCGGCCACGCTGCGGCAGTCGGGGACGACGGCGGTGCTGGTCACCCACGACCAGGACGAGGCGCTGTCGTTCGCCGACACCGTCGCGGTGCTGCGGGACGGGCGGATCGCGCAGTGCGGCAGCCCGGACGAGCTGTACCACCGGCCGGTGGACCCGGCGGTGGCCCGGGTGCTGGGGGAGGCGAACCTGATCCCCTGCGAGGGGGCGGGCGGTGCGGCTCGGACGGCCTTCGGGCCGCTCGCGCCGGCGGCCCCCGGGGCGGTGTCCGGGAGCGGCCTGGCCCTGCTCCGGCCGGGCCAACTCCGGCTCACCGCCGAGCCGGTGGCGGGTGCCGTCCCGGCGAAGGTGCTCGGCTGCGACTTCCGGGGCCACGACCACCGGGTCGAACTCCGGCCCGAGGCGGCCGGGTTGCCCGAGGTGCTGGTCGCCGCGGCCGACCGGGCGTGGCCGGTGGGCGGCGAGGCGTACGTGGCGGCGGTCGGGCCGGTGCACGTGCTGCCGGGGGCCTGACGCGGGGCGACGCGGGTGCCGGGCGGCGGTTTGCGTTGATGCCGCCCGGCGCCGCGGTCGAGCTGTTATGAAGGGGGAGTGGATGACAGGATCATGCCCCCGATCGACCGGATGCTCGCGGAACGCGCCTGCGAGCGCCTCATCGTGGACTTCGCGCACCGCCTCGACCTCGGCGAACCCTCCTCCGTGGCCGAGCTGTTCACCCCGGACGGAAGCTGGCACTGGCCGCACGGCGCCCGCCGCGTCGAAGGCCGCGACGCCCTCCGCGCCTACTTCGCCTCGCGCCCGTCCGACCGGCTGTCGCGCCGCCTGATGACGAACCTCCTCGTCACGGTGGAGTCGCCGACGACGGCCCGGGCCACCTCGTACCTGACCACGTACCGGGTCGACGGCCACCCGGGCGGCATGATCGAGCCCCGCCTGCCGACCAACGTCGGGCACTACGAGGACACCTTCCGGCTGATCGACGGGCAGTGGCTCCTCGCCACCCGCACCGTGCACCTGCCGTTCGGCGCCGACACGGCGCGACTGTCGTCCTGAAGCACCGGCGAGCGCGGAGGACCTAGTCCTCCGGCAGCCCCACCGCCTGCCAGCGGTACGCCGCGTCCTCCTGCCAGACCTGCAACTCGCCCTCCACCACGGCCGCGAGGCACAGCCGCCAGTCGTCGCCCATCGCCAGCGCGACCCGGGTGGCCGGGCGCAGGGTGGGGCGCCACCAGCGCGGGCGGCGGGAGGCCCCGCCGGCGGGCAGGCGCAGCCGGACGCCGCCCTCGCCCGCGAGGGCGATGGTGGGGCCGCCGCGGTGGCCGACCATGGCGAGGCCGAGGGCGGGCTCGCCGTCGCCGATCTCGGCCGGGGGCGTCGGCGCGCCGAGGCCGTGCAGCCGGGCGGAGCCGTCCGCGCGCAGGGTGGCGGCCTGCGGGCCGGCCGAGGTGCGGGCGAGCGCGCCGGTGCGCAGCGGGCCGGACGGGCCGAGCGGGGTGTCGGGGCCGCCGGAGCCAGGGCGGCAGGCCAGCGGCTGTCCGTGCCGCTCGACCAGGACCAGCCAGGCGCCGGGCCGTTCCTCGATCGCGGCGAGGACCCGGTCGGCGCGGCAGTCGGGGTGCTCCTGCCCGGTGAGGGTGAGGCCGGGCGCCCAGCGGTAGGAGCGCAGGACGCCGCCGGCGGCCGTCCAGACCGTCAGCTCGCCGGCCGCGTCGACGGCCCCGGCCAGGCCGTTGACGCCGCGCGCGGCCTCCCACCAGCCGGCCGCCGTACCGACCCAGAGGGCGCCGGAGCGGTCCTCGGCGCAGACCACCAGCTCGCCCTGGCGGCCGGCCCAGCCGGCCATCAACTCCCTTACGGCGTACGGACCCTGTCCGGCGGGTGGGCGGTGCTCGGCACGCCCGGGCCCGGCCAGCGCGATGCCCTCGGCGCCGGCGGTGGCCACCAGCGGCCGGCCGGAGCGGTCCGGCAGCACCGCCAGGCCGACGGTCCGGGCCACCGGCCGGTGGGCGTGCAGCAGTTCGCGTCCGCGCGCCGCCCACGGGCCGAGCGGGGACGGGCGGCGCTGCGGCTCGCGGGCCAGCGGCTCGCACGCCCACTGCGCCAACTCCTCGCCGTAGCCGGCCGCCAGCAGTTCGGCCCGGGTCTGCTCGGCGGCCAGCCGGTGGTCGAGCCGGGCGTGGTCGGGCAGCAGCAGGGTGCGGGCCAGGGTGCCGACCGCGAAGAGGTCCTTGGCGGTGGTCGGGTAGCCGCCGACCTGCTCGGCCTCGGGCGGGACGTGCCCGGGGGTGAACACGGCGACGGTCAGGGCGTGGTCGAGCGGGGCGAGGAAGGTCAGGTCGATCAGCTTGACCTGCCCCTGGCCGTCCACGAGCACGTTGGCGGGGGAGATGTCCCGGTGCACCCAGCGCTTGCGGTGCAGTTCGTCGACGATCCGGCACAGCCGTGCCAGCACCTCGGCCATCGCCGCCGGGCCGCCGTGCCGGCCGCGCGCCCAGGTGTGCAGCGGCACGCCCTCGACCCACGGCGAGATCTGGTAGCCGAGCAGCCCGCCGCTGGGCGCCGCCCCGGGCCGGTGCGGGGCCGGCCCGAGCAGGAAGCTGGGCACCACCAGGTCGGTGACCCCGAGGCGGTGGGCGTTGTGCGACACGTCGTCCCAGCGCCCCAGCCAGCGCCGCACCTCGGACGGGTCGCGCTCCAGCATGATCTTGGCGGCGACCAGCTCCTTGAGCCCGCTGTGGCCGGTCCGCACCGCCCGCCACACCTCGGCCTCGCCGCCCCGGTGGTGGAACTCCAGCAGCTCGTACTGCTCGGGGTCGAACTCCGGTCCGAACCGGAGCCCGGGGACCCAACGCGAACCGGACAAACGCGACCCCCGACGCTCTCACCGCTGCTGCCTGCAGCTGTTGCCGTGCTGTTGCTGCGCTGTTGCCGTGGTGCCGATGCGCTGCTGACACGCTTGGCGCGCTGCCCAGGATAGGGCCTGGTCCTGTTCGACCGTCCGTCGGAGGCCCTATTCTGTTGCCGCCCGAGCAACATCACGAAACGAACGTCAACTCATGATCATCGGGGGAACATTGATCATGGGTCGGGTGAAAAGCCGAACGCAGGGGGGCGGTTCATGGTGCTGTTCGCGGTGCTGCTGATCGTGGTGGTGGCACTGGCGGGTGCGGCCGCCGTCGTCCTGGCCCGCCGCCGGCGGCCGCTGGACGCCGAGGCCGCCGACCGGGCGCTCGCGGCCGCCGCCGCACGCCTCGCCGCCGGGCAGGCCGCCCAGGCCCGCCGCCGGTACGCCCAGCTCGCCGGGCGGCTCGCCGACGCCCCCGAGGAACTGCGGCCCCGGCGCGGCCTCGCCCTGCTCGGCCAGGCCGAGGCCACCATCCCCACCGGCGACCAGCAGGCCACCCTCGCCCTCCACCGCGAGGCCTTCCCGCTGCTCGCCGACCCGGCCCGGCAGCTGCCCCGCTGGGGACTGCGCCGCCTCGCCGAGGAACGGACGGCGCAGGGGCCGGCCGCTTCGGGCGGCGACCTCGCCCCCGTCCTCGCCTTCCTCCAGGCCGCCGCCACCGCCGCCACCGCCGCCGAACCGGGCGAATCCGGCGAGGAGGCCGCGGCCGCCGCCCGCGTCCAGGCCTGGCTGCAGCAGCTCTGCCGGGACGGCTCCGCCGAGCAGCGCGACCGGGCCACCGCCGGCGCCCTCGCCGCCCTCCCCGGCCGGGACTGGCCGGTGCTCGCCCGCGCCGCCCTGCTGCGCGCCACCGACCGGGCCGCCGAGGCCGAGCGGCTGCTCGCCGCCACCGCTCCCGGCGGCAGCGGCGAACTCTCCTTCCGCTGGGGCGCCCAGCTCTACACCCTGCACCGCGACGAGGCCGCCGTCGCCGCCTTCGACGAGGCACTTCGCCGCGGCCCCGGCGAGCCCTCCCCGTGGGGCCGCGGCCCGGCGCTGCGCACCGACAGCCTGCTCTTCCGTGGCCTCGCCCGGCAGCGGCTCGGCGACACCGACGCCGCCTGGGCCGACCTCGTGGCCGCCGTCGGCGAGAGCCCGACCGACCCCCGCCCCCGCTACGCGCTCGGCCGGCTCGCCCTGCTGCTCGGCGCCGACGAACAGGCCCGCGAGCAGTTCGCCGCCGCCCTCACCGTGCAACCCGACTTCGCCCCGGCCCGGTTCGGCCTCGCCCTGGTCCACGAACGGGCCGGGAGCCCCGAGCGGGCCGCCGCCGACTACCGGGCGGGCCTCGACCGGGCCCCCGACTGGCGCCCCGCCAAGGTGCGGCTCGGCGCCGCCCTGCTCGCCGCCGGGCAGGCCGCCGAAGCCGAACCGCTGCTGCGCACCGAGGCCGCCACCGATCCCGCCGGCCGGTGGGCCCGGATTGCCGGCTACCACCACGGCCTCGCCCTCGCTCGCCAGGGCGACCCGGCCGGCGCCCTAGCCCGCTGGGAGCAGCTCGACGACCCGGAGCTGCGCGACCGCCGGGCCCTCGCCCGCGACCGGCTCGCCCGCACCCGCCTCGCCACCGACCCGGCCGCCGCCCGCGAGCTCTGGCAGCAGGCCGCCGCCGAGCACCCCGAGGCCCCCGGCTACCGCGCCGCGCTGCGCGAAGCCGCCCTGCGCGAGGCCGCCCACCTGCTGGTCACCGGCCGCGACCACGCCGAGTCGCGCGGGCAGGCCGCCGCCGCGCTCGCCCTCGCCGACTCCCTGCCCGGCGCCCACACCCACCGGCAGGCCCGGCTGCGCGCGGCCCTGGCCCTTGCCGAGGGCCAGGCGCAGCCCGTCCTCACCCTGCTCGACGCCGCCGCCGGGCCGCGCGACCGCTACCACCTGGCGGCGGCCGCGCTGTCGACCGGCAGCCCGGTGCTCGCGGTGAAGCTGCTCGGCGCGGCCGACACCGCGCCGTCCGACCCGGCCGCCGCCCGGCTGCGCGCGGTGCTCGCCGAGCGGGCCGGGAACTGGGCCGGGGCGCTGGAGTGGTACCGGGACTTCCTGGCCGGCGACTCGCGGTCGGAGGCGCCGGCGGACGCGCCGGGGCAGCGCCCCGCCACCGCCGCCTGCGGGGGCTGCGGCCGCGAGGAGGCCGCGGACGACCTGTACGCGCCCGCCGGTGGCGCCTCGCCCCGCTGCGTCCGCTGCGCCGCCCCCGCGCTGCGCGCCGTCCTGGACTGCGCCCGCCGGGCCGGCACCCCCGAGCAGGCCGAACCCGTCCTCGCCGCCTGGACCGCCGCCTTCGGCGACAGCCCCGCGGCCGTACCCGTCCGGCTCGACCTGGCCCTGCTGCGCGCCGAACTCGGGCGGTTGGACGAGGCGTTGGCCGATCTGACGGCTCCGCCCGGGCGCGGGCGGTCCGCCCCGTCGGGCGCCGCGCAGTCCGATGCCGCGCAGTCCGATGCGGCTCGGGCCGATGCCGCCCGGGCCGCCGTCCTGGTCCGCCGGGCCGGCGCCGCGCTCGCCGAAGGGCGCCCCGGAGCGGCGGTCGGCGACCTGCGGGAGGCCCTGTCCCTCGCCCCCGCTCACCCGCGGGCGGCCGACGTGCTCGGCCTGCTCGCCGAGCACGAGGCGCACCAGCACGCCGTCGAGGGCCGCCACCGGGAGGCCTTCGACGCCTACCGGGCGCTGCTGGTCGCGGACCCGGCCCACCCCCGGCTGCTGCACGCGCTCGGGCTGGCCGGCTACCGGCTGGCCGTCGCGGAGGGGGAGCGCGGGACGGACGAGGTGTGGTCCTGGACCCTCGGCTGCCTGGTCGCCGCCCTGCACCAGGAGGGGCTGTGGACGGAGTCCGTCCGCAGCACCGGCCGCCCGCTCGACCCGCAGCGCCTGGCCGCCGCCCGTACCGCGCTCACCGACCGGCTCCGGGAGGACCTGCGCGCCCTCGACCGGGCCGCCGGGCGCAGCGGCGACGAGGCCCGGGCCTGGACGCTGCGGCTCGGCCTGGAGGCGCACAGCGCCGAGGCCTTCGCCGCGGAGGACGTCCGGATCGCGCCGCCCGGCCGCCCGGCCCGCCGCCTCGCGCTCGGCCCCACCCTCGACGGCCTGCTCCGGCGCCAGCCCGAACTCGCCGACTGGGGAGCCTGGTTCGACCGGGCCGTCGACGCCTGGCGCCGCCCGGCGGCCGACGCGGAACCGTCCGCCCTGACCCGCGCCCTCGACTTGTTCGGCGACCTCGGCCCGCAGCGCTACCTGCTGCTCCAGGGCCGCCAGGCCGCCGCCGTCGCCGCGCTGGACGCGGTGCCCGAGAACCGGCGGGACACGGCCTGGCGCATGCTGCTCGGTGCCTGCCTGATCGACCAGGCCCGCTCCCACCACCGCAACCAGGACTGGCGCGAGGTGCTGGAATGCCTCACCCGCGCCCGGGCCGTCCCCGGTCTGGGCCTGCCCGCGGACGTCCCGAGGATCGCCGCCGAGTCGGGCGTCCGCGCCGCCCGCGCGCTGCTCAAGCGCGGCGTCGACGACCAGGCCGGCGCGGCCGATCTCCTGGAACAGGCCCGGATGTTGGCCCCGGACGACCCGGAGGTGCGGGCCGACCTCGGCGCCACCTACGCCCAGTGGGCCCGCAAGGTCAACAACGAGGACCGGGACTACGTGCGCGCCCTGTTCCTGGTGCGCAAGAGCCTGCGGCTCGCCCCCGGCGACCCGACCGCCAAGGACATCCTGGCGGCCGCCCTGAGCAACCGGGCCAACAAGCTCGCCCGTCCGGACGCCCCCGTCGCGGAGCTGGAGGAGGCCGCCGAGCACTGGCGCGAGCTGGTCGGCTTCCACCCGGACCCCGAACACCGCCTCGGCCTCGGCTTCGCCCTGCGCATGCTCGCCCGCGCCGCCGCCTTCGACGGCGACCGCGGCCGCGCGATCGGCCTGATGACCGAAGCCCTGGGCTACGACCCGGAGTGGAGCGGCGACCCCGCGCGCGAGGCCCCGCGCCGGATCAGCGTGATGCTCGCCAACCACATGCTGGACAACATGAAGGACAGCTCGTTCGTCCTCCAGGCGGCCATGCTCCAGAAGGCCATGTCCTTCGACGACTCGTCCGACCTGCGCCGGCTGATGGTCAACGTCTGGCGCGGTGAGGCCGCCGGGCACTTCAAGGCCCGCCGCTACGACGAGGCGATCCGGCTGCTGGAGGAGGCGGCCGGCCTGGCCGACAACCCGGAGCAGGTCGACACGGTGCGCGGCGAACTCGGCGTCGTCTACAGCGCGTACGCCGTCCAGCGGGCCAACGCCCGGCAGCTGGTCGAAGCGCGCCGGCTGATCCGCAAGGCCGTCGAGAACAGCCCCGGGGACTACGAGCTGCGCGCCCTGCAGTCGCGGATCGAAGCGATCCGCTGACGGGACGCGCCGTGCCGACGGCGCGCGACGGGCAGTCGGAACGCCGCGCGGTGACGGCAACCGCGCGGCGGCCGTCGTCGTCGTAGACCGTGCGCCAAGTCCCTGCCGCCACCGGTGAACACCGAGGAGAGAGACCGCCCGCCATGCCACTGCACGAACCGTCGCCGTACGAGGTCCTGGGCATCCCGCTCACGGCCGGCGTGCGCGAGATCAACGCGGCCGTGGGCCGGGCGACCAAGGCGGGCCGGTACACCCGCCAGCAGGTCCAGGAGGCCGCCGCGCTGCTGCGCGCCCCCGACCGGCGGCTGGAGGCGGACCTGCAGCAGCCGCTGCCGCCCGAACCGGTCGACCAGGCCGCCGAGTTGCTTGCGCCGGCGCTCGCCGAGCCGCTGCTGACGATCGAACGGCCCGCGCAGCCGCCCGCCGCCGCCCTGCTCGCGCTGCACCGCGCCGAGCTGGCCGCCGACTTCGCCGACCCGGCCCCCGCCGGAGTCGACCCCGAACCGCCCGTCCCCGCCCGCTACGCGGCCGACCTGTCCGTCCTGCCGCAGATCGAGGTACCGGAATGACCGACGCACCGCCCACCGAAGCCCTGCTCGCGGACCACCGGCCGCTGCCGATCCCGCCCGGGGTCGAGGACGCCGACCTGGAGCAGCTGTTCGGCCGACTCCTGTTCCGGGCCTCGCTGTTGGGCGGCAAGCTCGCGGACACCGAGCGCGCCGCCCAGGCCGAGCAGCGCGAACTGCTGCGCGCCCTGATCGAGGTGGACGACGCGCTCGCCGACCTCGCGCTGGACTCGGAGCTGGTCGCGCTCGGGCGCGGCGCCGGGATCGAGGCCACCCGGATGCGGATGCTCGGCCGGCTCCGCAAGGCCGAGGTGAAGGCGATGCGGCTGGAGGGCCTGTTCGCGGACCCGGCGACGACCGAGATCGTCGGTACCGAGGTCCGGCCCGGGGTGGCGCCGGAGACGGTGGTGCGGACGGTGGTCAACGGGTTCATGTGGAAGGGCGAGGTGCTGCGCCGGGCGCAGGTGGTGGTCGCCGCCGGGGCCCCCGATCCGCGCGTGTCGTCGGAGCCGGAGCCCGAGCCGGAGCCCGCGCCCGATCCGGAGCCGGAGGCGGAGGCGGCTGCGGTGCCGGAGCCGGACGCCGACTCGGTGTACGAGGAGCCGGTGGACGCCGCGCCCGAGCCCGCGCCGCCCGCGGCCGCCGCGGCGCGGACCCGGCGGGTCCAGCCCCGGGTCCGCACCCGCAGCGGCCGCAAGCGCAAGAAGTAGCCAGCCCACCAGCGGCAAGAGGGGAACGACATGTACCGCACACTCGGCATCGACCTGGGGACCACCAACTCCGTGGTCGCCCACCTGCGCCGGGGCGAGCCGGAGATCATCTTCAACCGGCAGAACCAGGAGGCCACGCCCTCCGTGGTCGGCAGCGGCCGCAAGGGCGAACTGCTGGTGGGCTCCACCGCGCGCAGCCGGATCGCCATCGACGGCGCCAACGTGATCCGTTCGGTGAAGCGCTTCATGGGCCGCAAGTTCAAGGACCCGCAGGTGCAGGCGGCGCTCAAGGAGGTCGACTACAAGGTCACCGCGGGCGCGGACGGCGACGTCAACGTCTGGTTCAACGGCCGCTCCTACACGCCGATCGAGATCTCCGCGATCATCCTGCACCGGCTCAAGGAGGACGCCGAGCAGCGCTTCGGCGAGCCCTTCCACCGGGCCGTCATCACCGTTCCCGCCTACTTCGGCGAGCGGCAGGTGGCCGCCACCCAGGAGGCGGGCCGGATGGCCGGCCTGCACGTGCTGCGGATCATCAACGAGCCGACCGCCGCCGCGCTCGCGTACGGGATCACCTCGGAGGCGGGCGACGAGGGCCGGACCGTCCTGGTCTACGACCTCGGCGGCGGCACCTTCGACATCTCGATCCTGCTGCTGGTGCCCGGTTCGGTGTCGGTGCTCGGCATCGAGGGCGACAACCTGCTCGGCGGTGACGACTTCGACCGGGCGATCACCACCGCGCTGCTGGAGGACATCCGCGAGGAGTACGGCTCGGACTACCAGCCGGACCTGCGGGACCGCCCGAAGATCGCCTCGACCGCCGAGACGATCAAGATCGAGCTGTCCAACCAGGAGTCCTCCGAGGTGATCCTGCCCGGCCTCGGCGCCGGGCAGCTGGTGCTGGAGACCGAGTTCGAGCGGGCCCGCTTCGAGGAGCTGATCGAGGCGCAGATCGAGCGCACCATCGAGCTGACCCACAAAGCGATCATGCAGGCCAACCTCACCGTGGGCGACATCGACGAGGTGGTGCTGGTCGGCGGCTCCACCGCGATCCCGCTGGTCTCGCGCCGCCTCGGCGAGGTGTTCGGCACCCGCCGGATCCGGTACGGCGTCAACCCGATGCAGTGCGTGGCGCTCGGCGCGGCCGTGCAGTCCGCCCTGGTCGGCGAGGTGGAGTGCCCCGAGTGCCGGGCCCCCGGCGACCTCTCCGCCTCCAACTGCGCCAACTGCGCGACCACCCTGCTCGGCGGGGACCGGGTGTCCTGCCCCGGCTGCTACGTCCCGGTCGACGCGGCGGCCGCCGACTGCCCCAAGTGCGGCGCGGAGCTGGCCGGTTCGGGCACCGGCGGGGCGAGCGTCCCGAAGCAGTCGCAGGCCGCCACCGTCGTCCGGGTCGACAACTGCCCGCGCTGCGGCACCCCGGCCGCCCCCGGCGTCACCGCCTGCGACCTGTGCGGCGAGGCGCTGAACTCGGCCGCCCCCGGCAACACCAAGGTGTCGTCCACCGCGGCCGAGGACGTCGGCCTGCGCTGCGCCGGCTGCGCCCGGGTGAACCCGCCCGGCACCGAAGTCTGCACGGGCTGCGGCGAGTTGATGCAGGTCACCAACCCGTACGACATCACCCCGAAGAACCTCGGGATCGAGCTGAACGACGGCCGGCTGGCCGTGATGATCCCCAAGAACAGCAGCTACCCGACGAGTTCGCCGGTCAGCCGGGAGTTCGTGGTCTCCGGCAGCGGCCGCCAGCGGCTCGAAGTCGCCGTCTACGAGGGCGAGTACGAGATCGCCCAGCAGAACGAGCTGATCGGCCACCTCACCCTGCGGCTGCCCGAGGGGCTGGGCGGCCGCACCCCGGTGGAGGTCTCCTTCGGCCTCGACCGGGACCGCACCATCACCCTCTCGGTGCGCATCCAGGGCGGCGCCGAGAAGACCGTCAAGCTGGAGCGGGCCACCCTCGACCCCGAGCTGAAGGTGCAGGTCGAGGAGCAGCAGCGGCAGATCGAGACCTTCACCGACCGCTGGGGCAAGGAGCTGACCGAGGCCGAGATGCGCGAGGCCCAGCGGCTGATGAACACCCTCGACGACCTGGCCGCCGGGCAGACCCGCGGCCAGTCCGTCGACGAGGCGCTGGAGCGCGCGCAGCGCCAGCTCAAGGCGCAGCGCTGGGTGCGCGGCTCGGAGGCCTACCTGAGCCTGTTCATCCGCTACTGCGAGAAGCACCTGGACCCGAGCGACCTCGACCGGCTGCGCTCGGTGGCCGCCGAGCTGCGGCTGCGCCGCGAGGAGGCCGACTGGGAGGGCGCGATGCGCGCCGCCCAGCGGGCCGACGACCTGTGCGACTCGCTCGGGCACACCATGCGCATGCTGACCATGTGCAACGTGTACGTGAACCAGAACCTGGTCTCGCCGCTGCTGGCCCAGCAGATGCGGGCGCACCTGCGCGGCCTGGACGAGGCGGTGGAGGCCGCGAACATGGAGGAGGTGAACCGGCACATGTCGGCGCTGCTGGAGCTGTACGCGCAGGCCGAGCGGGAGCTCGGCAGCGAGCCGGCGGCCGAGTCGCTGGGCCCGGTCCGCCCGGAGGAGGCCGGTCCGCGATGAGCGAGCCCGACGTGCTGTGTCCGCTGTGCAAGGTCCCGGCGGACGGCCGGTCGCTGCGCTGCCCGTCCTGCCGGGAGGACCTGACCGCGCTGGCGCGGCTGCGCTACGCCGGTCGGATGGACTACAACGCGGCGCTGGCCGCGCTGCGGGCCGGGGAGGTGGCCGAGGCCCGGGTGCTGCTGCGCCGGGCCCTGGCGGCGGAGCCCGGGCTGGCACCGGCCCGGTCGCTGCTGGAGACGCTGGGCGCGGTCGGCGCCGCGGTCGCCGGATCCGCGGGGCGGGAGGGCGACACGCCCTAGATGTGAGCAATCCCGGCATATCGGTCCCTGGATCGCGTGAGATCGGTGATGAGTGTGATCGTCACACGGATTTTCGCCACCCTCACAAGGAGTGACGCCATGCGTATTCGCACCACCCTCGCCGCCACCGCGCTCGCCGCGGTGGCGGTCCTGGCCGGCGCCGGCACCGCTGCCGCCGGCGACGCGACCGCTGTCGGCACCGCGATCGGCTCGCCCGGTGTGCTGTCCGGCAACGTGATCCAGGTCCCGATCAACCTCGAGGCCAACATCTGCGGGAACACGGTCAGCGTGATCGGGCTCCTGAACCCGGCCATCGGGAACGTCTGCGTCAACGGCTGACGCGAGCGCCGGGGCCGTCCGTCGAACCAGGCGGGCGGCCCCGGTGCCGTGTTCGCACCCCCGTTCGGGGGTGGCGGTGCGGGCCCGGAACCGGCGACCATGGTCCCCGTCCCGCACCGCCGCACCGCCGCATCGAGGAGTCCGAGAACGTGCCGACCACGCCGACCCCGCGCAGCTACTCCTCCGGAGTCTCGGACGTCCCGCTGCTCGGGGACACCATCGGGGAGAACCTGGACCGCGCGGTGCGCGCCTTCCCGGACCGCGACGCCCTGGTCGACCGCGCCACCGCCCGTCGCTGGACGTACGCCGAACTCGCCGCCGACGTCGAGGCGCTGGCCCTCGGCCTGCTGGAGCTCGGGATCGCCAAGGGCGACCGGGTCGGCATCTGGGCGCCCAACTGCGCCGAGTGGACGCTCACCCAGTACGCCACCGCCAAGCTCGGCGCGATCCTCGTCAACGTCAACCCGGCCTACCGCTCGCACGAGTTGGAGTACGTGCTGAAGCAGGCGGGCATCCGGCTGCTGGTCGCCGCCGAGCGGTTCAAGAGCTCCGACTACGCCGGAATGATCGAGGAAGTCCGGCCGCGCTGCCCGGAGTTGGAGCGCGTTCTGCTGCTCGGCAGCCCGGCCTGGGACGCCGTCGGCGCGGCCGGCCGCGCGGCCGATCCGGCGCGACTGGCCGAACGGGAGCGGGAGTTGGCCCCGGACGACCCGATCAACATCCAGTACACCTCCGGCACCACCGGCTTCCCCAAGGGCGCGACGCTCTCGCACCACAACATCCTCAACAACGGCTACTTCGTCGGCGAACTCCTCGACTACACCGAGCAGGACCGGATCTGCATCCCGGTGCCCTTCTACCACTGCTTCGGCATGGTGATGGGCAACCTGGCGGCCACCTCCCACGGCGCCTGCATGGTGATCCCCGCGCCCGCCTTCGAACCCGGCGCCACCCTGGCCGCCGTCGCCGCCGAGCGCTGCACCTCGCTGTACGGCGTGCCGACCATGTTCATCGCCGAACTCGCCGACCCGGACTTCGACCGCTACGACCTCGCCAGCCTGCGCACCGGCATCATGGCCGGCTCGCCCTGCCCGACCGAGGTGATGAAGGAGGTCATCGAGCGGATGGGCATGACCGAGGTCTCCATCTGCTACGGCATGACCGAGACCTCCCCGGTCTCCACCCAGACCCGCACCGACGACCCGGTCGAGCGCCGGGTCGCCACCGTCGGCCGGGTCGGCCCGCACCTGGAGGTCAAGGTCGTCGACCCCGCCACCGGCCGCACCCTCCCGCGCGGCGAGCCCGGCGAACTCTGCACCCGCGGCTACTCCGTCATGCTCGGCTACTGGGGCGAGCCCGAGCGCACCGCCGAGGCGATCGACGCCGCCCGCTGGATGCACACCGGCGACCTGGCCGTGATGGACGAGGACGGCTACCTCGCCATCACCGGCCGCATCAAGGACATGGTGATCCGCGGCGGCGAGAACCTCTACCCGCGCGAGATCGAGGAGTTCCTGTACACCCACCCCGACGTCCTCGACGTCCAGGTGATCGGGGTGCCCGACCAGAAGTACGGCGAGGAGCTGATGGCCTGGATCCGCATGCGCGACGGCGCCGAGCCGCTCACCGCCGAAGCCGTCCGCGACTACTGCACCGGCCGCCTCGCCCACTTCAAGATCCCGCGCTACGTCCACGTGGTGGACGAGTTCCCGATGACCGTCACCGGCAAGATCCGCAAGGTCGAGATGCGCGAGGAGGCCCTGCGCATCCTCGGCCTCTGACGTCGGCTTCTGGCGCCGGCCGCTGACGTCGGCCGTTGACCCCGCGCCGGGCGCGCACGGCCGGCGCGCGCTCGCCCGCGCGGGTGGGACACCACCCGCGCGGGTGTGCGGCACCGCCGGTGCGCGCACAAACCCCGACATGACGACCCGTACCCGTACCCGCGCCCGGGCCCTCGCCGCGGACGCCACCCTCGCCCTGCTGGCCGCCCTGGCCTTCGCCGCGCCGGCCGCCCCGGCCGACGCCGCCCCCGCGCGCCCCGCGGCGACCTGCGGCCAGACCGTCGCCCAGACCCGCCAGGACCTCGCCAACGTCGGAGCCCCGACGAGCCGCACCGACTGGCAGGGCGTCCGCGACGACGCCCAGCGCTTCGTCGACTCCCACCCCTACAACGGCTCCGGCACCACCAGGCTGCGCCAGGACATCAACGAGCTGAACGCCGTCTGCGCCCCCTGACCCGCGGAAACGCCGATGGCCGACGAGGGCTCCGTTCCTCGCCGGCCATCGGTGTCCGTGGACGTCAGCGCGCGCCCCACTCGCGGTCGGTGGGGACGATCTCGCGGCCGAGCGGCATCAACGAGATCGGGATCATCTTGAGGTTGGCCCAGCCGAAGGGGGCGCCGATGATCGACAGGAACAGCGGGATGCTGGTGACCAGGTGCGCGAGGGCCAGCCACCAGCCGGCGAAGACGAACCAGATGACGTTCCCGATGCAGGAGGCCGCCCCGGCGTCGGGCCGCTCGACGGTGGTGCGGCCGAACGGCCACAGGATGAACCCGGCGATCCGGAACGAGGCGATGCCGAACGGGATGGTGACGACCAGTACGCAGCAGATGATGCCGGCGAGGACGTAGGCAAGCGCCATCCAGAGGCCGCAGAAGAGCAGCCAGATGACATTGAGGATGAACTTTATCGCCTTCATGGCGGGTACCTTCTCACGACTGGTGGTCTCGACCTACCACCGAGCCATGCCCGTAGGCCGGGGTGTCTACGCCATTAGGGGACGGACCTCAGGGGCGGCTCCGGGTCGGCGACGGGGTCGCCGGTGGGTGGCCGGTGGGTGGGGCCGGTGGGGCGGTCGGGGCCCCTGGGGAGACCGGGGAGAAATTTCTTCGAAGTGACCTGCAACCCCCGTGGGGGTCGCACGTCTATCAGGGTGAGACGGTCGGGAAGGCCCGGTCGTGTCACTCCGAATCCATCATCCTTCGGCCCTTGGTCGGCGCCGGCTGTGCTGCCCGACCATGATGGGCCGTATACGAACCCACTGGGGGGATCGTCATGAGCAAGAACACCGTGGCCACCGTCGTCAAGCGTCGCGCCGGCATGGCCGCTGCCGGGCTGGCCGTCGTCCTGGGCGGGGGCCTGCTCGCCGCCGCGCCGGCGTCGGCGTCCGGGTTCGCCTACCAGCCGATCGACACCGCGGGCTCCGCGGTCTCGCTGCAGGTCGGCTTCAACGGCAAGTGCCTGGAGGTCGCGGACTCGCGCACCGACGACGGCGCGCCGATCCAGCAGCGGACCTGCAACGGTGCCGACAACCAGAAGTGGGTGTTCGCGAACGGTGTCGCCCGGAATGTGAACAGCGACAAGTGCCTGGACGTGCCGTTCGGCACCGCGGCGGTCGGCACCGTGATCGAGCAGTGGACCTGCAACGGCGGTGACAACCAGCGCTGGGGCAAGACCAACGTCACCTCGGACGGGGCGATGGCGGTCGTCAACGTCAAGAGCGACCGCGTCCTGGACGTCGCCGGCTGGAACCAGGCCGACGGCGCCCCGGTGGTCCAGTGGTACGCGCAGGGCACCGCGGCGAACCAGCACTGGAGCCTGGTCGGCTGATCCGGCACCGGCCTCCTCCCTCCGGATCCGGCGTGCCGGGTCCGGAGGGAAGGTTTGGAACGGGTCGTATGCGTCTGATTCACTGGGGGGTAGTCGCGTCGTCAACCTCCCCGACTGGAAGCGCAGATGATCGAAGCCGCCCTCGACGGCACCCCCGCCCTGTTCCCGGTGTTCGCCGTCCTCGGGCTGCTGCTCGGGGCCGGGGCGGGGTGGCTCGCGCGGCGCAGGGGCGCGCCGGTGGCGGTGGCCGTGCTGTGGGGGCTGAGCCTGGCGGGGGAGTTGGCGGTCACGCTGACGCCCACGACCAGCGAGGTGTCCGGGCGGGCGACTTGTGCGATCGGGGCGTCCGCCTGGAACGAACTGCTCGCCACGCAGGGGAAGTTGAACATCGCGCTGTTCGTGCCGCTCGCGGCCTTCGGCGTGCTGCTGTTCCGGCGGCCGGTGACGGTCCTGGCGGGCTGTGCGGTGCTGTCCGCCGGGACGGAGGCCGTGCAGGCGCTGCTCCGTACCGGGCGGGCCTGCGATGCCACGGACTTCCTGGACAACACCGCCGGGGCGGTGCTCGGCGTGCTGCTCGGGGTGGGCTGGCTGATGGGTCCCCTGGCCCGCCGGGCCCGGCCGGCCGGGTCGCTGCGCGACCTGTGGCAGGGGGCGGTGGTCGGCGGCGTCGGGCTGGCGGCGGTCGGGCTGGTGCTGCACCTCGGAGTCCGGGTGTACTCGGGCGACCCGGGCCTCGCCGCGCCGCCGTCCGACGACATCGTGACGGCGCAGCGGGTGGCGGAGGGCCTGTTCGGCCCGCAGGCCCGGGTGTCGACGACCACGTCGAGCGACCCGACGCTGCCGCCGCAGGTCATGGACGTCACCACCGATCGGGGGACCTTCCGGATCGAACAACCCTCCGGGAGGCTGCTCGCCGCCGCGGCGGAGGACGACCGGGCCGGGGCCGCGCTCGCCCCGGAGCAGGTGGTCGCCGCGGGGACGGCGTTCGCGCAGACCTGGTTCGCCGACCGGATCGCCGGACTGACGCCGGTCGTCACCCCCGCCGGGTCGAACGGCGCGGACCGCAGGCTGAGTTACCGCCGACCGGCCGGCCCGGCCGGGGCGGCCGCGGTGCGCGTCGACGTCACCGTGTCCGCCGCCGGCCGGGTGCTGGCGGCCGAGGCCTCCTAGGCGCGGGGCAGGTACGCCAGCCCGTGCGCGCCCGGCTCGGCGAGCTTGGGGACGGTGAGGCGTGCGACGACCCGCAGGCTCGGCAGGTCGACGACCTCGACGGTGGACGAGACGACGCAGGACACGTAGGCCAGCTGCCCGTCCGGCGAGGAGGTGATGGTGAGCGGGAACAGCCCGACCTCGACGGACCCGGCGAGCCGGTGCGTGGCCGCGTCGAACACCGTGAGCCGGCCGGGGAGTTGGCGACCGAGCGGGGAGTCCGGGTCGGCGGCCGTGCGGACCTCGCCGGCGAGCAGCAGCCCGGTGGCGGTGAGGTGGACCGGCAGGATGACGTCCTCGGTGGGCAGCACGTCGACGACGGAGGCGGTGGCGGCGTCGATCACGCGCAGGCCCGGCTCCGCGCGGTGCGGGCCGGGTGCGGCGTAGGGGCCGGCGACGTAGACCCGGGCGCCGTCCGGGGAGACGGCCAGGCCCTCGCTGCCGGGCACCTCGATCTTGGCGGTCAGGACGCCCCGGCCGAGGTCGACGACGGAGACGAACGGCGCCTCCTTGTTGGTGGCGTAGCCCGTCCGCCCGTCCGGGGAGATCGCGAACCAGTGCGGGCCGGGGGCGTCGGTGTCGATCCGGCCGAGCGGGCGGCGGGTCCCGGTGTCGATCACGACGACGCCGCCGGGCCGGTCCGCCGAGGCCTCGACGCTGACGTAGAGGCGGTTCCGGGCGGTGTCCAACGCCAGCCCGTGCGGCCCGTGTTCGGGCGCGAGGTCGATCACCTCGATGATCCGCCGGGTGTCGGCGTCGATGACGGTCAGTTCGGTGCGGCGGCCGCTGTTGGCGTGGTAGTAGCCGGAGCCGTACGCGGTGGTGCACCAGAGCTCCCGCCGGGTCGGGTCGAAGCACAGCTCGTGCGGTTCGGCGGTGACCCGGAGGGTGTCGAGGTGCCGGTCGGTGGCGGCGTCGAAGAAACAGACGGTCGGGCCGCTCTGGCTGACGACGGCGAGGACGTCGCCCTCGCGGCCGGAACGGGCGGACGGGGAGGTGGAGTTGGGCACCGTGGCTCCTGGTCGGGAGGATTCGTGGACGGCTCCACCCTCGTCGACCGGGGAGAGCCGCGGCAATGCAAGAATCGGCACGCGATAGCTGCTCCCAGCGCAAAACCACAGCTCGGAAGGCACCGGATGGACCTCAACCTGCTGCGCGCCCTGGACGCGCTGCTCCAGGAGAGCAGCGTCACCCGGGCCGCCGAGCGCCTCGGCACCTCCCCGGCGGCGGCCAGCCGGATGCTCGGCCGGCTGCGCCGCGCGGTCGGCGACCCGCTGCTGGTGCGGGCCGGGCAGGGGCTGGTCCCGACCCCGCGCGCCCTCGAACTCCGGGAGGAGGTGGGCGCGTTGCTGCGCGACTGCGACGGCCTGCTGCGGCCGGGGGCGGGCTTCGAACCGGGCCGGTTGCACCGCACCTTCACGGTGCAGGCGAGCGACCTACTGCTGGCCCGGACGGCCGGGCCGCTGGCGGAGCGGGTGCGCGCGGAGGCGCCGGACGTGGACGTGGTGTTCCTGTCGGAGGCGCTGGAGGGCGGGCCGGGGCTGCGGCAGGGGCTGGTGGACGTCGAGCTGGGTGTGCTCGGGCACCTCGACCCGGAGGTGCGCACCCGGCGGCTGCTGCGGTGGCCGCTGGTCGGGGTCGCGCGCGCCGGCCACCCGCTGTTCGCGGCGCGGCGGATCGACGCCCGCCGGTTCGCCGCCGCCGAGCACATCGGCGTCTCCCGGCTCGGGCGACGGCACGGGCCGATCGACGACGCGCTCGCCGGGCTCGGGCTGCGCCGCCGGGTCGCCGTGGTGGTGCCCGGCCACACCGCCGCGTTGCTGCTGGCCCGGGACACCGACCTGGTGGCGCTCACGCTGGCGGACTGGCGACCGGAGACCGTGGCCGCGCTGGGCCTGCGCACCTTCCCGATCCCGCTGGAGCTGGCGCCGCTGGACCTCGGCATGGCCTGGCATCCGCGCAACGACGCAGACCCGGGGCACCGGTGGTTCCGCGAGCACCTGGCGGCGGCCGTCCTGCCGGAGGCGAAGGAGGACGGGGGTCGCTCGGAAGGGTGATCCCGGGTGACCCCGCTCGGTGCCCGGCGGCTCGGCGGGATACCCTGCGGGGGTACAGGGCGGATGGGGCGACCGGGACGGGAGGTGAGCCGATGGCGCGGTCACCGCGGCCGTTCGGCCCGTCGATCCCGTGGGTGCCACGGCTGTTGCTGCTGGCCGCGCTGGTGCTCGGCATCGTGACGATGCACACCCTCGGCCACCCGTCCGGTGGACATGGTGGTCACGACGGGCACGGTCGCCCGGTGCAGTCGGCGGCAGGTGCGAGCCACCACGCGATGGCCGACAGCATGCCCGTGGCCGTCGAGCAGTCCGCCGCGTTCGGCTCCGCCGACCCCGGCACCGCCGATGGCATGGACCCGATGGCCGTCTGCCTCGCCGTCCTGGCCGGCTGGACGCTGGTGCTCCTGGTCGCCGGCCCGCTGCTGCGCCGCAGCGGCGACGCCGCCACCGAGGTACGGGCCCGCCTGCTGCGGGCCGTCCGCGCGTTGCCGCCGCCCGGAGGCGGGCGGCTGCTCCTCACCCGGTTGTCGGTGCTGCGTCAGTAGGCGCGCGCCGGCCGTGCCGTGCCCGCGTGCGCGCCTTCGCGCCCGCGCACGGAACGGCCGACGCGCCCTCCGACCACACCCACACCACCCCACGAGGTGCACTCCGTCATGCGCACACCCACCCGTCGTTCCGTGCTCGGCGCGGCGCTCGCCGCCGCCGGCACCGGCCTGCTCGCCGCCTGCTCGTCCGACTCGATGAAGGGCATGGACCACTCCGGCATGGCCGGCATGAACCACGGCGGCGCGAGCAGCCCCGCTGCGGCCCCGCCCGCCGGCTTCGTCACCCCGGACGGTCCCGAGGTGGCCGCCGCCGAGGCCCGGCGCAACCCCGGCCCCGAGCGCAAGGTCGCGCTCACCGCCACCGAGACCACCCTGGACCTCGGCGGCCGCACCGTCCGCAGCTGGGCGTACGGCGACCGCCTGCCCGGCCAGGAGATCCGGGCCAAGGCGGGCGAGACCCTCGCCGTCTCGCTCGCCAACCACCTGCCGCAGCCCACCTCCCTGCACTGGCACGGCCTCGCGCTGCGCAACGACATGGACGGCGTGCCGGGCCTGACCCAGGCCGCCGTCAAGGCCGGCGCCGCCTTCGACTACCGCTTCGCGCTCGCCCACCCGGGCACCTACTGGCTCCACCCGCACTCCGGCGTCCAGCAGGACCGCGGCCTGTACGCGCCGCTGGTCGTCGAGGACCCGCAGGAGCCGCTGCGGTACGACAAGGAGTGGGTCGTCGTCCTCGACGACTGGGTGGACGGCGTGGACGGCAGCACGCCGGACGCGGTGCTCGCCGAACTCGCCAGGGGCATGGCCGGGACGGACCACTCCGGCCACGACATGTCGAACATGCCGGGAATGCCGGGAATGCCCGAGATGGACATGGGCGGCGGCTCCCCGAGCGGTCCGAGCTCCCCCGGCCCGAGCGGCCCGTCCCGGATGCTGATGGGCGCCACCAGCCCGCTGCTGGGCGGCGACCCCGGCGACGTCGCGTACCCGTTCCACCTGGTCAACGGCCGCCTCGCGACCGCTCCCGAGACCTTCACGGCCAAGCCCGGCGACCGCGTCCGGATCCGGCTGGTCAACGCGGGCGGCGACACCGCCTACCGGGTCGCCCTCGGCGGCCACGAGCTGACGGTCACCCACACCGACGGCTTCCCGGTCGAGCAGGCCGCCACCCAGGCGCTGCTGCTCGGCATGGGCGAGCGCTACGACGTGCTGGTCACCGTCAAGGACGGCGTGTTCCCGCTGACGGCGCTCGCCGAAGGCAAGAACGCGTCCGCCCTGGCCGTGCTGCGCACCGGCGGCGGCGCCGCGCCCGACGCCTCCGCCCGTCCGGCCGAGCTGGACGGCAAGCTGCTCACCGCCGCGCAGCTCAAGGCCGATGCGAGCGTCCGGCTGCCCGCCAGGGCCCCGGACCGCACCGTCGGGCTGGAGCTGACCGGCGGCATGGCGAAGGCGGACTGGGGCTTCAACGGCCGTACGTACGACCCGGCGCAGCGCTATCCGGTGGCGGCGGGGGAGCGGGTGCGGCTGGAGTTCCGCAACAGCACGAGCATGTGGCACCCCGTCCACCTGCACGGGCACACCTTCGCGCTGGGCGGGGACGGCCCGCGCAAGGACACCGCCGTCGTGCTGCCCGGCACGACCCTGGCCGTCGACTTCGACGCCGACAACCCGGGGTTGTGGATGGTGCACTGCCACAACGTCTACCACGCGGAGACGGGCATGATGACGGTCCTCGGTTACCAGGCGTAACCGCGGTCCGAGGAGCGGGACGCCGGGGCGGGGAGCGCGTGCCCCCCGCCCGGGCGCCGGCCGTGGGGTACCCGGCCACCCGCCCGACCTGCGCGGCCATGACGTTTTCTTAACGCGGGCCGATGACGTGTCCTTAGCACCTGTCGCATAGCCTGGCGCACTGCCGTCGCCCGACGGCGCTTTACGGGGTCTTTAAACAAGAGGTGCAAGGTGGTTTCGTCGGGTTCGACGGAGGTGACGACGGAGGAGCCGTCGTCCGCGCGAATACGGCTGCGCAGCTGGCTGCTCGAGGACATGTCCCCTGAGAAGGCCGCCGCCAGGAAGGCCGAGGCCGAGGCCGCGAAGGCGCGGGACGGCGGTGCGGAGCCGGGGGACTCCGCCGCCGCCGTCGATCACGCAGCGCACGCGGGCCAGCCGTGGTGGCGCGTGATGTGCCTGACCGGCCTGGACTACTTCTCGACGCTCGGTTACCAGCCGGGCATCGCCGCCCTGGCGGCCGGCCTGCTGTCGCCGATCGCCACGATCGTGCTCGTGCTCGTCACCCTGCTGGGCGCGCTGCCGGTCTACCGGCGGGTCGCCAAGGAGAGCCCGCGCGGTGAGGGCTCGATCGCGATGCTGGAGCGGCTGCTGTCGTTCTGGAAGGGCAAGCTGTTCGTCCTCGCGCTGCTCGGCTTCGCGGCGACGGACTTCATCATCACGATCACGCTCTCGGCGGCCGACGCCAGCGCGCACCTGGTGGAGAACCCGCACCTGACCGGCGTGCTCGGCGGCAAGCAGATGATCATCACGCTGGTCCTGGTCGCCCTGCTGGGCGCGGTGTTCCTCAAGGGCTTCAGCGAGGCCATCGGCCTGGCCGTGGGGCTCGTCGGGATCTACCTGGCGCTCAACGTGGTCGTCGTCGCGGTCGGCATCTGGAAGATCATCCAGGCGCCGCACGTCGTCACCGACTGGTCCGGCGCGCTGACCGCCGAGCACGGCAACGTGTTCGTCATGATCGGCCTCTCGCTCACGATCTTCCCGAAGCTCGCGCTCGGCATGTCCGGCTTCGAGACCGGCGTCGCCGTGATGCCGCACATCAAGGGCGACGCGGGCGACACCGAGGCCAACCCGGTCGGCCGGATCCGGGGCACCCGCAAGCTGCTCACCACCGCCGCCGTGATCATGAGCACCTTCCTGATCGCCACCAGCTTCATCTGCACCCTGCTGATCCCGGCCAAGGAGTTCGAGGCCGGCGGCGAGGCCAACGGCCGCGCGCTCGCCTTCCTGGCGCACGAGTACCTGGGCGGTGCCTTCGGCAGCGTCTACGACCTGTCGACCATCGCGATCCTCTGGTTCGCCGGCGCCTCCGCCATGGCGGGCATGCTCAACCTGCTGCCCCGCTACCTGCCGCGCTACGGCATGGCCCCGCACTGGGCGCGGGCCGTCCGGCCGATGGTGATCGTGCTGACGCTGATCGGCTTCCTGATCACCTGGCTGTTCGACGCGAACGTCGACGCCCAGGGCGGCGCGTACGCGACCGGTGTGCTGGTCCTGATCAGCTCGGCGGCCATCGCCGTCACCATCGCGGCCTACAAGAAGCGCCAGCGCGGCTGGACCATCGGCTTCGGGATCATCGCGGCGGTCTTCCTGTACACCACGGTGCTGAACACCATGGAGCGCCCGGACGGCATGAAGATCGGTGCCTGCTTCATCGCCGGCATCATCCTGATCTCGCTGCTCTCGCGACTGCGGCGCGCCTTCGAGCTGCGCGTGACGAACGTCGAGCTCGACGATGTGGCGGAACGTTTCATCAGGGACTACGCGCACCGCCCGCTGCGCCTGATCGCCAACGAGCCGACCAAGCGCGACAACGCCGAGTACCGCGACAAGATCCGGCAGATCCGCGCCGACAACGACATCCCCGGTGAGGACGACCTGGTCTTCGTCGAGGTCACCGTTCGGGACGCCTCCGACTTCGAGTCCGAGCTGACCGTGCGCGGCGAGGTCCTGCACGGACGCTACCGGGTGCTCACCCTGGAGAGCTCCAGCATCCCGAACGCGATCGCCGCCCTGGCGCTCACCGTCCGGGACCGCACCGGGCAGCGGCCGCACCTCTACTTCGAGTGGACCGAGGGCAACCCGTTCGCCCAGTTCCTGCGGTTCTTCCTGTTCGGCCAGGGCGAGGTCGCGCCGGTCACCCGCGAGGTGCTGCGCGAGGCCGAGCCGGACCGCACCCGGCGGCCGCGCGTGCACGTCGGCTGACGCCTTCGGGAGGTGTGACACGGCCCGCCCGGTCCTGGTGACCGGGCGGGCCGTTCGCGTTCCCCGGGGCTCGCTCAGGAGGGCAGGCGCAGGACCAGGCCGGGGCGGATGAGGTCCGGGTCCTCGCCGACGACGGAGCGGTTGAGGTCGTAGAGGGCGGGCCAGCCGCCGGGGACGCGCAGGACGGTGGCCAGCCGGTCCAGGGAGTCGTCCTCGCGGACGGTCCACCGGCCGTCCGAGGGGGAGGGGGCGGGGACGGGGGCCGGCGGCGGGGGCAGGACGGCTCCGCGCCCGTGGTCCCGGGTGGCGCGGGCGCCGCAGACCGGCCACGGGGAGAGGCCCCGCTGCCCGGCCAGCCGCTGGGCGACGGCGATCTGCTCCTCGCGGCTGGCCAGGTCGGCGCGCGGGGCGAAGGCCAGGCCGCCGGTCTCGCGCCAGGTCGGGTCGTCGAACTGGAGGCCGCCGAAGTAGCCGTTGCCGGTGTTGATGTGCCAGTCGCCGCTGCTCTCGCAGGCCGCCACGCCCTCCCAGTCGTACGGGCCGCCGGCTGGTCCGCCGCTCGTGCGGCCGCCGTCACCGCCCGGGGGAGCGGCGTGGGCCGCGGGGGCCGCGAGGGCCACGGCGAGGGCGCAGAGCGCGGCGGGGAGCAGGCGGCGGAGGTGAGCGGTGGGAGGCATCGGCGGCTCTCAGGTCCGGGGACAGGGCGTGCGCCGTTCGGAGACGGCGCCCTCCCACCGACGCACGCCGGACGGGGCGTGCGGTCGCCGACACGTCCGAGAGGTCACCCGAGCGGCCGACCGGGACCACCCCGGCAGCCCGCCGCCATCCGGCCGTACCGCCAGCCCGGGCGAAGCGCCGGAGCCGGCGCGGCCGCCCACTGACTCCCGCGCTCCCCGAGGGCCCGCCGCGCCCCGCGCGGCGGGCCCTGTCACCCGGTGGCCCGGACGTAGATGTCACCGGCCACGCCGTCTGCGGTCTTCCTGGCGGGGGGCCGCAGCACCATGAAGACCTGCCGCCCGGGCCGCTCCTCCGGTAGGAGCACGCCCTCGGTCGGCTCGTCGCCGGGCAGCGCGGCCCGCAGATCCTCCGGTAGCGGGGCCGGGGTGCCCGTGCTCGGCAGGTCGTAGGTGCGGAGGAAGTCGTCGAGATTGTTGTCGCCGGTATCCCTGACCCCGTAGTGCAGGTAGGCGACCGGCACGCCGTCCGGTGTCGTGGACAGTACGGTGTCCGCCGGAACGTAGTACCGCCCCTTGCCGGGGTGCTGCTCGTGGTGCAGGCCTGCCAGCCGCTCCGCCCGGTCGGTGCCGGTCTCGCGCGGATCGCCGGCCCGGAGGAACGCGGCCACGCCCCACCAGACGCACCCCGCGACGACCAGCACGCAGAGCGCTTGGAACGCGACGAGGAACCGCCGCGTCCACCGCCGGTGACCGGACCCGCCGGGCGTCACGTCAGAGCTTCTCGGTCCTGGCATCGCTGGCGCCTCCCATGTCGAACTCCCGGGCCAGCCCGGTCTTGTGGAGGCGCTGGATGTCGCGATCCGTCACCTGTCCCACGCCCGGTACGTCAGTGCTCTTTCCGTTGTCCCAGTTGTACCGGTCGCGGACGTGCGTCTTGTAGGTGACGGTCACCTCCGGTGGAGCGCCCGGTGATGCCGGCGGCTTGACCTCGACCTTCGCCTCGGTGTTGTAGTGGAAGGAACCGACTGCGTAGAACCAGTCCTTGCTGCTCTCCGGAGTCGCGGACATGGGCTGCCACCCGGTCTGCTGGACCAGCGCGACGGGCTTGCCCGTGCGCCGGTATTCCGCCAGGGCCTCGGCCTCCCAGCCCGGGATGTTGCCGTCGAGGGTGGTGGCCACGCTCTCCTGGAAGTCAGGGATCTCCTTCAACATGTCCTCGACGTTCAACTTGAGCGGCTCTCCGGTACCGGAGAGGTAGTGCGCCATGTTCTCGCTGGCGTGCGTGCCCCCGGCCGCGAACGGCATGCCCGCGATTCCTGCTCCGAGCGTGGCCTTCAGTCTGCGGTCCGCATCGGTCGGGCTCTCCGTGGCGTAGTCGCCCGAACCCCGGTCGTACGGGTCGGGCGGAAGCAACACCCCGCCCTCGCCGCCGATGGCCTTCGCCATGTCGCGCGCTCCGGCCAGGTCCTCGCTCACCACTCGCTTCGTCCAGTCGTCGAGCTTTCGGTAGTCGACCGCGTTGTTGATGCGGTCCAGCTCGTGCCCAGCGGTGCTGCTGACGGTGGCGGCGTAGGCCGTCGCGGCCTTCAGCAGGTTGCGGATGTCCCCGGCGATGCCGGCCAGCCGGCGGGACTCGGTGTCGCCGTCAGGGTCGTTCCCGCTCGTCCAGGCGGGATAGCCGATGTCGCCGTCCTCGTTGATGGTGAGGCTGTTGGCGTGGGCCAGGTCGTCGGCCTCCGCCACCCAGCGGCGGGCGAGCGCCAGACCTGTGGCGGCCGTGCTGAGGGTGAGTTGGGCGGCCTCCATCTCCTGCTCGGCGATCGACATTTCGTCGAGCAGTTCCTTCAGCGCACGTCGCCCGAGGTCGGCGGCATCGCCACTCCAACCCTCCTGGAGGGCGGAGAGGACATCGACGACGGTGGACCGCGCCGCGCTGATGGCGGTGCCGACCTTGTCCCACTCCTCCGACGCCCGATGGAACGCCTCCGGGTCGCAGGACCGAACCTGGTGCAGGGTGACCGGTGTGGCGAAGCTGCGCTCGTGGTGGGGGTGGTCGACCTTGTCGCGACCGTCGGGTTGTTCGTACGCGTAGACGGAAGGCATCAGGCCTTGCCCTCCAACAGGTCTGCGGCGGTGCGCAGTTGCTCCGCGACACCGGTTTCCTGTCGGTCGTAGTCGGTGGCGGTGGTCCGGAGTCCCTCGGCGAGCTTGCGCATCGCCTTGGTGACCTTCCCGGTCTCCGTGGACCAGCGGCTCGTGCACGTGCCGAGGGCTGATCCGATGTCCCATTCGCGGTGGCGGGTCGCCGCGGCCGCGGACTCACCGAAGCCGGTGTCGGCCTGCGAGATCTTGGCTGCTCCCTCCTCCAGCTTGTTCGCTTCCACGGGGAACCGTTCCGGCTCCGCTAGGTACCCGCCCACCTCGTGCTCTCCCCACTGCCGGGCGTGCTCTTGGTTCTCACGCTAACGAGCGGACAGGAGTGAGCGCAGGCGAATGGGGTGAGTCGCGAGCTGGTTCGCCGGAGCCGGGGAGGCTACCGGTGTGCGGAGGTTTCGCGGCGGCGCAGTGCCCGCAGGCCGGCGTAGGCGGCTGTGGTTGTCCAGAGGAGCATGATCAGCAGGCCGGTGCAGTGGCTGTAGTGGATGCCGGGCTCGGCCTGGGTGCGCAGGGCGTACTGGCCGGCGCGGTCGGGGAGGAACTGGGCGGCCTCGCGGATGCCGGGGATGGCGGTCAGCCAGGTGGTGCCCAGGAAGAGGGTGGGGGTGAGGAGGCCGAGGGCGGCGGTGTAGTTGCCGAGTGCGGAGGTCAGGCCGAGGCACAGGACGACCAGCAGCGGGTGGTAGAGGACGCCGGCGAGGAAGCTCCGGGCCAGGCCCGGGGTGGTGAGGTTCAGGCCGGTCGTGGTGGCGACGGCGAGGAAGGAGAGGGTGGTCGAGGCGAGCCCGAGCAGCAGGCCGAGTGCGGCGCCGAGGGTCAGCTTGGCGAGGTAGAGGTGCCGGCGGCGGGGGACGGCGGTGAGCGAGACGTCGATCATCCGGGTGTTGAACTCCTGCCCGATCAGCAGGATCCCGAGGCAGGCGACGGCCACGTGGCCGAAGTTGAGGCCGTAGTAGACGGTGTTGGCCGGGTCCTCGCCGGGTGTCGTGTCGGACGCGTAGGCGAGGCCGACGGCGGCGGTGATGCCGGTGTTCAGCACCAGGGCGACCAGCGGGGCCGTCCACTGCGACGGCAGGGTGGCGAACTTGATCCGTTCGGCGCGCAGGGCGTGTGCGGTGGTGGTCATCGGCGTCTCGGCTCCGGGAGGTTCGCGGGATTCGTCAGCGGTGGCGGATCGCGCGCAGGCCGCCGTAGGCGGCCGCGCCCGTCCAGAGGGCCATGAGGAGCAGGCCGGTCCAGTGCCCGTACGCGAGTTGCGGGTCGTCGGTGTAGCGCAGCGCGTACTGGCCGGCCCGGTCGGGGAGGAACTGCGCCACCCGCCGCACCCCGGGCAGGCCGGCGAGCAGGGGCGAGAGCAGGAAGACGGTCGGCACCAGCAGGCCCATGGCGGCGGTGAGGTTGCCGAGCACCGTCGTCACGCCGAGGCAGAACACCACGAGGAGGACGGGGTAGAGCACGCCGGCGGTGGCGCTGCGGGCGAGGGCGGGGCCGTTCCAGGCGCCCGGGACGGTGGCCGCGTACCCGGCGAAGGCGCCCGCCGTCCCGGCCGCGCCGACGCCGAGGGCGACCAGTGCGCCGAGGGCCAGCTTGGCTCCGTACAGCCGCCCGGGCCGGGGGACGGCCAGGCGCGAGACGTCGATCATCCGGGTGTTGAACTCCTGGCCGATCAGCAGGATCCCGAAGCAGGCGAGTGCGGCCTGGCCGAAGTTGAGGCCGTAGAAGACGCCGACGCCGGGGTCGTCGGTGAGGTGGCGATCGGTGCCGCCGAGGGCGGCGCCGATCGCGGTGGTGACGCCCGCGGTCAGCAGCAGGGCGAGCACCGGCGGGAGCCAGAGCGAGCGGAGGGTCGCCAGCTTGATCCGTTCGGCGCGCAGGGCGGGGGCGGCGCGGTGAGGCGTGCTCATGGCCGCACCTCCGCCCGGTAGTCGACGCTGTCGGCGGTCATCCGCATGAACGCCTCCTCCAGGGAGTCCTGGTGGACGGCGATCTCGTACAGCACCACGCCGTGTGCGGCGGCGAGCGCGGCGATCCGCTCCGGCGCGGCGCCGGTCACCTCCCAGGCGCCGTCCTCCGCCGGTTCGGCGGTGACCGCGTCGGCGCCCGGTTCCGGCAGGGCGCCGCCGCCGAGCAGGGCGGCCAGCTTCGTCGGATCGACCGCGCGGACCCGGATCCGGGGGCGGCCGTGGCGGTCGATGAAGTCGGTGGTCGCGGCGTCCGCCAGCAGCCGGCCCCGGCCGATCACCACCAAGTGGTCCGCGGTGAGGGACATTTCGGCCATCAGGTGGGAGGACAGCAGCACCGCCCGGCCCTCGGCGGCGAGGTCGCGCAGCAGCGTGCGGATCCAGCGGATGCCCTCCGGGTCGAGGCCGTTCACCGGCTCGTCGAGCAGCAGGGCCGGCGGGTCGCCGAGCAGCGCGGCGGCGACGCCGAGGCGCTGGCGCATGCCGAGCGAGAAGCCGCGGATCCGGCGGCCGGCCGCGTCGGCCAGGCCGACCTGGGCGAGCACCTCGTCCACCCGGCGGTCCGGCAGGCCGTTGCTCGCGGCGAGCCAGCGCAGGTGGCCGCGCGCCGTCCGGCCGCCGTGCAAGGCGTGGGCGTCCAGCAGCGCGCCGACCCGCCGCAGCGGCTCGGTCAGTTCGCGGTACGGGCGGCCGTCGATCAGGGCGCGTCCGGCGGTGGGCCGGTCCAGCCCGAGCACCATCCGCAGGGTGGTGCTCTTGCCCGCGCCGTTCGGGCCGAGGAAGCCGGTCACCACCCCCGGCCGGACCTCGAAGGAGAGGTCGTCGACCACGCGTACGCCGTCGTACTCCTTGGTGAGGCCCTGGATCTCGATCATGGTCGTGCCGCCCTCCATCGGGGTGTCGTCCCGCGCTGACGACCCCATTCGACCGGACCGGGCGGGCCCGGCGGATCCCGCCGGGGACGGGATCGGCCTCCCTCTCCGGAGGGAGACGGCCGGAGGCCGCAGCGGGACGACCGGAGCGCCGCTGACCTGGCAGGATGGCCGAATGCCCAGAGGTCGAACGCCCAGAGGTCGGATGCCCGGAGGTCGAACACGCGGAGGTCGCATACGTAGAGGCCGCGTGCCCAGGACCCTCGCGCCGCTGCTGGCCGGTGCCACGTACGCCCGCTGGCTGCACCTGCTGATCGGGTGGATCTTCGCGGGCGTCGTGCTGATGATCTACCCCGGGACGAACCACGGGAGCCTCACCCGGATCGTGACGGTGAGCGCCGCGGTGGATGCCGCGCTGCTCGGGCTGATCGCGCTGCTGCCCGCGGTCCGGCGCGCCGAGGGTGTCCAGGCGCGGCTGCTGCTGGTGCCCGACCGGGAGGAGGACATCGCCGTCGAACCCGCCCGCACCCGGGCGGACCGGTGGCGCACGGCCGGCTGGCTGGTCGGCCGGGTCGCGCTCGGGTCGGCGGTCGGCTTCGCCCTGGTGCTCACGCTCACGGCCTGCCAGCGGCTCCTGGCCGGGCCCGGCCTCGGCCCGGCCGGTGCCCGGCCCGGCCAGGGGGACGCGCCGTGGTGGTGCCTGCCGCTCGTTCCCCTGCTGCTCTTCGGCTA
The DNA here is from genome assembly GCF_000961885.1 of Streptomyces rubellomurinus. Lineage (GTDB taxonomy): Bacteria > Actinomycetota > Actinomycetes > Streptomycetales > Streptomycetaceae > Kitasatospora > Kitasatospora rubellomurina. The sequence continues at coordinate 104,575 of NZ_JZKH01000007.1, forward strand.
CGGCTGGCTGGCGGTCTGCGCCGGGCGTCTCCAACTCGCCATGGCCGTACGGCTGCTGGGGCCGTCCCCGGCCGAGCGGCTGGCCGAGGCCGAACTGCGCGCCGAACGCCTGCTGGAACGCAACCGGTTGGCCCGCGAGTTGCACGACTCCATCGGCCACGCGCTGACGGTGACCGTCATCCAGGCGGGTGCGGCGCGCGAGGTCGGCGACTGGGCGTTCGCGGCCAAGGCGCTCGAAGTCATCGAGGAGACCGGCCGGCAGGCCATGGACGACCTCGAACGGACCCTCGTCCTGCTCGACGAGACCGCCGACGGCACGGCTGCCGAGCGCCCCGGCATCGAGCACCTGCCTGCCCTCCTCGACACCGTGCGGGCGGGCGGCAGCCCGGTCGACGCGTCGGTCGAGGTGCCGCCCGGCCGGCTGCCCGGGGTGCTCTCGCGCGAGTCCTACCGGATCGTCCAGGAGGGCGTCACCAACGCGCTCAAGTACGCCCCCGGCGAGCCGATCAGCGTCCGGATCGCCGTCCGGGACGGGCAGTTGGAGCTGCACTGCGCCAACCCGGTGCCGGCCGCCGGCGCACCCGCGGGCGGTGCGGCACCGCGCAAGGGCGGCAAGGGACTTCGCGGCATCCGCGAGCGCGCCGCGCTGCTCGGCGGGGAGGCGACGGCGGGCCCGGAGGCGGGCAGCTGGGTGCTGGCCGTCCGGGTGCCCCTACGCTTGGGCGCGTGATGATCGACATTCTGCTCGCCGACGACGAGGACCTGGTCCGCGCCGGACTGCGCGCCGTCCTGGAGGCGCAGGGCGACCTGCGGGTCGTCGGCGAGGCGGCGGACGGCGCCGAGGCGGTGGCGCTGGCCCGTGCGCTGCGCCCGCACGTGGTGCTGATGGACGTCCGGATGCCGGTGCTGGACGGCCTGGCGGCGACCCGCGAACTCGTCCGGTCCGGGGTGCCGGACGGGCAGCCGCCCAAGATCCTGGTCGTCACCACCTTCGAGAACGACGACTACGTCTACCAGGCGCTGCGGGCGGGCGCCGACGGCTTCCTGCTGAAGCGCGCCCGCGCGGCCGAAGTCGCCCACGCGGTACGGCTGCTCGCGGCCGGCGAGTCGCTGCTCTTCCCGGCGGCGCTGCGCCGCCTCGCCGCCGGCCGGGGCAACCCGACCGCCCGCGACGCCATGGCCCGGGCCGCCCTGACCGAGCGCGAGGCCGAGGTACTGCGCCTGGTGGCCGGCGGCCTGACCAACGGTGAGATCGCCGAGCGGCTGTTCCTCGGGGTGCAGACGGTGAAGACCCACGTGAGCAGCGTGCTGGCGAAGCTCGGCGCGCGCGACCGCACCCAGGCGGTCATCGCCGCCTACGAGTCCGGCTTCGTCGAACCGTCCGAGTAGCGCGGCTGCTCCCGGCCGCCGGGCGGCGGGCACGACGAGGGCCCGGCGGGAGCCCGAACGGCTCCTGCCGGGCCCTCGCGCGTCAACCGCGGGTCAGCAGGTGAACCTCGGCGACTGCACCGATCCGTACCGGTTGCCGCTCTCGGTCACGTACGCGTCCACGACCATCGTCGTGCCGTAGCCGCAGTAGCCGGACATGTCGATGTAGGCGCCGATCGGCCCCTGCGGGATGAGGAATCCGCCGTTGGTGTACCGGTCGGTCACCGAGCCGCCCGAGACCGTGGCGACGGCGGCGTACAGGCGCAGGTCGGTCGAGGCGTTCCCCGACACGTACACACGCATGGTCATGGCACCGGCGTTCGGGCCGCCGTTGAAGGCGCAGTCGGCCAGCGAGATGCCGAAGCCGACGTAGGCATAGGAGAGGTTCCCGGACTGGTCGACCCGGCAGCCACCGCCGCTGATGTTCTGGGCGTGGGCGGCCGGCGTGGTCGCGATGAGGGACGTGCCGGCGAGGGCGGCCGCGGCGAGGCACTTGGCGATGCGCCTCGTGATCGGCGTGCGAGGGGAGGTTGTGGCCATGTCGGCGAGCGTAGGAGCGCCTCGCGATCCGGACGAAGGCGCATTCCGGCCATGTGTGCTGCGGCGGTTCAGGCCGGCGGCCCGTCCTGGGTGGTGGCGGGCCGGGTGGGGAGGACGCGGCCGAGGTGGTACCGGAGGACGGCGGTGGCGTCCTCGGGGGTGCGCTGGCCGAGGAGGACGCTGAGGCCGAGGCCGGCGGAGGCGGCCAGGAGGACGACGGCCTCGTGGCGGGGGTCGAGGTCGGGATCGGCCGTGCCGGCGTCGCGGGCGGCGGTGAGGTGGGTGACGAGGAAGGCTTCCATCGCGTCGGGGGCGGCGAGGAAGGGCCGGCCGCCCAGCGCGGGGTCGGTGACGGAGAGTACGGCGTACTCGGTGTGGACGAGGTGGAAGACGCGGCTCTCCTCGTCGGTGGGGACGGCTTCGAGCAGGACGGCCTCGATGACGGCGCGCGGGTCGGGGGTGGCGCCGGTGCCGCGCAGGCGGTGCTGGATGCGTTCGCCCATGCGGGTGGTCAGGCGGGTCATGGCCGCGAGGAGCAGCTGTTCCTTGGTGTCGAAGTAGTACTGCACGAGCCGCACGGAGATGCCCGCCTCGACGGCCACCGAGCGCATGGTGACGGAGTGCAGGCCGGTGTTCGCCGCCGCGCGGAGCAGGGCGTCGATGATGTGGGCCCGTCGCTCTTCGTGATCCACCAGCTTGGGCATCGGGTTCCTTCCGGATGTTTTTGTGGTACAACCATACCACCAAGCGAGGGAGGGGTCATGACGAGGACCAGCGTCGGACGGTTCGTCAGCGAGGCGGCTCGGGCGAGGTTCCTGGAGGCGTACGACCGGGCGATGGAGCTGTGGCCGGGCCCGCGCCGGGAGCTCGACGTCGATACCGGGTACGGCACGGTGCACGTGCACCACTACGGCGCGGCGACCGGCGAGCCGATCGTGCTGCTGCACGGCCACGCCGGGCACCCGTCCAACTGGTACCCGCAGGTCGCGGCCCTCGGCGAGCGGCACCCCGTCTACGCGATCGACACCCTGGACGACCCCGGCCGCAGCGTGCAGCGCGCCGTCGCGGCGGGGTCGGCGGAGAACGCGGAGTGGCTGGGCGAGGTGCTGGCGGGGCTCGGGCTGGAGCGGGTGCACCTGGTGGGGATGTCGTACGGCGGGTGGCTCGCCCTCAACCAGGCGATCCGGGGCCCGGAGCGGCTGGCGTCGGTGGTGGCGCTGGACCCCGGGGGGATCGAGAAGGTGCCGGCGCGGTTCTACCTGCACATGGTCGGCGGCCTGTTCGGGATGCTCGCCCCGCGACGGCTGCGCCCGGCGGTCGGGCGGCTGCTGGCGAACCCGGCGCTCAGCGCGCCCCGGGAGATGATCGCGCCGCTGATGCTCGCGATGCGCAGCTACCAGCCGGGGTCGCGCCCGCCCGCCCGGCCGTTCACGGACGAGGAGTTGGCCTCGATCGCGCTGCCGGTGCTGGTGCTGGTGGGCAGGCGCAGTGCGTTGCTGCGCCCGCGTCAGGTGGTGGGGCGGGTGACGGCGCTGGTGCCGGGCGTACGGGCGGAGGTCGTGGAGCGGGCCGGGCACGGGCTGAACCTGGAGCGGCCGGAGCTGGTGAACGAGCGGCTGCTGGAATTCGTCGGCTCCCGCCGCTGAAGAACTGCCAGACTGGGCCCGTGCGGACGATCATCGAGGACATGGCCGACCGCCTGGCCGAGGTGCCGGGCGTCGTCGGGGTGATGCTCGGCGGGAGCCGGGCGCGCGGCGAGCACCGGCCGGATTCGGACTGGGACCTCGGCGTCTACTACCGCGACGGGCTCGACCTCGGCGCGTTGCGCGCGCTGGCCGGCCCCGGTGTGGAGGTGGCCGGCCCGGGCGGCTGGGGGCCGTGGGTGAACGGCGGTGCGTGGCTGCGGGTGGACGGCGTGGCGGTGGACTGGATCCTGCGGGACCTGGACCGGGTCGAGCGGGTGTGGGCGGACTGCCGGGCGGGCCGCTACGAGGTGGGCGTGCAGGCGGGGCATCCGCTCGGGTTCTGGTCGCCCTGCTACGCGGGTGAGGTGGCGCTCGGCCGGGTGCTGGCCGACCGGACGGGCGCCCTGGCGGACCTGCGGCGGCGGATCGCGAGCTACCCCGAGCCGCTGCGGGAGGCGTTGACGGCGGGCGTCTGGGAGGCGGAGTTCCTGGTCGGCGCCGCGGCCAAGGGGGCGGCGGGGGCGGATCCGCTGCACGTCTCGCTCTGCCTGTCCAGGGCGGTCGGCGTGCTGGTGCAGGCGCTGTACGCCGACGACCGGCGGTGGTGTCTCAACGAGAAGGGCGCGCTGGCCGTCGCCGAGGCCCTGCCGGGCGCGCCGGCCGGCTTCGGACGCCGCGTGCGCGGCCTGCTGGGGGCGCCCGGGGAGAGCGCCGAGCGCCTGACGGCGACGGTGGCCGGCGCGCGGGCGCTGGTCGAGGAGACCGTCACGGCCCTGCGCGGCCGGTCCTGACCGGTCAGGCGGACCGGGCCGGCCGGGCCGAGGCGGCGAGGGCCTGGTCGTAGCGGTGCAGGACGAGCCGGGCGACGGCCGGGTGGGGCCGAGCGGGGCGCCGGTCCAGCTCGCCGGGGTTGCGGTGGCGCGGCGGGCGAAGTGGCCGGGGGGAGCAGGTAGGTGGCGAGGGCGACCTCCGGGCGGCCGGCCGAGTGCAGGTCGGTGACGGCCTGGTGCGGGGTCGGGCTCGCGGCGGAGAGGTGGGCCGGGGTGACGGGCCGGTCGAGCCGGACGGCGAGCAGCTGAGCCATCCGGTCGGTGTCGGCGAGGGCGGCGGCGGGATCGCGGCTGCCGTGCGCGACGGCTAGCAGCACCGGCGCCATCAGGGCGCCGCCAGCCGGTAGCCGCGCTTGGGCACCGTCCGGATCAGCGCCGCGTGCGGGCCCGAGGGAGGCCCGGAGCCGTCCGACCGCCGCCTCGACGGCGTGCTCGTCGGCTGTCGCGTCCGGCCAGGCGGCGCGCAGGAGTTCGGCGCGGCTGAGCACCCGGCCGGGCCGTTCCGCGAGTGCCCGCAGGACGGCGGCGCCGCGCGGGCTGAGCCAGTGGCTCTGGCCGTCGACCAGGGCGGCGTTCCCCTGCAGGGTCAACACCAGCCCGGACAGCGGCACTTCGCGCCGCGCCGCGGCGATGGGGGCCGGGACGGCCGTGGTGCCCGGCGCGCGGTCGCGGCGGGTGTCGACCGGGCGGGCGCCGAGGCCGCCGCCCGGCGCCGGTCCGCCGCACTGATCGGGCTGGCCGGGGCGGTCGGGGCGTTCGGCGGGGTGCTGGTGAACCTCGCCTTCCGGCAGTCCTTCCAGGCCAGCGGGAACGGGGACGCCGCCTACCTCGGGTTCCTGGCGGCGTACCTGCTGTGCTCGGTGCTGACCTGGGCGGTGTGGCTGCGGCGGCGGTGACCGGGGGCCGGACGGGCCGGTGGGCTCGTACGACGATCGGACGGCCCGGCGCGCGGGGGCCGGGCCGTCCGGTTAGCGTCGGCCGCAACACGTTCCGCGGAGCTCCGGAGGTTGCAGTGCAGCGGTGGATCATCGTCACGGCGCTCACATCGGCCCTCACCGGCCTCGCCGTACCCGTCCGGGCGGCCTGCGACGACGCCGGCAAGGACCCCGCCCCCGTGGCCACCACGGTCACCCTGGGCGACGCCCGGATCGACCCGAAGCAGCCCGGGAAGGTCAGGGTCGACGTCAGCTACGTGTGCACGATCGCCGACGAGGCGCGCTCGCTCAGCGTCTCCGTCGAGCAGAAGGACCCTCAGGACGCCTCCTCGATCGGCTTCGGCACCAGCCGGGCGGCCGAGACCGACGTGCTCTGCGACGGGACCTGGCAGCAACGGACGATCGTCGTCCAGTCCAAGACCTTCAACTGGATCCCGGACGCCGATGCCGTCCTCAGCAGCACGGTGACCAACATCGGCGCCACCCCGCCCGCGTCCGCGGACGCCCGGCGGGTCAAGCTCGTCGTCGGCTGATGCGGGGGCCCGGCCGGGCGGCGGCCGCGCTGCTCCTCGGGGCGGCGCTGGGCGGGTGCGTCAGTGCCCTGGTCGGCCCGGCGCCGGAGAAGTCCGGGACGGGTGCCGCGCCGTCGCCGGCGCCGTCGTCGGGGGCTACGGCGACGGCTTCGGCTACGGCGACGGCTTCGGTTTCGGTGAGTGCCGCGCCGGGGACGGTGACGATCCGCGACTTCCTGTTCCAGCCCGCCGACTTCACCGTCCCGGCGGGCACCCGGCTGACGGTGGTCAACGCGGACACCGTCAGCCACACCCTCACCGCGCAGGACAGCAGCTTCGACACCGGCCCGATCGCGCCCGGCGCCTCGGCGGTCCTCACCGCCCCGGTCCGGCCGGGCGACTACCCGTACCGGTGCACCTTCCACCACTTCATGCGGGGGACGCTGACGGTCGCCTGACGGGAGGGGCACGGGGCCGGTCGGCGGCCGGTGGGGGCCCGGCGTCCGGCCGGGTGGTGCGCGCCGGGGTGTGAGCCGCTGCGCCCGGTGCGGGATCGAACGGGGCTGCTCAGGCCTGGCCCTTTGTTCTACAGTGCTGTAGAACAAAGGGCTCGCAGGTGAACAGCGAACGGGGACGCACGATGGACAGGCCGCTTCGACTGCCGCAGCAGGACCGGGCCGATTTCGAGACCGAGCTCGGCCGGGCGCTGGCCGGCGCCCGGGTGCGTACGGCGCTGCTGGAGGCCGGGGACGACGGCCACGGCGTGGAACGCCTGCGGCGCAGCGCGCGGGAGAACGCGGAGTTCGTGCTGGCCGCGGCGGCGCCGGAGTACGAGCGGTACGTCGAGCTGCGGGCGGACGCGGACGCGGTGGCCCGGCTGCCGGTGGACGTGCCGGCGGCCGGCCGGGTGTCGGGCTGGTGGGGTGTGGTCGGGGTGATAGCCCCGATCGTCGCGGGGGCCGCCGCCGCCGTCTTCCTGCTGCTCGGCTACGGGTTCGGGCTGGCCGAGGACCTGGAGGTGCTCGGGCGGGCCCTGGTGACGGCCGGGTGGATCGCCGCGGGCGTGGCGGCGGTGAGCCTGCTGGTGGGCGGGCTGGGACTGTTGGGCGCGGCGTCCCGGGCGAGGTCGGCGGAGACGGCCGAGGAGGCGGGTGCGGCCGGGGAGTTGACGCGGGCGCGGGACGCCTGGCGGGCGGCGCTGGCGGAGCGCGGGCTGGTGCCGTACCTGGTGTCGCAGGTGAACGCGGGCCGGCGCGTCTGACCGGACGGCGGGTGGTGCCCCCCCCCGGGGGTGCCGAGCGCAGTGGCGGGTCGCAGCGTCAAGACGAGGTGGACTCGGGTAAGGCGCAGTTAAAATCCGCGCCCGGCCCCGGAGTCGGTGCGCCGCCGCCGGCGGCTTCGGTGCGTGGGCGACCGGGCCGGACGGGGCGGGCGCGGTGGTGTGCCGAGGAGTGCGCGGGGTGCGGCCGGGCGGTGTGCCCGCAGGAGGGCGGCGCGATCGGGTGTCGTGCTCGGGACCTTGTGCGCGCCGGTTAGTGAAATATCATATGGCGCATTGCACAGCGGCGCCCGGGTGAGATCAGGTTCCCCGTCCTCCGTCGCAGCCCCGTTGGTGATCAGTCAACTCCGCATGCGCGCCGCGCCGTGCGCCCCTCGCCCCCACGTCACGAGAGACGGAAGCCGACCTGTGTCCAGATTCCGATCCCGCCTGTCCGAACGCGCCCAGCGCGGCCGGCGAACCGCCCTGGTGGCGCTCGCGGCCGCGCTGGCCGGCGCCGGGCTGAGCGCCCCGCTGTCCGCCATGGCGGACTCCCACCTGCCGCAGTCCGACACCGTGGCGGTCCAGCCGGGCACCCCGAAGGGGGCCGCGCCCCAGAAGTCCGGCCCACGCCGGGCCAAGGCCGCCCGGACCGGTCCGGTCGCCGCCGCGAACAACGGCGGCAGGAAGGCGCCTGAGCTGGTGGACGGCGCCGACCCGGGCACCGGCAAGAACGGCGACGGCAACGTCGCGAACCAGTACGACCTCCAGGTCACCTACAAGGGCGGCCAGGAGTCGACCGGTGTGGTGATCGGCGCGCCCAAGGTCTACCTGGTGCTCTGGGGCTCCCAGTGGGGCACCCCGTCGACGAGCGCGACCGGTGACGTCACCACGACCGGCGACCCGGACCAGGCCGCCCCGTACCAGCAGGACTTCTTCAAGGGCCTCGGCAGCGCGGGTGACGGCTGGAGCGCCGTCCTGACCCAGTACTGCGAGGGCATCGCCGCCGGTTCCGTCCAGTGCCCGGCCGGGTCCGCGCACATCCCGTACCCGCAGGCGGGCAGCGTGCTGGCCGGCGTCTGGGTGGACAACGCCGCCCCCGCGCCGCAGTCCGCGACCGAGCCGCAGATCGGCGCCGAGGCGCTGGCCGCCGCCAAGCACTTCGGCAACCTGACCGAGGCGCAGAATCGCAACGTGCAGTACGTCATCGACTCGCCGCAGGGCACCGATCCGGACAAGTGGAAGGAGCTGGGCTTCTGCGCCTGGCACGACTTCCAGCGCTCGCAGTACGGTCAACTCGCCTACACCAACATGCCGTACCTGTCGGACGTGGCCGGCTGCGGCACCAACTGGTTCGGCGAGAACACCCCGCGGGGTCGGCTGGACGGCTACGGGATCATCGGCGGCCACGAGTACGCGGAGACGGTGACCGACCCGAACACCCCGGGCGGCTGGACCGATGCCACCGGCCAGGAGGTCGGCGACAAGTGCGCCTGGATCCCGCAGGGCTCCAACGGCGGGCTGTTCTTCGAGAACCTGTCGACGGGCAGCTTCCCGCTGCAGACCCTGTGGTCCAACTCCGACCACCTGTGCGTCGGTTCGGACCCCGTGGTGGCCAGTCCGCCGGTCTCGGTGAGCACCATGTGCGACCGGGTCGACAAGGCCGGGCAGCCGCTGTCGATTCCGGCGGTGGGCGTGTCGAGCAGCGGTGCGGCCCTCACCTACAGCGCCACCGGGCTGCCGCAGGGGCTGGCCATCGACGCGCACAGCGGAGTGATCTCCGGTACCGCCGCCGCGACCAACAACTACCAGCGGATCACCGTGACGGCGACGGACGGTGCGGGCAAGGCGGCGTCGACCGGCTTCTGGGAGAACGTCAGCGCCTCCGGCGGCACGGGCTGCGGCTCGATCGAGCAGCTGACCGACCCCGGCTTCGAGAACGGTTCGGCGGACGTCAACCACACCGTGATGACGGACGCCTGGGGCCCGTCCGGCTACAACATCATCACCCCGTCCAGCCTGCACGCGCCGCACTCCGGTTCGTGGTACGCCTGGCTCGGCCAGAACACCGGGGCGGACGACTCCATCACCGCCTACCTGAACACCTACCCGGGCTACCGGCAGGCCCAGTTCTCCTTCTGGCTGGACGTCGAGTCGACCAACGCCTCCGCCTCCGCGCCCGACACGCTGTCCCTGGTGGCGATCAACCAGTACACCGGGCAGACGATCGGCACGGTGAAGACCTGGACCAGCCAGAACACGACCGGCGGCTACCAGTACCAGTCGGTCGACCTCTCCTCGGTCATCGGCCAGGTCGGCTGGGGGACCACGGTCGGTCTCAAGCTCGTCTCCCACGAGACCGGGACGAGCCCGACCACGGCCTTCCTGATCGACGACGCCTCGGCCCGCGAGAGCTGAGCACCCGCGTGAGCCGAGCGCTCGCGTGAACACCGGCCCCGGCACCGCGACCCGCGGCGCCGGGGCCGACGTCGTGCCCGTCACGACCCCGGTAGCGGCCGGGTGCCGGTGCGGGCGGCGTCCACCAGTACCTGCGCGGTGTCCACCGGGAGGCGCAGCCGGCGGGCGATCCAGGCGGCCGGGTGGCCGGCCCGGGCGAGCATCCAGGCCGAGTACAACTGGTCGAGCTGGTGGGCGTGTTCGCCGAGCAGGAGCGGCCGGACGGCGTCCATCGGGAAGCCTTCGAGGGCGCGGGCGCTGTACTCGCGCCCGTGGGGGCCGGGGGGCGGCAGCGGGAGCGGGCGCCGGTCGTCGATCCAGCGGCGCAGCAGCACGGCGCCGACCAGCAGCAGGCCGGTACCGGAGGCGCCGATCATGATGCCGCTGATCACCGGCCGGTCGTCCTCGTCGGCGAGGCCGAGGGCGACCTCCTCCAGCAGGAGCAGGCCGAGCACGGCGAGCAGCACGGCGGCCTCGGCGGGGCTCGGGCGGAGCCAGGCTGTCATGGGGGACCTCTTCCTCGGCTTCCTCGGCCGGCGTGCCGGGGGTTGCGGGCGGGCGGCGCGGCGACTCACCTCCGGTACAACGGCGGTCGGCGGCCCGGGGCACGCCCGGCGGGTCAGGTCCGGGCACTGGGTTGACGGACCGTCAGATGGCCTGCGGGAAGGATCGGTTCGGGCCCTGGCCTCTGCGTGAGGCGTCCGGGCCGAGGTGCGAGCTCCGGCTCAGCATAACCCGACCTTGGCATGTCCTCGACAGTCTTGTCGAAGTCGACCGCGACCCGCCGCGGCGAAGGTGACGTGGAGTGACGAGGTGGGTACGCCTTCGAGGGGTGCCGAATCCCGGCCCGTGGTCCACCGTGGTAACAGTGGTAGGGGAGGCCGGAGGCGATGGGACTCACCAGTCACAAACTGGTGGCGCTGGTGGCGCTGCTCGCGGTGTTCACGGTGCTCGGCACGCTCTGGGTGTGGCCCAGGCTCGCCGTCCGCAGCTGGCCCGCGATGTTCCTGCGGCTGGGCACCGTCGTGGCGACCCAGCTGACGCTGCTGGCCGCGCTCGGCCTCGCGATCAACGACTACTTCGTGTTCTACAGCAGCTGGTCCGACCTGCTCGGCCACGAGCACGGCGCCGCCGTCATCCAGAGCGCCGGTACGGGCGGCGCCGCCGCCGGCCCGGCCGGGGTGCAGGTGCTCGGCCAGGCGGACGTCACCGGCGCCCCCTCGGTCGGCCGCGACCCGGCCCAGATCGGCCGGCTCGACCGGGTCCGGCTGCCCGGCGGCACCACCGGCCTCAGCACCGACGGCTACGTCTACCTGCCGCCGCAGTACTTCCAGCCCGGCGGCGAGGCGCGGCACTTCCCCGCCGTCCTGGTGCTCACCGGCTTCCCCGGCGACGCCGCCAACCTGGTCGGCAAGCTCCGCTACCCCGCGCACGAGCTCGACCTGTTGAAGCAGGGCGCGATGAAGCCGACCGTCCTGGTGCTGATGCGGCCCTCGCCGTCGATGCCGCGCGACAGCGAGTGCGAGGACGTCCCGAACGGCCCGCAGGCGCAGAGCTACTTCGCCACCGACGTGCCCGCCGACCTGCGCGCCTCCTACCGGGTCCTGACCGGCCCGGGCAGCCTGGGCGTGATCGGCGACTCCACCGGCGGCTACTGCGCCGTCAAGCTCGGCATGGTGCACCCGCAGACCTTCGGCGCCGTGGTCTCGCTGTCCGGCTACTTCAAGGCGGCCGACGACGTGACCACCGGCGACCTCTTCGCCGGCAGCCCGCAGCGCCGCGACGAGGCCGACCTCAACTGGCGCCTGGCGCACCTGCCGGTGCCCGCGCTGTCGGTGCTGCTCGCCGACAGCAAGCAGGACGGCAGCACGTACGCCGACTCCACCGCCTTCGCGGCCGCCGCCCGTCCGCCGCTGACCGTCACCCAGGAGACGGTGGACGCGGGCGGGCACAACTTCACCACCTGGAACCGGCTGCTGCCGCCCTCGCTGAGCTGGCTCAGCGCGCACCTGGCCGATCCGGCGTAGCGGAGGCGGTGTTGGAGGCGGTGTTGGTGCCCGCCGGCTCGGCGCGGTGCTTAGGTGCGGTGGGCGCGCGTCGAGCCGGCGGGGGACTCGGGGTCTCGCTGCTCAGCGGGCGAGCAGCGGCAGCGGGGCGCCGGTGCGGGCGGGCAGTTCGAGGCGGGTCAGCAGCGCGGACGGGGAGACCTCGACGACCCGGCAGCCCGCCCGGTGCCGGCAGTGCCGGGCGACCGAGCCGTGCCGCAGCCGGTCGAGGCGGCGGCGGGTGGCGGTGCCGAGGACGAGCAGGTCCGCCGGGCCGGTGACGGCGCCGACCAGGGCGGGCCCGGGCTCGGCGCGCACCACCAGCGGGTGGATGACCAGGCCGGACGGGAAGCCGCCGTACGCCTGCTCGAAGGCGACGTCGAGGCGCCGCCGGGCGGCGTGCTCCAGCTCGGCGAGCGGGCGCAGCCCGGCCCGCTCGTTCGCCGTCCAGGCGGCGACCGGGACCAGGACGGCCTCCTGCCGGGCGGCCTCGCCGACCGCGTGGTAGAGGGCGGCGAGACTGCTCAGTGATCCGCTCAGGCCGACGATCACCCGGGTCGTTCCGGTCATGGCCGTTCGCCTCCGTCTCCTCGGTACTCCTGGGTACACCGCTCTCCGGATGCCTCCAGTGAACCCCGGAACCCGTCACTCCGTACCGCTCCTGACACCGCCATGACGCCGGTCGTGCACTTCTTGACGGCCTCCTGACAGGGCCGGTCGCCGTCGTCACCCGGCCGGCCTCAGCCGAGCCCCGGCACGAACTGGATCAGCAGGTCGATCGCCTTGATCCCGAGGAAGGGCAGGACGAGCCCGCCGAGCCCGTACACCCGGAGGTTGCGCCGCAGCAGGTCGGTCGCGGAGGCCGGCTGGTAGCGCACGCCGCGCAGGGCGAGCGGGATCAGGGCGACGATGATCAGCGCGTTGAAGATGATCGCGGAGGCGATCGCCGAGGTGGGGCTGTGCAGTTCCATGATGTTGAGGTGGTGCAGCCCGGGGTAGGCGTGGGCGAACATCGCGGGGATGATCGCGAAGAACTTGGCCACGTCGTTGGTGATCGAGAAGGTGGTCAACGCGCCCCGGGTGATGAGGAGTTGCTTGCCGACCCGGATGATGTCGATCAGCTTCGCCGGGTTGGAGTCGAGGTCGACCATGTTGCCGGCCTCCTTGGCGGCCGGGGTGCCGGAGTTCATCGCGACGCCGACGTCGGCCTGGGCGAGCGCGGGGGCGTCGTTGGTGCCGTCCCCGGTCATCGCGACCATGTTCCCGGCGGCCTGTTCGCGCCGCAGGTGGGCCAGCTTGTCCTCGGGGGTGGCCTCGGCGAGGAAGTCGTCGACGCCGGCCTCGGCGGCGATCGCCTTCGCGGTGAGCGCGTTGTCACCGGTGACCATCACCGTGCGGATGCCCATCCGCCGCAGTTCGGCGAAGCGTTCGGCGATGCCCTCCTTGACGACGTCCTTGAGCTCGACGACGCCGAGCGCCCGGGCGCCGTGCCGGTCGTGGACGGCGACCAGCAGCGGGGTGCCGCCGGCCTCGGCGATCCGGTCCACCAGTGGCTTGGCCTCCATCGGCAGCCGGCCGCCGGCTTTCACCACCCAGCGGGCGACGGCGCTCGCGGCGCCCTTGCGGACGAGGCAGGCGGCGCCGTCCGGCCAGCTGAGGTCCACGCCGCTCATCCGGCTGTGCGCGCTGAACGGGACGGGCCGCCGCTCGCCCAGTTCGCCGGGGGCGCGCGGCGGCACCCAGTACTGACGGTGCGTCAGTTCGACGATCGACCGCCCCTCCGGGGTCTCGTCCGCGACGGAGGTCAACTGGGCGGCCTCGGCGAGCTGTTCGGCGGTCGCGCCGGGCAGCGGGTGCAGCGCGACGGCACGGCGGTTGCCGTGGGTGATGGTGCCGGTCTTGTCGAGCAGCAGCACGTCCACGTCCCCGGCGGCCTCCACCGCCCGGCCGGACAGGGCCACGACGTTGCGCTGCACCAGCCGGTCCATCCCGGCGATGCCGATCGCCGACAGCAGCGCGCCGATCGTGGTCGGGATCAGCGCGACCATCAGCGCCACCAGCACGATCGTGGTCTGCGGCGCGTGCGCGTAGATCGCCATCGGCTGGAGGGAGACGACGGAGAGCAGGAAGACGATGGTGAGCGAGGCGAGCAGGATGTTCAGCGCGATCTCGTTCGGCGTCTTCTGCCGGTTCGCGCCCTCGACCAGCGCGATCATCCGGTCCACGAAGCTCTGCCCGGGGCGGGAGGTGACCCGGACGACCAGGTGGTCCGACAGCACCTTGGTGCCGCCGGTGACGCCGGTGCGGTCGCCGCCGGACTCGCGGACGACGGGCGCGGACTCGCCGGTGATCGCCGACTCGTCGACGGTCGCGACGCCCTCGACCACCTCGCCGTCGCGCGGGATCACCTCGCCGGCCGGCACGAGGACGATGTCGTGCAGCATCAACTCCTCGGCGGGCAGCACCTCGTGGCGGTGGTCGCGGGTGCCGACCCGCCAGTGCAGCAGCCGCCGGGCGGTGGTCGCGGACTGGGCCGCGCGCAGCGAGTCGGCCTGGGCCTTGCCCCGGCTCTCGGCGACGGCCTCGGCGAGGTTGGCGAACAGGACGGTCAGCCAGAGCCAGAACGAGATCACCCAGGCGAACACGCTCGGGTGGACGACGGCGGTGATCGTGGTGAGCGCCGAGCCGGTCTCGACCACCAGCATCACCGGGTTGCGCATCATGGCGCGGGGGTGGAGCTTGCGGACGGCGGCGGGCAGTGCCTCGGCGAGCTGGGCGCGGGTGATCAGTGTGCGGCGGCTCCTCGGCGCGGAGGGGCGGTGGCTCTGGCGTGGTGGCTCCGGGGGATTCTGCTGGTCGGGTGTGGTGTCCGGTGTGGTGAGGGCCGAACGGCGCATCGTCTCGGGGACCTTCCGGGCCGCCCCGGATTGCTGGATCGCGGGGCGGCGGGGCTCGGTGGCGGCGGGGGACGGCGCACAGCCCACCACCGGATTCCGGCGCGCCATGCGGGTCTTGACGTGGGCTTGGCGTCCGACCGGCCATCCTTGACAGTTCCCTGACACTGCGCCCGATCGGCTCGAACGCCCGTTCCGGGGGCCTGTCAGGGGAGCGTCAAGGTCCGGGCCCGTCGCGTACGACCTGTGTCAAGGGCGGGGCCGCGCGGCGCGCGGAGGGGTTCCACTGGAGGTGTCCGGCCGTACGGCCAGTCACCCGAAGGGACCTCGCCATGAACGACACCGCCCTCGCCGTCGAACCTCCGCTACTGCCCCGGGTGGTCCGGCTGCTCGACCGACCGGCCCAGCCCGAACCGCCGGTCCGGATCCCCGAGCCCGAGCGCGCGCACGACCGCACCCGCCCGGCGCACTGCCGCATCGCGATGCAGTTCGAAGACTGACCCCGAAGGAGTGCCACCCATGACGCAGCTCGCCGTTCCACCCCTCCCCTGCGGCCTCGCCGACGCGCTCGGCGGCCCCTGGCCCGCCTCGGCCCGGACCGGGCCGGGCGGCGAGGTGCTGGTCGGCGGGGTCGGGCTGGCGGAGGCTGCCGAGCGGTTCGGCACCCCGCTGTACGTGCTGGACGAGGGCGAGGTGCGCGGCCGCGCCCGGGCGTACCGGCGGGCGCTGCCGCACGCGGAGGTGCTGTACGCGGCGAAGGCCTTCCTGTGCAGCGCGATCGCCGACTGGGTCGCGGAGGAGGGCCTGGGGCTGGACGTCTGCTCGGCCGGTGAGCTGTGGCTGGCCGTGTCCGCCGGCTTCCCGGCGCAGCGGATCCTGCTGCACGGCAACGCCAAGTCCCCGGAGGAGCTGCGGCTGGCCCGGCGGCTGCGGGTCGGGCGGATCGTGATCGACGGCCCGGCGGAGATCGCCCGGCTGGCCGCCCTGGTCGCCGCCGACACCCCGCAGAAGGTGCTGGTGCGGGTGGTGCCCGGGATCGCCGCCGGGCACCACGCGGCCGTGCGGACCGGAGTCGGCGGCCAGAAGTTCGGCTTCCCGGTCGAGGGCGGCGACGCGGCCGATGCCATCGCCCGGGTGCTCGACCAGCCGAGCCTCGAACTCGCCGGACTGCACTGCCACTTGGGCTCGCAGATCACCTCGGTCGGGCCGTACCTGGAGGCGGTGGACGCGCTGGTGCGGTTGCTCGCGGAGGTGCGGGAGCGGCACGGCGTCGAACTGCCCGAGCTGGACCTCGGCGGCGGGCACGGCATCAGGTACCTGCCCGGGGACGCGGAGTTCGACCTCGCCGAGTTCGCGGTCCGGGTGACCGACCGGCTGGCCGTGCGGTGTGCCGAGGCCGGCCTGGAGGTGCCCCGGCTGATCGTCGAGCCGGGGCGTGCGCTCGCCGGGCCGGCGGCCGTCGCCGTGTACCGGGTGCTGTCGGTGAAGCACACGGCGGACGGCCGCTGCTTCGTCGCCGTCGACGGCGGCATGAGCGACAACCCGCGCCCGGCGCTGTACGGATCGCCGTACAGCGTCCGGCTGGTGGGACGCCGCTCGGACGCGGGCTCGGCCCGGGTCGACGTGGTCGGCCGGCACTGCGAGGCCGGGGACGTGCTGGTGCGCGACGCGGTGCTCCCGGCCGACCTGCGGCCCGGCGACCTGCTGGCCGTACCCGCGGCGGGGGCGTACCAGCTGTCGATGGCGTCCGGCTACAACCTGGTCGGCCGCCCGGCCGTCGCCGCGGTGAGGGACGGCCGGGCGCGGCTGTTGATCCGGCGGGAGACGGTCGAGGACTTCCGCTTGCGGGAGGTCGGCCGCTGAGGCGCTGCCGTCAACGAGCGATGGTGGAGACGTACTGATCCGACGACAGCTCGTACACCCGCACCCGCCGGCCGGTGGCGGGATGGACGGTCTCGCGGGCCAGGTGCATTCCCAGTTTGGTCATAATCCGCTCGGAGGCGTCGTTTCCCGCCTGGGCGATGCTGACGATCCGCTCCAGTCCGCGCTCCTCGAACCCGAACCGGACGGCGGCCATGGGCGCGACGTCGCTCTCGTGCCAGCGGCGCAGGATCAGACGGGGAGTCCTCAGGGTGACCATCCCGCCATTCTCGCGCACCGCTGTTCAGCGCCCGATCGGGCTATCCGACCGACGGATTAATGGGTGACGCCCTGTCACACATGAGTATTACAGTCTGCCCATGATTCGAATGACTCGTGTGTATCCCGTTGCGATCCTCGGCGTCTCCGCCCTTCTCCTCACGGCCTGCTCCTCCTCGGGCTCCTCCACGTCCTCGGGCTCCTCGTCGTCCGCGACGGCTGCCGCATCGGGCAGCGCCGCGCCCAGTGCTGCCGCATCGAGCGCGGCCGCTTCGGTGCCGGCCGCCGCGCCGACGTCGGCCGCCCCCTCGAAGGCGGCCGGCGGATCGGGCGGCGCGGCTGCCCCGGCAGGTGCGAACACCATCACCATCAGCGGCAGCAACGGCGGGACGTTCCAGTTCGAGGCGCCCAACTGTCTCGGCCAGAAGTCCTCGTCCGGCAACCTGGCCGTGACGGCGACGGGCGGGGCCGACAAGAAGACCGCGCTGGTCATGGGCTTCGACGGCAAGGGGCAGATGAGCCTGCTGCTGACCATCGGCGACGGCGAGGACCCGAAGTCGGCCGTGTGGACGGGCAAGGCCCCGGTCGGTGCGGCGGCCGGCCGCACCGAGGACGCCGTCACGTTCACCGATCTGGCGGTGCAGCAGATGCCGGGCGGCTTCTCGGCCAAGGCCAGCGGTTCCCTGAAGTGCGAGTCCCAGGACGGGCTGCTCTGACCGACCGGAGCCGCGCGAGAAGTCGGCCCGGCCGACTTCTCGCGCCACGCTGTCGGGAGGGACGCGCGGTCAGGCGGGCTGCCAGAGCTCGATGCGGTTGCCCTCGGGATCGGTGACCCAGCCGAACCGGCCGACGCCCGCCAGGTCCTGCGTCTCCTCGGCGACCTCCGCCCCCTTGGCCCGCAGCTGCGCCAGCATCGCATCGAGGTCGCGGACCCGGAAGTTGAGCATGGTCTGCTGGGAGCGGGGCCCGAAGTAGTCGGTGTCGGCGTCGAAGGTCGTGAAGACCATCGGCCCGGGTTCCTGGCGCCACAGGCCGTACTCGTCGGCGTCCAGGCCCAGGCAGTCGCGGTACCACGCGTTCAGGGCCGCCGGGTCGGCGGCCCGCAGGAAGTACCCACCGATTCCACGCACGCGTTCCATGCGGCCATCCTGTCAGGGCAGCGGGCGTTCGTGGGCGACCACGGCGGACTTCCGCAGCCGGGTGTCGTACGCCGTCCAGCAGTCCGAGACCTCGATGCCCACCTCGGCGCCGCAGCCGGCGCACACCAGGTTCGGCCCGTCCGCGCCGTCGCGGCGGCAACATCCGTACAGCCGGGCCGTGTTCGGATGCGGCCCCATGCCCACGGCGTCCGCCGGGTGGATGACCCAGTCGAGCTCCGAGGAGACGCGGGGGTTGTACGGCTCCGGGTCGGCGGCGAACCGGCCCTGCGGCACGTGCGACGGGCCGTACGTGTAGTGGGCGCGCCCCTTGATCCGGGGCAGCGGCTGCCACGCCTGCTGCTCCACGGAGTTGGACAGGGGCCTGGCGCACTGCCGGCAACGGAAGACGGTTCCTGTCGACACCCTGACGAATCCCCCAGTTGATCGCCCGCTCACGTCCCGCCATTCAAGCACGCGCCGGGTGGCGACGGCCGGGTGCGACCGTCCGGGCCCCGGCCGCTCGCCACCGGGGGTAGCGGCTACCGGTCCGGCCGGTACCGGAGGCCGTCGAGGATCAGGTCGAGGAGGCGGCCGGCCCGGTCCCGCTGGGCGGCGGAGTCGGTGACCAGGGAGACGCCGGCGAGGCTGAGGCCGAGGTCGATGGGCTCGACGTCCGAGCGCAGCAGGCCGGCCTCGGCCCCGGCGCGCAGCAGGGAGCCGATCGCCGCGCTCAACTTGTCGAGGGATTCGGCGAAGGGGTCCGCGCCGGAGGCGACCGCGGCCCGCAGGGCGTCCGCCATGCCCTGCTTGGCGGCCAGGTAGCCGATGAACCGGTCCATCCACAGGCGCAGCGCCCGGTCCGGCGGGAGCTCGGCGAGCAGTTCGGCGGCGCTGTCGCAGACGCGGGCGAGCTCGTTGCGGTAGGCCGCCTCGACCAGTGCCTCGCGGGTGGGGAAGTGCCGGTAGAGCGTGGCCGAGCCGACGCCGGCGGCCTTGGCGATCGTGTCGATCGGGACGTCCGCGCCCTTCTCGGCGAAGGCGCGGACGGCTGCTTCGAGGATCCGCTCGCGGTTGCGGCGGGCATCGGCGCGCAACATGCTCGGCTGGGTGGTCACGGCTGTTCCCTTCGTCCGGAGGCCAGTCTACCTGGACAACCGGGGAGTTCTCCGGTTAGCGTGGCAGCTAAGTGGGGAGTTCCCCGGTTGTTGGGTTCCGGCGCTCCGTTCCATGCGTATCGAAAGACAGGGAGACCCCTGATGACCAGCGAGAAGACCGTTCTGATCACCGGCACGTCCTCCGGCATCGGCCTGGCCGTCGCCGTGGCCGCCGCCCAGGCCGGCTGGACCTCCGTCGCCACCATGCGCGACACCGCCAAGGCCGGGGCCCTGCTCAAGGCCGCCGCCGAACTCGGCGTCACCGACCGCATCCGGGTCAAGCGCCTGGACGTGGCCGAAGCCGACAGCATCGCCGCCTGCCTGGACGAGGTGATCACCGAGCACGGCCGGCTCGACGCCCTGGTCAACAACGCCGGAGCCGCCCGGGTCGGCACCCTCGAACAGTTGAGCCTCGACGACGTGCGCGCCGCGATGGAGGTCAACTTCTTCGGCGTCGTCGCCGCCACCCGCGCCGCCCTGCCGCACCTGCGGGCCTCCGGGGGCCGGGTGATCACCGTCACCAGCGTGGGCGGCGCGGTCGGCCAGCCCTTCAACGAGGCCTACTGCGCGGCCAAGTTCGCCGTCGAGGGCTTCATGGAGTCGCTGGCCCCCGTCGCGGCCACCGTCGGCGTGGACGTCACCGTGGTCGAACCGGGCGCGGTGGACAGCGAGTTCGTCGCCAACGCCGGGCTGGACATCCCCACCCTGCTCGCGGCGGCCGGGCCGTACGCGCCGGCCCTGCAGGCGTACCTCGCCCGCACCCAGCAGTCCTTCGGCAACGCCCAGACGCCGGCCGAGGCCGCGGCCCCGATCATCGAGGCGCTGACCGCGGACCGGCCCGCCTTCCGGGTCCAGACCTCGGCGTGGGCCCGGGAGTTCGTCGCCACCTCGCTCGCCGACCTCGACGGCTCCGCCGTCCAGTCGCTCACCCGCGACTGGGTCCGCTGACCGGGCGCCGCCGCGGGCCCGGGGCCCCCGCGTCGGCCGGCCGCGCGCCGAAGAACCGGCCCTGCTCGCAGAGTTCGTCGACGAGCGCGTTCTCCTCGGGCGTCAGCTGCTCGTCGAGGGCGACGCCGAGGAGCTGACGGGCCCGGGCCAACCGGCGGGCCACGTCCCAGTCGGCGACGAACTCGCCGACCGTGCGCGCGTCGGCCGTGCCGGCGGCCTGGCGGGAGCCGAGCCGGTCGAGGGAGACCACGAACTCGTTCAGGTCGCGCAGGATCGACACGAGCTGGTCGAGGGGGAGGCGGATCTCCCGAGCGGGCAGGTCGTTCGCGGGCAGGTCGTTCATGCGGCGGCTTCCACTCCGGAGCGTGCTGGAAACGGGCGCCGCGTGGGAAGTCGGCCCGGCCGACTTCCCACGCGGGGGCGGGGGCTACTCGTAGCGCAGGCCCGCGGGCGTGATCCGGCGCCACAGCGCCGGCAGGCTCAGCGCGGTGATCAGCAGCACCGCGGCCGCGCCCGCGCCGGTCATCAGGGCGATGTCGCCCCAGACGAAGGTGATCGGCAGCTTGACCAGGAAGAGCAGCGCGGCGCCCAGGGCCAGGCCGGAGGCCACGGCGAGGGCCAGGCCGAGCACGACCGGGACGAGGCTCTGGCAGAGCAGCGCGCCGGCCAGCGTGCGGGTGCGGGTGCCGAAGGCGGTGAGCACCGCCAGGGTGCGCCTGCGCTCGCGCAGTTGCTCCAGCAGGCCGACCAGCATGCTGGCGCCGATCAGGGTGAGGATCGCCACCGTCCCGGCCGTCAGGGCGCTGCGCACGCCCAGGAAGCGGGCGTCCGGCTGCCCGTTCGCGGGGTTGTGCACGCTGCTGGTCGGACTGATCAGCGCCGCGTTGGAGCGGATGCGGTCCTCGGCGTCCGGCGTGCCGGGCACCGGGTGCACCTCGACCATGGCCGCCTGGGAGTGCAGCAGCTCGGCCGGGAGCACGGACGGCGTGACCAGCACGACGTCCAGGTAGTGCGCGCGGCCGCCCTCCGGGGACCGCTGGACCGTGGCGCGGGAGGCCGGCAGCTGCCAGGTGCTCTCCGGCCGGCCGAGGGGCTGCAGCGTGACCGGTCCGCCGGCCGCGAGCGGGCTGCCGCCGGCCTGGCCGGACGACAGGCCGACGGCCGTGAACACGTCCCCGTCCGCGCACTGGGTGACGCGGTGGACGGCCGTCAGGGTGGCGCAGTCGGCCACCCGGATGGTGAACGGCCGGTCGCCGGCGGTGGCGTAGACCTCGGTGTAGCCGACCGCGTCGGCGACCCCGGGGCTGCGGCGTAGCTGGTCGGCGAGCTGCCCGGAGCGGTCCCCGGCCGCGTCGAAGTGGACGGACAGCGGGGCGCGGTCCTGGAGGGCGAGTTCGGCGGGGGTGGCGCTGCGGGCGGTGGCGAGCGAGCCGAGCAGGGTCTGCAGGGCGATCGTGCCGGCCACCGTCACGACGATGCCGGTCACCGGCCGGGCGGCGCTCTCCGGGCTGAACCGCAGCCGGCCGAGCGCCAGTTGCCAGGCCGGCGGCCCGCTGACCCGGCGCAGTGCGCGGGAGGCCAGGGCGACCAGCGGCGGCAGCAGCAGGGTGGCGCCGATCAGCAGCAGGAGCAGGCAGCCGACCAGGACGACCAGGGCCTCGTTGTCGCCGAGTGAGGTGAGCTTGCCGCGCTGGGTGAAGAGCAGGGTGAAGCCGAGCGCGGGCAGCGGCACCCGCCACCAGACGGCCCGCCGCCCTGCCCCGGTGCCGCGCAGCACGCCGAGCGGCTCGGCGGCGAGCCGGCGCATGGTCAGCATGGTGACGGCGACGGCCAGCAGCGGGACGGCGACGAGCACCAGGGCGGCCAGCAGCGGCTGCGGTTGCAGGTCGTCGGCGAAGACGCTGAGCCCGGCGATCTTCACGTGTTCGACCAGCGGGCGGCCGGCCAGGAAGAGGGCGGCGCCCAGCCCCAGGCCCACGAGCGCGCCGGCCAGTGATTCGCCGGCCGAGATCCGCGCGGTGGTGGCGCGGTCGGCGCCGGTCAGCCGTAGCGCGGCCAGCCGCCGGTCGCGGGCCTCGCTGCCGAACCGGGCGGCCGCGGCGACGAACACGGCCACCGGGCTGAGCAGGATCACCACGCCGACCACGGTGAGCAGCGTGAGGACGGGGTCGACCGGCTTGGGCGGCAGCTCGTCCTCGAAGTGGTCGATCCGCAGGGTCGACGGGTCGGCGTCGCTCAGCCGGTCGCTGCCCAGGTAGAAGGCGTAGTCGCCGGGGCCGGCCAGGCCGGCGGGGCCGATCGTGCCGGTGACGGGCTGGGGGTAGCGCTCGCGCAGCAGGGCCGCGTCGGGGGAGCGCAGCAGCTCGGCCAGGGCCGGGGAGACGGCGAGCGTGTTGGGCGCCGGGTAGGCGCTCAGGCCGGGCGGCAGCGGGGAGTCGGGCCCTTCGGGCTGCACGATCCGGCCGAAGAACTCCTCGCCGCGGTAGACGCCGCGGGCGTCGTGGATCAGCAGGCTGTGGTCGGAGCGCGGTGCGATGTCGGCGGAGACGACGGCGCCGCTCTGGATGCGCAGCTTGTCGTCGCGGTGCTCGCGCACGGTGGGGAAGGAGGCGGCGAGCAGCAGGGTGGCCACGCCGAGGCCGACGCCGATCGCGGTCAGCGCGGTGCGCAGCCGGCTGTCCCGGCCGCCGGTGAACGCCAGGCGCAGGCCGAGCAGCAGGTCGGTGGCGAAGCGGGAGATCGGGCGGGAGTGCGGGCGGTCCGTCATCGGCCCCGCCCGGGCTCGCGGGTGCGGCCGTCCTGCACGACGACCTCGCGGTCCGCGTAGGCGGCCACCCGCATGTCGTGGGTGACCAGCAGCACGGCCGCGCCGGACTCCCGGGCGGCGGTCACCAGCAGCGCCATCACCCGCTCGCTGTTCAGCGAGTCGAGCGCGCCGGTGGGCTCGTCGGCGAAGACCACCGCGGGCCCGGTGACCAGCGCACGGGCGATCGCGGCCCGCTGGCCCTGGCCGCCGGACAGCTCGCCGGGCCGCTTGTCGGCCAGGTCGGCGACGTCCAGCCGGTCCAGCCACTCCCGGGCCCGCTCCTCGGCGGGGCGCCGGCGCATGCCGTTCAGCCGCAGCGGGAGCGCCGTGTTCTCCAGGCAGGAGAGTTCGGGCACCAGCTGGCCGAACTGGAACACGAAGCCGAAGTCGGCCCGGCGCAGCGCGCTGCGGGCGCTGTCGGAGAGGCCGGCCAGGTCCTGGCCGCGGTAGCTGACGGTGCCGGCGTCGGGCCGGATCAGGCCGGCCAGGCAGTGCAGCAGGGTGGACTTGCCGGAGCCGGAGGCGCCCAGCACGGCGACGAGTTCGCCGGGGCCGATCTCCAGGGAGGCGCCGTCGAGGGCCTGGGTGAGGCCGAAGCCCTTCCGTACGTCGGTGGCGGCGAGCAGCGCGCCCTCGGCGCGCGGGTCGGCGCCGGCGTCGGGAGCGGCGGCGGTGATGGGGGCGGTGGACATCAGGCGCGCACCTTCCCGGCCAGTTCGTCGAGGCGGGACGCGGTCAGCTCCAGCCAGCGCAGGTCGGCGTCCAGGTGGATCAGCGCGTGGTCGCAGAGCAGCTGGTCGGCCAGGTCGCCGGCCAGCTTGCGGCGGGTCAGTTCGCGCATGTGGCGCAGGTGCTCGGCGCGCTGGGTCTCCAGCACCTCCCGGGCCGGGCGGCCGGTCATCAGGGCCAGCACCACCTTGGTGTAGAGGGTGCTCTGCAGGTAGGAGGCGGGGCTCTCGGGCTCGGTCAGCCAGCGGCTGACGTCGGTGATCCCGGCCTCGGTGATCACGTACCGCTTGCGCTCGGGGCCCTCGCCCTGCTCGGTGCCGCAGGCCTCGACCAGGCCGTTCTTCAGCAGCCGGGAGAGCGTCGCGTAGACCTGGCCGTAGGGGAGCGCACGGGCCCGGCCGAAGCGCTCGTCGTAGGCGCGTTTGAGGTCGTAGCCGTGGCGCGGACCGGGCTCCAGGAGCCCCAGGATGGTGTGACCGAGTGACATGCGAGTGACTATACATAAGGTGTATACATCGAGTGCACAGCCGGGCGGCCTCGGCTGATGCGGGCTCAGGGCGCTCTGCCCCGGCGTCAGAGGAGGCTGTGGCCGAAGGAGGTGAGGCCGTGCCGGACGTGTCGGCCGCGGCGTTCGGTGGTGATGGCGCCCGCTTCCCGCAGGGCGGTCGCATGGGCCGAGGCGGTCGGTGCGGAGACGGTCAGCCGGACGGCCAACTCGGCGGTGCTGCACGGGCCTTGGGCGACCGCCCGGAGTGCGCGGGCCCGGGCGGGGCCGAGCAGCGCGGTGAGGCCGTCCGCGCTGCGGGCGGGGTGGACGCCGCTCGGGTACAGCAGGGCGGGTTGGCGGTCGTCGCAGAGCGGGACGGCGACGCCGGAGAGGAAGAGGTTCGGGCGCAGTTGCAGCCCGCGACCGCCGAGGTCGTACCTGAGCTGCCACTCCGGGGTGACGTAGCGCAGGACGCCCTCGTCGTGCCAGGTCAGGTCCGGGTGGAGCTGCGACAGCATCGTGCCGAGACCCGCCTCGGCGATGGTGCGCGTGCGCGCGGCGACGTCGGCCCGCAGGGCGCGCTGGATCTCCGGCCAGTCCGGCGCGAGGCAGGACCGGAACAGCACCCAGGCGGCGTCGGCGACCCGGCGCAGGTGGTGCGGGCCGTCGTCGCGCAGCTCGGTGATGATGCGGGGGAGCCGGGGCCCGGTGCCGTAGAACTCCATCGCCCCGTTGATCTCGGCCTCGGGGACGGCGAGCATGGCGTCGAGCTCGTCGGTGAGGGACAGGCCGGCGGCCGCCGCGTCGCCGCCGAGGAACAGCGGCACGCCGAGCGGGCTCGCGTTCACCAGGTCGATGAACGGTGCCGCGCGGCCGGGCACGTGGCCGCGCACCCGGCGCCACCAGTCCTCGCGGTGCAGGGAGTCGCGGCTGCAGTGGTGCTGCGGGCCGGCCACCCCGCCCAGCACGTGGTCCAGAGGGGAGACCGCGAACCGGACGCGCGCCAGGTCAGCGATTCCGAAACCGATTTCGAGCACGGTCGATGGTGTCATGTCCGTGCTGGGCCCACCGCGATCGGGTGCCGGGCCCTCGGGTGGGAACGGACGGAGGCCATACTCGACGGATGAAGCTCGCGGAGGTGCTGACGGAGTTCGGGGTGGCGGGCGGCGTCGTGGGACTGCGGCCGCTGGGGAGCCTGGCGGACGCGGTGGCCGGGCTCGGCCCGCCCGGGAGGGGTGGCCCCCTGTTCGACGGGAAGGCCTGGCCGCAGTGGTTCATGTTCGGGGACGCGACGATCGAGGTCTGCGGCTGCGAGCTGATCAACGCGGTCTCGATGCGCACCTGGTACGAGGAGGTCCGGGTGCCGGGGGTGCGGCCCGGGGAGCTCCACATCCTGCCGGCGGCGGTCGGGTTCGGGGAGTTGGAGCGGGCGCTGGCCGGCGTCGGCGTCGGCTGGCGCAGGATCCGGGAGAGCGAGGACGCGTTCGCGATGGAGGTCGAGCCGGCGGGAAGGCCCGAGTTGACGGTCGTGTTCACCTTCACCACGGACGAGGGCGAGCCCCAAGGGCTGCTCTACTCCGTGCACGCCCGCGAACACGTCCACGCGTGCCCGTCCGGCACGAGCGCGTAGCGGCGGGCCCGTTCGGGTGAACCGTCCGCCGGTTGCTTCGT
This sequence comes from Streptomyces rubellomurinus, assembly GCF_000961885.1. Taxonomy (GTDB): domain Bacteria; phylum Actinomycetota; class Actinomycetes; order Streptomycetales; family Streptomycetaceae; genus Kitasatospora; species Kitasatospora rubellomurina. The sequence goes on from NZ_JZKH01000007.1 coordinate 130,232, forward strand.
CCGCGGTCGGTCGACCGGCAAGCTAAGCCGCGCGATTCGTCTCTCCGTAGCAGTTTTCTGGCGAAAGGGCCGGCCGATGACGCGTGCGCTGATCGTGGTGGATGTACAACGGGACTTCTGTGAGGGCGGGAACGTCCCGGTCGGCGGCGGCGCCGATCGGGCGCGTGCGATCGCCGAGCTGATCCAGGGCCCCGAGCGCGGGAGTTGGACACGGGTGATCGCCACCCGCGACCATCACATCGACCCCGGCGACCACTTCTCCAAGCACCCCGACTTCGACCACTCCTTCCCGGTGCACTGCGTGGCGGGCAGCGACGGCAGCGAGTTTCACTCGGCCTTCGCGCCCGCCGTCGCGGCCGGGGCCGTCGACGAGGTGTTCTTCAAGGGCGCCCACTCCGCCTCCAAGAGCGGCTTCGAGGGCTTCTCCGAGGACGGCACCCCGCTCGCCGACTGGCTGCACGACCGGGGCGTGGACGCCGTGGACGTGGTCGGCATCGCCACCGACCACTGCGTGAAGGCCACCGCCCTGGACGCCGTACGGGCCGGCTTCGCCACCCGGGTCCTGCTCGACTACACGGCGGGCGTGGCGCCGCACACCACGGCCGCCGCGATCACCGAACTGACAGAAGCCGGAGTCGAGTTGGCGGGCTCGCCGGTGGTGAAGGCGAACGCCTGAGCGGTCACCCGTCGAAGCGGGACCAGCTGAACCCGTGTGCGAGCAGCGGCGTCAACGCGGCGCGGTGAAGTGCACCGAAGGTGACGACCGCCTCGTGCTCGTCGCTGCTGACCATCGCGAGCAGCCCGGGCGCGACGTGGAACCGCGCGGCGCTGTACGCCGGCAGGAACGGGCTCAGCGGGACGGGCCGCAGCGGCCGCAGCAGCGGGTCGAGCCGTGCGAGCGGCGCGCTCTGCGCCCAGGCCTGGTAGGGCGCGCCGTTCAGCGCCTCGTAGAGCGTGAACTGGAGCAGGAAGCGGCTCAGCGGCTCGGCCTCGACGCTCGTCTCGGGCTCGTCGTACGGATCCTCGGTGTGCCACACCCGGGGGTCGGCCTTGCCCGGGCCCTCCGGCGGCCACGGGACGGACCAGTCCATCCCGCCGCCGAGCCACTCGGCGAACACCAGCCGGCCGCCCAGCGGTCCGGAGGCCCGGCGGGGCCGTTCCAGCATCGGGTCCCGGAAGCGCAGCAGCGCCGGGCGCCGTCGGGCCAGGTGGTGGTAGGCGGCCAACGCCTGGGGCAGGCCGTCGAGTTCGGGCTCCGGGCCGGGCGCGTGCTCGGCCGGGAACCAGCCGAGGGCGAAGGCCTCCAGGGCCTGGAGCGGCTGCACCTCCACCTGGTCCACCCACTCCACCCCGGGGACCGGCCCGGGCGCGGGGACCGGCCGTACGAGGTCCAACAGCTCGCGGTGGAGCGGCTGTTCGAAGCGCAGCTCGACGCCCCGCGCGTCGGCGGGCGCGGACGCGGCCCGGGCGGCGATCGCCGTGCCGAGTGGCAGGCAGCCGCCGTCGAGGCGGGCGAAGACCCGGACCGGCCACTGGGCGGGGTGGACGAGCCGCAGGTGGAGGGCCGGTACGGCGGCGCCGGGCAGCAGGACGCTGGTGTCGTTCTGCACGCCGCTGACCCCGGGGCGGTCCCCGGCCTCGACGACGACGACGGTGGCGTCCGGTCCCGTCGCGAGCACGGCAGGGCCCAGCTCGTACCGCTGGAATCCGGGGCCGGCGTCGGTGAGCGCGGCCGCCTCGGTGATCAGGGACGGGAGCGTCTGTGTCATGGCGAGCAGCCTAGCGATCCGTCACCTCCGCCGGGGCGGCGATCAACTCGCTGACCGGCCGGGGCGGTTCCTTCCGTCGCGCGCCCCGTGAGGCGCCCGTGACGCGCCCCGCGCCGGGTAGCGCGCCGGGTGACGCGCGGGGTGCCGCGCCGGGTAACGGAAGGGTTGCGGAGGCGGTCCCTCCCGTACGCGGGTCTTGACGGCGCGGGGAGACCGGGCGTTTGCTGTGACCCGCTCGTTCGAGCCTGTTTGGTTCTGGTTTGTTTTGTGTGTTTGAACGTTCAAATCGCGGTCAATCAACTCCCAGGCGCCCCGCCACCCCCTCGCACCTCGCCCGCCCGCGCCGCCCCACCGAGAGGAATGCAATGTCACACCTTTCTCGTCGCGACCTGCTCCGCGCCTCCGGAGCCGGCCTGCTGGCCCTGGCCGCCGGCGGCGCCCTCGCGGCCTGCGACTCCGCCTCGGGCGGCGCCTCCGGCGGGGACGCCGACACCGGCACCGTCACCGTCTGGTCCTGGGCCACGGCCGCCCTCGCCCTGCGCGGGGTCGTCCCGGCCTTCGAGAAGGACAACCCGGGGATCAAGGTCGACGTCCAGGACATCGGCAACCCGGCCATCTGGGACAAGATCACCGTGGGCCTCGCGGCCGGCGGCCAGGGCCTCGGTGACGTGCTGCACATCGGTTGCGACTACCTGCCCGGCTACCTGGAGAAGTTCCCCGGCGGCCTCGCCGACCTCTCCGCCTTCGGCGCCGACGCGCACCGCGACAAGTTCGCCAAGGGCCTGTGGCCGGTCGTCACCGGCAAGGACGGCCACGCCTACGCGCTGCCCTGGGAGGCCAACCCGCTCGGCTTCTTCTACCGCAAGGACTGCTTCGACAAGGCCGGGATCGACCCCACGACCTTCGCCACCTGGGACGACCTGATCGCCGTCGCCGACCGCTTCAAGGCCGCCAACCCCGGCATCTCCCTCCTCGGCATCAACAAGGCCGCCAACCCCGACCCCGACCTGGACTTCGTGCAGAACCTCATGCAGCTCCAGGGCGCCTTCTACTTCGACCTCCAGGGGAAGATCACCCTCGGCTCCGAGCCGGCCGCCCGCGCCCTGACCGTCCTCAAGCGCCTGGACGACACCGGACTGGTCGCCGACGCCCCCGGCGCCCACGGCTGGGCCGACCTGATGAAGACCGGCAAGCTCGCCGTCGCCCCGATGCCCTCCTGGGCCGCGCACTACCTGGAGGCCAAGTTCGCCGACCAGAGCGGCACCTGGCGCCTCACCAAGCCCCCGGCCGTCACCCCGGGCGGCAAGCGCGCCGCCCTCGTCAACTCCACCCACCTGGCCGTCGCCGCCTCCAGCCCGCGCCGCCGCGCCGCCTGGAAGTTCGTCGAGTACGCGCTCACCCGCCCCGCCTCCGTCAACAGCATGTTCACCGCCGGCGGCGTCTTCCCCGCCCTCACCACGGCCTACGCCGACCCGATGTACGCCGCGCCCAGCGCCTACTACGGCGGCCAGTCCGTCCTGAAGACCTTCGCCGACCTCGCCACCGACGGCGGCGACGCCACCAACTTCACCGGCGACTACGCCCGCGCCCTCAAACTCGCCAGCGACGCCCAGACCAAGGTGTTCCTCAAGGGCGCCGACCCGGCCGCCGTCCTCCGGGACGCCGCCAAGCAGCTCGCCCAGCAGACCGGACGCACCATCGCATGACCGCCGTCACCACGCCCGTGAACACGCCCGCCGCCCCGCCCGGCACCCCGCCCGCGAAGGCGCGCACCCGGGCCCGCCGCGGCCCCCGGTGGCGCCGCACCGCCCTGCCGTACCTGCTGCTCGCCCCGGCCCTGGTCACCTTCGGCGTGTTCAAGGCCTACCCGATCGTCGACTCGCTGCTGCTCTCCTTCACCACCGGCAACGGCTCCGCCGGCCACGCCGACGGCCTCGCCAACTACCGCCGCCTGCTGGACGACCCGCTGTTCTGGACGGCGCTGCGCAACACCGGCGAGATGCTGGTCGTGCAGGTCCCGCTGATGCTGGCGCTCGCCCTGCTGATGGCCGTCGCCATCAACTCCGCCCTGGTGCGCTGGCGCACGGTCTGGCGGCTCGGCATCTTCATGCCCGCCGTCACCGGACTCGTCGCCACCGGCGTGATGTTCTCCTTCCTGCTCCGCACCGAGGACGGCGCCGTCAACCGGCTGCTGGAGGCGGTCGGCCTGCCCGCCGTCGACTGGCTCGGCCAGCCGTTCTGGGCCCGGATGTCCGTCGTCCTCGTCCTCAGCTGGCACTACACCGGCTACAACGCCGTCATCTACCTCGCCGGGCTGCAGTCCATCCCCCGGGAGCTGTACGAGGCCGCGATGGTCGACGGCGCCGGGGCGGTCCGCCGCTTCACCGCGATCACCGTCCCCGCGCTGCGCCCGCTGCTGCTCTTCACGGTCGTGCTGTCCACCATCGGCACGCTCCAACTCTTCGACGAGCCGTACGTGTTGACCGGCGGCGGCCCCGACAACGCGACCCTGACCGTCTCCATGTACCTGTACCAGAACGGCTTCCGCTACTTCGACTTCGGCTACGCCTCCGCCATCGCCTACGCGCTCACCCTGCTGGTGTCGGTGCTCGGCGCGGTCCAGATGCGCCTGATGGGGGAACGCGACCGATGAGACTCAGCACACTGCGCGGCTGGCCGCTGACCTTCCTGCTGGCCGCCGTCACCGGCCTGTCGATCGCCCCGTTCACCTGGATGCTGCTCTCCACCACGCGCAAGGACACCGAGATCTTCGACTGGCCGCCGAGCCCGGTGCCCGGCGACAGCCTCGGCGACAACCTGCACCGGCTCGACCGGCGGATCGGACTGCTCCGCGTCCTCGGCAACTCCCTCCTGGTGGCGGGCGTCCAGACCGTCGGCGCGCTCGTCGTCGCCCTGCTCGCCGGGTACGCCTTCGCCAAGTTCCGCTTCCGCGGCCGGACCCTGCTGTTCGGGGTGCTGCTCTCCACCCTCGTGGTGCCCGAACAGGTCATGCTGGTACCGCTGTTCAAGATGATGATGAACTTCGGCCTGCTCGACACCTACCAGGCCCTCATCCTGCCCGGCCTGTGCGTGCCGTTCGCGATCTTCCTGATGCGCCAGTCGCTGAGCGGCCTGCCGGACGAACTCCTGGACGCCGCCCGGGTCGACGGCGCGGGCGAGTTCCGGGTGCTGTGGAGCGTCGTCGTCCCGGTCATGCGGCCGGTGCTGGCCGCGCTCGCCATCTTCCTCTTCCTGGGCTCGTGGAACCAGTTCGTCTGGCCGCTGGTCGCCCTGCGCAGCCCCGAGATGCACACCCTGCCGGTCGCCCTGGCGACCCTGCAGGGCAACCAGAACACCACCGACTACGGCGCGATCCTCGCCGGCACCGCGCTGTCCACCCTGCCGATGATGGTCCTCTTCCTGGTCCTCCAGCGGCAGTTCATCTCCGGCCTGCTGGCCGGCGCGACGAAAGGCTGAGCATGACCGACATCTGGGAGCCGCACGCCCCCGCCCCCGCCGGCGGCCTGCGCCCGCTGCCCGTACCGGAGTTGGCGCTGCTGGTGAGCGGGCGGGCCACCGCGCGCACGGTCGCGGACGGCGTGGTCGAGGTGACCGTCGAGGGCGTCGGCGAGGTGCGGATCGAATGGCGGCTGCCCTGCGTCGACGCCACCGCCCTGTGGACGCCCGAACCGCGCGGCACCGGCTGGCTGCCCGCCGCCTGGAGTGCCCCGCGCCGCACCGGCCTGGCCGCCGGCGCCCCGATCGCCGCGCTGATCGGCACCGGCGACGTCGCCCTGTGCGCCTTCGCCGCCGAGCGGCCCGACGTCCTGGCCGGGGCCGGAGTCGTCGAGGAGACCGGCGAGTTCCGCTTCTGGGCCCAGGCCGCCGGCCGGCTCACCGTCCGGATCGACACCTCCCGCCGGCACTTCGCCCACTGCCTCGCCGACCTCGCCGCCTGGTGGGGCGAGGGCCGCACCGCCGACATCCCCGACGCGGCCCGCCGCCCCGCCTACTCCACCTGGTACGCCATGCACCAGGACGTCACCCCCGAACGCGTCGAGACCCAGGCCGCGCTCGGCAAGCGACTCGGCCTGGACGTCGTCATCGTGGACGACGGCTGGATGACCGCTGACCGCACCCGCGGCTACGCCCACTGCGGCGACTGGGAACCCGTCTCGCTGCCCGACACGGCCGGGCACGTGCGCCGCGTGCACGAACTCGGCGTGCGCTACCTGCTCTGGTACGCACTGCCGTTCATCGGCGAGGACAGCGCCGCCTTCCACGAGCTGGGCCGCTACGCCCTCGCCGAGGTGCCGCACCTCGGCGCGATCGTCGCCGACCCGCGCCACCCCGAGGTCCGCGACTTCCTCACCGACCGGCTCGCCCGCGCCGTCGAGGAGTGGGGCATGGACGGCCTCAAGGTCGACTTCGTCGACTGGTTCTCCCGGGCCGACGCGCCACCGGCGGGCCCCGGGGCGGACTGCGCGAGCGTCGACGAGGGCGTGGAACGCCTCCTCGCCGCCATCCGCCGCCGGATCACCGCCGCCAACCCCGAGGCGATGGTCGAGCACCGCCAGCCGTACGTCAGCCCGGGCCTGTGGCCGTACGTCACCATGGTCCGCGCCACCGACTGCCCGCTCAGCCCGCAGGAGAACCGGCAGCGGACCGTCGACCTGCGGCTCGCCGCCGGGCCCGTCCCGGTCCACTCCGACATGCTGATGTGGCACCCGGCCGAGCCGCCCGAGCAGATCGCCTGCCACCTCATCAACGTGCTGTTCGCCGTCCCCCAGGTGTCCGTCGACCTCGCCGCGCAGAGCGACGCCCAGCGCGAGGCGCTCGCCTTCTGGCTCGGCGTCTTCCGCACGCACCTCGCCACCCTGCAGCTCGGCGAGCTGCGCCCGGCCCGGCCCGACCTCGGCTACCCGCTGGTCACCGCGCTCGGCGACGGCACGCGCGCGGTCGCCCGGTACGCGGCACTGCCGGTGGACGCCTCCGGCGACGGCTGGCACACCCTGCTGGTCGCCAACGCCGACGCCGACCCGGACGTCCGGCTGACGGGCGGCAGCGGGACGGCCGCCGTCACCGTGCAGGACGCCCGGGGGCGTATCGTCCGGCAGGGCGAGGTCGAACTCGGCGGGGCGGACGTGATCGGAGTGCCGCGCGGCGGACTGCTGACCCTGCGCCGCCGTTGACCCACCCGGGGGAGGACCCGATGCCCGAGCGAGCCCACCCGCCGCGCCGTGGCGCCGCCACCATCGAGGAGGTCGCCCGGGCCGCCGGGGTCTCCCGGCAGACCGTGTCCAACGCGCTCAACGCCCCGCACCGGGTCCACCCGGAGACCCTGGCCCGGGTGACCGCGGCGATCCGCGAACTCGGCTACCGGCCGGACCAGTCGGCCCGCTCGCTGCGCAGCGGCGCCCGGCACGCCCTCGGCTACCTCGCCCCGGTGGACGACCCCTTCGACCCCAACCCGCTGATGGCCGGCTTCCTGGAGGCCCTGGTCGACGCGGCCGGGGAGCAGGGCCAGCGGGTGCTGCTCTTCCGGCCCGTCCCGCCGAGGGCCGATCCGCGGTCGGCCGTCGACGAACTGGTGGCCGCCCGCCAGGTCGACGGGCTGGTGCTGGCCGACGTGCTGGCGGAGGACGCCCGGATCAGGCACGTCGCCGGGCTCGGGCTGCCGTTCGTCGCCTTCGGCCGCACCGGGCCGGCGGAGCCGCAGCACTGGGTGGACATCGCCAACGACGCGGCGATGGCCGCCGTGGTGCGCCACCTCGCGGCGCTCGGCCACCGGCGGATCGGCTACCTCGGGGCCGACGAGGAGCTGCCGTGGATGGCGGCCCGCCGGGCGGGCTTCCTGGCGCAGGCACGGCGGTCGGGGGTGTCGGCGGTGACCGTCGACCGGCCGGAGCCCGGGCCGGCCGCGGTCGCCGCCGTACGGGCGCTGCTGCGCGGCCCCGACCGGCCGACCGCCGTCGCGGCGGGCAGCGACCTGCTGGCGCTGGACGCGTACGAGGCCGTCCGGGCGGAGGGGCTGGCGGTCGGGCCGCACGGGGTCGCCGTCACCGGCTTCCACGACACTCCGCTCTGCCGCCACCTGCACCCGGCGCTGACCTCGGTGCGGCTGCCGCTGCGGGCGATCGCCGGCGCACTGGTCGGGCGGCTGCTCGGGCAGGTGCGGGGGGAGGCGGCACCGGCGACGGGGACGGAGCTGGCCGCCGAGCTGGTGGTCCGGGGGAGCAGCGGCTGACCCGGCCGCCCGGCGGGTCGGGTCGGCCCGGGGCCCTGATCGACCCTGGAACCCCCGGCTCGCACCGCCGTAGAGTGGGGGACATGTTCTCCGCAGCAGTCCTGTCGCCGCCCGTCCGCTGAGGCGGGTCGCCGGCGCCACCGGCGCGCGGGCGGGCCGACACAGGCCGGCCTGACGCGCTGATCGGTCGTACCCGCAGACGCGAGACCACGACCGATCTGCTCCGTCTGGAGAACCCTTCCGTGTCGAAAGCCACTCCTGTCATCATCACCCCTGCCCCCGCGGCGCCGCGCTCCGTGCGCCGCGGCCTCGCCTGCCTGGCGTTCGCGGGGCTCACCTGGGGCACCACCGGGGCCGCCGTGGACGTCGTCTACCGGTCCAGCGACTTCGGGCCCGCGGCCGTCTCGTTCTGGCGCTTCCTGGCCGGCGTCGCCCTGCTGCTCGCCGCCCGGGCCCTGCGCCCGGCCCGTCCCGCCGCCAGGGCCCGGCAGCCGCTGCGCCGGCGGGTGCCGCTGTTCGCGGGCACCGGCCTCGCGGCCGCCGAGTCGCGGCTGGGCAGCGGGAGTTGACGAGGCGCCGAGCCCGGGCGACCGGGCTCGGCGCCGTCAATCCCTTACGCCCGGTGGGCGGCCGGGCGCTCCGGGGAGGCCTCCGCGAGCGCCCGGGTGACGGCCTCGACGCCCTCGCGCAGCCCGTACACCGGGGTGCCCGGCTGCTGGCGCCACGAGTCGTCGATCCCGCCGGCGTCCACCGAGTCGAAGCCCAACTCGTCGATCAGCGCCCGCACCACGCGCTTGGCCGCCTCGTCGTCCCCCGCGACCGGCAGGGCCAGGCGCTCCGGGTCGCCCGCGGGGCGGGGACGGTCCAGGAGGTCCTGCGCGTAGGTGCCGTTGAACGCCTTCACCACCGGGTGGCCCAGGTGCTGTTCCGTCCAGCGGCTCTCCGTCAGGCCGCCGTCCTCGATCGCGTCGATCCGGCCGTCCCGCTCACGGGGGTAGTAGTTGCCGGTGTCGATCACCACCGCCCCCTCGGCCGCCCCGTCGAACAGCCCGGCGGGCAGCCCCGGGACCGCCTTCAACGGCACCGTCACCACCACGACCTCCGCGCCCCGCGCGGCTTCCGTCGCGGGCACCGCCGTCGCGCCCGTCTCCTCCACCAGCGCCTTCAGCGACTCCGGCCCGCGCGAGTTCGCCACCGCGACCTGGTGCCCGAGCGCGGTCAGCCGCCGGGTCAGGTTGCCGCCGATGTTGCCCGCGCCGATGATGCCGATCTTCATGGGAAACCCCTCGTCTGCGAGTGGTGCACGCTCTACGCAAGGCGCCAACCGGCCGGCGGGCGGTTCTGTTCCCGCCCCGGCGGCGTGCTGGAATGGCGTCCACCATGAACGCACTTGCCGAGCTCGTCCAGGGACTCCCCGCCGCATTCGCCGCCGCGCCGCGGCCGGGGCGGATCGACGCCTGCTGCTGCCGGGAGGCCGTCGTCGGTGCGCTCCTGCGAGTGCCCAGGGAACGGCTCGGGCCGGACGAGCTCGGGGTGTACGGGGCCTCCGTGCTGAACACCGTGGGCGGGCCGGAGGACCTGCGGTACTTCGCGCCGAGGCTGCTCCAGCTCTCGCTCTCCGGTGAACTCGCTTACCCCGAGCTGGAGTTGATCTGCCACAAGCTCGCCCGGGCGGGCTGGCGGGACTGGCCCGAGGCGGCGTACCTGCGGCGGCTGTTCGACGCCCTGTGGGCGGAGGTGCTGGCCTCCGCCGACGAGCGGCGGGACGCCGACGCGGTGCTCTGCGCGCTGGCCGCCGCCGAGGGGTGCGTCGATCGGCGGCTGGCCGCGTGGGAGCGGCTGGAGAGCCCGAGCGCCGTCGCGCGGCTGTACGGGCTCGTGACGGCGACCGGGCTGGAGCCGCGGAACGGGTACTGGTGGAAGGACGGCCCCGCGTACCGGGCGTTCGCCGCCTGGCTGCGCGGGGACGGGCTCCGCGCAGCCGTCGCGGAGGCCGTCGGCCGGACGGACGACGAGCTCGTCCTGGAGCGGCTGTTCGTCCTGCACGACGCCCTGGCGGGTGCGGCGTGAGCTACTCGAAGCGGGTGGGGTCGCCGGCGCCGTAGCGGATGATCTCGGGCTCGCCGGAGGAGAAGTCGACGACGGTGGTGGGTTCGGTGCCGCAGTCGCCCGAGTCGACGACGGCGTCCAGGACGTGGTCGAGCCGTTCCTTGATCTCCCAGCCCTGGGTCATCGGCTCGTCCTCGTCGGGGAGGACCAGGGTGCTGGAGAGCAGCGGTTCGCCGAGGGCGGCGAGCAGGGCGCGGGTGACGGTGTGGTCGGGGATGCGGACGCCCACGGTCTTCTTCTTCGGGTGCATCAGGCGGCGGGGCACCTCCTTGGTGGCGGGGAGGATGAAGGTGTAGCTGCCCGGGGTCGCGGCCTTGACGGCGCGGAAGACGTTGTTGTCGAGCTGGACGAACTGCCCCAGCTGCGCGAAGTTCTCGCAGACCAGGGTGAAGTGGTGGCGCTCGTCGAGGCGCCGGATCGAGCGGATCCGGTCGAGGCCTTCGCGGTTGTCGAGCCGGCAGCCGAGGGCGAAGCAGGAGTCGGTCGGGTACGCGATGAGGGAGCCGGAGCGGAGGCTGTCGGCCACGGTGCTGATGGTGCGCGGCTGGGGGGACTCGGGGTGCACGTCGAAGTACTTGGCCATTGGCCGACCCTACGGGATCCGGGCCGCCGGCGGGCGCTGCCCGGCCCGGGCGGGTCCTTCCCCGCCCGGGCCGGACAGTGAGGTCAGTCGAGGTCGTCGCCGAAGTCGGGCCGCAGGCCCATGGCGAACTGGATCTCGTCGTTGCTGGTGCCGGCCGCGACCATCGGCCAGACCATGGCGTCCTGGTGGACGATGAAGTCGATGACGACCGGGCGGTCGT
>NZ_JZKH01000061.1 GCF_000961885.1 Streptomyces rubellomurinus
CCGGATACTGGGCCGCGAAGGGGGGCCGGGGGAACCGCGCAGCGGGGCGCCCGGACCAGAAAAAGCAGCCGCGCCGAAGGCGCGACCGAATCCCGCCCGGTTCGCCGTCGAGCACCCGGGCGCTTCGGCCGGTGCTCTACCCTGGTAGTCCGCATGCTCCACCCGTTCGCGGGGGTGCTGTGGTCTCTGGCCGGTGGACCGTGCCAACCCGCTTCCGCGGGGGTGTCCACCGGCCGCCCTCGTTTCCGGGGTCAGCGCCGGATGGTCGGCTGGTTGGACGGCTGGACGGCTGGTGGCTGGATCACTGGTGTCGGCGTCGGAGTCGGAGTTGCCCTGACGGTCGCGCTGCTCGCGGTTGCTGCTCGGGTCCTTGGTGCCGGCTGGTCGACGGTGAGGTCCGAGAGCATCGACCGCAACGGGCCGGAGTTGCCGTTGAAGCTGGCGATGGACGCGAGCGTGTTGCGGTCGGGGTCGAGGCGGGTCCAGTCGATCGGGTGCCCGGCCTCGGCTGCGAGCTGTCCCAGGAAGGCCCTCTGCGTCCGCCCGTTGCCCTCCCTGAACGGATGCAAGGCGTTGACGTCACCGTAGAGGTCGGCCAGGCCGGTGAGGAAGCTGTCGCGGTCGAGGCCGCGGAGGTGGTTCTGGCGGCGGGCGAGACGGCCGAAGGTGTCGTTCGCGAAGTCGGGGATCATGCGGACGAGGCAGAACCGGGTGTTGTCCTTGGCGATCTCGATGCTGCGGATCTGGCCAGCCCATGGGTAGATGCTGCCGAAAACCTCCCGGTGGAACGCCTGGAGGTGCGCCAGGTCGTAGGTGCCGGGGATCGGCTTCTCGGCGAGGCGAGTGAGGCGGGCGGCGGTGATGTCGGCCTCGGCGGCGGCGAGGGCCTGGGGGTCGGTGATGCCGAGCCTATTTCGCAGAACGCCGCTGTCCGGGTCGGCGTACGGGTCGGCCATCAGGGGGCCGGCTGCTCGGTGCCCGGGGCGCGGTGGCGGGCCTCCGCGCGGGCCACCAGTTCGTCGGCGGAGATCGTTCCGGCGGCGTACTCCTCCGCGTCGGCGTCGTAGTCCGCCGTGGGGGTGAGTCCCTCCGCCTGGACCGAGCCCAGTGCGGAGGACAACGCGCGGCGGCGGCTCTCCGGGGTGTCGGGGTCGTGCATCGGTGCTGCTCCTCGTCTCCGCGCGGGGCGGGCGCGGGTGGTTCTCATCAGCGTACGTGCCCGGCGCTGACCGGCACACCGGCGCTCGGGACGGGCGCGGCAGACGGCCGGCCCCGGCCGGCGGGCGCGCGCGAGGGGGAAGGGGCTCGATGCCCCTCCCCCTCGGTGCCGGCCGCCGGTCCGGGCGGCCGGGTCAGGCGGCGATCGGCTGGGCCTCCGCCACCGGCTGAGGCAGCGCTGTCACGCGGCCCTCGCCGGTTTCGGCCTTCTCGATCACGACGGCCTGGGCCGCTGCCCGTTCCCGCTCCCGGGTCAACTGCTCCTGGAGCTGGGCCACCTCACCCTCCAACTTCCTGACGGCGTCCTGGTGGTGGCGATGGCGGGCGGGTGCGTGCTGCTCGTCGTGGGCCCGGCGCAGCTCGGCGGCCCACGGGCGGGAGAGCATGTGCCGTGTGATCGCGTAGACGATGGCGGCGGTCCTACGCTGGGTGCCTTCCGGGGCGCTGGGACTGTAGTGGCCGCCGATCTCCCGCCGGACGACCAACCACCTGTGACTGGTCGGGCTCATCGACTCGGGGTGGAAGACCGCTCGTTCGGCCAACTGGACTCCGTAGACGGTCGGCGCATCCTCAAAGTGCTGGGTGAACGGGCTCGGCGTCGGCTTGCCATACGTGATCTCGATGGCGGCGCCGGAGCAGCAACCCAGGTAGTAGTGCCCCGGCTGCCACCCCACGGTGATGGTGCCGCCCAGCTCCGCGACGCGGTACAGGGCGGCCCCGTGTTCCCAGTCCAGGGTGATGGTGGCGTGCATCCGGTAGCCGCCTTCGGTGACCAGGGTGACGTACTGCGGGCCGACCGGCCGGGCGCTGTTCATGCCGCCGCCCGGGTGAGCGCGGGAGCCTCGGCGTCCTCGAAGATCGGCACCTTCCCGGCGGCCAGCTCCTCGATGTCGGGGAGGTTGCCCCACCGGCGCGCGGCGTGCCGGTAGGCCGTGGTCCAGAGGTTGAGCTGGCTGGTGACGGCGTCCATGTCGGTGACGATCGTCAGGAGCCCGCCGATGCTGACGCGCAGCTGCGGCGCGCGAGTGGGGCTGAGCTTCGCGGGCAGCGCCTCCACGACTGGCGGGCGGACCGGGGCGTCGAAACGCAGGTGCCCGGAAATCAGGCCCTCGGGCTCCGGAACGACGCCGGACCGTACCCCCGCGAACAGGGCGGCGGCCTGAGCGGCAGCGCGCGACCACGCCTTGTACGCCTCGTAGGCGGGCTGCGGGTGGGCCAGGCGGATTCGGGCGGAGGGCATGGTCATCAGGATCGTTCGGGCGATCAGTACGGCGTGCGCCTCGTGGCGACCGGCGAGGTGCACGGCAAGATCGGTTCGGACGATGGGCGGCGGGTCGTCGGTGGTAGCGAGGTACAGCATGCGGGGCCTCCGGCCTTGGTGGTGTGGTCTCCGAGGGCCGGGGGTGTCCGGTGCCATCGGACACCCCCGGCGTGGCGGGGAGGGCGTCACCCCCCCCGTGGTCAGGCAGCGATCGGTTCGTTGATCTCCGGGTAGCGGGCTTCCCAGTCGTCGGCCTCTTCGACCTGGTCATCCGTGCCGTCGCTGTCCGCATCTTCGGACTCGTTCTCCGTCACAACTGCGAGGTAGCGGTCCAGCGGGTCTTCCAGCTCCTCGTCCTCGTCCTCCTCGGCGACGGCCGCCAGCTCCGGCCCGTCCCCGCCCTCCTCGCCTTCCAGCTCCTCGTCCTCCTCGGCGACGGCCGCCAGCTCCGGCCCGTCCCCGCCCTCCTCGCCTTCCAGCTCCTCGTCCTCCTCGGCGACGGCCTCGGCAGCAGCCTTGGCGGCGGCCTCGGCGATCCTCGCCCGGAGTACGGCCAACAGGTCGATCTCGGGCTCGTTCAGCTCGTAGCCGTAGGCCATGAGGAGTTCGAACCACGCCACGGCCACCGCCGCCTTCCCCCACCCGGAAACGGCCTGGCGAACCTCGCGTTCCGCGCGCACCGCCACGATGGCGAGCATCACCAGGGGCAGTCGTGCCTCGGCCGTCCGTCCGATGAAGCGTCCGAACCGGGCGGTGCGGTCGTCGTCACCTGGCGCCTGGAGGAAGGCCAGCACCTCGGGGTCATGCTGGTCAGCCCCCAGCGAATACAGCATCGCGAGCACCTTCCGGGTCATCCCCTTCGGCACATCGCCCACTCGTCGACGTCGACCAGGATGATCGCCGCATCGCGAGCACCTTCCGGGTCATCCCCTTCGGCACCTTCTTGGACCGGCAAAGCTGCTGGATGTACTCGTGCCGCACTTCCTGAGCGATGGCGAGCGCCTCCTTTCGCTCACGGTTGGCCTGCTCCGCCGCCGCCTTCGCTTCCTCCTCGGCCGGGCTGCGGAACGAGTAGCTCCGCAGCAGCACCGTGTGCCCGTACTGGTGCGGGTCACGGCACAGCCACCTGGCCTTGATGTCGCCCTGTACGTTCTCGTTGAAGAAGGCCGCGTGTCCGCCACAGCTCTTGTGGTTCTCCGGCGTCAGCACCACCCCGTCAGCGTCGGCAAGATCCTCCAGGCCGACCTCCTTCGACCCGCCCCAACCGAATCCGTACGGCTCGCCGACCATCCGGACGCCAGCAGCCTTGAGCGCCTGCGTGGTCTCCCGACGCTGCACGGCCTTCACGGCCTTGGCACGCTCGTTCTTGATGGCCCAGCTGAGCTTGCCACCCCGCTCGATTGTGTCGAGCAACCGCTTGTACGCCTTCGGGTCGCCCTCGAACTCGGCGATCAGCTCGGCGTCCTCCAGCGTGAGCGCTCCCTCGTCCACGGCGCTCCGGGCGGTCTCCGGCATCGCTGACAGAGCGATCGAGGCCCTGACCTTCTTCGGGTCCTGAGCGACTCGCGCGGCGATCTGGTCGGCGTCGAGGCCGAGTTCGATGGACAGTTGTGCGTAGGCGTCGGCGATCTCGCTTTCGCGCATGTCCTCGCGGTGCATGTTCTCGACGAGCTGCGCGATGATCCGCGCTTCCTCGGCGCTCAGGTCGTTGCGCACGATGACGTCGACGGTCCGGTTGGCCTCGATCGAGCCCTTCGCGCGCCGGTTGCCCAGGATGATCGCGACCCCGCCCTCGTAGGGGGTCGCGATGATCGGCTGGAGCAGGCCGTGTTCCTTGATCGAGCCGACGAAGTCGGGCGTCAGCTCGGCCTTGCGGACGTTGCGCGTGAAGATCAGCTCGGCGGGGTCGATTCCTTCGAGGAGGATCTTCGCCGGGGCTTCCCCCGGGTCGGTGGCCTCGTCGTCGGAGTCGACCTCGATTGCGTCCGCCGGCTCGATCAGCTCCGGCGCGCAGCTCTCGTCGTCCAGCAGCTCAGCGGGGGCGATTACGGTGGTCACAAATCCTCCAACAGGTACCTGGTCTCTGCCCGTTGGGCGGGGGTGCCATCCCCTCCCAACAAGAACAATAATACCCCAATGAGGGTTTTTGGTCAACCAGACTTGATGGCTTCGGGCCACTTCGGCCGAGGTGGATTCATGATCGTTTGCGGGTCGCGCGGAAGGTACGGCGGCACAGCTGACCAGCCCGTACACACCTCCCCCGTCCCCCTGATAGCTGCCTGGGGTCCGGGGCAAAGAGGCCGTCCGGGTCAAGGGCCGGCCGCAGGCCGGTGGCGAAGCCACGCGAAGCGCCCTTGAGGCGGGCGGCCGGCTCCGGATACTGGGCCGCGGAAGGGGGACGGGGCCCTCTGCAACGTCGAGTACAACCGGAAAACCACCCAGCGCAACTAACGCCTCACCGGGCCCCTCGCGCACCTGGTCCGCTACTCACATGCAACGGGTCAGCCCCCGGCTCCCGCGGGTCGTGTGGGGCCCCTTCGAGCACTTCCTCGGCACCCGACAGGGCGCCCTCCATGCGGCTGCGGAAAGGTTCGGACAGGGCAGCGGAGCCGAGTGCACAAGAGGCGAGCATCCGTTCGTACTCGCCTGCAACGTCGGGAACGAGGCGCTCGCGGACAACCGAGTGCCCAAGCAGGTCGCGCAGCACGTAGCCGTCGCCGGTTTCATTCGCCTGGCCGGACACCTTCGCGATCAGGCTTCGGGCGGCAGACGTGTCCGGGTCGGCGGCGTCGAGTGCGGTCAGGGCGAGGCGGGTGGTGAACACCGTGAGGCCGTCTGCCTGCTGGAGCGCGAGATAGCGGTTGATCGCCATCTCTGCGGCACGCCGGTCACCAGGGCGGCACAAGGCGGTGAGCGTCGCCGTGACCGCGTTCTCCCATGCTTCACCCGGCTCGGTGTCCTCCAGCAGGGCGCGGGCGCCGGGAAGGTCGTTGGCGGTGGCTCGGGCGAGGACCGCGACCTGGCGGCCGTCGAAGATGCGCCGACCGATGCCGCGGTGCCCCTCGATGTGTCGCAGGGCCTCGTCCCAGCGGCCAGCGGACGTAAGGGCTCGGGTGCCGTCCGCGAGGACCACGCGCCACAGCCACGCCCGGACCTCGGCGCGCTGTTCGTCGGCCTCGGTCAGCTGGGCGGGCACCACGATGCCGTCCAGTACGGCCTCGGTTCCGGCAGTCACGGCGCGGTAGAGATCGAGGAGGAGCTGGTGGCCGTGCTGGTGGTGTCCGGCGCGGATGTGAAGGCGGGCGACGTTGACGATGGGTTCGAGGCCGCGGATGGCGCTCGTCGCGGGGAGCGGGCCGCGGGTGAGGTAGAGGGCAGCGTGGCGGTGGCACAGCTCACGGGCGTAGTCGGGGAGGCCGACGTCGGAGGCCAGGAGGGCTGCCTGGTTGAAGACGGTGGAGGCCAGGCCCGGGTCGGTCTGCCGGGAGGCCGTGTCGGCCAGCTGCTGGAGCCGGCCGACACGGGCTTCGAGGGGCAGGCACGCGGGCCGGACGCGGGCGACCAGCGGGAAGCGCTGGGCTGTGGGTCCGGTCGGGTGCACGGGGCTACTCCCAGATGACGGTGATCGGGTGGTGGGGGCGGTCCAGGACGAAGCGCCCGGCGGCCGGGTCGGCGGGAGCTCCGGCGGCGTCGGGGAGTTCGAAGCGGAGGGTGCGGTCGCGGAAGTGCTCGTTCCAGGTGCGGAGTTCCTCGCAGACGAGGTCGGCGAGGGCAGCGCCGTAGGGGCCATGGCCGACGACGCCGGTCTCGTACACCTTGCGGCCGTCGTTGCCGGGTTCGCCGGCGCGCAGGGTGAGGTAGGCGAGGGAGCTGTCGTGGACGGTGGCCATGGCGCCCCAGGGGAGCATGGGGGTGACGCCGCGCTCCTGGGCGGTCTTGGCCACGCTCATCCGCATGATCGACTTGGGGAGGGTGAGGGCCAGCCAGAGGTCGTGGTACTCGTAGGTGGTGCCGGCCGGGATGGTCACGCCGCTCCAGCGCTCGTGGCGCCGGGTGTCGAGGACCCCGAGCAGCTTGGAGGCGTCGACCGCGTCGGCCTGGTCCTTGTGGACCTGGAGGGTGACGTCGCCCTGGCCGGTGAGGGTGACCGTGCGGCGTTCGTCGTCCATGCTGCCGCGCAGCGGCATGAAGACGGCGAGCTGGTCGTTGACGGAGACCCAGCAGTCCTCGCCGCGTTCGAAGGCGATGACCCTGCTGGCGGTTCCGCGCAACCGCAGCGGCAGGACGATCCGGCCGGTCGGCTTGACCTGCTGGGGCCAGGCGGTGGGCATCTCGCTGGCGCTCACGGTGGCGATGATCCGGTCGAACGGTGCGCCTTCGGGGTGGCCGAGGGCGCCGTCGCCGAGGACGACGGTGACGTTGTCGGCCCCGGCGTCGGCGAGGTGCTTGCGGGCGCCGTCGACGAGGTCGTCGTCCACGTCGACGGCGACCACGTGTCCGTCCGGTCCGACGATGTGGCCCATGTAGGCGGCGTTGACGCCGGTCCCGGCTCCGGCCTCGAAGATTTTCTCGCCGGGCTGGGCGTCGAGCTGTTCCAGCATCATGGCGACGATGGTGGGCTGGGAGGCGGCGCTGATCTGGGTGCCGGAGCCGTCGGTCTTGGTGTAGGTCGGGTTGTCGGCGTAGGCGACGTCGAGCGGGAAGCCGGGCAGGAAGTGCTCGCGGGCGACGGCGCGGAAGGCGTTCTCGACCGGGGTGCTGGTGATGTGCTTGCCGGCGAGCAGGCGCTCGGTGAGAGCGTCGCGCAGCTGCTCGGCGGCCGGGGTGGTGCTGTCGCTGAGAGTAGTCACGTGGGCGACCCTAGTGGTTGTGCGGATGGTTGGCTGCGAGGGCGCGGGGTCCTCGCCGGAGTGGAAGACTGCGGCCACCGCCCTTGCTGCGGTGGCGGATTGGTGCTCGATGGGGACGCCGGCGCGGTTGGCGTGGAAGAGCGTGTGGTGGGCGAGGACGGCGCGTAGTCCGCGGGTGAGGCGGCCGTCGCGGTGCAGGCGGACGAGGTCCTGTCCGGCCTTCTCGAAGGCGTCGACCCAGGCGGTGTGCGCGGCGAGTGGTTCGCCGGGGCGGGTGAGCTGGCGGGTGTCGAGGGTCATCAGCCTGCGCATCGCGGCGGTCAGGGTGGTCACCCGCTCGGGCGCGAGGGCGGGCGGGTCGGGGCGTAGGTCGGCGACCCTGCTCCAGACGTCGCCCTGCTCGTACCAGTCGAGGCCGGCGGCGCGGAGCATGGCGGAGGCGAGGACGACGACGGTCTCGGTGCGGCCGAGGGCGGGCCGGTCGGGCTGGGCGGCGCGGGTCATCAGGTGCCGGCTGTCGGTGTGGAAGAGCCGGTGGGCGGTCTCCATGGCCTCGTCGCCGCCGAACGCCGCGGTCTCGGGTTCGTAGATGACGCTCGCCCAGCGGGTGAGGAGTCCTTCCTCGGTGAGGGTGTCCAGGAGCGAGGTGACGACGGGGGCGGGGGCGTCGGCGAGGTAGCGCAGCCGCAGCCCGTGCTTGCGCATGTACCACCAGCCCTCCAGCGTGCCGGACTTCTCGGCGAAGTCGAGGGCGGGGGTGAGGTGGTGGGCGGCGATGGGTTCGACGGTGGCGGGGTCGGCGAAGGTGAGGTCGTGCTGAATCCAGCTGGTGGTCATCGGTCGGTCCTCGGTCAGGCGGTCAGGAGGCAGGCGTCCCAGCGGGTCGCCGGTGCGGCGTGGGTGGCGGGGGCGAGCAGCGCGAGGGCGGTGCCGGCGGCGCCGTCCAGGAAGGCGGGTCCGGTCTGGGCGAGGAGCCGCCGGGCCTGGGCGTCGGGGTCGGTGCGCGGCGGGTGGGTGGTGTCCAGGAGCAGGGCGGCGGCGGAGCGCAGCCGGGCCGCGGTGCGCGGAAGGGCGTCGGCGGCGGCTCGGTGGGCGATGTGGGCGAGCCCGGCGTAGCCGTGGCAGGCGGACAGGTCGGTGGTCGCCGCCAGCGACGGCGGGTCCAGCAGGGCGGTGGCGAGGGCGTCCTCGGCGTCGTGCCGTAGGCGCTGGTCGCCGAGGGCGAGGGCGGCGAGCTGCTGGGCGCGGGCGATGCCGGCGGTGCCGTAGCACCAGCTCGGCCGCTGCGGGGCCAGCGGTCCGCGGACGGCGCCGGTCAGGTGGGCGGGGGTGACCCAGTACGGCCAGGCGTGGCGCTCGCGCCAGCGCTCCAGCCAGGCCAGGATCGTGCTGATTGCGGACCGTTGGCCGTCGACCTCGACGCCGTGGCGCAAGGCCAGGGCGAGGAGGGCGAGGGGACCTGCGATCCCGTGCGCGAGCCCGTTGTTGGCGTGCCCGTCCGGGATCCGGTCGTCCGGTTCGCCGGAGGGGCCGCTAGGGGTCCACCAGCCGGGCAGGACCCGGCCGTGGTGCTTGACGTCGTCGGTGAGGCGGACCAGGTAGGTGAGCACGGTGCGGATCGCCTCGCCGCGCGGGGCGCGGTGCAGCAGGACGGAGCCGATGCCGGCCAGCCCGCGGATCGTGTCGAACTCGGCCAGGGCCGGGAGTTCGGCGGCGTCGATCCGGGCGAGCGCCGCCTCGCAGCGGCGCTGCGCGTCGGCGGCGACGGCCTGGCCGAGGTGGTCGAGGGCGCGCCGGTAGGAGCCGGGCCGGGTCTGGGCGGCGCAGCCGAGGACGTGCGCCAGGGCGGGGGCGCCGTAGTAGAGGTGGCTGTCGGGGCCGCTGGTGATCTGGTTGTCGGCCGCCACCTCCAGCCATGCCCGCGCACGGTCCCACGGGCCCCGCCCGGCGGCGGCGCGCTCGATGTGGAGCAGGGCGACGCCGGGGGCACCAGTTGCCAGGGACTGGCGCCACTGCGGACGCGAAGCCCAGCTCTCGGGGACGCGGTTGGGGTCGGCGAGGAGGTCGGCGATCCGGTCGGACAGGTGGAGGGCGGGGTGCGGGTTCACAGGTCACCGTCCCGGGAGAGGCGGGCGAACGCGGCGGCGCGGGCCAGGTACAGGACTTGGGCCTCGTCGTCGAAGTCGATGCGGTGGGCGCGGCCGTAGGAGCAGTGCAGCAGCGAGCCGAGGACGTCATCCGGCGAGACACCCTGGGTGTGCGGTCCGGGGAAGAAGCGGCGGTAGGCGTCGAGGGCCTGGTGGCGCTCGGCCCAGGCGTCCACGATCGCGGCGCCGCCGGGCTGTTCGCGCAGCGCCGCGAAGCCGTCTGCGGGGTCGGCGAGGCGGACAGCCTCGCGGAAGAGGGGCCGGGCGATGGTCGCGGGGGGCATGGCGGGGACGTTGCGGATGAGCCAGCGCAGCCCGGCGCAGGGCGAGCCGGTGAAACCTGAGGCGATGGCGACGGCGTGGGCGGTCAGCAGCGCCAGCCTCCCGGGCCGCGCTGGCTGGGACAGCTGGGCGAGGGCGGCGGCGGAGTCAGAGCGGAAGACGCGCTCGGCGGCGGCCCAGGCGGGGCCCTCGCCCCAGCGGCCGTGCTCCGTGTAGGAGGTGGGGTAGACGACTGCGGACAGCAGCCCGGCCCGGTGGAGTCCGGCGGTCCAGGTGCTGATCACCGTGGCGGCGTGCCCGAACGCGTCGGGGTGGGGCAGGGTGATGCGCAGCCGCAGGTGCTGGCCTGGGTCGCGGAAGCGCACGAACCACCAGTCGGGGTCACCGAGTTGGTCCAGGAGGTCGGGCAGGTACTGGGTGAGGATGACGTCCTGGCGGTCGAGGTCGCCGTACAGCGAGGCGAGCAGGAGGCGGGAGGTGCCGGGGGCGTCGCCGTGGCCGCGCGGCAGGAGCCGCGCGGTGGTGGGCCTGGGCAGCACAGGCCAGGGCGGCGTCTGGGTGGCGGTGACCGGGACGGCGACCTCGTGGGCCCGGCCTCCCGCCCAGCCCAGGTCGGTCGGGGCCGGTGTCTCCACGAGGACGGCGTGCGGCGCGGAGGCGAGGTGGGAGCGCAGCAGGACACGGTGGCCGGGGTGGTCCAGGTCGAGAGGCAGGCCCTGGCTGTCGGCGGCCAGCAGCACCCGCCGCGGTGCACGGCGCCGCTCCAGCAGGTCGAGCAGAGCCGCCTCCCACCGCTCCCACGGCTCCCGCGCGGGCGGAAGCTCGGAGGCGGACAGCCGCCAGGCGGCCGGCGAGAGGATGATGCGCCCGTGCCGCAGCCGGGGCCGAAACGGCAGGCTGGACAGCGCGCCCCAGGAGAAGGCGGTGACCTGCGCGCCCTGGGCACGGGAGAGTTCACAGATCAGCCGGGCCATCGGCGCCGTGTGGGTGCGCAGGTTCAGGGCGTGGGTGGCGTTCGCCTCGATCCGCACCCCGAGCGCGGGCGCGGCCAGGTACATCCGGCGCCCGTCGCAGCCGACCGCCAGATCCTCCAGCCGCACAACGCCCTCGGTGCCCGGGCGGTGCTCGGCGAGGCTGACGACCAGCTGCCCGGTCGCCGCACTGCGGGCCACGTGCCCGGTCGCCGGGTCCAGCGGCGGGCAGGACAGCTGCGCGGTGACCGCCTGGTCGTCCATGGTCGGCAGGTTCGTCAGCACGCTGGTGAAGGCCGCCCGGTGCTGCGGGTCGAGGAGGTGGAGGAAGCGTCCGGTCGAGACACCGGCGGCGCGGGCGACGGAGACGACCTCCAGCCAGAACTCGCCCCGGTCCAGGGCCTGTCGGCTGGCGGCGTGGAGGCCGAAGACGACTTCCAGGTGCGGGGGCAGGCGCGGCCCCTCGGCGGGGCCGAGGTCGAGCGCGTCCAGCAGCTGCTCGCCGAGGACAACTTCGCGGTGCCCGTCGAGCGCCGCCCGCTGGGCGAGGGCGGCCAGGATTTCATCGCGCTCGCCGAAACGCGGCGGCTCGGCTACCCGGGCGCCCGGGTAGCCGTCCGGCCAGCCGATCCCGCTGTCCGCGACCACGTCCAGCAGCGGTACCAGTGCGCCCCGGCCGAACCGCTCGTAGAACCGCTGGTGGTAGGAACGCCACGCCGCCGACCCGAAGGGGAGGGCGCTGAGGCGGGTGAGCAGCCCGGCGGCCTTCGCGGCCTCGTCGGCCACGGCCTGGGGCAGGACGAGGTCGGCGTCCAGGCGCACGTCCACGGCCAGCCCCGGCCGGTCCCGCGCGCCGGGCCGGTCGGTGGCGGCCATCGCCCGGGTGATCTCCGCACGGGCGGCACGGCTCGGCGACCGGGTGTGGGCGGCGATCGCACGGTCGGCGGCGCGCAGGTCGGCGAGGACCTCGGCGGCTTCCGGGACTTGGTCGGCGCCGGCCTTCTCCAGCGCGGCCAGCAGGTGAGCGAGCGGGTCCGGCTCGGTGGCCGGGGCCCGGAGGCTGGTGATCAGCGCGCCGTGGGCGACCAGCTCGGCCAGCACGCCCTCGATCCTCGCCGTGGCCGCTCCGGGAAACTCCGCACGGAGCTTGCCGGTCACCACCCCGAACGGGACCGGGCGGCGGGCGACATCGAGGGCGAAGGCGACCGGGCGGGTGTGGCGCAGGCTCACCTCCGCCGCGCCCGTACCGCCCCCGGGCCGCTCCAGCGGCCGGTGCGGGATCACCAGCCGGTCACCGCGAACGTGGCCGGTGTCGTTCGCCGCCACCTCCAGCCGGGAGAGCAGCGCAGGTATGCGCTCCAACTGGCCGATCACATGGGCGAGCCAGGCGGACGAGGCCCGCGCGACAACCTGGTGGCCGTCGCCCCAGCGCAGGTCGGCGACGGGAGCGAAGGTCGCCGCCTGGACGCCGGCGAAGTGCCCGAACGGGGTCGGCCTCCCAAGAGCGCGCAGCAGGTAGCGGGCGGTGGACAGGGCGGCGCGCCGCACCTCCCGCGGCCGCTGCTCACCGGAGAGCAGCTGTCGGACCTGGCGGGCCAGGGCAGGGCTTGCCAGCGCGAGCGCCTCGGCGGTGTCCTCGTCGGCCCACACCTCGCGCAGCCACCCGGCCTGTTGGACGGCTGGCTCGGGGCTGGTGGTGGTGAGGTCCGGCCAGGCGGGAACCAGCAGAGCGGGACGGGCGACAGCGCGCACCAGTGCCACGTCTGCAGCGCGGTAAGGGGCCGAACGGGCGGAGCGGCGCATCGGGGACCTCGGGAGTTGTCGGGACGCTGGCGGGGCGGTGGTGCCGCCGGAAGGACGGCTGTCCTTCCGGCGGCACCGGGTGGATCAGTGGAAGCCGGTGGTGCAGGCACCGCACGTCGCGCCGCAGCCGTCGTCCGTGAGGACCTCCAGGCTGGCGGCGTCGGTCCGCTCGACGATGGTCACGTCGAGGTCGAACTCGTCGGTGGCCGCCACCGGGGCGGCCGGGGTCTCGGCCTTGATCTGACGGGCCATGTGATACCTCCTGTTCGAACTTCCCTTGCGGGACCTGGCGTCGGGGCGCGGACGTGCGCCTCGCATCACCAGGAGATGGTGGGGCGACCTCGCCGCCCGTGGCCGGCATGTCCACGGGCGGCGGGCGGTCAGCCGTGCGCGCGGGGCGCTACGGCCGGTCGCGGTGACCGGGCGCGGGACGGACCGGGGAGCGGTCGTCGCCGGCGTGGCTCGTGCCGGTTCGGCCGGGGGCGGTCACGGGAGGTTCGCCTGGGTGATCCGGGCGTCGAGGCGATCCATGTCCCTCAGGCTGGCCAGCGCGGTGTACTGGTCGAGGCTGGCGCTGTACCAGGCGAGCGCTGCCTCCTTCGCCCCCGCGCGTTCGGCGTCCTGGCCGAGGAACTCCGTGGCGTGGGCGCACCAGTGGGCGTGGCCGATCCCCTCGAAGGTCTCCCGGGCCTGGGTGAGGGCGGTGACGGCGAGGTCGTGCCGTCCGGCGAGGGAGTGGGCTTCGCCGAGGAAGGCCAGGGCCCGGGCGGCGTTGAGCGGGTCGGGCGGATTGAGCAGGGCCAGACTCGCGCGGGCTTCCGAGAGCGGGGCCACGCCGTCGTCGGGCTGGCCCTGGCGGGCGGCGGCCGAGCCGAGCAGGATGTCCGCCAGCGCGGCACCACGGAGGTCTTCGAGGTCGTCGTAGAGGCGGGCGGCCTCGCTGAGGTGGGGCTTCGCGTCGGCGTAGTGTCCGCCGGCCCACAGGCACGAGCCGATGCCCATCGTGCACTGGGCGATCCCGCTGAGGTCCTCGTCGGCGGCGGCCAGGTCGAGGGCCTCCTGGTAGCGCTGTTGGGCGTCGGCGAGGCTGCCGGTCCCTTTCAGGGCGAGGGCCAGGGTGGTGGTCATCTCGCGGATCGCCATGTGGTCGCCCCAGAGCTTGGCGGACCACAGGCCCTGCTTGTGGGCGGCCACGCTGAGGTCGAGGCGTCGCAGGCGGTGGAAGAGCGGCCACAGGTCGTGGACCAGGGTGACGAGCGCCTGGTGCTCGCCGAGTTCGCGGGCGGCGTCGAGGGCGGGCTGGATGGCGGGTGCGATGGCCTCCAGCCAGGCCAGCGCGCTGTGCTCGCCGTCGAAGCGGATCGGTTCGCTGGGCAGGTGGCGGTGCTGGCGGGGCAGCACGCGGTGGTGCGGGGTGAGCTGCTGGACGGTGGCGTGCGCGGTGGCGGTCAGGACGTCCAGGTAGCGCTGGACGACCAGGACCCGGATCTTGTTCGAGTCGGCGCCGACTGCGGTGGTCCGGAAGCTGTCGTGCAGGGCGGGCCGGAACCGGTACACCTCGCCGCGGCCGGTACATCGGCCGGTGTGTTCCAACAGGTGACGGGCGGTGAGGTCTTGGAGCAGCTGTCCGGTTTGGACGACCGGGGTCGCGGTCGCTGCGGCGGCCGTGAGCACGTCGAAGTCGGGTGCGGGCAGCAGGGCCAGGAGCCGCAGCAGCCGGGACTCGGGTTCGGGCAGCGAGTCGTAGACGAGCGCGGTCGTCATCGTGACGGCCTCCGTGGTTGTGGGTGCCGTGAGCACCGGGTGATCGCTGAGCGGCCGGGCCGGGTCGAGCACGGCCTCCCCGGCGGCGAGGCCGACCGCGAGCGGGTTGCCGCCGCAGGCCAGGACCATCGCGGCGGCGGCCTGCGGCTCGGCGTGGACGCGCTGTTCGCCGACGATCCGGCCGAGCAGCAGGAGGGAGTGCTCGGGTGAGAGCGCCTCCAGGCGGTGGTGGCGTGCGCCGTGGGCGGCGAGGGCGGGAAGGGGCGCCGAGCAGGTGACGACGACCGCGCACTGAGGGCTGGCGGGCACGAGCGGGAGGACCTGCTCGGCCGCTTCGGTGTCCTCCAGCACCACCAGCAGCCGCCGGGTGGCGGTCACCGACCGCCACAGCGCCAGCAGCTCCTCGGTGTGCCACGGCAGCACCTCGCCGTTGCCGAGACCGAGCGCCCGGAGCAGGGCTCGGGTCACCTCGCCGACCGTGGCCGGACGGCCGGCGCGCAGCCGGGCGACCAGCTGGCCGTCCGGGAACCGTTCGGCGGCCCGGTGGCCCCAGCGGGCGGCGACGGTTCGCTTCCCGATTCCGTCCGGGCCGCTGATCACCGCGACTGGCGCGGTGGTCGGCGGCGGGTCGGCCAGCGCCGCGTCGAGGAAGGCGAGCGCGTCCGAGCGGTCGGTGAAGACCGCGGGCACCGCGAGCAGTTGCCGCGGAGTGGGCCAGGCCCGGCGCTCGGGGTGGAAGTGGATGGTGTGGATGTCACGCGCCTGCACGGCGGTGTGGAGCTGGGCGGAGCCGCCGATGGTGTTGCTCACCGAGCCGTGAGTCACTGTGCCTCCACAGCGGTGAGCACGGCCGGTGCGGGCCTGGGCTGGGTGGGTAGAGCAACCGCCTGGTGCTGCTGGGCGAGGCAGGAATCGACGAGCGCGAGCATGCTGAACGCCTGCGGGTAGTTCCCCAACTGGCGTTCGCTCACCGGGTCGTACTCCTCGGCGAGAAGCCCGACGTCGTTGCGCAGCACCAGAAGGCGGTCGAGCAGCTCGGATGCTGCGTCCCGGTAGCCGATCGCGTGGAGCGCGTCGGCGAGCCAGAACGCGCAGGGCAGGAAGGCGCCCTCGCGCCCGGCCAGGCCGTCGACGTTCGCACCGCTCGCCGCGTGGGTCGGGTAGCGGTGGACTAGGCCATCGGGGGTGGCTTGTTCGCGCTGGACGGCCTCCACCGTGGCGATCACTCGCTTGTCGTCGCCGGGCAGGAACCCGAGCGCGGGGATCAGCAGGAGGGAGGCGTCCAGGTCCTCGCCGCCGTAGTACTGGGTGAACGCCCCGCGCTGTGGGTCCAGGCCCCGCGCGCACACGTCGGCGTGGATCTCCTCGCGCACCGCGCGCAGGTGCTCCAGCCTCTCCGAATCGACAGGAGTCCGGCGCTCCAGCAGCGTGACGAGCCGGTCGAAGAAGACCCAGGCGAGGATCTTGGAGTGGGTGAAGTGCCGGCGCGGCCCGCGCACCTCCCAGATTCCCTCGTCCGGGTCGCGCCACCGCTGCTCCAGCACGTCGGCCTGGAGGAGTAGCCACCGGTCGGCGTCCGGGTCGGGGGCGAGCCCGGCGTCCTCGGCGGCCAGCAGGGCGTCGGCCACCTCGCCGGGAACGTCGAGCTGGAGCTGGCCGGCGGCGCCGTTGCCCACCCGGACCGGACGCGAGCCCTCGTAGCCGGGCAGGTGGTCCAGGACGTACTCCTCCACGCCGGTCTCACCACCGATGCCGTAGAGCACGCCCGGGTCGACGGGGTCGACGTGGGCCAGCAGCCAATCGCGGAAGGTCCTGGCCTCGTCCAGGAACCCGCACCTGACCAGCGTCTTGACCGCCAGCGACCAGTCGCGCAGCCAGGCGAAGCGGTAGTCCCAGTTGCGCTCGCCGCCGAGCGCCTCGGGCAGCGACGTGGTGGGGGCCGCGACCATCCCCCCGTCCGCGGAGCACATCAACTTGAGGGTCACCAGGGCCCGCAGGACCACGGCCCGGTGCGGCCCCTGGTAGGTGCACGCGGACGCCCAGGACTCCCAGAAGCGCAGGGCGTCCGCGAGTTCGGCCAGGCTGTCGGTGGGCGCGGGCAACGGCAGGTCGGCGGGCTGCCACGACAGGGCGAGCACCGTCTTCTGGCCGGCTGCCACCGTGAAGTCGGCCCGGCAGGGGCCCTGCTGGCCGACGCTGTGGAGCGGCCCGTCGAGGCAGAAGGAGTCGTGCCCGCTAGTGGCCACGAGCCGGGCCTGCCCGCTGTGCTCCACACGGTGGAAGACCGGGCTGAGGCTCCCGTAGCCGGGGCGCGGGTGGAACTCGGAGGCGAAGTCCACCTTGCCGGTCAGGCCCTCCACCACCCACACGATCCGGGCCGGGGCGTAACCCGTCGCGTCGGGTGCCGGCATGAAGAGCGTGACGCGGGCCGAGCCCAACGGGGTGCTCCACTCCTGCTCCAGCACCGCGGAGTTGCCCGCGTAGCGCCGCCGGGTCCTGAGCGTCGGCGCACCATCGCTGTCGCGGGCGGGGGCGACGCGCCAGAAGCCGTGCTCGTCGTCGCCGAGCAGCGCGCTGAACACGGCGGTGGAGTCGAACCGGGGCCAGCACAACCAGGTGAGCATCGCGTCGCGGGTGACGAGGGCGGCAGTGCGGCCGTTGCCGATCAGGGCATGGTCCTCGATCGGCGGGGCGGACATGGGCAGGGACATGGTGGTCCTGACGCTGGGTGGAGAGGATGGCGGGGCGCCTCGTGGGACGGGCGTTCCCGGCGGCCTCGGGGCGGGTGGGGCGGCTGCGCGGCTACGGCCGGGTGTCGGGCATCAACTCGCCTGCTGCTGCGCGGGCGGGCTGGTGGTCGCGGAGAGCCAGGTGTCCGGCCAGCCGTTGCCCAGGGCGCTCAGCGGCACGATGTCGGTGAGGACGGCGAGGGCCGTTGCCTGCTGCCGGGTGCGGACGCCCAGGATGCGCATGATGGTCTGGAGGTAGGTGCGGACGCTGCTCTCGGCCAGGCCGAGGCGCTTCGCGGTCGCCCTCGGGTCCTCACCGGCGACCAGGCCGGCGAGCACCTGCTTGTGGCGAGGAAGCAGCGCCTCGCCGGTCGGGTGGGACACGGGCACGTCCTCAGGGCGCACCCATCCCCAGGCCGCGCCGAGAGCGGCGGCGCGGTGGCGGTACGGCGTGCCGAGCCGGGCCGTCAGCGCCTCGACGGCGGGGTTGACCGCCTTGGCGGCGAGGCCCGTGGCGCGGCTGATCGGGTCGATCAGGTGACCACCGGCGACCTGGCGCAGCAGCAGGACGTCGGCCTCGGACAGGTCCGGCCGGTCAGGAAGGGAAACGGGCATGACGAAGCTCCTTGGCACGATCAGGTGAGGGCAGGGTGGGGTGTGCTGCTACTGGGCGGCCCGGTCAAGGGCGGCCAGCAGCCTCGGGCCGCTGCGGCGGGCGCCCTCGCTGCCGATGGTGAGGATCACGTCGTCGGCGCGGGCGAGGGAGGCTGCCACCTCCTCGGCGCCCATCTCGCAGGGTCCGGGCTCGGGGATCACGAGCGCGCCGCCGTCCTGACCGCCGACACCGTCGCTGGCGCTGGCGAGCGCGGCGATGCCGTCAAGGTGGAGCTGGGGGCGGGCCGGGGTGGACAGGACGGGCAGCAGCACCGTGTGGTCGGCGGCGGCCAGGGCCGCGGTGATCCGCTCGGCCAGCGCGCCGGTGCGCAGGTGACCGACCGGCTCGAACACCGCGATCACCGCACCTTCGGTAAGCATCCGCGCCCCCTGGAGGTCGGCGGCGATCTCCTCCGGGTGCTGTGCGCGGGACTCCATCACGGTGACGCGGCCGACCGTGCCCAGCCGGGTCAGCGACCTTTCGGCCCCGGTGAACGCCCCGAGCCCGTCGACGAGGTCGGAGCCGGACACCCCGAGGGCCCATCCGGCCGCGAACGCCGCCGCGACGCCGAGGGCGGACGTGGTGCCCGCGATGGGCACGGTGAGCGAGACCCGTTCGCCGCCGGCCTGGATGGTGAGGTGGTGGTCCTCCCCGCTCCAGAGGAGACGGAGGATCTGCACGTCCATGCCCTGGCCCCGGCCCACCGTCACGACCCGCGGGCCTGGGGCTCGGCGCAGGCGCTCCAGCAGTTCGTCGCAGCCGGGCTGCCCGGCCCACACCACCACGCTCTCGCTGCTGCGGGCCAGGGCCTCGATGTCGTCCAACGCGTCCTCGCGGGTCGCGAACATCGGCGGTGCTGTGTCCACGGCGGTGACCAGCGTGACCGCCGGGTGCAGGCCCGAGCCTAGGGTGCGGTGGCGCCAGCCCGGCGGGGCGGCCTCGTGGAGAGCGGTGTCGGGGCAGAGGTCCACCACCAGGACGTCGCCGCTGCCGTCGTAGCCGGGTGCGTCGCCGTGCGGGGCGGCGGTCAGGATCCAGCCCGGGTCGCGGGCGGTCAGGGCGCAGGTCAGGGCGGCGGCGGCCATGGTGGTGGAGTGGCTGCCCACGACGGCCACGACGGTGGGCGCGGTGCCGCCCAGCAGCTCCAGCGCGCGCGAGTAGCCCATGCTCGGCAGGCCCTGGCCGGTTGCACGATCGAGGATCTCGTGCACCGCTGCGCCGTGTCCGCCCCAGAGCAGCGCCGTCGTCACGCCCGGCACCACGGGCTGCAGCACGGCGCCGGCGCGGGCGAGGCGCTGGAGCAGCTCGTCTTCGCGGCCGTCCTGCTGCGGCGCGACGGTCACGCGTGCACCGCGCCGGGCCAGGTAGGACGCGAGCCCGGCCATGCCGGGGCTGTGCGGGTCGACGACGTGCGGGGCGATCAGGACGTCGGGAAGCGGGCGGGGACATCGGAAGCCCCGGGCGGCGCGCCCGGCCGGTGCCGCTTTCACGCCGCCACCAGAGCGAGGAGGCCCTGCTCCGCAAGGCGGATCATCCGGTCCAAGAGTTCGCCCAGGTCCGTGGCCTCGGTGCCGACCACGGCGAGCATCGACTTGTCGGGCGCGCCGACCAGCGTGAGGTTTCGGCCGAGCCGGTCCTCGATGATGCTGTGCCCCCAGGGGTACCTGATGGAGGTGACGCTGCCGACGATGTCAACCCCGTTGGTGCTCACGGCACTCAGCGCCGCCATCACGGCGGCCCACTTGTCCGCATCGTCGCGGTCGAGCCCGGGAGAGGTGCCCACGACGAGGCCCTCGGAGCTGACGTGGATGGCGGCAACGGCACCGGTGGTGTCGGTGACCAGCTCCTTCAGGAACTGCGGGTGGGGTGAACTCACGGTGTTGCTCCTTCGCCAGGTCGTGCGGGGAGATGGCCGAGAAGTCGGGGCTGTCGTCTCTGAGTTGCGCGTGATGCCCCTATGGCCAGCGCGCCGACCTGCCCCGGGCCGTAGCCGCTGCTACGGCGGCCGGCCTGCCGCTCCGACTCGGGTGCTCGTCCACCGCTTGGATCACCCAGGCGGACGGCGCTCGTCTGGCGCGACAGGGGGAATCCTGCTCGTGTCCGACCGACTTCGGCTAGTAACCAAACGCTGACACGAGCCGACACAGGTGGACATGAGCCGACATGAGTGCCGACATTTCGCCGCTGCCCCTCCCGCCTCGGGCTGGGATCGGAGATCGTTGACCTGAGGCCGTTCCATCGATCGCCGTAACGGAGTTGTCATGGCGTCAGACCAAGAGATCTCCCTGTTCCAGGTCCTGGTGCAGCAGCGCGGGCTGGGTGAGTACCTCGTCTTCCTCAAGCAGCTGCAAACCGCTGCTGCCGAGGTAGCGCGCCTCGAACACAACCCCGCGCTGGCGAAGGTCACCATTGGAGAGCGTCAGTTCTCCAGATGGACGCGCGGACAGCACGGCAGCGGGCCCAGGCCGCTGACAGCGCGGGTCTTGGAGCACCTGTTCCAGCGCAGTGCCCGGGAGCTGTTCGGGCCTGCCCGCGCCGCGGGGGAGCGCAGTTCGCGTCTCCCTGCCGCACAATGCATAGAGCCGGGCGCCAGCTCGGACGCTCACACCCGGGACCTGCTGATGACAGCCGCCAGCGAATCGGCTTCCTTCGCCGCCTATGCGGAACAGAGCAACGTCGGCCCGCACAGCCTCGAACAGCTGTCGGCCGACATCCGCAGGATCGTCTCCACCTACCCCAACCGGCCGGTCGTCCCACTCTTCGAGGAAGTCCTCTCACTTCGGGACCGATGCTTCGAGCTTCTGGAAGGCCGACAGCCTCCGGCGTACACCAGCGACCTCTACCTGGCGGCCTCGGTGCTCTGCGGAATCCTCGCCAACGCGAGCTTCGACCTCGGCGCCTACCGCGAAGCGGAAACCCAGGCCCGGACCGCGTTCGTCTGCGCCGAACAGGCCGGCCACAACGGACTGCGATCGTGGATCAGGGGCACCCAAGCGCTGATCTGCTACTGGGAGGAGCGCCCGCACGACGCGATTCGCCTGGTGAAATCAGGCGAACAGTACGTCCCGGAAAACGGAACCGCCCACATCCGTCTCGCCAGCATCGCCGCAAGGGCGCACGCCCGCCTCGGTCAGGAGCACGACGCAGTGGCAGCCCTGCGCCGGGCCGACGAGTATCGGGAGCAAGCGGCCGATGACGACATCCCTGGCGGGATGCTCGCCTTCCCATTGGCCAAGCAACGGTTCTACGCCGCCACCACTCGCCTGTGGCTCGGCGGCGACGCGAACAACAGGGAGGCAGCGGCCCTGGCCGAAGAGGCCGTCGCACTCTACGAGTCCGCCCCGCCGGAGAATCAGCGGCTGGGCGAGCTGTCTCTTGCCCGCATGGACCTGGCCCTCGCAGAGCTGGCGGGTGACGAGATAGAGGGAGCAGCCCACCAGATCGACGCGGTGATCGCCGTCGCGAGCAGGCGACCCACAGAGAGCGTCAGCCGACGACTCGGTCAGTTCGCGCGCCGACTGGCTGCGAGTCCGGCCGGTACCTCGGCGATCGGGTTGTCCCTCCAGGATGGGATCATGCAGCATCGAAGGGCCCGCAACGAACTACCAGCTGGGGGACGCGGTTGAGCACCATCACGGTTCTGCACCCGGGACAGATGGGTGCCGCCGTTGCCGCCCAGGCCGTCACCGCCGGGCACAGGGTGCTGTGGCTCCCGAAAGGCCGCAGCGAGAGCAGTCGGCGCCGTGCCGATGACGCGGGCCTGCTCCCCGTCGATGACCTGCGCACCGCGCTCGGGCAGAGCGAGATCGTGATCTCGATCTGCCCACCGGCCGCCGCCGAAGACATCGCGGCTGACGTGGCGGCCGTACCGTTCGCGGGCATCTTCGTGGACGCGAATGCGATCAGCCCCACCCGGGCCACGAACATCGCCCGTACCGTCTCCCGAGCAGGTGCGACCTTCCTCGACGGCTCCATTATCGGCCCGCCCCCAGCCGGTTCGACTACCGCACGTCTGTACCTTGCCGGCGACCCGGCAGCGGCCAGGCAGGTGGCCGAGATCTTCGACAACACGTTGGTCACTGTCCGCTGCCTCGACCGGGACGCCGGTGCGGCCTCAGCGCTCAAGCTGGCGTTCGCCAGCTACCAGAAAGCCGTCAGGAGCCTGGTAGGCGTCGCACACGCACTCGCCGATCTCCACGGAGTGACAGCTGAGTTGATCGACGAAGGCAACACGATGGCCGGCCCGTTCCTGGCCGATCGGGACTACCTCCGCACCGTCGCCCCCCGAGCCTGGCGGTGGGTGCCAGAGATGCAGGATGTGGCCCGGACTCTGACGGACGCCGGCCTGCCCGCCGACCTCGCGCACGCAGCTGCCAGCACCCTGATGAGGTGGGACAGCCTGAAAGACCGTAGCGATCTCACGGTTGAAGACGTGCTCGACGCTCTCCGATCGACCGACTGACGTTCGATCCACAAACGAGCTCGCTACGAACGAGCAACGTCGGGCCCGGGGAGGTGGGGCGGTCGGCGGTCACAGGGTGAGCGCCTGGCGGTGGACGGCGGCCAGGCGCTCGCGCAGGTCCTCGTCGTGGATGAGTTCGAGGGCGCGCGGGTGGTCGGCGGCGCTGGCGGCGAGGAGGTCGCGCTGCTGGTCGAGGTAGGCGGTCAGGAAGGCGCGCACGTCACCTTCGGTGTGCTCCAGGACGCGGGCGGTGTAGAGCATGGTGAGGGGGAAGGCCCAGCAGGCGTGGAGGAAGCCGAACGCGGGCCGCATGCTCTCCCTCCAGGGGGAGTGAAAGACGGCCTGGTCGTCGAACGTGCACCCGGCGGCGGCGAGGGCGTCGTTGAGCCAGTTGTGGCCGGCCTCGTGGATGAGGTCGCGGGCCAGCACGGCGGGGTCGCCGGTGTGGTCGAGGAACACCGTGCCGGGTAGGCGGGTGATGGTCCAGCTGATCAGGGTCTGGCCGAGTTGCTTGGCCCGCAGCAGGACGACCACGACGGCGTGCGCGGCCAGCAGGGGGCCGAAGCCGGTCTGGTCGGCGGTGGTGAACGCGTCGGCCACCAGCGTCCGCAGGCCGGGCGCGGCGTGTTCGGTGCCGGGGCCGAGCACGTAGTACGGGGTCTCCGAGATCGGGGAACGGGGCAGGCCGGCGGGGTCGGGGGCGACGACGACGCGCGGGCCGAGCACGGTGGGGGTGGAGCCGGCGGTGGCGTCGGCGTGCGGGTTGGCGGTGTACCAGTCGAAGGCGGCCCGCTCCCCGGAGCGGGCGGCGGCTTCGGCACCTTCGAGGGCGTGGTGGGCCAGGCAGTAGTCGGCAGCGGGGCCCAGGCCCGTGGGCCGGGGCGGGGCCCCGGGGCTGAGGATCGTGTGGATCTTGGCGGTGCGCTCGTCGTGCAGGCGGCTGGTCGGCGGGAAGTCGAAGAGGCCGGGGTTGTCCACGTGCGGGCTCCTGTCCAGGGCGGAAGGGGTGGCCTGGGGCCGGGCCCGCCGCGGTCGGGTCCGGCCCCAGGTTGGTTACCGCCGGCGTTCAGCGCGCCGGGCGGTCAGGGGTGTTCAGGCGACGTCGCCCTCGGCGGTCAGCCAGCCCTCGGCGGAGACGCTGGAGGTGTGGGCGGTGGCGCGGACGGTCTCGTCCTCGCCGCGCAGGCCCTCGACGTCGGCCAGGAACTCGGAGATGCGGTCGTTGTCCATGGGGTCCTTCTCCTTCTGAGCGAATCGGATGGTTGTGCGTGCCCGTTGCGGTGGTGCGTGCTCGGGCACCGGGCGGTGATCGCGCCCGGGTCACGGTGGCCTCCCGGTCAGTGCGAGGCGGTGCGGGCGGCGGTGCGGAGCGCGGCGGCGAGGTCGCTCATGGCGGGGCGGTCGCTGCCCTGGTCGGAGAGTGCGGCGACGACCAGGGTCCGCAGCGCGGCGGGGATGAGGGCGAGGTTGGCGTGGCCGCCGAGGCGGGGGATGTCTGCGCACAGGTAGCGGTAGATCAGGACGGCGAGGCTGAACACGTCGGCGGCCGGGCCAGCCTGGTGGTAGCCGGTGAGGTACTCGGGCGGCCAGTGGACTTCGGGTCCGCGGTGCTCGGGGCCGCGCGCGACGGACAGGCGGCGGGCGGCGCCGAGGTCGGTGATCAGGCCGCGGCCGCCGTGGATGAGGATGTTCTCCTGGTAGACGTCGCGGTGGACGATGCCGCGCTGGTGCAGCGCGAGCAGGCCCTCGGCGACGTCGGCGAGGATGTTCAGGCCCTCGTCGGTGTCCTTGCCCGAGGCCATGAAGGTGCGGAAGTTGCCGCCGTCGCACAGGGGCATGGTGTACCAGTCGAACCGCTCGCCGTGGCCGTGGTCGAGCAGGGGGACAACGTGGTCGGCGCCGGAGGCGGCCCGGGTGAGGTCGGCCTCGTGGCGGAAGTCCTCGCGGGCCAGGGCGCGTTCGGCGTCGGTCATCTGCGCGTACCAGTAGAAGCCGTACGCGGCGGGCCGCTGGTCGGTGGGGAGTTCGGCCAGGACGTGGTTGGAGCCGAAGCCGGCCTTCAGCACGACAGGCTGGCCTCCGGTGCGGTGGGCGGTGACCAGGGTGCTGGCGCGGGTGAAGGCGAGCAGGTCGCTCACCTGCCATCCGTCCGCGCGGAGTTGGTCGATGACCCAGGCGGCGGGGTGGAGGGGGTGGAGGTTCATCAGCTCGATTCCTCAGATCGCGGACGGGCGGTTGGAGCCGTTCAGGTGGGCGAGGCAGTCGGCGGCCAGCTGGTCGAGGTCGGCCTTGGTGGTGCAGGGCCGCTGCCAGACCTCCAGGCCGGTGCAACGGGTCCAGGCGGTGGCGGCCTGCGGGTAGAGGTCGGTGAGGCGGGCGGCGGCCTCGGGGCGGTCGGTGAAGCGCGGGGCGCTCTCGCGGCCCGCGATGCGGGCCTGGCACAGGCCGGGCTCGGTGGTCAGCAGGACGGTCAGCTGCGGGCGGGCCCGCTGTTGCTCGGCGAGGCGCTCGACGTACTCGGCGACCGGGCGCCGGTGGACCAGGGCGAGCAGGCAGGCGGTGGACAGGCTGAGCCGGTCGGCGATGACCGGGCCGCGGGCGAGCGCCGGGGTGAGGTTGAAGCGGGCGTGGAGTGCGAGGTCCCAGCAGGCTGCTTCGACGGCTTCCTCGGGATCGTCGGAGCTGTGTCCGGCCCGCAGGCGCACCAGAGTGCGGGTGGCGGCCAGGGAGAGCCAGGAGAACTGGCCAGTGTGGTCGAGCGGGACGCCGCCGGTGCGGGCGTCGGCGAGGAGCCGGTCTCGCAGGGTGCTCTTGCCGGCGCCGGGTAAGCCTTCCAGGGCCACGAGCACGGCGGTCAGCTCCTCGGGTCCTCGGCGGCGAGCCAGCTGATGAACTTCGCGCACCGCCCGGCGGTGACCGGCAGGGTGCCGTGGGCGAGCTGGGAGCCGTACAGCAGCGCGGTGCCCGGCGCGGGATCGACAGACCAGCGAGTGCGGGGCATCTGCTGGAACCAGGCGGCGGAGTGGTCGGCGCCGTCATGGGCCAGCCACATGCCCTCGGCGTAGCCGTTCGCCTCGGGTTCGGGGGCCTGGCGGTACCAGAGCCGGTCGCTGGAGGCGGTCTCGACATAGAAATCGCCTCCGGCGTCGGCCTGGGCGATGACGACGCTGATGCCGGCGATCTGGCGTGGCCAGGCGAGCGGGTCGGGAGCGATGCCGTCGAGGTGACTGGTGATGTGCTGGCCTTCGCCGTACTCGACGTACGTCCACGGACGGCACACGGTGATGGAGGGCATGATCCGGGCCAGGGCCGGGCGGGCGCGGTCGAAGGCGTTCTGGAGGATCTTCTCCGCCTCGGCGGGGATGCCGGGGATCTCGACGCGTCCGGCGGGCTCGTAGACGGCCATCGCCTGCTCGTGGCTGTGGCCGGGGATCTCGTGGATGGAGGTGCGGCGCTCGTCGCCGAAGCGGTCGGCGTCGGCGGCGGTCAGGACGTCGTGCATCAGGGCGGCGAGCTGGAGCCGCTCGCTGGAGCCGAGGAAGTTCTCGATGCTGCCGACACCGGTGGTCTCGGCGATGTGGATCGTCACGGGGTGGGCCTCCTGGTGTCGAGGACGCGGCGGATGTCGTCGAGGTCGGTGCAGTGGTTGAGCCAGCTGACGACCGGGCTGCCGCCCCCGGACAGCGGGTCGCGCCACAGGGCGAGGAGTTCGCCGGTCAGCGGCAGCTCGCCGGTGCCGGGCAGCAGCCAGGCACCGGCCGTCTCTCCGACCTGGGCCGCGGGGCAAGGGGCGTGGTGTTGGTGGACGAAGACGCGGGTCAGCCGGGCGGCGGCGGCCTCCCGGCACGCCTGCCGCATCGGGCCGTGGGGTTCGGGCCTCTGGTAGGCGCGGTGCTCGGTGGCCAGCCACGCGTCGGCGACGGCGGCGGCCGAGCCCGCGACGCGGCACGTCGCACAGCACGCGGGCCCGTGCGACGGGCACCGCCCGGCCCACGTGCCGAGGGTGGCGGCGACCTCGTCGAGGACCGCCCACGCGCCGTGGGCCAGCAGCCCGCCCGCGTCCGGCCGCGCGGGCCCGGACGGGGTGCGGTGGTTGCAGCACAGCTCGCCGCCTGCGGCGGCCGGGGCCGAGGCGAGGGCGGGCTCGATGAACAGCACGTGGAAGTAGGAGATCCGCCCCAGGAGCTGGTGGACGGTCACCTCGTCGCGGGGCCTCATCCCGCCACCGCCGTGGACGCGGCATCGGCCGGGGCCGGCGGCGGGCAGGCGCACGCCGTACCCACCGGGCGCTCGGCCGCCAGCACCGTGGCCAGGGCACGGGCGGCGGCGTCGAGGTCGGCGAAGTAGGCGTCCCAGTCCTGGCGGCGGTGCGGGTGGAGGCTGAGGTCGAGGACCGGGACAGTGGTGCCGGAGGTCTCGCAGGTCAGCTCGGAGCGGGCGACGCGGACCTCGATGCCGCCGGGCAGCACGGAGGCGACGGCGGTGGCCGCGCGGCACAGGGCCGCTGCGGTACGGGCGTACTCGGCGCGGTCGCGCGGAAGCAGGCCGACCCGCAGTTCGGCCGGGTCCAGGTCCAGGCCGCCGTACGGGTGGCCCTGGCAGCTGTCGTAGGTGATCAGGCCCCAGCCGGTGGTGAGGACGCCGACCAGCGGCCAGACGCGCGGTTCGATCGCCTCGCGCCAGTTCGGGTGGTGGGGGTCGAGGTCGTCGGCCTCGTGGACGCCGGGCAGGCCGACGGTGTTGATGTTGCCGTGCTCGCTGGCGTGCAGCCGCACCTCGGCGCGGGTGGCGGCGGGGTCGTCCCAGCGGGCGATGAAGGCGTTCACGTCGCGCATGCTGTTCGGGCTGCGGGGGTGCCAGCGAAGTGTCTGGCACCAGGCGCCCTCGGGGTGGGCGGGCTGGGCCAGCAGGGCGGCGATGCCGTCGACCATGCGCATCCGGTAGTCGCAGTAGGCGTCGCCGTCCACGGCGGGGTCCTGGCGCCAGCGGGTGGCAATGCAGCCGCCGCCGCAGGTGCTGCGGTAGTCGCAGCCCGCGCACTTGGCCATCAGTGCCTTGCCCTGGTTCAGCAGCAGGTTGCCCTGCTGGCGGCGGGCCACCTCGTCCTGGCCGGTGATCTCGTCGAGCTGGCCCAGGCGGCCCTGGGGCCAAGGGAGTTCGTCGCAGGAGCCGAACCGGTTGTCGGGGTAGAGGGTGAAGACGTGGTCGCACTTGAGGTCGGAGAAGTGGCAGAAGCCGCTTCCTAAGCCGCGCAGGCGCCGGATCGTGGAGACGGCCGGCTCCAGCTTGATCCGGGTGAAGTGCCCGGCGCCGATCCAGTGGGCGGTGGCGGCCAGCACGAACTCGGCGTACTCGTCCGGGTGGATCGCCCACGCCGGCCCGCCCTCCGCAGCGAGGGCGGCCTGCTGGAGCAGGCGGCTGGCCGGGACGCGACGGGCCAGCACGGTAGTGGAGCGGCGGATGGCGGTGTCGAAGCAGGGCACGAAGCTGACCGCGTTGACCGCCGCGAAGGCGGCGAGGTGGTCGAGGACCTGCTCGGCCCGGCCCAGCACGGCCGGGGTCACGGTGGTGATGACGCCGACCTTGCGGCCCCGCTCGGCCAGCAGCTCCAGGGCCGCCGCGACGCGCGGGTAGACGGGCTGACCGTCGTAGCCGATGCGCCAGGCGTTGCCCTGGGCGTCGCCGTCTAGGGAGACACCGATCTGCAACTGCGGGCAGAGTTCGTCGAACAGGTCGAGCCAGGCCGCGTCGAGCTGGACGCCGTTGGTCTGCATCGACACCCGCACGACCTGCGGCTGGGCGGCGAGTTCGCGCAGGACCTCGGCGACGGCCCCGCGGCCGGCGGTCAGCGGCTCCCCGCCGTGGAGCTCGACGGCGAGGGGGCGGCCCCGGAAGAGCCGGGCCAGCTGGCCGATCTGGTCGGCGCTGATCCGAGCTCCGCCGGGCACCTCCTTGCGCTTCTCGTAGCAGTGGGGGCAGTCGATGTCGCAGGTCTCCCCGCGCAGCTTGACGATCACCGACACCGCGGTGCTGGTGTCTTCGGGTTGAAGGCTCCGGTAGAGCCGGTCGATCGGGTGGTGCTGTTCGGTGGTGCGGTGCATCGGCTGCCTCCCTTGCTGCCGTGACCGGGGTGTTAGTCGAACAGGCGTCCCAGCAGGGCGCCCTGGCCGGACTGGAGGACGTGCGCGGCCTCCAGCGGAATCCAGAAGCACTCGAAGCGAGTGGGCTCCTGCTCGCCGTCGTGGTCCTCCTGGCTCATCCACCGCTCCGGGGTGGGCTCGGTGAGCTCCAGGTGGAAGACGTGCCGGTGCTGGATCTCCAGCCGGTACGGGCTGATGTCGTACTCGGTCTCGCCGAGCTTGCGCACGATCTTGAAGTCGTTCAGGCCGGTCTCCTCCCGGGCCTCGCGCAGGGCGGCGGCCTCCGGGGTCTCCCCGGGGCGGATGCTGCCGGCGGGAACCTGGATGCCGACCTCCTCGTAGGAGTAGTCGGTGTGCCGGAACACCAGCAGCCGCCCGTCGCGCACGATGTAGACGAGCACCTTCTCCTTGATGATCTTCTCGGGCATCGGAACAACCTCCACGTGGTCGGGAATGATCGTCTGGGGGCTCGCGGGAGCACGGCTCCAGCCCCTCGGCCCGGCCGACGAGACGGGCCGGAAAGCCCACGAGTCTAGGCCCCCTGATAGATCGTCACCTCACATCCTCCCGACCGATGCCAAGGGCGCTCGGATCGTTGTGCGATGGGATGATCAGCCGGATGCCACGGCCATCGCCAGCGAGTCCTCAGGGGTGCCGTCGCCCTCGCGGGCGGCGCAATGGAGGCTGAACCGGATCTGCTTGCCGCGCGGCAGGAGTTCGGTCTCCAGCTCGCCCACGAGCCGGGCGAGCAGGAGGAGCCCCCGCCCGCCGGTCGCGTCCCGCCCCGGCTCCCCGGCCACCGGCAGCCGGCCGTCGAAGTCGGTGACAGCGACGCGGATGCCGTCCGCGGTCTCCCGCACCACCAGCTCGCCCCCGCCTCCCGTGTGCAGGAGGACGTTGGTCAGCAGTTCAGTCACCCCCAGCTCCGCCACGTCTGCGAACTCGCTCTTGCGCCAGATCCACAGCTGGGCCCGCACGATCTGGCGCACGCGCCCCATCGCTTCGGGCCGCAGTGCGGGAAGGACCAGGCGCAGCTCCCCGAGCTGGTCGACAGTCGCGACAGACATGGGCCCTCCGGATGGCTTCGGATACAGGGCTGACCGTTGCGCTCCGTACTCATCGAGGTACTCTGCGCTCGGCCGGGTTTCGATGATGGACTGGCCGTGGCGGAAGGGCAAGGTCTCCGGAGAGGAAAACCTTTCCTTCTGGCTATCTGTCATATGCACCTACTGGCACGGGGACTACGCTTTCCCTGAGAAAGCTGCGGTTCCGGAGTCAGGAGGTGCGATGCCCGTCGAGCCGACCCCGCGCCGAAGGCGCCTGGGGACAGAGATCCGACGTGCCCGCGAGGCGCTGGGATGGAGCCTGGAAGAGGCCGCCCAGCACCTCGGCTACAAGGCGTTGTCGACCGTCAGCAAGATCGAAAATGGGACACAAGGAGTCAAGCTCCAGGTACTCCCCCACTTCTTCGAGATCCTGCAGATCAACGACGAAGCCCGGCGCGAGCAGTGGCGTGAGCTGGTCCGACGCGCCGGTGAGCCGGACTGGCACCAGCGCTACCAGGGCGTCGTCGAGGACCCCCTCAGTGACTACTTGACCGAGATCGAGGAAGCGCTCGACCTGTTCCACTGGAACTCCGGCGCCCTACATGGCCTGCTCCAGATCCCGTCCTACGAGCGGGCGATCGTCGAAGGCAGCCGGGCCTGGACCACCGCCGACGACATCGAGCGCTTCCTCGCCATGCGCACGGAGCACCGCCAGGCCATGGCCAAGCGCAAACCAGCCCTGCGGATATGGTCCGTGATTCCCGAAGGGCTTCTCCGCCAGGAAGTCGGCGGCCGCGCCGTCGCCCAGGCCCAGGTCGAGCACCTCATCGACCTTCTCAAGAGCGACCCGAACACGACCATCCAAGTCCTGCCGCTGAGCGCAGGCGCGCACGCAGGCATGGACGGACCTTTCATGCTGATGTCGTTCGCCACCGGCAACGACACGGTCACCATAGAGGCCACCCGCGCGCGGCTCCACCTCACCGATCCGGAGTCGGTCGAGGTCTACCGCACCACCAGCAGCCACCTGAAGTCCGATGCCCTCGGTCAGAAGGCATCCCTCTCCCTACTCAAGACGATCGCCAAGGAACTCGCGCCATGAACAAGAACGACCTCGACCCTGCCTGGCTCGAAGAGCAACTCGCCAGAGCCGAGTGGCAGACCGCCAGCAGCGGCGGAACCAACTGCGTAGAGGTCGCCTTCCTCGACAGCGCCATCGTGGCGATTCGCGACTCCAAGAACCAGCACAAGCCGCCGCACATCTTCGACGACGCCGAGTACGACGCCTTCGTCGACGGCATCATGCGTGGCAAACTGCGCAGGGCCTGACCATCTTTGAGGGCGGCCCGGATGCGAAAATTTCGGGCCGCTCTCGGCTGTCGACGTCGCTTCTCGTCGTGCTGCCCTCCGATAACACCAGGGTGAGTCCGCGGCCGGCGAGGAGTTGGTTCTCGGCGTCGACGGTGGCGAACGCCGTCATGCCCCGCTGCTACGGCGAACGGCTCGATCGGCGAGCCGCATGTTCGCCTCCATGAGGTCCAGCCCGGCGGCAACGTCCGCTCTGGTGACCTCCCACCAGCCGGCCCGGTCGAAGATCCACCAGGACTCCCGGTAGCGGGCGAAGTCTCTGATCGTCTCGCTGAGGAAGCGGGCGTCGCCGTCCGCGAGGGCTGCGTCCATGACGGCGTGGCTGAGGTCGGCCATCATGCTCGCGTCGGAGTTGGTCACCTTGGTCCCCCTCACGCCCGGATGTTCGGCTGGATGCTGGGCGCCTGCTGCTGGACCGGTGGCGGTTGCAGAAGCGGTGCCGGCTCTACCTGGGCGATCGAGGTGACGGCCTTGACGGCGAGGTCCACCTTGGGCTCTACCCCGGGAGTGCGGGCGGTGACGTCGGCGGTGGCGAAGTCCGTGGCGAGCTTCGTCCGGATGTCCTCCGCCAGCATCTCCCCCGACAGCTCGATGGCGGCACCGACGACGACCGCGGTGGCGGCGAGGCGGGCGAGGTAGTCGGGGCGCTCCTCATGCTGCTCGACGCTCACCTCCACCGTCACCTCGTACGCCTGGGTGTCCTGCTGGTAGACCTCCCACTCGACGGTCAGCTGGTCGACCGGTTCGCCCCGCTCCGCCACGACCACGATCGCCTCGTAGACCTCGCGCCGGGGGCCTTCCTCGAACACCTCGGGGTACAGCCAGCTGCTGACCTCCCGGACCTGCTCCGGGTGCTGGAGAAGCTCTGCAAGCACGGCGTCCTGGCGCTCAAGGCGTACGTCGACCCGGACTTCTTGCTCTCCGGACGTCCTCGCCCGGGGCTCGTACGGTTCGGGTGCCGGCTCGTTGATCCTGGCCACCGGGGCCGTCTGCTCCGTGCGCCGCATCGCCTGGGCGAGGCGATCGAGCACCGGGTCCGGACCGCGCAAGCCCGGGGCGGTCGGCCGGAGTCGGTCGACGTGAAGGGCGAGGTCCCGGCGGACGGCGGCTTCTTGGACCATGCGGGCGTAGCTGGCGATGTTACGGGTCTGCGGTGCGGCGTCGGCGAGGCGCCGCAGGTAGTCGGCGTTGACACCGCTGATGGCCGTACGTTGGGCGATCAGCTCCGGCAGTCGGTCGGCCGTCGCCGCCGGGGCGTTGGTGCGCGAATCGATCAGCGCAGCCAGCAGCGCGCGGTGGGTGGGGTGGGCCATCCGGTCGGGGGTGAGGTAGGCGATGTCGTCCAGCCGCTGGCGGTCGCGCAGGGCTGCGCCGATCACGGCTTGCTCAGCGCGGAGTACGAGGTCGGGGTGGGTCATCGGGTTGTCCTCGACTTCGTAGCGGTGGTGGCTTCCCTGTAGCGGCGGGCGGCGTCGTCCGCGGCGGCCATCCGGGCGGCGGCGTCTTCGAGTCGTTCCAGCAGTTCCTCGTTGACGATGCGCAGCCAGGCGCCGTCGATGTCGACGGCCCACCAGGCGTCGGCGAACCGCACGTACTCGGGGATGCCCGGGCTGATCGGCTTGGCGAGGCCGCGGGCCCGGGCGTCGTCCATCTGGGCTGCGGTAAGGCGGTCCGGGCTGCCGGCTTCGGCGGTGTCGACGTGGGCGGCCAGCAGGCGGCTAGGGATGCCGGCCCACGGGTCGGCGTCGGTCCAGCGCTTCTGGAGCTGCCGGTCCTCGGCGGCCGGGAACTCCATGCCACGGTGGCCTGTTCGGCATGCGGTGGCGTAGACGGCGGTCGCGTTGGCGACCACCGTGCGCAGTTCGGTGTGCCAGTAGCGAGCGGCCTGGCCGACCTGCTGATCCGGGGCGGCGCCGTAGATCTCCTCCCGCCAGACCTTGAGCGCCCACAGCTCTTCGATCAGACCGGGGTGCTCGGCCCAGCAGCGTGGCAGCCTGGACTCGACGGCCAGCTCGTAGCGGTCGTGGAGCCAGGTAACCCAGTCGCACAGGTCGCCCCAGGCCGCGATGCGCTCGGGGCCGGTCATGGTGTGCCACTCGACCAGCCGGGTACGGGGCTTCGCGTCGGAGCCGGCCGGGTGGGCGCCGGTGGTCGGCGTCGTGTCGGCGCGGCGCCCTCGGTGGCGTCGGATGCGGGTGCGCGGCCGGTGTTTGACCCTGCCGATCGGCGTGATCGCGGGCTCGGTCATGTCTGGTCCTGGAGCTGGGCGGGCAGGATTCGGGTGCGTTCGGAGCTGGCGGCCGGGTACCCGGTGGGCTGCTTCCCGGCGTGCGCGGAGCTGGCGGCCGATGCCGCTCTCCAGTCGGTCATCACGAGGTACACGGCGGCGTCGAGCGACTCGATCGACGTGCTCGGGGTGAGCATGAGCCGACGCAGGTAGGAGACGGTGTCCATGGACTCCGCGACCAGCTGCGCCAGTCGGGGGGACAGCGCGTCGGTGCTGCGGTGAACGTGGTCTTCGATGGTCGCGGGGGTCACCGTCTCGTTGTCCGCGTGCAGCGCGAGCATCGCCTCGTAGATGCCGTAGCGCACATGGGTGGTGAACG
Source organism: Streptomyces rubellomurinus (assembly GCF_000961885.1). Taxonomy (GTDB): domain Bacteria; phylum Actinomycetota; class Actinomycetes; order Streptomycetales; family Streptomycetaceae; genus Kitasatospora; species Kitasatospora rubellomurina. The sequence continues at coordinate 33,303 of NZ_JZKH01000061.1, forward strand.
TGTCCACGGGTACCCAGCCGCCAAGGTCGGCGAGTTCACGGGGGCGCTGCACGAGGTAGGCCAGCACCAGGTCCTCGTGGTCTGCCCGGGTAGGCCGCCAACTGCTCAGCGGGAGGAACCGGCCGGCGGTGTCCGCGCGGTGGTCGGCCCAGTCGTCGGTCGGCCAGTGCGCGGGGACGGTTTCCTGGTAGCCGGGGCTCCATACGGTGATCACCGGTGTGCCGGAGTGGTCTTCTCCGGGGTGGTAGAGGGCGCCGTCGATTCCGCGCACCGGTCCGCTCCACCGCAGGGTGGACTCGGCCGGAAGCTCGGAGCGGCGGAGCAGGCCGTGGTGGTGGCGTCGGTCGAAGCGGGCGAGCCAGCGCCGGTCGGCGTCGGTCCGCGGTTCGGCGTGGTGCCCGCTCCACGCGGGTCGGGGGGTCACGCGGCGGCCTCAACGGGGTCGAGTTCGCCGGCGCGGTAGCGTCGCGACCACTCGATGCTCTCTTGGTACAACTTTCGGTCGGGGCCTTCGTAGTGGCGCTGCATGCGGACCTTGGTGATGGGGGTGGTGGCGTGGATGACCAGGGCTTCGCGCTTCTCCTCGTCGAGGGTGCGGATCTCGTCCGGCGTGACGGTCTTGCGGTCCTGGAGGGTGGTCTGCATCGTGGTGCCCTGCGCGCCGCTCTGGTAGGTCGTCAGGGACTCGCGGAAGATCCCGGCCAGCTTCGAGAACTCTTCGAGTTCGTCGCCGCCGAGGCCGCCGAGAGCGATCTTGACGGTGGAGCTTCCCCAGAGCATCTCGGCCCCTTCGCGGCCCCAGACCTTGCGGGCCTGGGCCATGTTCTGGAGGACGGCGACGACGTAGATGCCTGAGCCGCCCGCGAAGGACATCAGGTCGGGCAGGTTCGGCAGCGGCGTGACGTTGGCGACCTCGTCCAGCAGCGCTCCCATCGGCGGGTCGAGCCTGCCGCCGGGAGAGCGGTCGGCGAGGCGCTTGGCGGTGCCGAAGACCTCGGAGACGAAGGCGGAGATCAGGGGGGCGAGCGCGGTCGCGTCTTCCTTGTCGACCAGCAGGTAGATGGTGCCGTTGCTGCGCAGCCAGTCCTCGATGTCGATGCCCTGGCCGGCCTTGGGCACGAAGGTGGCGCGGGCCAGCGGCGAGAAGAGGGGCGTCAGCGCGGTCTGTACGGTGGCGAAGAGGTTCGCCCGGGTGTCACCGGGGTTGCGGTAGAGGCCGTCGAGCATCTCGGCGACTCCGGGTTCCGCGCGGCGGGACTCGGCGAGCAGCTTGATCGGTTCTTCGAGGTGGGCGTTGAAGCCCCAGCGCAGGACGTCCTCCATGCTGCGGCCGGTGATGGCTGCGGCGTGCAGCCAACCGGCGAGCAGGGAGGTTGCGGTGGCGCCGAAGAAGCCCGCGCCGCTGGAGTCGGTGGTCTCGCTCTTGCCGATCTTGACCATGAGGTCGGCTCTCTGCATGGCCTTGCCGAAGTCCTCGCAGCCGCTGGTGGGCGACCACTGCACCTGGTCGGGCCACTCGACCATGCCGGTCGGCAGCATCGCCAGGGTCGGGCCGAGGCCGCGTCGGATCAGCGCAGTCGCGTCGAGGACGTCGGATCGGACGCTGGTGATGAGCATGGGACCGCGCCACGCACGAATCCAGGGGATGATCACCTGGCTGGTCTTGCCCTGGCGCGGGGCGGCCAGCATCAGCACGGAGTTCTCGATGCAGACCCAGAGCAGCATGCCGGCCAGGGTGCGGCCGAGCTGCACTGCGACGTCGGCTGCGGTGATCCGGTGGCCGTTGAGCGAGGGCCGGACGATGGGCCCGCGCTTGACCACCGCGGCGGCGGACAGGGTCTTCGACAGCTGGGAGACGGAGGCGAAGCCGCGCACAGAACGGCTCCGCCGGAGACGGCGCAGGGCGAAGGCGCCAGCGGTGACCATCGTGCTGGCGACGATCGTGGCGGCGACGGCGAAGCCGGCCGGGCCGGGCAGGTCACGACGGACCTGCCCGGGCCAGGCCGCTCTCGGGTCGTCCAGGTGGTGCGGCAGCTGCTTGGCGACGCTGAACGCGTCGCCGAAGGGGACCGCCGGCCAGGCGGCATGAGTGATCAGTCCGGCGACCTGACCGGTGGCCCACGTTCCCACGGTGACTGTGACCACCACGATGATCAGCAGGACGATCAAGTAGTCCGCGGGGCCGTCCAGCACCGGTCGCCGGGCGACGGTGGAGTTGGAGGCGGAGGCCATCTCACACAGCCATCCGCTCGTTGGTGTAGTACAGCTGCCGCTCGGCCGGACTCAAGATCGTTTGCACAACGTGGCTGGAGTTCCTGCCGATCTTCCAGATCGCGCGACCGATCTGTTCACCGCTCCAAGAGGCGATGTGCGCGCACTCGGTGTCGGTCAAGCCGATCACGTCGCGGGTCATGGCCAGGGGTGCGGTGTCCTGGCGCAGGCAGATCCGTACGTCGCAGCTGGAGATGAGGTTGCGGGCGATGCTGACCTCTTCGCTGCCCTGGGCGCCGACCGCCTCGAAGTCGCTCAATCTGTGCGTGCTGAGGACCTGGATGGTGCCCTGGGCGCGGGAGAGCCGGAGGTCGGAGTCGAGCTTGCGGATCATGGCGGGCACGCGCATCGCGCGCCACAGCTCGTCGCGCACGATCAGGCGCACGGGTCCGCCGGGTTCGTCGATCGCGGCTTGGCCCCAACTGCTGACACAGGCAAGGGTCATGGCCACGGTCTCGTCGCCGCGGCCGTCGATCCGGGACAGGTCGACGGTCTGGATCGGCGCGCCGAAGTCGGGCCGGACCGTGGTGGGTCCGTCGAACAGGCCCGACAAGGAGCCTCTGACCATGTTGCCGAGGGCGTCGGCGGCCGGGCGGATCATCTCCCGCAGTTCGGTGACGTCGGTGTCGCGGACGCGCAGGTCCTGGGCCATCTCGGGCAGCGGGTCGCGCAGCAGGGCCCAAACCTGAGGGATCGTCGGGTCGGTCAGGTGGCTGGCGCCGGTGGCCTGGCCGGAGGCGTGCTTGATGGCGAGGGAGAGCGCGGCTTCCTCGGTCGGTGTGAGGTTGCGGCCGAGGCGCATGACCAGCAGGGAGGAGAGCAGCGTGATCCGGCGACGGTGGACTTCGTCCAGGCGCTCGCGCAGCTCCTCCGGGTCGGACGGCAGGTTGGTGCCGAGCGGTCCGCTGTCCAGCGGGTTGAGCCGGTTCCGCAGCCCGGGGCCGAGTTCGACCGGCTCGACGCCGAACGCGCGCGCCAGGGAGGCGTACTCGTTCTTGATGTCCCCGAGGATGAACGACCGGACGCCGTAGGCGGCCAGGCGGGTCACCAAGGACTTGATGGTCGCGCTCTTGCCGGTGCCGGGGACTCCAGTGATCAGCAAATTGGGATTTGTGATCAACCCGCGATGCAGCCACTCGATCGGATGGCAGGAGAAGGCGCCGCCGGAGAGGCAGTCGACGCCGATGTAGGCGCCGGCCGGAGGCATGGAGGCCCCGTACAGCCAGGGATACAGCCCCTGGACCTGCCCGGTGCTACCCCTGTAGACCGGGACCTCGGGCATCCGCGGTGCTCGCCCGGCGAACGGGCGGGCGTAGCCGCGCCGGGGCGCGACCGGTTCCCGGCGCACCTTCGGCGCCTTCCGGGACGCGGACTTCGGCTGCACCGGCACCGGGCGGCCCAGCACGTCGGTGAGGTCGAGGACGGGGAGGTCGGTGGTGGATCGGCGACGGAACATCAGGCCGCCCTCTTCTTGGGCAGGCCCATGCCGACCGGCAGCGCGCCGATCGCGAAGCCCACGTCCTGGGCCATCCACATGCGCTGGAGTTCGATGCTGCCGCTGTTGGCGTCGGCCAGGAGCTCGCTGCAGGCGTCCTCAAGGTCCGCGGGGTCGGTGACGGTAACGGTGCAGTAGGCGGTGTAACGGACCATGCCGTGGCCGGCGGCGCGCTCCTGGTCCTGGGCCTCCGCGCGGCGCAGTGCCTGCTTCTCCGCTTCCGGGACGATCTGGCCGGTCTTGTGCCGCATGTTGACGGCGACCTCGCGGGCGGTGCGCTCCTGCATGATCTCGCGCTCGGCGGCGCGCGGGCTGCGGGGCTCGAAGTGGAGGTTCAGGGTCCTTCGGTACTTTCCTTCGCCCAGCAGGGGGGCGAGGGCGGTGGCGTATACCTTGTTCTTCGGCCAGCTGTGGACGGCGTAGGTGACCGAGACGGCGCCGTCGTGCTCGTACCGGCCGCGCCAGGCGTGGGCGGCGGACGGGCCGGCCGCTGTCGGGCTGACTCCCGCCGCGAAGGGGGCCTGGTCGCCTCGGAGGGCGGCGGAGGTGGCTGCGGCACGGCGCTCTGCGAGCATCCGGCCGGAGTCCGGGTCGAAGGCGGTCCTCATGACCTCGGCCAGTTCGCGGGGGTTGAGCCAGCTCTCGACCTGGAGGTCTGCGGAGGCGATCGAGGACGTCATGGCCCGAAGGTTGCGGACCAGGACGGCGGCGGCTCCGGCGTCGCCGCCGCCCGCCGCCTTGATGGGGCTGGCGGCACGGGCGGCGGACATCGTGATCGCGAGGTACGCCTCCCGCTGGCTGGTCGCCAGCGTGGCGGTGGAGAGCAGCGACTTGGTGACGTCGACCGCGACGGCGGGCGCCTCGGCGGCGACGTGGTCGGCGTGCCAGCGCTGGAGCGCGGCGCCGGACTCCGGGACGATCCGCTGGAGCGCCTGAATCCGGATGATCGCGTTGCCCTCGGTGCACTGGGACTGGAGCAGCGAGCCCCAGTTGGCCACCCGCTGGTCACGCCTGCTGGAATCGGCAAGGCCGATGCCGGGAACGCGCACCCGGGCGACCGCCGTGTAGGTGCGATCGAGACGGTGGTGGATCACCGCGATCGGGGCGCCGCTGCCCCCGTCTGCTTCGAGGATCGCCAACGGGGCGAGGATGCCGGGCAGGTCCAGCCGAGGTTCGTCCGTCTCGGATACGCGGGGTGCGAAGGCGCCGGAGAGGAAACGATTCTGCCCGCGGAAGCGGAGGATTTCGAAGGACATGAAGGCGACCGCCCATTCATCGACCGTACGGCCGGCGATCCGGACGAACGCGAGTAGGAAGAGGACAAACGACACGGGCCATGTCACAAGTCCGGCCCGGATGTAGGAGATTGCGAAGGGCCAGATCAGTCCGAGGACACCGGTGCCGACCATCGCCGCCCGTTGTCCCGAGAGGCCGAACAGGAAGTTGACCTTCTCCTGCTGCCACCCGAAGTAGGTACGGGTAGCGGTCTCGGTGCTCATGGCTTGCCGCCTCCTTCGGAGTGATCAGGACGGGTGGTCTTGGCGGGTGGGGCGGGGCGCTCGACCGGAGTGGCCTGGGTGCGGGATGTACCGGGTCGGTCTGCCGGGGCCGGTGCGGGCGCGGTCGGCCCCTGAGCCGACTTGGGCCCCGGGCTTGCTGCGGGTTGGCTGGCCTGGAGCGGTGCGGCGCTGGAGGCGGAGCGGCTCGGAGCGGCCGGGACCTGCGCGGAGGTCTCGGGCCCCGCAGGGGAGTCCGTGCCTGCACTCGGGCCGGAGGGCACCGGGGGCATCTCGATGGTGGGCGGGTCACTGCGCGGAGCACCGGCGACCGGCAGGTCCGGGGTGCTGTCGTGGAGCGCCTGCTGGTGATCGGGTTGCGCGCTGGTCGGCCCAGCCGCGTCGACCTGCGGCTCCTGCTGGTCCGACCAGTCCGGCTCCGGCTGGTCGGGCAGCAGACCGCCCGCGGTGGGCAACGGTGTACTGGCGTGGCGGTTGACGTACCCGGCGGGCTGCGCCGCGTACGGGTTCGCGCCCTGCACCCCGGCGTGGGCGGCCATCTGCTCCATGCCACCGGCCAAGGAGTTGACCGCCTGCTGGGCCGCCTTGACCGCCGCGACGGCGATCATCCCGACCGGGCCCGCTGCGGCACCGGCTCCACCGGCCGCAGCGCCTCCGGCGCCGCCTGCTGCACCACCGGCCGCACCGCCTGCGCCTGCCGCGCCGCCACCGGCACCGGCACCTCCGCCCTTGCTGGCGAAGCTGTTCATCGTGCGGCCGGCGCTCTCCTGCCCGAAGGAGTCCGGGGAGGCGCCGGTCGGCGGACCGCCCGCACTGCTACTGCTCAGTCGGCCACCGGCGAAGCCGAGCAGAGCGGCGAGTCCGGCACCGCCGCCGACCTGAACCGAGGCGAAGCTGAAGAAGCGTGCGATGGCCGGCCATGCCAGGGCGGCGAGCAGCAGGAGGAGCATCCCCGACAGGGTCGTCTGGAGGTCCTTCGAGTCGCCCGCGACGTTGAAGCCCAAGGCGAAGACCAGCGCGATGACCGGCTTGAGGATGATCAGCTGGATGGTGGAGGAGACGAGCTTGGACCACCAGCTCTTGGTGGAGTCGGACACCTGGCCGACCGCCGAGATCGGCGAGGTGGCGATCAACGCGACGATCGCGGCGTTGCGCAGCAGCATCTCGAACCAGAGCACGAGCGTCAGCAGGATGCCGATGATGGAGATGATCAGCAGGAGCGAGGCCCCCGTCCCCGGCGTGTAGGAGACGAGCTTGCCGATCTTGTCGGTGAGGGCCTGTTCTCCGCCGAGTGAGTTGTCGACGATGTACTTCGTCAGTTCGTCGCTCGCCGCCAACGCGGTGGAAGCGACGATCAGCGTGAGAAGAAACGCCAGCGCCGCCTTACCGACGCCCACAGCGGCCGTGGCCAGCGGGCGGCCGTCATGGGTGACCACCGTACGGATGACCTGGAAGACGACCAGCAGGCAGGCGACGAGGGCAGCGACGCCGAGAGATATCGCGTAGACGCTCCTGACTCCGTTGCTGGCGAGGTCTGGACCCGGAATCTTGACGAAGGCGGTCGCGAAGGTCTTGAGCAGATCGGTCGCGGAGTCAGCGAAGGACTTGCAGATCGAATCCCATGCGCTGCTCGCCACCTTGCCGGCGGCGTCGCCAGCGAGCCCGCCGAGAATGGTGTCGCTAGGCCCAGGGATGCAGTCGAGGGGACTGGTCAGGCCGCAGGCCATGCGAGCCCCCAGGTGGTGGTGCTGGTGACCATGGTTATCGCTTCAATTCCTGCCAGCCCTTCGCCGAGGCTTGGGGGCTGCCCGGCTCGGCGACGAGGCTGGTGTAGTCGGTGGTGGAGTTGCCCGAGGGGGCGGGTATGCGCCAGTCGTTCGCCGACCAGGTGAGGTCGAGCGGGTAGACGCCCATGCGCGTGTGCATCCCGGTGCCGGGCACGCTGGTGGTGTAGGTGGACAGCAGCAGGACCTGGACGTTGTCGGGGCCGACCGAACGCACCTGGTACTCGATGGGCGACAGGACGACGGAGACTCCGGGCTGCAACTGGCCGCTCTGCGGCAGACCGAGCCCCTTGCGGGTGGCGACCGGGCCCTTGGCGAGGTCGTCCGCGGCGGAGGACCAGGAATCGACGGCGACGAGGCGGGCGACGGCTGCGGCGCGGTCGGGTTCAAGGGTGGAGCCGAGCTGACGCCAGTACTCGACCGCCGCCGAAACAGCACCTACCGTGGAATGAGGGAAGCCCAACTGCACCCCGTTGACGAGGCGCTCTCCGCGCACGAGCTGGAGCGGGCCGGTCAGCCCGGGAGCGGGCGACCCCGTGGAGTCCACGCCGGTGACCGAACCAGGTCCGGGGATGGCGGCCGGCGGCGTGAACACCTTGGGCCCTCGGGGCTCACTGCCGGACTCGATGGCGACCCCGATGGCAACGCAGGCGAGCAGGCCAGCGACACCGAGGAGGAGCAGCGGCAGAATCCGGCGGCGGGGGCGGTGGTCGAGGAACTGGTTCATGGTGCGTCCTAGGCCGCAGCGCCGAACACGGTGTTAACCACCGGGATCGCGCAAGCGGTCACGATGACTCCGCCCAGGGACCAGACCAGGGAGCGCTTCCCCTTCTCTGCGGAATCGGGCCGGTTGGAGAGGTGACCTATGCCCATCAGGCCCCCGGAGACCACGGCGGCGACGGCGCACGCGATCAGCGCGCCCCACTTCGCGTAGCTGAGCAACAGGTTCGCGCCCTTGCTGCCGTTGGTCGGGTCGGCCGGCGCGGGATTCTGGATATCCGCGAGGTAGTGGACGTCTGCAAGGTGGTGAACGGCTTGCAGGGTGAGGGACATACCGGGCTCCCGGAAGGCAGATGTGCCAGCGATCCCGCAGGATCTGTCCTGGCCAGAAGGGGCCGCCCCTGCTGTCGGGCATGGGGAGGCGGATGAAGCGGCCTTCACCTGGGTTCAGCACGTGAGGTCAGTGCTATTCACTCTGGCTAATTTCGGCCGTGAGCAAACGATAAACGCCCGCAAGCCCGGCGCGTCAACCAAAGTGAATGTGACTAGCCTCACCCGACCACTCTCTGTTTACGGTGGCTAATCGGCGTCACTGTGCGCAACGATGAGACCAGTCAGCAGCAAGGAGTGCTACGCGCGTCATGGCAGTCGAAGAATCCGCCGGGGCCGGCTCGATTGCGAGCCGCCTGGAGCACTTGTTCGCGACGGTCCACCCCGCCGACCGAGGCCCCTACACCAACCCCGAAGTCGCCCAAGCGATCAACGAGACGGCGGGCCACCAGGTCCTCGGAGCGACCTATCTGTGGCAGCTGCGCAAGGGCAAGCGGACCGACCCAACACACAGCCGCCTCACGGCAATTGCCGACTTCTTCGGCGTCTCACCGCTCTACTTCTACGAGGAGGAGACGGCGAAGCGGACCGACGAACAGCTTCGTCTCGCGAGCGCGCTGCGCAGCCCGTCGATCCGGCAGATGGTGCTCGACATGGACGGCCTCTCGGAGCGCAGCATGGCGGCCATCGCCACCATGATCCAATCCGCCCGGACAATGGAGGGTTTGCCCGACTCTGGCGCCGCGCCCGAGTGACGAGCCCCACACGCGACCCCGATCACCTGATCATCACAACTTCACACAGCGAGCACACTCCCGGTGTCCAGTCGCATACAGTTCTGCGAGCCGGGAGGAGTGACCGGCCGACTGCCGTCGCCCGCTCCAAGGACTGCCTCCCGAGGAGGGAGGCATCTTCATGTGCGCGTCGCAGCTCTGCGGCAATCGACAGCAGGACCATGGCGCCGCGTCGCGGCCGTCCCGGCCGTCGCCGGCGGCAGCCGCTCCGCCGACATCAGCCGGAGCGCCGCCGAGGCTGCGCCCGCTCGCGATGGCGGACATCCGGCTCCACGCAGCCGGGGCAGAGGAGTGCGCCGAGGCAGCCCTTCGCCTGGCCTTCCCGGATCTGAGGCCCGCCGCCCTCCAGCACCTCTTCGGCCGCCCCGGCGCCTGAGTCGCTTCCAGCACGCACCACAGCCACCCTCACGGCAGCCCGAGCCCCACCCCTCCCGCCAGCCCTCAAGGGCGAGGTGCACCGTGAAATATTCACTTTGGCTAAGACGTGGCATTGATCACGTTCACTTTGGTTGACCTAGCTGCATTGCATCAGCCTATGGTTCGAGCAAATCCGATTAGCTGATGTGAATCGGCCGACGCTGCGGAGCAGCGCACGGCCGCAGAGGTGGCACGTGAAGAAGGCAGCCCATCTGGCTCTGGCAGGCGTCCTGGCGCCCTTCGGAGTGGTCCTTGGCATCGCGCTCGCCGGCGGAGGAGCCGCCGCCGCCACCCCGACCGCCGCCGCCGCGAACAGCGGGTTGGGCTGCTTCAAACCGGTGGCACCCGGGCAGATCACCGCGGACGGACAGCAACTGACCACGGAGCAGATCAACAACGGCCAGATCATCTACCAGGTCTCAGTCCAGCTCCAGCTCCAGCCGCAGGCAGCGGTGGTCGCAATCGCGACCGCCCTGCAAGAGTCGACGTTGCGGAACCTCAACTCCGGTGACCTGGACTCGCTCGGGCTGTTCCAGCAACGCCCGTCGCAGGGGTGGGGCTCGCCTACCCAGATCCTGGACCCCGTCTACGCCTCGACCAAGTTCTACGCCGCGCTGGTGAAGGTTCCGGGCTGGGAGACCCTGCCGGTCACCGTGGCCGCCCAGCGGGTTCAAGCGAGCGCGTTCCCCGACGCCTATGCGAAGTGGGAGGGCACCGCCCGGCAGCTGGTAGCCACCTACAGCGGGAACGCCACGGGCTGCTCCCAGGGCAACGGCGACGGTCAGACCACGACGGAGGCCACCAGTCTCCCGGCCGGCTTCTCCCTCCCCGCCGGAACACCCGTCCAGGTCGTCACCGCGATCAAGTTCGGCATCTCGAAGCTGGGCATGCCCTATCAGTGGGGCGGAACCGGCGATCCGAGCTACGACTGCTCCGGCCTGATGCTGCGCGCCTACGAGGCCGCCGGCATCACCATCCACAGGACCACCTTCGAGCAGGTCTTCGACGGCACGCCGGTCTACGGCGCATCACAGCTCAAGCCGGGCGACCTGATCTTCCTCGCCGGGACGGACGGCACGCCGACCTCGCCCGGTCACGTCGGGATGTACCTCGGGTCGAACCTCGTCCTGGACGCGCCGCGGACGGGCAAGAACATCCAGATCACGAACTTCACCGGCGGCTACTGGGACAAGCAGGCGGTTGCCTTCCGCCGAATCATGCCGTCCTGATGTGGTTTCTCCTGGCGCTCCGCGCCTTCTCATCAGTCGTGCGTCTGCCTTGCGCGGCGCGCAGGACCCGGGAGAAGACCCACAGGCCGGAGGCACGCTCCGGATCCCTCTAAACCGGTCGAGGGACATTTGGGTTGTTCGATGTGTTTTAGGGCGGCTTGTACCGTAGGTGGCATGTGTGTGGATATTCGTACTGTGCTGCGAAAGCAGGAGGAACAGCTGCGGCGCTTTCGCCAGGACCTGTTCTCTACGGAGCCAGCCGATAGCGGCCTGGCCTCCGTTCTGCCCACAACCGTGCTGGAGCAGTTGCGGGCAGAGGGAAGGACGGTGCCGCACCGTTTCGGACCAGTGCGCTCCGTGACCGACCGGAATGCTGTCCTCAGCATCGTCGGGGACATCATCGACCAGGCCGTACTGCTGGAGCGCCCTGGACGGGAGGGAGCTGTGCTGACACTGTCGGTCGCCGCGCGGCACAAGCAGCTCGGCACTCGCCAGGCAGTTGACCCGCAGGAGGCGAGGGCCTGGGTGGAAGCGATCGTGGGCCCCAAGTGGCTGCCGCACTTCTACGCTGCCGGGGCCCTGAGCGGCTCCACCTCCGGCGGGACCTCAACGTCGGGGCGGTTGACGACGCAGTACTTCTACCTGTTCCTGGGTGCTGATGGCGTCCCGCAGGCCGAGCCAGAACACCAGCTCGGCGTGCAGTTGACCTCGCTCGCCCCTGCGCCCTGACCATCACCAAAGCACACAGGGCATCGTTGCTTGATGCGGAACTAAGATCCGACGTGCAACTGATCGCGTCCGGGAGGACCCCATGCTGATCCGGCTTCGTCGGCTACTCCGCGCGGCGGCCGGCCACCGCGACTGGCTGGTGCACGACGTTGAGCGCGGCATCGTACGTCGAGAGCGGACACGACGCGCCGCGGTCCGGTGGGGACACAGTTGGTTCGCCTTCCACGGCGATCCGAGCCTCGCGTTCATGATCCTGCCGGTCGATCGGTGCTCCCAGTGGGGCATCGATCCGACTGAGCCCGAGCTCTACCCAGGCGATGCCTACGCCAACGGTCCGCGTTAGCGCAGAGAAGGCCGGGGGCCTCACCGATCGCGGTGAGGCCCCCGGCCTTCTCTCTGCTCATTCCCTGGCGAGCGTTCCCTTGTCGGTGGTGGTCCACTCGACTCGTTCGGAGCGGCCGTCCGAACGCGGCCACTGGACGTGAACGCCTCCCGGGCGCACGTCGATGATCAGTCCGCGCAGGTACTGGCCGGAACCGTCCTTGGTGGTCGCCATCCAGTGCCGGCCTATCCAGGTGGTGGGAGGCTGCTTGGCGTAGCGGTCGTGGGTGATGTTGTTCATTGGTGAACTCCTGTGGCGGTGGAGGCGGTTTCGGTTCCGTGGTGTCGGGAGGAGCGACATCTGGTCACGGTGGATGAGGCGGGGGCGGGCATCCCTCCGGACCGGTCGGCCGGCGAGAGGGGACACTGACCCGCCGCTGTCGCGTCATCGCACTTCCCTGTTCCATCCGCAGCTGTCGCGCACCAGGCCCGCCGAGGCCCAGAGCCTGACGTCGGACGGCCGGTAGCGCCGCAGGCCGTCAGTGCTCTCGGTGTACCTGGGGCCGGTGCCGACAGCAGCCAGGTCCCGCAGGTCCGTGCTCGTGATGCCGAGGTAGATCGCCGCGTCGTCCACGGACCACCACGGGCGGCGAGTCGTGCAGCGCTGTCGCTTCATCGCTTGCTCCCCGTGTCGGAGGAGCGGCCTTCCAGCCACTGCCGCACGTCGTGCGGGTCGTACCGCCTGCATCGCCCGACCTTGTAGCTCCGCGGCCCGGTGCCCTTCCAGTTCATCTGGTAGATCGTCTGCGTCGGCACGCCCAGGAACTCCGCGAGCTCCTTCAAGGTCCACAACCTGTCCGTACTCATGAGCACTCACATCTCGTCCATGTGTCATTTCGACAACTCTGCTTGTCGTTTGGACAACCGAGATGAGCATCAGGCAGTGCCTGCCTAGTTGTCAATACGACATTCAAAGTTGTCGTTTCGACAATCAAACCCAGGAGCCCTGCGCTTGCCGAGGGGTGATTGTCGAATCGACAGCCGCAGGGCGTTGCGAAGTTGTCGATTGCGCAATCGAGAGGTGATGAGTAGAGTCGCCGATACGACAAGCAAGGAGGCCAGATGTCGAGCGACTCGGCCCCGCCGACCCTGTCGGTGAGCGACGCAGTGGCGCTTCGGGTGAAGGAGGCCCGGAATCGACGCGGATGGACCATGAAGCAACTAGCAGCCGCCTGCCACGATGCTGGCGCGACGAAGTTGACGGCCCCCGTCCTGGCCAACATCGAGACGGGTCGGCGTGACGCGAACGGCGTTCGGCGGCGCGAGCTGTCGATCGACGAAGTCGTGGCCCTCGCAGTGGCGTTGGACATCTCGCCGATGCATCTGCTGGGCCTTCCGGAAGAGGCCGAACCCGGCACGACGGTTCTGCTGACTCCAGAAGTGGCAGTCAGCGATGGCGAGTTGCTGATGGAGTGGTTCTGCGGACAGAAGGCGCTGCCCCAAAGCGACTCCAGGCAGTTCTACTCGACAGCCATCCAACGGAGGCCGGCTGGCGACAGCCAACAGGCCCTCGCCGACTTCACCAGCTCGGTTCTCCAGGACCGGGCCGCCGCGATGACCGCAGCCTTCAACTCGGAGATGGCGGCGACCATGGCGAAGATCAACGCTGCGGTTCGGTCGGGCGCAAGCCCGGAGGAACTCGCTGCCCTGCTCAACCCGGACGACTCCGGCTCGAAGTAGGGCCCTGCATCACCAGGCGTTCGGCACGGCCGCAGCGCCAGTTCAGCGAACCCGATTGCGCGACCGACCGGTCCCGCACCCGTACGGGCAGAGAAGAGGAAGTCTTATGGCATGCACTCATCAACGATTGGCAGCACACCATGCTCCACGCTCGGATCGAGGACCGCGGTAGGCACGCGGACTACCTGCTGGCCGCCGCACGCGCTCGTACGGCCGGCCGCACCCCTCCCGCCCGCTACCGCGTGCGCTGGCGCGACGAGGCGGGCACGTTCCACAGCCTGAGCTTGCCGACCGCACACCTCGCGGCAGCCGTGCGCGTCGACATCGCCCGCGGCCGGGCTCCACTGACGCTTGGCGATCTCGTCGACCGCTGGTCCTCCCTCCCCGTGCGGTCTTCCCGACCTGGGGCGCCGAAGTTCCCGAACCGCCGACCGCTCGACAGGCACGTGCTGCCGCGCCTTGGACGCAGGCTCGCCATCACGATCACGCGGGCGGACGTCGAGCGCCTGATGTCGGCCCTGCGCGCAGAGGACCAACTCAGCGCCGCCACGATCAACAGCGTCCTCGCCGCGCTCAAGCGGGCCCTTGAACACGCCGTCCGCCACGGCCACGTGCCCAGCAACCCAGCGCTCGGCATCCGGCCGCTCCCTCGGCCGGCCTGATCTCCGGCACAGCACCCGACCTCTGGCCCTCCCCCTGTCACACCGCGCCGGCGTCCCCTCCTGCGCAGTGTGCAGACCATCGATAAACCATGCCACCCGAAATGCGGCAGAAGTCGCGTATCCAAACGGGCAGAAAGAAGGAATGGATATGACCATGAACGTTGCAAAGCAGATCCAGGTGATTCATGTCCCGCGTATGGATAGAAGACCGCATTAACCACGCCGCTTACAAAGAGGCTGTCGCGAAGGCAAAGCCGACTGGGCGTAAGCCTCCCGGGCGATTCCGAGTTCGCTGGTACGACCCGAGCGGGAAGCCTCGGATGTTGACCTTCCTCAGGAAGATCGACGCCGAATCCAAGCGAACCGAAATCGAGAGCACCCTCGGCCTCGGAACGTACCGGGACCCGAAGGCCGGCCGCACCAAGGTGGCCGAGATCGCGGAGAGCTGGTTCGCCTCCAAGGTCGACGTCCGCCGGTCGACCCGCAGCCGCTACCGGGGCGTCCTCGACCTCCACGTGATTCCCCGCTGGGGCACCACCGCAGTCGCCGATGTACAGCACGAAGACATCGTGACCTGGCTGGGCACCATCATGTCGGACTCGGTCGCCTCCGGCTCCCCGCTGAGCGCGGCGACCATCCGGAAAATCTGGGTCGTCCTCAAGGGCGTCCTCGGCTATGCGGTCCGGACGAAGAAGATCGCGCACAACCCCGCCATCGGGGTGCCGCTCCCCCGATACACGCCCGCCGAACACGTCTACCTAACAGACGTGCAAGTGGAAGCCCTTGCAGAAGCCTGCGGAGAATACCGGGCCCTGATTCTCTTCTTGGCCTACACCGGAGTTCGCTGGGGTGAGGCGACGGCGGTTCAGATCAAGCATGTCGACCTGAAATCCAGGCGCGTCAGGATTGCGCAAACATGGGGATCGGATAAGGGGAAGCTGTACCTGGAGGACAGCCCCAAGAACCACGAACGAAGGTCCGTTCCAATCCCGGCGTTTCTCATTTCCGAGCTGGCCAAGCTTATTGCCGGGAGAAAGCCGGAGGAATACCTCTTCGTCGCACCGCGCGGTGGCGTCCTGATGATCCGAAACTTCATGCGGAGGCACTTTAAGGGCGCGCTCATAACGGCTGGACTTGGCGAGCTGGGAATTACCCTGCACAAACTCCGGCACACTGCGGCCTCGCTGGCGATTGCCAGTGGAGCCGACGTCAAGGTGGTCCAGACGATGCTCGGACACAAGACCGCGACGCTGACCTTGGACACGTACGGTCACCTCTGGCCAGACCGCTTGGACGAGGTCTCCGACCGGCTCGACGCCCAGCGCACCAAGGCGCTGGAGAAGGCCAGAAAGAAGGCCGAGAAGGCGGCGCGCAAGGCCCGGGAGCTGGCCGAGCAGCTGGCGGCCCTGGAGGCCGGTGATCTGGCCGCCGCAGCCTGATGTGTGCTGAATGTGTGCCGGGAACCGTTGAGGGCCGACACCCTTCCGGGGTCGGCCCTCAACTTCCCTGCCATGTATGCGAGTTGTGGAGCCCCCTGTCGGGTTCGAACCGACGACCCCCGCTTTACAAGAGCGGTGCTCTGGCCAGCTGAGCTAAGGAGGCACGGTGGCCGTCCGCGATGGATCACGGCGGCACCGGGGGCAGTCTACCGGGCCGGGGTGTCGGGGTGGGGGGATATCC